>MGWD01000016.1:49644-51190 GCA_001800825.1 Euryarchaeota archaeon RBG_19FT_COMBO_69_17 | reverse complement strand
GCCGATCGGCGGGCGTGCCGAAGACATCCAGCGTCTCGATGTTGACCAGGCAATGTCGGTGATCCGGCCCTACCTCTCGGAACCCGCCTCGTTCAGGGCGCCAAACTTCCTGATCGACGGGGCATCCGTCGGCGCTCTCACAAGCTCGGGCGTCCGCGTCGATTCATCCGTCGTCCCCGGTCGCCGGGTTCGGAAGACGAGGGGCACTCCCCGGATCGATTTTCGAGGGAGTCCCAGCGCGGCCTATCGCGTTTCGGCTGCCACTCCCGCCACGATCGGGCGAATGCCTCTCGTCGAGGTTCCCGTGACCGCGAACCCCTATGTTCGCGGATCTCCCCTTGGCCTGGGATATCTCCATTCCGTGGGGGTCGGGAGGGCTCTCAATGCCATCGAGGCATCCCCCGCCTCCCAGGTCACGTTCCTCATCCACCCCTGGGAGGCAATCGACTATCCCGTGGGTGCCCCTCTCCCGAGTTGGATGCGTCTCGGGTGCCGATCGGACCTCCGCGATCTGGAGGAGCTGCTCCGCACAAGTTCCACTCAGCACGAGATGATCCCCTTTGCACGACTCCTCGATCACCTCCTGGAACCCAATCCGGCTTGGTGGTCCCCTGGTCGATGGGGAATGTTGACCCCCAAGCCCCGAATCGTCTTCGTCACGAACGTGTATCGGCCGGTCGTCGGTGGCGTATCGGAATACCTTGCCGGGCTTGTGGGAACCCTCCGGTCGAACGGGTTCCGGACTACGGTGCTGGCGTACCCCCCTCGGCTCGTGCTTCGGGAGGCCCGCGCGCGCAAGGCGAAGTCCCGCAAGCTGTTCCACGCGGCGTTCGGGGCCTTGTGTCTGATGCGGATTGCAGCTTGGAGGCTCCAGGGAGAGACCGTCATCGTGCACTCTCACGGGGCGAGCTTCTGCCTCGCAACCGGGTTCTTTGCGCGATGCTTCGGGGCCCTCGCTGTCCACACGTTTCACTCCCCGATCAGATATCGTTCTCGTGTCCTGTCATGGCTCGCCCCAAGGCTCGATGCGCTGCTCTTCGTTGCCCCCGAGACGCAAGGCCTGTACGAAACGACAAACCACGTGCGACACGACCGGACTGCGATTGTCCCGGGAGGCGTTCGCCCGGGCTCGGACGAATCGTCCGGAGATCCCGCCTCGGCCCTACGGCAGAAGGGAATCCCCGCCGAGTCCTTCCTGTGCCTCTACGTCGGACGCGTGGTTCCAGAGAAGGGCGTCGACCTTGCGATCGAGGCCGTATCGGTGCTCGCGAGGACGGGTCACGACGCGCGGCTGATCGTCGCGGGACCGTCGCCCGGTCCCGAGGGTTCCGCCTACGGAATTCACCTGCGCCAATTGTCCACGCGACTGGGCGTTGGGGATCGATTGCATTTCCTCGGTGAGGTGGGGCCCGACGAATTGGATTCCCTCTACCGTTCCGCCCATTGCCTCCTCGTGCCCTCCCGCTGGGAGGAACCCGCCCCTATGGTCACGGCGGAGGCGATGAGCCGGGGGCTCCCCGTGATCGCCGCGGCCGTCGGCGGTCTC
>MGWD01000016.1:38633-49634 GCA_001800825.1 Euryarchaeota archaeon RBG_19FT_COMBO_69_17 | reverse complement strand
TACAGGACCGTCAGGCTGGCTACCTGGTTCCCCCGGAGGATTCAGCGGCCCTCGCCCAGGCCATCGCTCATTTGATTGACTCCCCTGAGGAACGAAGCCGCCTGGGGACCCAGGCCAGGGAATGGGTGTCCCGTCACGCGAGCGTGGAACGGATGGCCCAACAGCACGAGGGAATCTACCTAGCCCTGCTCCGCGAGGCCCGTCTCACCTGACCTGAGAGACCCCTCCACCCGTGCATACAGGGATCGGTAGCGATCTGCCGTACGTTCTGATCGGAAACGGGCCCGGACGGTTTCCGCGGCGCGGACCGAGCGTCGGCCAAGTTCCTCCGGACGGCCAATCGCTGACTCCAGGGCCGCGAGCAGGGCGGCCCGATCTCCCGGCGGGACGAGCCATCCGCTGACCCCGGGGGCAACCAGCTCGGGGATTCCATCGATGGCCGTTGCGACCGGTACGCAGCCGACAGCCATCGCCTCCACGAGGACGAGGGGCAGACCCTCCCGATAGGAGGGGAGGACGATAACGTCCGAGGATTGGTACACACTGAGGAGCTGCGCGTGCTCCTTCACCGGGCCCGTGTCTTCGACCCGGTTCCCGAGGCGGCGTAGCCGGGCCTCCTTCTCAGCGGTCTCTTCCGGCGTCGACTGTCCGACGAGCCTGAGCCGGAACCTGTCGCGCAGCGGGCCGGCGCTGAGGGTCTCGATTACGTCCATCAGATCGAAGAACCCCTTCGAGCGGGTCTGCCGACCCACGAAGAGGATGGTCACCCCTCCCGGGTCCAAGGGTCGGGTCCGAGGCGCCGCTGAAAGATACCATTCGGAGGGCGCGATGTAGATCACCCGGTCGTCGGGGCGTCCGAGGTCGCGCCTCAGGGCCGCGGCGACGAACACCACGACGTCCGCCAATCGCATCACGAGCCGGTGGTGGATTCGCTGCATCAGCGCGTGCAGCCCCGAGCGTCCAGGCGGGAAGGGCGAGTGAATCGTCGCAACCCCATTCACGCCCCGGATCCGGGCCGCGAGAAGGGCTGCCACGGCCTGGGCATGAGGTTGGTTCACGTGGACCGCGGACCAGGGGGCGGGGGAACGCAGGATCGCAACGAACGTCCTGACGGAGAGGAGGGCGTTGCGGAAGCCGTTCGGCATCCGGGACAGCTCCTCGAACATGTCTGGCGTGAAGACCTCCACGCTGTCCCCGGCGGCCTGGAGTGCGCGCCTCAGTTCGCGAACGAACTCGCTCACCCCCGCAATGAGGTCGACATCATAGGGCGCGCAAAGGGCGACGCGCACGGGACGCCATGACGCCATCCTTACTTAATCGTTCTCGGGAGAACGGGCACGGCGAAAGGCGTCCTCGGACGCGAGGACCGTGCCACCCTCCAGACGTCCCCTGAGCCCACGGAGGCTTGCCGCCGGCCCAGACGAACAAGGGACGGTTCCGGGTTGAGGCAATGGTCCCGGAACGGTTATATAATGAGGACTCACCGTCGCATCCGGATGCGCATCCTCTTCCTGGCCCTCGACATCAACCTCGACCGCCAGAGAGGCGATACGGTCCACGCGATGGAACTCGCAAACGGGCTCGCGTCGATAGGACACGCGATCACGTTCGTCGTGGGGGCGGCGAGTGGCCACCCACCGACCCTTCGGTCGGATATCGTCCTCCGTGTCGTCGGCGGCTCGAACCGCCGGGTGGTGCGGGAGACGTTGGCCATCGCAAAACGGTCCGCAATCGACATCGTATACGAACGCCGCTCGACGCCGAAGATCGGCTTTGCAGTCAAGACCCGGCGCAGGATCCCACTCGTCATGGAAATCAACGGAATCCTCAGAGATGAGCTCCACTTCCAGGGCCGAGCCGACGGACGCACAGTGAGAGGCCTCCTCAAGGATCGTCTCCGAGGCGCTCTGTTTCGACGCGTCGACGGGTTCATCGTCGTGAGCGAAGGAATCAAGGACGATCTCGTCGCCCGGCATGGAGTGGATCCGCGTCGAGTCCTCGTCGTGGGCAACGCAGTCAACACCACGCGGTTCCAGCCGATCGCGAAGCAGTCGGCGTGCCGTCGGCTCGAGCTCGAATCCGAGAGGCCGCGAGCGGTGTTCGTCGGCAACCTAGTCGAATGGCGGGACTTCGAGAGTCTCCTCCAAGCGACTCGTGTTCTCCTTGAAACGGTTCCGATGTTCGAGCTCCTCGTCGTGGGGGACGGCCCCGCTCGCGGCTCGTTCGAGGCGCGAGCGAAGGCACTCCTCCCGGCTCGAACGGTTCGGTTCGCGGGGGAAGTACCCCACACGGACGTCCCTTTCCACATCGCAGCCTCAGACTTCGGGCTCCTGCCTGAGCGAGTTCGTTCCCTCGATATCTCCCCCCTCAAGTTATTCGAGTACCTGAGTTGCGGTCGTCCCGTCGTGGCGTTCGATGTTCCCGGACTTGACATCGTGAGGACTCTTGGCACCGGGATTCTCGTCCCACCCGGTGACCCAGGAACCCTCGCTGCGGCGATGGCCCGCCTGATCGGCTCGCCTGAACTCGTCCAGGAGATGGGGCGGACCGGGCGTGCCTTTGTGGAGCGCGAACGCTCCTGGTCGTCCGTCGCCCGGAAGACTTCCGCGTATCTTGCGGAGAAGGCTGCGAGATCTTCATGAGGATTCTGCACGTCGTCGAATCCCACACGATTCACACGTCGCGGGTCGTCGATCATCAGTTGGCCCAAGGGCATCAGGTTCGCGTGGCGACGGCCCACGATTTCGTCGGGATGGGGCCGGTTTCCTTGTTCGAGATTCGCCCCTGGGCCACCCGCCTCCCGTTCTCGCACCACTGGGCAGGGATCCTCCAGTTCGCGTCCATGGCCAGGGGGTTCAAGCCCGACGTCATCCATGGACACTATCTCTCGACGGCGGCCCTGTTCCTCGCCTCCGCGCCCGGGGTCCCCTGCGTCGCGAGCGCCGTCGGGTCCGACGTCCTTGTCGACCCACGAGCCGCTCACGCTCGGTTGCTCATGCGGCTCGTCTCCCTGTGGGTCGATCGATTCATCGCGGTGGCGCCGCATGTCCGGGATCGCATGATTCAATTGGGGATCGATGTCGCGAAGATCGAGACGTTGCCTTGGGGCGTTGACGCGGAGATGTTCCACCCAGCCGAGACGATGCCGCGAGGCCCCTCAGTCATCTCCACGAGAAGCTTCGAGGCCGTCTATGACCTCGACACGCTCCTCCGGGCAGCAGAGATCGTCGGCCGCGCCGGTACCCGCCTTCGACTCGCTCTGTATGGGGATGGCTCCTTGCGAGCGGCCCTCGTCGCGAGGGCTCGGGAGTTGGGCATCGTGGAGCACGTTCGGTTCGAGGGCCGCGTCGCCCCCCGCGTCCTTGCCGGGGCGCTTCGCGGCGCCTCGGTGTACGTGTCGACCGCGCTCTCCGACGGCGCATCGACCTCCCTCCTGGAGGCGATGGCGACGGGCCTCGTGCCGGTCGTCGCCGACATCCCGGCGAACCGTGCTTGGATTTCCCACAGGGAGAACGGAATCCTGTTCCGCCCTGGAGACGCGGGAGCGCTCGCGTCCGCCTTGGAGCAAGCCCTATCCAACCCGGAATTGCGGGCGAGATGCTACGAGGTCAATCCGGCACTCGTCGCCTCGAGGGCGACGTGGGCTGCTTGCATGGAACGGTTGGAGGCCATCTACCGGGAGGTGACCTCGTGAGCTCCTTGACGCTCACGGTCATCGTGATCGCCCGGAACGAGGAGCGGACCATCGGCGCCTGCCTTCAATCTTGCATCGATGCGGTGGCCCGAGCTCGTGAGGCGGGTCTTGTCTCGGCCGCGGAGGTTGTCCTCGTCGACTCCGCTTCCACGGATCGCACGACCGCGATTGCTGCGGGATTCCCCATCCGCACCCTCTCGCTCCCCCCCTCGTGGCCTCTCTCGGCCGCGGCAGGCCGGTTCATCGGCCTTCGCATGAGCTCGTCGGATGTAGTCCTGTTCGTCGATGGGGACTACGTCATGGATCCCGACTGGCTCTCGACCGGGCTGCGCGCGCTCCACGGGCCCTCGATCGCGGGGGTCTGCGGCGTGGATCGGGAGTCGCTGCCGGGTCGTAGTCGGATATCTCGCTACACCTTGGACCTCGTCGAGCGTTCGATCCCTCAGACGGAGGTCGCCGAGACGGAGGCCATCGCCGTCGGGCTCTACCGCCGGACATGGATCGAGCGAGCGGGAGGGATCCAACCTTTTCTCCGAGGGGCCGAGGACCGGGATCTCGCGATCCGGGTGAGGGCGCTGGGCGGTCGACTCCTCAAAACCCGAGCGGCAATGGGGACCCATCACTGGGCCCCCGGCGCGGATCTGACCCTCGTCGAATATCTGCGCTCGGTCGCGGGATGGAGCTTCGGGGAGGGTCAGGCGGCACGGCGAGCATCACAAGAGCCGACCATCCGGAACGTGTATCTGGCCCGCTACTTCCATCTGCGTCACCTCCTCCAGTTGGAACTCGCGCTCCTCCTCGTTGCATGGGGTAGCCTCCTTCTCGCGTCATTGGCGACCGCGTCCTTGTGGCTCGCGGGAGTCGGCCTGGCCTCCGCTTCCATCCTCGTTCTCGGCTCGGTGATCCGCCGGAGGGAATCCGCGCTCGACGCCCTCTTCCGGCTGCACGTTGTTCCCTATGTTGCCGTTCGAGTGTGCTCGTTCTTCCTCGGTTGGCTGAGGCCCCCTCGCCCCACAGAGGAGTATCCGGCCCCCTCGTCGTTCGGGGCCTAGCGGGGATCGTCCCGTCGGCCAACCAGGTCCTCGAGGAGGCGCCGAAGGAATGCCCGATCCCGTTCGGTGAACGCTTTCGCATAGATTCCGACCGCGGTCGCAGCGACCGTTCCGATGGCGATGACGGAGGCGATGAACGGTTCCAGCCGGGCGAGGAGGAGCCCCGCCGTGAGGACGATGCCGCTAAGGCCGAGCGCGACCGCGGTCATCCGCCGGTATCGAGGATCCGGGAACAGGGCGCCGTGGAGGACCGGCGCCAACGCAATCGTCACCGCGTAGTACAGGAGATACGACCACGCAAACCCTTCGACCCCGATCGCCGGCACCAGGAGGACGACGCCGACGGTCGCCGCCGCGAATGCCGCGGACGTCAGCGCGATCTGCCGCCGCATGGCACCCGTGACGTAGAAGACGAGGATCGCGGGAGAGAGGAAGGAGGCGAGGAGCGACGCTCCAGCGAGGATGGGGAGCAAAGCGGCTGCCTCTGCATAGGCGTCGGTGTAGAGGACCCCGACCAGGATCCTGGAGAAGGCCGCCACGATTAGAGTCGCTGGGAACGAGATGAGGAGGATGTACCTGAGCGTGTGGTTAAGGGTCCGGGTGAAGTCGGAAGGACTCGTCTGGTAGAGCCCCGTAGCCATGGGGAAGAACGGGACCACGATGGCGCTCGGGATGTACAACACGACGAAGGCGAGGCGTTGTGCCACGCTGAAGTGCCCCAGGGTTTCCACACCGATCTGGCCCGCGACGATGGTCGCCCCGATCCAATTGAACGCGACGAGCATGACGCCGGACATGAAGGTCGGGACCGCGTAGAAGAGGATCTCCGTGACGTCGTCGCGGCGCAGGCGCCATCCGTCGAGCCGGAACGGGCGGACGTCTTTGAACAGCGCCGCGTAGGTCAGGCACTGGGCGGCGTTTGCGACGAGGCTCGCGGTGAACCCACCGACGAGTCCCCACAGGAGTACGAACACGACGAGCAGGACCGAGTGGCTCGCACCGAACACGAGATTCATTCGCGCGAGCAGCCGAATCCGCTCGAAGGCCTGCATGAGGGCCGCGTAGCATGCCACGAGGGTAGAGAGGAACAGGCCAGCGATCGAGAGCCAGAACAAGGGGAGGAGCACCGGATCTCCATAGAGGTCGGTCGATAGCCATGTCGCGCTCCCGGCGAACGCCAACAGAACGGGGAGGGACAGGAGTAGCTCGAGTACGACATAGGTTCGCGACAGGCGCTGGGCGCGTTCGGGATCGCTGGCACGGGCGGCGGACACGAGCCGGACGGCGGCAGTCCCTGTTCCGAGTTCGATGAACATCCATGCCAGCCCCGTCACGGACGTCACGAGACTCCACTCGCCCAGCTGGTACGGGCCGAGATGGCGCGCGATGAGGATCGACGCGAGGACGGACGTCCCTTTCAGGGTCAGGGATGTCGCGAACACGGCGGTCCCGCCCCGCGCGATCCGTCGAGCTCTCTGCTCCATCGGTGTGCGGCCGGCCTGGCTCTCGACCAACGCGAAAGGCTCCTTCCATCCCTCCCGTGATCGTCGGCCCGCGCCTCAGGGGCGAAATCCCGGTAGGGCACTCCAGACCATGGCGATGGGGGTATGGCCCTTTCGTCATTGTTATCGAAGGTGAAAACGAGGGCCGCGGGGCTTAATAGTCATCAGGCAACCACGGACGCGCCATGGGACCCTCCTCTCGGCCTACGCCTTCGAAGGTCCTTGCACTCGGTGCCCATCCCGACGACATCGAGCTCGGGTGCGGGGGCTCCCTCGCGAGGTTCCGCGACGAGGGATCCGAACTTCATAGCGCGGTCTTCTCCACGTGCGGCGACGAGACCCCCGCCGATTCGAAGCTGCGAGCCCGGGAGTACGCCGTGGCGGCGAAGTCTCTCGGAGTCAAACGACCCGTCGTCTACGGCTTCCCCAATCGCGAGCTTCCCGAGCATCGCCACAAGATCATGCGTGAGATGGAGCGTCTCCAGGAGGATCTCGGCCCGGACCTCGTCCTCATCCCGTTCCTGGAGGACCCACATCAGGACCATGAGACGGTGGCTCGGGCCGCGATCCGTACGTTCCGCCGTCGGGAGACGATCCTCCAGTTCGAGATCCTGCGGTATGGCAGCCACACCTTCACTCCGAGCCTGTTCATCGACATCACGGGGACCTTGGACCGGAAGCTGGACGCCCTGCGTCGCTACAAGAGCCAGTTCGGGCGCAGAGCGTACTTCGACGAGGAGAGTTTCCGGAGCTTGGCGCGCACTCGGGGCGCCCAGAGCGGCTACAGCTATGCCGAGGGTTTTGTAGTCTACAAGATGTTCTGGTGAGCCGGTGCCCAGCTCAGAGCGCGCGATGGCGGAGGCCTGCCGCCGGTACCTCGATGAGGTCGTACTCCCCCAGGGCATCCTCGCGGGACGCGATCGGATGGCCGGGTATCTCGGGGATCTCTACGCGAGGCGGCTTCGACTGCCCGGCGCCCGCGAAAGGACCGAGGCGGCGACGTCGCGCCTCGAGGACCACCGGAGCGTCCTCGTGGAAATGGCGCACGACGGTCAACTGCCCCATCTCGGCATCGTCCGCCTCGTCCTCAAGGCTCGCGAGGTGGCGTCCCTCGCGGGCAGCGGCATGGCCCTGTACCTCGTCGGGGACCACTACTCCGCAGACATGCGACCGGAGAACCTGTTCCTCGGGCTGCCCTTGAGAGGGGCGGATTCCGATCACGCCAAGAACCCTCTGACGATTCCGATCGGCAGGAAGTTGCGGCACGTCCCCTTCTTTCGCCTCCCTCCGCCCTCGGAGGGGGCCCTTGACGAGTTGGACCGGCGGGCGGAGGCATGGGTCGTGAACAACGCGACCTATGTGGACCGAAAGGCGTCCCTTGGGACGTTGGTGGGCCGCCTTCGCGATCAGATGGAGAGGTTGCATGAATCGGCACGCCTGACGACGTCCCTCGGCGATTGGCTCATGCGGGTCCAAGTGATCTGGTTCGATGATCTCTTCGGCGGGATCCCCGACGGACTCGCAATCCTCCCGATGAGCGGGATCATGGAATGGGTCCCCGAGATCCTGTCCGGGCTGCTCGAATCCGACGAGGAAGTCGCACGGACGAAGATACGGATCAGCGAGGAGCAACGAGGTCGAGGGGAGATTCCGTATCTCGCCCCCGAGAGTTCTCCGTCGCAGTTCTGGATCTACTGTCCGAGATGCTGGCGGAGGTACCGCGCGGCCTTCCACGGGACTCACTTCACGGCGGACTGTGGCACGTGCGGCAAGTCCGTGGAGGCCACATGGCCCGGGGAGGGGCGCCTCATGCCCGACATCGTCGCGTTCGAGTGCGCTCTCTTTCGGACGGGATTGTCGGGATGGATCGTAGGCTCCCAGGCTTCCTATCATCCGGTCATCGAGAAGGCGTATCAGGTCCTCCACGGGGTGGAGATGCCCCCGAAGCGCTTCGTGACATCGATCCCCCGCTTCCGCGGGATTGGAGAACCGCCCGAGGGCCACACGCGCGCCCGGCTTCTCCGCGTCCTCCTCGAGGTCGACGCACCTGCGGTCCGGGACGCGTTGACGGTCTCGTGGGATCTCGACCCCGAGATTGTGTCGCCTCATCTCGGGGCGTCCGCTGAGGCGGGCACGAGGGCGCAGAAGTGAAGGTGGTCGAGCCCTCGGAAGAATGCGGGAGCATCCGCCCCCGCGTTCAGCTCCGTATTGCTGCGCCAGAGCAGGATGCGGCCTCCGGCCCGCCGGACATCCTCGACGAACTCTTCGAACCGGTAGAGGTGGAAGGGGACACGTCGCCCCGTACCGGCTCCAGTCCCCGACGGAGCGAGGAGGACATCGTCGCCCTGCCCTTCACCTCGAGCGCCTCGGTCGACGAGGCCCCGGACGAACCGCCTCGCCCGGTCCGACTTGCCCCGGACCCACGCGCGGATTCTCCGCTGGAGGCCTCGCTGGCGGGTCGGGCTCGGGACCTCGGGGAGTGAGGCCGGCGCGCCGGAGATCCGCCGGCGACGGCTCGCGATTGACCACGCGCCGAGCCACAGGCTGTAGTCCTCGACGGCCCCTGAATAGAAGCTCATGAGGACCGCTCCTCCCGGCCGAAGGACCCGCAAGCCTTCCGCGAGGGCGAACACGCGATCGGCCCGGGACGCGGCATGGCCGAGGACCTGGTTGAACATGAGGACGGCGCCGAAGGAACCCGGCGCGAAGGGGAGCCGAGCCATGTCCGCGAGGACCACGCAGTCCCCTAAGGATGGCGCCTCGCGTCGGAATCCCAGGACCAGCCCACGGGAGATTTCGATGCCCACGCCTTCGTGCCCCATGGAGCGGAGGGCGACGAGCTCGCGTCCCCCGCCCGAGCCGACGACGAGGACCCGACCGGGACCCTGGAGCATTCGTCCCGTGAGCCGCCGCTCGGCCGCGGTCCAGCCCGCCTGGAGGCTGCGCGTCCATCGGTCAACCTCGCCCGGCGTCTCATAGCCGACGACGACCTGCCTGCGCCACTCCCGCATGCGGTCCGAGGACTCCACGGCGTCTCCCTCCGATGCATCCGTGCCCCGAAGATGTACCGGGACGAGTTCCAATGGCGGGAATCATTGTTGATTTTTCTGAACCACCCATTTAAAAGCCGAGGGAAGCCCAGTATCTCCTGCAGCGGGGGATGCCCCCGTCTTCAGATTCCTGCGCCTCTAGGCGGAGGTCAATCGAGTGCCAAGCGCGCCCCGAATCCAGCAATCCTCTCAGGGCCCAGCCGAGCAGCTCCAGACCCTCCTGACGGGCTTCCGGGATCGCGTCGACGGCGTGCGGGGCGTAGCCGTCGCGGACCGCAGCGGACTGCCCGTCGCCTCGTCCTTCGACACGCGGGCGAACATCCTCACGATCACCGCGATGGCCACGATGGCCGTCCAGTCGTCCCAACGGGTATACCAGAACCTGGCCCTCACGGGCCCCACGGACATCGTCATGGTCGGCCCCGACTCGACCGTCTTCGTGTCCACCGTCGCGGAGAGCCAGCTCTCCGTGATCGTCGTCCTCGAAGGCTTCGCGAACCTAGGCCTCGTCCGAATCGAGGTCGAGCGTCTCAGCCGCGAACTCTCCGAGGTCCTCGGCCTCTGAGCCTCACGAGCCGGCCGGGGCCGCCTTCTCCCTCGACCATGGCGCCCCGCAGCGCGGGCACCGCCCCTCCTTCTCCAGGCACGCGCGATGGTGCATGGCCCCGCATCCGCACCGGACCGCGGGGACCGCCGGCGTCAGGGCCTCCCCGCACACTCCGCATCCCGCCTCCCGGCGCTTTGTCTCCTTCGCTCCGGGGGCCGTCCCCGCCCCCTTCTCGACAGGGAGGAACCGCAGGAGGATCCCCCAGAACAGGGCGACCCAGCCGAGGAAGATGAGCCACCCCGCGTAGGAGTGGGCGACGAGCATGTTCTGGAGGTCCGTCTGGTTCGAGTCCGTGTAGTACCCGACGAGGACGATGACGACCATCCGGAGGACGTTGGCCACGTACGAGGCGAGGAACCCGAGCCCGAGGAGGGCCCACAGCCGCCGGGTCGGTCGCCCGTACTCCGTCAGGATGAACGCGACGAACGCGGACGCGAAGATCCCGAACGAGTAGATCCCCGAGCACGCAGTCGTGATGACGACGGTCACGGGGATCCCGAGGTTCTGCGGGACGAACGTGATCCCCGGGGCCGTGGACCCGGCGACGGGGTGGAGGGTGTTCGACACCCCGAGGAGGGACAGGATCCCGCTCGTCTGGGGCGCGAGGGCCGCCCACGAGTAGACGTCCACGGAGGCGTCGAAGTCCCCCACGAAGGCCCGGGCCGCCATGAGCGGGAGGACGAGGATCGCCACGAGACCCAGGGCGAACAGGAGGACGAAGTCCCTCTCCCGCGCGTACCGCGCGGGAACGAAGCCGTACAGGATCAGGGCCGCCCCCGCGAGGAGGACGATCGTGTCCTCCGTGAGGAGGGCCGGCGTCGCGGAGAGGGCCACGTTGTACGCGAGGTCCGCGACGATCACGACGATCCCGAGCGCGGGGAAGAACGGGATGAGCCGGCCGCCCCACGTCGCCCGCCGGAGGAGCGCGGAGGCGAGGGAGCCCTCGGCCGCGGCCGGCGCGCGTCCCTGCGGCCAGACGGCCCAGGCGAACAGGAACGCCCCGAGGGCAAGGACGGGCAGCCCGATCCAGGTGAGCCCGGACCCCTTGGGCCGGTTCAGGAGGAGGTCCGCCCCCGCGAACGTCGCGAGGAGGGCG
>MGWD01000016.1:17768-38625 GCA_001800825.1 Euryarchaeota archaeon RBG_19FT_COMBO_69_17 | reverse complement strand
GCTTCGCCGCGATGCCGGACCCTGGGAGGAAGGCCATGCCTCTCCTGGGCCCGCCCACGCCCTCCGGGCGTATATGAACGCTCCCGGGCTGTTATCGTGCCCGGAACGCCCCGCCGGTCGTTGGATGGCCGTAACATTTAACTATCACATGTAGCATGGAGATGGACGATGCGGAAGAAGGTGGTTCAGACCGACATGGACGAGGACGCCTATGCGTTCCTCCTGAAGACGGCGGAGAGCAAGGGGTTGACCCTCAAGCAGGCGCTGAGGGAGGCGGCCATGGAGTGGGCGGCGCGCGAAGGGGATCTCTCGTTCGACCCGCTCTTCGACTTCACGATCACCGTCGCGAAAGGGAGCCGTCGGTACCCGGACCGCGAGGACGAGACCCTCTACGGCGGCGAGGACTCGTGAAGCTCTTCGTCGACACAGGCCCCCTGGTCGCGAGGGTGTACCGGCCCGATGCCCACCATCGCGCAAGCATCGATGTGTTTCGGAGGCTATCCGCCGGAGACCTGCCGTACCGGCTCCTCTACACCTCCAATTTCGTGGTCGACGAGGTGCTCACCCGTCTCCTCTACGAAGGCGGACACGCGGGCGCCCTCCAAGGACTTCGCCTTCTGCGGGATTCCACCGTGCTCCGGATTCTGCACGTCACGGAGGAGGACGAGCGGGAGGCGGACCGGGTGTTCTCGCGCTTCTCCGACCAGCGCATCTCCTACACGGATTGCACCTCGAAGGTGCTGATGGACCGGCACGGGATCGCCACGGCGTTCTCGTTCGATCGCGATTTCGAGATCATGGGATGCTCGCGGATTCCGTGACGGGTCCCCCCCGGGTGGGAGCCCCCCTCTCAAACCCGGACGGGGCGGCAGGCTTGAAATAGGCCGTGCCGCTTGACGCCGCCGTGAAGGTCGTCGGCGGCTCCGCCTCCCTCCCCCTCGCGAGGGCCCTCGCGCGGGAGCTCGGGGTCGGGGCCGTGGACGTGAGCTTCGAGCGCCACCCCGGCGGCTTTCCGGACGGGGAGCGGTACGTCCGGCTGCTCGGGCCCGTGGCCGGGGAGCACGTCGTCCTCGTCCAGTCGACCCATCCCGACCCCGCGATCGTCGAGTTCCTCCTCCTCGCGGACGCCGTCCGGGACCTCGGCGCCCGCCGGATCACGGCCGTCATCCCCTACTTCGGGTACGGCCGGCAGGACAAGCGATTCCTCGACGGCGAGGCCGTCTCCGCGCGGACCCTCGCGAAGCACATCGCCCTGAACGCGGACGAGATCCTCACGATGGCCGTCCACAACCCCGACCTCCTCGGGACGTTCCCGGTCCCCGCCCGGGAGGTGAGCGGGATGCCCGCCCTCGCCCGGTACATCCAGGGGGCCGACGTGGACCTCGTCCTGGCGCCGGACGCGAACGCGGTCCGCCACGCGAAGGAGGTCGCGGGGATCGCCGGGAAGCCGTACGACCACCTGGACAAGGAGCGCCTCGACTCGTACACGGTCCGCGTGAAGCCGAAGGCCCTCGACGTCCGCGGGAGGTCCGTGGCCATCGTGGACGACGTGATCTCGACGGGCGGGACGATCGCCACGGCCGCGAAGGAGCTCCGGGCCCAGGGCGCCCGGCGGGTCGTCGCCCTGTGCGTGCACGGACTCTTCGTCGGCAACGCCGAGGAGAAGCTCAGGGCCTGCAACGAGGTCGTCGCCACGGACACGGTCCCCTCCGCGCACACGAAGGTCAGCGTCGCGCCGGAGTTCGCGGCGGCGATCCGCGCCCTCGCCTGACCCGCGGGCCCGCCCGACGGATCAGAACGTGATCGCGGCGAAGCCGATCAGGAGCCACGCGCTGAAGGCGAGGAGCAGGCCCGCCCAGATGAACAGGCCCAGGTTCTGCATGTCCGTCGTCCGCTTGCTCCCGAGGGCCCCCGCCACGCTGCCGAAGGCCCCGACGAGGCCGCCTGTGCCGATGAGGAACTTCGCGAACGTGTAGGCGCCGCCAAGCCCCGAGAGCGCGAAGAGGAAGCCCACGAAGATGAGGAGCAGCCCGATCCCGTTCATCCCGAGGATCATCCGCTTCTTGAGGAGTCCCTCGACGTTCACCGGCGGGTAGTACACGGGCCCTTGGTAGGGCGGCGGTCCGTACGGTTGGCCAGGTCCGGGAGGCGGTGCACCCATCTCCTTCACCGGGTCGCGCCATGCCCCTCGGATTATAAAAATATAACCCCATGAATATTTAAGGTCCCGTCGGAGCGGTTTTCAGCGCCTCCGACTCCCTGGGGGATTCCCGACGGGCCTAGGGCGGTGCGGGCCGGCACAGGTTCGAGGGCTTCTCGAGGTACCGGTTGAACGCGATGACCGCGATCGAGTGGGCGTACTCCGACATCTTCACGATCCCGTTGATCACCGTGCGGAAGGGGATGATGATCCGCGGGTCGTCGTACTCCTTGAGCATGAGCCGCGCGAGGTCCTGCTCCCGCTTCATGATCGCCTCCTGCTGGTGGATCGCCTCGTTCGCCTGCTTGATGTCACGGGACAGGAGGCCTCCGAGGGCCTTCCCGTACGCCTCCGTGACCGCGTCCGCGAGCTCCTTGAGCTGCTTCGCGAAGGAGGGGCTGATGTCGACCTTCGTGTTGAGGAGGGTGAGCACGGCCCGGGCGATCTCTTCCGCGTGGTCCGCGACCTTCTCGAGGTCTCGGGCGATCACGCGGTACCCGGGGATCTCGAGGCGGGAGCGCATCCCGAGCTGCTCCACGAGGGCCTCGTCAATCTGGGCGCTCAGGACGAGCCGGAGGATGAGCCAGTACATCATGTCCGCGTCATCCTCCCTCTTGATCGCGTCCTCTGCGAGCCGCCGGTCCCCCGTGACGACGGCCTCGAGGGCCTCGTCGAGCATCGTGGCCCCGAGGTTGAAGAGCCGCTTGATGAGCGCGTCGAGGGGGTAGTTCGCGGGGTCCAGGGAGCACTGGAGGGTGATCTTCGACGCGGTCTCCTCGATGATCCCGAGGCCCATGAGCTTCTTCGAGGTCCGGCGGACCTCCTCGATGTGCTCGGACCGGAGCCGCGTGGCCGACTTGACGATGAGCTTCTGCCGCCCGAGGACGTAGTTCCCGACGATGATCCGCTCGAGGAGGCCCGGGTCGTCGCACATGTCCGCGTCGATGAGGTACTGTTCCCACTGCCGCTTCCGCTCCTCCATCGCGGGGCCGGGCATGATCCGGAGGGTGTCGCCCTCCTCGACGAGGAACACCTGGTCCCCCTTCTTCAGGTTCCGCTGGGTGACCCAGTCCTTGGGAAGGGAGATCGTGAGGGTCGCGGCCCCGACCTTCTGGATCTTGCGGCTCTCCATCGCTCGGCCTCCGTCGTCCCCTTGGGACGTAGGGTCGTAGAGGGTCGAAGTAAATATAATTTTGCGGAAGAGGGGTTGACCTATACACCGAAATGACCGTGGGGTGGGGTATGGTCGGGGGCCTTCGAACCGGTCGTGGATCGCGTGCGCGCGTGCGGGCGCGTCCGGATAGATCCGAAGCCTCCTCGCGCGCGGTCGTCCGTCGCGACCCGGGAATATATTGTACGCTCGGCAGGCATGAATAGCGACCGCGCCTCCTTGTGCTACGGGGTCCCTTGGGATCCCCAAGGAACGGGATTCCGACGCGATGGAGAGCGCAGCGCCCCTCGGGCGCGAACTCGGCACAGCGGGTGATGACGGTCGCCTTCAACGGCCTTCCATCGCTTCCCCTCCTCGTTTTTGGCGATCGCCATCCCCTCCTTTTTCCCGGCTGACGGGAGAGAGGATGCCGGGGCCAGAAGGGTCGGTCATCGCTTTCCGGGCCCGTAGTATATGCTGACAGTGTTCTCCCGCGTTCATACATAGCGAGTCATTTTTTGCCCCCCGAGCCTCGGTCACCTGATGCGGTTCGAAGCCCCCTGGTCGTATCGAGGAAACCGACCCCTTCATGGGGTGGGAACGCCCTGGCAGGCGCGCCGCGGGGAAGCGTGATGGGACGTGCCCACTGACGTCGAGCTCGCGCTCATGGCCGTCTCGGCGACCGCGGCGGTCGTCCTCGCCGTCGCCGCGGTCCAGCTCAAGAACCTCGTCCGCGCGGTCGTCGCGTACGCCCTCGCGAGCGTCTTCCTGGCGGCCCTGTTCTTCCAGCTCGCCTCGCCCTTCGCGGGCGCCCTCGAGCTGACGGTCGGGGCGGGCCTCGTGGCCGTCCTCTTCCTCGTCGCGATCACCCTCGCGGGCGGCGAGGAGAGGGAGGTGCCCGGATGAACGGGAAGTCCATCGCCGGCGCGGTCCTCGGGATCGCGTTCTTCGCCCTCTTCGCGGCGGCCGCCCTGCCAGGGACCCTCGCGTGGCCAGCCCTCGCCCCCGGCGACCCGGGGGTCGGCCTGGCCCTGTGGTCGGACCGAACCTTCGAGGTCCTCGTCCAGGCCATCCTGCTCCTCGCGGGGGTCGTCGCGATCCTCCTGCTTCTCGAGGCCTCGATCGACAAGGAGGCGCGGGCATGACGGACGTCGCCGTGCTCGTCAACCTCCTCGCCGCGGGCGCTCTCTTCGCGGTCGGGCTGTCCTGCCTCATCTCGAAGGCCCACCTGGTCAAGCTCGTGATCGGGGTCGAGCTCCTGGGGAAGGGCGCGAGCCTCGTGTTCGTGCTCGGCGGCTACCTCGCGGGGGACGTCGGGACGTCCCAGGCCGTCGTCTTCACCCTCATCGTGATCGAGGCCGTCGTCGCGGCCGTCGCCCTCGCTCTCGTCGTCCTCGTCAAGCGGACGTACCTCACGCTCGACGCCTCGGCCGTCGCGGCGAAGGCCCGCGGGGGTGAGCCGTGATGGACGCTTCCCAGGTCGTTCTCCTCGCGACGGTGCTCCTCCCCTTCGCGGGCGCCGGGGCCGTCATCCTATTGCGGAAGCTCCCCAACGCCCGGGAGGGCGCCTCCCTCGCTGCGGCCGTCGGCACCTTCGCCCTCGCCGGGATGTCCCTCCCCGCCGCCTTCCAGGGCGGCCCCGTCGAGGTCACCCTCGCGGAGATGCTCGAGGGCCTCTCGCTGAGCCTCCGCGCGGACGGCCTCGGCCTCCTCTTCGCGGTCCTCGCCTCGTTCCTCTGGATCCTCACGACCGTGTACAGCGTCGGGTACATGCGGGGCCTCAAGGAGCACGCCCAGACCCGCTACTTCGCGTGCTTCGCCCTCGTGATCGGCGCGACGATGGGGGTCGCCCTCTCCGCGAACCTCTTCTCCCTGTTCTTGTTCTACGAGATCCTCACCGTGGCCACGTACCCCCTCGTCGTCCACAAGGAGACGGAGGAGGCCTTCGCGGCGGGTCGGAAGTACCTCGTGTACACCCTCACCGCCGGGGTCGCGATCCTCGCGGGGATGACCCTCCTCCAGGGGATGGCGGGGTCCGTCGAGTTCGTCGCGGGCGGGAACCCCGCCCTCGCGGGCCTCGCGCCGGAGTTCGCGAAGGTCGCGTTCGTGCTCCTCCTCGGCGGCTTCGGCGTGAAGGCGGCCCTCGTGCCTCTCCACGGCTGGCTCCCGACCGCGATGATCGCCCCGACCCCCGTGAGCGGGCTCCTCCACGCCGTGGCCGTCGTGAAGGCGGGCGTCTTCGGGCTCCTCCGGACGATCCTCTTCCTCTTCGGCCCCGGCCTCATGGTGGGCCTGGACCTCCAGGTCCTCGTGATCGTCACGGCATGCGCCACGATCCTGGTCGGCTCCCTCCTCGCCCTCGTCCAGGACGATCTTAAGGCGCGCCTCGCCTACTCGACGATCAGCGCCCTGAGCTACATCCTCCTGGGGGCCGCCCTCGTGGACCCGACGACGGGGGAGTACCCGACCGCGGCGATCGTCGGGGCCACGTTCCAGATCGCGGCCCACGCCTTCGCGAAGCTCACGATGTTCTTCGTCGCGGGGGCCATCGCCGTGGAGACGGGCAAGACGAGGATCTCCGAGCTCGACGGGATCGGCCGCCGTATGCCGGGGACGATGGTCGCCTTCACCGTGGCGACGATCGGCATGGCGGGCCTCCCGCCCCTCGCGGGCTTCCTCGGGAAGTGGTACCTCGGCGTCGGGGCGTGGGGAGCCTTCGGCCAGGACGGCTGGCCCCTCCTCCTCGTCCTCGCGACCTCGTCCGTCCTCAACCTCGCGTACTTCCTTCCCATCGTCGTCCGCGCGTTCTTCGGGCCCTCCGAGGGACCGCGGACGGAAGCCCGCGGCATGATCCTCGGCCCCCTCCTGGGGACCGCCGTCGGCGGTCTCGTCCTGGGCCTGTGGACGTCCCTGCCCTACGGCCCCTTCGAGCTCGCCCGTCTCATCGCGGCCGACGTGACGGGCGCCGGCCCGGCCGCGTTCACGTTCGTCGCGGACCTCGTCCTCCCGGTCCCGCCGTTCCTCGTATTCCTGATCGGCGCGCCCCTCGTCCTTGCCCTCAAGGGTCGCGCGCGTCAGGTCGCCCTCGTCGGGGTCGCGGGCCTCGGCCTCGTGGACGTCATCCTCATGCCCGCCGTGGACGCAGCGTGGACCGTCCCCTTCATGGACGGCGAGCTCGTCCTCCTCCACGCGGACGGCCTGTCCCTCTTCGCGGGGTACATCTTCGCGATCATCACGTTCCTCGCCTGCCTGTACGCGGCCGCGTTCGCGAGACCCTGGCTCCACGCGTACGCGCTCCTCTACGCGGGCGCCTCCCTCGGGGCCGTCTTCGCGGGGGACTGGATCTCCGTCCTCATCTTCTGGGAGGTCATGGCGGTCGCCTCGACCCTCCTCGTCTGGGAGAGCCGCGGGGAGGCCATCGGGGCGGGGTACCGGTACCTCCTGTTCCACGGCCTCGGTGGCGCCCTCCTGGGCGCGGGGATCGCCCTCACGTTCCTCGAGACGGGGGACCTCGCCCTCGGGGCCATGGGGAGCGGCTGGGCCGCGGTCCTCACGACCCTGGGCATCGGCGTGAACGCGGCGTTCATCCCCCTCCACACGTGGCTCCCGGACACGTACCCGCGGACCCATGTGGCCACGAGCGTCTTCCTGAGCGTCTACACGACGAAGGCGGCCGTGTACCTCCTCGCCCGGACGTTCTACGGGGAGGCCCTCGGGCCCCAGGACGCCTTCCTCGTCGTCGCGTTCATGGGCGCGGCGATGGCCGTGTACGGCGTGTCGTTCGCGGTCGTCCAGAACAACATGCGCCGCCTCCTCTCGTACCACATCGTCTCCCAGGTCGGCTACATGATCGCGGGGGTCGGCCTTGCGGGGACCCTCGGCGCGTACACGGAGGTCGGGGCCCTCGGCCTGAACGGCGGAATGGCCCACATGTTCAACAACCTCCTGTACAAGACTCTCCTCTTCATGACGGTCGGCGTCGTCGTCTGGCGGACGGGGGAGCAGACCCTGGACCGCCTCGGGGGCCTCCAGAGGCGCATGCCCGTGACCGCGTGGGCGTTCTGGATCGCGGCCCTCTCCATCTCCGGGGTGCCCCTCTTCAACGGGTACGTGTCGAAGGGCATGGTCATCACGGCCGCGGAGGACACGAACCTCGTCCTCTGGATCCTCCTCGAGATCGCCTCCTTCGGGACGTTCCTCTCGTTCCTGAAGATCGGGTGGTTCGCGTTCCTCCGGCCGAGTCCGAAGGAGTCGTGGGAGCAGGCGAAGGACCCGCCCCCCGTGATGCAGGCCGCGATGGTCGGCACGGCGGCCCTCTGCGTCGTCCTCGGGGTCTACTACGCGGCCCAGTTCGCGGTCCTCCCCATCCTCGAGGTGGAGGGCGCAGCCTTCCACTATGAGCCGTACGACCTCGTGCGCCTCGCGTCGACCCTCCTCGTCCTCGGGGCGGCGGCCGCGTTCTTCTTCGGCGTGGGCCGGAAGATCCTCGCACCCCACGACACGCGCCTCCGCGATGCCGACGTGGCCTACGTCGCCGCGGGCGTGGGCCTCGGCCGGGCGTCCGCGGCCCTCCAGGCGTCCTTCGGCGGCGTCTACGCGGGCGCGGTCGCGACCGCCGCATCCCTGTTCGCCGCGGGCCGCGGGGCCATGCGCCTCGAGGATAGGGACGTGAACTGGAACGTCGTCGCCTACGGGGCGGCCCTCGTCGCCGTCCTCGGGCTCCTCTTCCTGGGGGTGGGCGCGTGAGCGGATCCGGGCTCGCGACGTTCGTCCCGCTGTTCCTCGCGGCGGGCGGCGTCGTGACGTACGCCGTCGCGCGCGTGACGCCTACGCCGGGGCGACGGTGGGCGGGGACCCTCGCGGCCCTCTGGCAGGCGGCCGCCTTCGGCCTGCTCCTCCTGGCCGTCGACATGGGTCTCGTGGCCTCCGACCGGCCCCTCTTCTCCCTCCTCGACGCGACGAGCCTCGGCTTCGTCCTCGGGCTCCTCGCGACGGGCCTCGGCGCCCTGGCGGCCCTCGCTTCCCAGGGCCGCGTGGACCCCGCGGGGCCCGTCCACCTCTATTACCCGCTCTTCCTCTTCGCGATCGCGGGCGCCGTCGCCGTGGGCTTCGCGGGGGACCTCTTCAGCCTCTTCGTCGCGGTCGAGCTGTCCGCCCTTCCGTCCTACGCGCTCGTCGCGTACCGCTGGCGGGAGGACCCGCGGGCCGTCGGGGCGGCGGTCAAGTACCTCCTCCAGGGGGTCACGGGGACCGTCACGGCCCTCTTCGGCGTCGGCCTCCTGTACGTCCTCGGCGGGAGCCTGCGGATCGACCCCGCGGACCCCCTCGCCCTCCCGAGCGCCCTCGCCGGGGCGGACGCGGGCCTCGTCGCCCTGGGCTCCGGCCTCCTCCTCGTCGGCTACGGCGTCAAGCTGGCCGTCGTCCCCATGCACACGTGGCTCCCCGACGCGTACGTGCGCGCGCCCGCCGGGGTCACGGCGATCATGGCGGGGGCGACGAAGGCGGGGGCCCTCGTGGCCCTCTTCCGATCCTTCGCGGCCGTGCCGACGGACGTCCTCGCGCCGGCCACGATGGGGCTCGTCGTGAGCCTCCTCGCGGTCCTCACGATGACGGCCGGGAACCTGCTCGCCCTGAACCAGCGGGACCTGCGGCGCATGCTCGCCTACTCGAGCGTGGCCCAGATGGGCTACATCCTCCTCGGGTTCGGGATCGGACTCCAGCACAGCGTGGCCCTGGGCTTCGCCGCCGGGCTGTTCTACGCCGTGGCGTACGGCGTGATGAAGGGCGGCGCGTTCCTCTGCGCGGACCTCCTCGCGGCCGCCGCGGGCACGCCGGAGACGGCGCGCATGCAGGGGGTCGGTGCCCGCCATCCCGTCGTCGGGCTGTCCTTCGCGGTCTTCCTCCTCGGCCTCGTCGGGGTGCCGGCGACCGCGGGCTTCCCGGGGAAGCTCCTCCTCTTCCAGGCGGGGATGGAGACGGGGGCCCTCGGCGGGGTGGTCCTGGCCCTCGCCCTCGCGGCGAACAGCGCCCTGTCCCTCGGCTACTACGTGCCCGCCCTCAGCACCCTCCTCTTCCAGGGCGGGGAGCCCTCCGCGGGCGCGGACGGGAAGGTCCCGCGGACTGCGGCCGCGAGCGTGGCGGCCCTCGCTCTCGCGACCGTCGTCCTCGGCCTGTTCCCGTACCTCGTCCTGGGCTGGGTGGATGAGGCGTCCCGCTACCTCAATCCGTCGGGAGGCGTCCCATGATCGAGGTCCTCGCCTCGCCCTTCGTCGTCTTCGGCCTCGCGGTCCTCGTCGGATACGCGATGTATTTCTGGTCCCGCCGCGTAGCCCCCGCGTCGACGTACTCCGTCGCGAAGACGATGCCGTATGTGGGTGGGGAGCCTTTCTCGGGCCAGGCGTACCAGCCCGGGTACCAGTTCTACTACGTCGCCCTGTTCTTCACCCTCATCCACGTGGCCGCCCTCGTCCTCGCGACGATGCCCGCCGGCGTCCTGCCGTGGGCGGCCGTCGGGTACCTCGCAATCGTCGCCCTCGCCGTCCTGATCCTGAGGTGGAAATGATGACCCTGAGCCAGCGCCTCGTGAACTGGGCCCGCCTGAAGTCCCCGTGGATCACGATCTTCAACAGCGGGGCCTGCAACGCGTGCGACATCGAGGCGATTGCCGCCCTGACCCCTCGCTTCGACGTGGAGCGGTTCGGGATCCTCGCGAAAGGCTCCCCCCGCCACGCGGACATCCTCGTCGTCACGGGCCCCGTGACCCGGAAGCAGGCCCTCCGCCTTCGGAACGTGTACGAGCAGATGCCCGATCCGAAGTACGTGATCGCCACGGGTGCCTGCGGCGCGTCGGGCGGGGTCTTCAAAGGCCTCTACCACGTCGTCGACAGCGTGGACGAGGTCGTCCCCGTGGACATGTTCATCGCGGGTTGCCCGCCCCGCCCCGACGAGATCATCGACGGGGTCGTGAAGTGCCTCGCGCTCCTCAAGGAGGACCTCGCGCACGGAGGGAAGGAATGGCGGCGGAAGGCGCGCGCGCCGCCCGCGGAGGCGAAGCCTGCGGAGGTGACCGCGTGAAGGCCCTGACGAAGGACGAGGTCGCGAAGGCCTTCGAGGGCCTCGGGGCCGTGGACCAGCCCCGGGGGAACCGGATCCGGCTCGTGACGACGGTGGACCGGGCGCGGGAGGCGATCGGCCGCGCGACGACGGCCCTCCGCTGCGACCACCTCATCCAGATGAGCTCCGCCGACACGGGCAAGGCATTCGACCTCGTGTACCAGCTTACGGGCCCCCACCGGACCGTCGTCTCCATCGCCGTGGAGATCCCGCGGGACCGGCCCGAGGTCCCGAGCGTCGCGGACCTCCTCCCGCCCGCGGGGATCTACGAGCGGGGGATCCACGACCTCCTCGGGATCGTCTTCGTCGGGCATCCGGGCCTTAAGCGGATCATCCTCAACGAGGACTGGCCCGAGGGGGAGTATCCCCTCCGGAAGGACTGGAAGCCGGACCCCGCGAAGTTCTACGGTGGGGTGCGCGAGGGGGTTGGCTGAGATGCCCGAGGTCGTCATCCCCATCGGGCCTCAGCATCCGGCCCTCAAGGAGCCCGTGAACTTCAAGGTCGTCGCCGACGGGGAGATCATCGTCCGGCTCGAGCTCGACGTCTCGTACAACCACCGCGGGATCGAGAAGGCCGCCGAGCAGCGGGATTTCGTCCGCGTGGTCCCGCTCCTCGAGCGGGTGTGCGGGATCTGCTCCCACAGCCACACGACCGTCTTCGTGAAGGGGATCGAGGAGGCGATGAAGCTCGAGATCCCCCGGCGGGCCCAGTACATCCGCACGATCGTCGCGGAGCTCGAGAGGATGCATTCCCACCTCCTGTGGCTCGGGGTCGCGGCCCACGAGATCGGGTTCAACACCCTCTTCATGTGGACGTGGCGGGACCGGGAGCTCGTCCAGGACATGCTCGAGGAGCTCACGGGGAACCGGGTCAACTACGGGATCAACGAGGTCGGCGGAGTCCGCCGGGACCTCACCCCGGCCCTCGTGAAGGCGTCCCTCGACCGCCTTCCGTACCTCGCGGAGCGGATCGCGAAGTACACGGCCATGGCGTCGAAGCAGCGCACGATGCTCCTCCGCTTCCAGGGCGTCGGGAAGCTGACGGAGGCGGAGGCCCTCAAGTACGGGGCCGTCGGGCCCACCGCGCGGGCGAGCGGCGTGGACTACGACGTCCGGAAGGACGACCCCTACCTCTCCTACCCGGACGTCCCCTGGAAGGTCGTCACGGACGACCACGGGGACGTATTCGGCCGCACCCTCGTCCGGGTCGGGGAGCTCGTGGAGAGCACGAACATCGTCCGGCACTGCCTCGAGAACCTCCCCGAGGGCGCGATTCGCATCCAGCCGCCCCGGGCCGCGCCGAAGGGGGAGGTCCTCAGCCGCTACGAGGCCCCGCGCGGGGAACTCGTCCACTTCATCCGGACGAACAACACGGACAAGGCGGAGCGGCTCGACATCCGCACGCCGACCCTCGCGAACTGGACGTCCGTGGCCGTGTCCCTCGTCGGGCAGAACCTCGCGGACATCCCCGTCGTCGTCGCGGCGATCGACCCCTGCCTCTCGTGCACGTCGCGGATCACGATCGTGGACCCGGAGGGCGCGGAGACCGGGACGATGACGTGGGACGAGCTCCGGGCCCACGGGATCCGGTTCTACCGGGAGAGGGAGGGGATCTGATGGAGCCCTGGCTCCTCCTCCTGTACCTCCTCGTGTTCCCGGGGTTCCTCTTCCTCCTGACGTACGCCCTGTTCCTCCAGTACGCAGACCGGAAGATGAGCGCGAGGATGCAGGCCCGGGTGGGCCCGCCCCTCCTCCAGCCGTTCGCGGACCTCGTGAAGCTCCTCGGGAAGGAGGTCATCACGCCGAAGGACGTCGACGCGAAGGCCTTCGGGGCCGCGCCCCTCCTCGCCTTCGCCGCCGTCATGACGGCCTTCTTGTACGTGCCCGTCGTCGGCCTGAGTCCCTTCGCGTTCCAGGGGGACCTCGTCCTCGTCCTGTACCTCCTGACCCTCCCGACGATCGTCCTGTTCGTCGTCGGCTGGCTGAGCCGGAACATCTTCGCGACCCTCGGCGGGGTCCGGGCGGTGACCCAGATGTTCATCTACGAGGTGCCCTTCTTCCTCGTCCTCCTGGGGCCCGCCCTCGCCGCGGGGACGTGGTCTATCTCGGAGATCGTCGCGTGGCAGGCGGACCACGTCTGGTTCGCGGTCCTCCAGCCCCTCGGCCTCGTGATCGCTCTCATCGGTCTCCAGGCCAAGCTCGAGCGAACGCCCTTCGACATCCCCGAGGCGGAGACGGAGATCGTCGCGGGCCCTTGGACCGAACTGACCGGGCGGAGGCTCGCCCTCATGCATCTCACGATGGACGTCTCCCTCGTCGTCGGCTCGGCCCTCGTCGCGGCCCTCTTCCTCGGCGGCCCCCTGACCCCCTGGGCGATCGAGCCCGCCTGGCTCTCCGTCCTCGTCGGGTTCGGCCTGTTCCTCGCGAAGACGTTCGCCGTCCTCCTCGTCCTCACGACGATCAAGATGGCCATGGGCCGGATCCGGATCGACCAGCTCAACGACTGGGGTTGGAAGTACCTCGCGAGCCTCGCGATGCTCCAGGTCCTCGCCGTCCTGCTGCTCAAGGGGTGGTCCCTCGTATGAAGCCCGCGAGCGTCCTGAGGGAGATGTTCCACAACCTCGGCGCGAAACCCGCCACGATCCTGTACCCCACGGAGAAGGTCCCCGTGCCGGAGGGCTTCCGGGGGCGGATCGCGATCCTCGACGAGAAGTGCATCGGCTGCTCGAAGTGCGCCATCGTCTGCCCGACCCAGTGCATCACGATGGTGCCGAGCGAGCGGCCCATCGAGGTCAAGGGGAAGACGATCGTCCGGAAGAAGAAGCCCGAGGTGCACCTGTTCGCGTGCATCCGCTGCGGCCTCTGCGAGGAGTACTGCCCCACGGACCCGAAGGCGATCTACCTCACGACGGACTTCGCGGGGTCCGGCACGGACAAAGACCTCGTGGTCCGATGACCATCCCGCCAACGGCCATGGAGTTCGAGGGCGAGCTCGCGAAGCGCCTCGCGGGGGTCCGGCGCCTCGTCGTCCTGGGGATCGGGGACGAGCTCCTGCCCGCCGACCGCCTCGGGATCCTCGCGGCGCGGGAGATCCAGGCCCTCCGGTTGAAGGACGTCCTCGTCCTCCTCGCCGGGACGACGCCGGAGTCCTTCACGGCCCCCGTGCGGAGGTTCCGGCCCGACCGCGTCCTGCTCCTCGACGCCGCCGACCTGGGTGCTCGGCCCGGGACTGTGTGCCTCATCGCCCCAGGTCGGGTGGCCGGGGCCCGCCTCTCGACCCATGCCCTCCCGCTGACCGTCGTCATGGGGTATATCGAGGAGACGGCGAAGGCCCCCGCGATCCTCGTCGGGATCCAGCCGGACCTGCCGGCCCAAGGACCCTCCCCAACCCCCGCGGAGCAGGCGGGCCTCACCCGCCTCGTTGCGGTCCTCCAAAGGCTCCTGAGCGAGCGCCCCCGGATGGGCCGCTAGCCCCCACCGGCCGTCGGACGCGGGTCCGGATACGTATGGGTGCGTATCGAAAGGACGGAGCGGCCATATATCATCCGCCCGGTGGTCGGGGGCAGACCTCAGGCTCAAAGAACTAACCTCGATACGACCCCACCTGCGAGGAGGAGCTGCACGCGATGAGGCCTCGCCGGTTTTTTCCATGATCTCACGCGGTGGCTGGTTCTCTCGATTGCCTCCGCCCGTTCGAATCCCGTGGGATTCGTATCCGGTACGCGGCGGCTCTCGCTGGAGCGGCCTTACGGGTTCGACGCCTCTGCAGCGAGCAGTCGACTCCAGTGCGCATCGACGTCGGCCTGGATCGCCGCGATCTCCTCCGTCGTGAGATGACCGAACCGACCCTGGGCCTCGAGGTACTCCCGGACGGGCTTCGCCTTCCCGAGCTTCCGAGTGATCCGGGTCGTCCCCGCCTCGATCTCGTAGAGGGGGAAGACGTTCGTGTCCGTCGCGAGCCGGCCGATCGCGATCGTCTTCTCGGGCGGGTAGCGCCATCCGGGCGGGCAGGGGGAGAACGCGTGGAAGAACCTCGGGCCGCGGATCTCCTTCGCCTTCAGGACCTTCTTCAGGAAGTCCTCGGGGAAGGCCACGTTGACCGTCGCCGCGTACGCGGGCCGGTGGGCCGCGACGATCGCCATGACGTCCTTCTTGGACTCCGCCTTCCCGCGGGAGCCCTCGTCCACAGGGGTCGTTGTCGTCCACGCCCCGCGAGGCGTCGCCCCGCTCCGCTGGACCCCCGTGTTCATGTACGCCTCGTTGTCGTACATCACGTAGACTCCGTCCGTCCCGCGCTCGAGCATCCCGCTAAGGGCCTGGAGGCCGATGTCCGCGGTCCCTCCGTCCCCGGCGAAGCCGACGACGGTCACGTCCTTGATCCCGAGGGCGTCCGCGGCCGCCCGGAGGCCCGAGATTGAGGCGCCCGTGGCCTCGAACGCGCAGTCGAGCATGGGCACGTCGAGGGCCGTTGTCGGGAACGGGGTGCCGATCACGGTCCAGCAGCACGCGGGGACCGTCATGATCGTGTTCGGGCCGAGCCCCTTGAGGATGTACCGCATGACGAGGGTCGCCCCGCACCCCGGGCATGCGGAGTGCCCGGACCGCATGTACTCCTCTGCGGGGATCGTGAGCCTAGCCACGCCGGACCACCTCCAGGCGCCGCTTGAGGTCGGACCACTCGACCTCGGGACCGCCCGTCTTCAGGAGGGACGCGAACATCCCCTCGATCGTCCTCGGCGTGAGGTCGCGCCCGCCGAGCCCCGCGACGAAGTCCCGGAGGGCGGGACGGTGCTTCGCGGTGTAGAGCGAGGCGGCGACCTCCGTGAAGGCCGCGCCCGCGGCGCCGAACGTGAAGGAGCGGTCGAGCACGCCGATGCGGTTCGCGTCCTTCGCAAGCTCCCGGAGTTCCTTCGCGGGGAAGGGTCGGAACCCGCGGAGCTTCGCGAGGCCCACCTTCTTCCCCTTCGCCCGGAGGGCGTCCACGACGGACCGCGCAGTCGTCGTCGCGGTGCCCATCGTCACGAGGACGGCATCCGCGTCCTCCGTCCGGTACGTCGGGAGGAGCCCGCCGTGATGGCGGCCCGTGAGCCGGTGGTAGTCGTCCTCGATCTCGACGAGGACCTCCGCGGACCGGTCCATCGCCTTCGCGATCTTGTGCCGGAACTCCTCGTACATGTCGGGCATCGTGAAGGAGCCGATCCGCCCGGGCGTGCGGAGCCGGAGCCCCTGGCGGCGGTCCCGGGCCGGCAGGAAGGCGTCGACCTCCTCCTGGCCCGGCACGTCCACGGGCTCGACCGTGTGGGACAGGTAGAAGGCGTCCTCCGTGACCATCGCGGGCAGCATGACGTCCGCGTGCTCCGCGAGGCGGAAGGCGATGAGGACCGTGTCGAGGACCTCCTGGTTGCTCTCCGCGTAGAACTGGAGCCACCCCGTGTCCCGCTGGGAGATCGTGTCCGCGTGGTCCGTGAAGATGGACCACGGCGGGGCCACGGCCCGGTTCACGACCCCCATGACGACGGGCGCGCGGGCCCCGGACGCCCAGTGGAGGAGCTCGTGCATGAGGAGGAGGCCCTGGCTCGACGTCGCCGTGTACGTCCGCGCGCCGAGGGCCGCCGCACTGATGCACGCCTGGAGGGCGCTGTGCTCGGACTCGACCTTGATGTACTGGGCGGGCAGCTCGCCCGAGGCGACGAACTCCCCGATCTTCTCCACGATCGACGTCTGGGGGGTGATCGGGTAGGCGGAGATGACCTGGACGCGCGCGAGCTTCGCCGCGTAGGATTGCGCGTGGTTCCCGGAGAGGACCATTCGGACCATGGGATCACTCCTTGACCATCTCGATCGCGCGGGGCTTGCACTCCTCCGCGCAGATCCCGCATCCCTTGCAGTAGTCCAGGTCGACGTCGGGCCATCCCGCCTCGTCGATCCCGATCGCGACGTCGGGGCAGAACTTCCAGCAGACGTAGCACTTCGTGCACGCCTCGAGGTGGACGACGGGCCGGAACGTGCGCCAGCTCGCCGTCCGGATCACGTCGGACGGGACCGTGGCCACGGGCTTCTCCGGCAGGTCCTCCTCCCCGATGTACGCGAGTCCCTTGTGCCCTTCCGACTCGTGTCCGGTCACGCGGCGACCACCTCGGGGACCTTCACCTCGCGGTACGCGAGCCTCGCGGCCTCCATGTTGGCCTCCTGCTTCGCGGGCACGAACCGCTCGATGGCCTGGAGGACGGAGTCGAGGGAGACGATCTCGGACGCCCGCGCGAGGGCCCCGAGGACCGCCGTGTTCACGATCGGCGTGGACCTCGAGCCGAGGCCCTGGGCGAGGGCGATCGCTGTCGCGTCGACGGTCGCGATCCGCGCGGCGACCTTCGCGTCAAGGCCCGACACGACGCCGTCCGTGTTCACGAGGAGGAGCCCTCGCCGCTTGAGGCCCGCGGCCACGCGGATGGACCGCATGAGGCCAGCGTCCAGGACGACGACGATGTCCGGCTCCGTGACGCTCGTGCGGACGCCGATGGGCTTGACGTCGATTCGGGTGTACGCGGTCACGGGCGCTCCGCGCCGCTCGACGCCGAAGAAGGGGAAGGACTGGGGGAACTTGCCCTCGAGGAAGGCGGCCTGGGCCAGGAGCTCGGAGGCGATGACGGCGCCCTGGCCCCCGCGGCCGTGGAAGCGTAGCTCGATCACGATCCCGCCGGAGGAACCCACGGACCCGCGTTGACTTGAAATCCCCTACCATAAAATATGTATCGAACCTATAATCGTCTCCGTGCCGTAATCGCCCGTGAGAACGAGGTCGTCGACGATGTGCCTGTCCGTGCCCGCCAAGGTCCTCGAGGTTCGCGGGGACCGCGCCGTCGTGACGTCCCGGGGCTGGACCCGGGAGGTCGACGCGAGCCACGTCGACGCCCTCGTGGGCGGCTACCTCCTCGTCCAGGGGGGCGTCGCGATGATGGCGATCGACGCGCGCGAGGCGGAGGAGATCCTGGCCGCGTGGGACGAGGTCGAGGCGGCCGGCGATGCATGAGCTCGCCCTCGCCCAGCAAGTCGTGAGGGCCGTCCTCGCGGAGATGGATCGCCGCGGGGCGTCCGCCGTGCGGGCGATCGACCTCGAGGTCGGCGGCCTTGAAGGGCTCCGGCCCGAGGACGTCCGGCGGGCGTTCGAGGTCGAGGCCGCGGGCACGGTCCTCGAGGGCACGACCCTCCGGATCACGCTGGGCGGTGTGCGGGCCTTCTGCCCCGCCTGCGGGATGCCGAAGCCGTTCGAGCTCCCGGCGGCCCACGTCCCCGCCCCGGAAGGGGTCCTCTGCCCCGACTGCGGGGCCGAGATGGATCTCGAGGGGTCCCGGGGGGTCGTCGTGCGGAGCGCGTCGATGGTCCTAGAGGATCCCTAGGGGCGCGAGGGCCTCTGAGGCGGCCTCGAGGGACCGCATTGTGTACTCCCGGAGCCGCGCGAGCTGGGCGGGCTCGAGGCGCATCGCGGGCCAGCCCCAGTGGAGGGCGACCCAGTCCCCTTTCCCGAGGCCTTCGAGGAACCGCGGGTCGTAGTCGTACGCGGCCCGCGCCTCGGGGCCGAGGCGGAGCCGGCCCCCGTCGAGGGCGAGGGACGGCTTCTCCACGACGATCTTCCCCTCCGCAATCTCCGCGACGCGGCCCCACGAGGGCCGGCACATCTCCATGTTCTCGAGGGTCGTCGCGACCTTGCCCGTGACGGCCCCCACGCCGACGAAGGCGACGTGGAACGCGTGGTGGGGCAGGGGACGCTCGGGGAGGGCCGCGCCGAGGCGCGCGACGATCCCCCGCGGGAGCCCGCGGCGATGCAGGACGTCCAGGATGCCCTGGAAGTCCTCCCGGGTGAAGGACTCGAGGAGCTCGTTGCCCAGCCAGTACGCCTCCACGACGTCATGGTCGAAGGGCTCGAGGCCGTGCTTCGCGGCGAGGGCCGTCAGGTAGGGCTCGAGGGCCTCGAACCCCGCGAGGGCCTTCGCCGCGGCCTTCTCGTCGCCCTCCCCGAGGATCGTCCGGGCGAGGAGGTCGTCGGCCCCCGCGGGTCCGCAGTAGTTGAGCCGGTTCGTCGCGATGCTGAACCGCGCGCAGAGCTCGACGCCTTTCATCGGCCCGTCGCTCTCCTGATCCCCGCGAGGACGGCCCGGCCCGCAGCCTCGAACGTCTCCCGCACGGACAGCACGCCCGCGGCGAGGGCGACCCCGAGGACGACGGCCACGGCCCCCGCGGCCTGGGGGATTGTGAAGGGCCGGCGACCCGCGACGACCTCGAGGGCCCATGTGATCGGGAAGCCAAGGACGAGGACCGCGCTCGCGGTCGACAGGTCCACGTGCTTGAGCCCGGCGTACCACGTTGTCACGAAGGCCACGAGGAGGATCGCGCTGAGGGCCATCCACTGAAGCTGCTCGAGGGGGAAGCCCGCGAGGGAGCCGATCTGGCCCGACGCGAGGACGTAGGCTAGGAGGAACGCCCCGCCGAAGCCCATCCGCCCGAGGGCGACCGTGCGCGAGGGGAGGTCCCGGAGGGCCTTCTTGGACAGGGTGTACTCCGTCGCCCAGAGGCCCGTGGCCAGGAGGACGAGCAGGGTGCCGTCCGTCCAGACCGGACCCGTGAGGGTCAGGAGCAGCGCGTTCCCGACGAGGAGGAGCCCCGCGGCGAGGAGCGTCCAGCGGCTCAACCGCTCCTTGAGGACGACGACCCCGAGGACGGTCGCCATGAGGAACAGGGTCCGGTAGCCGAACGTCGCGGAGGCGGCTCCCGCGGCCATCTGAATCCCGCGGAAGAACAGGAGGAACGGGATCGCCCCGCCCACGAGGCCGATCGTCGCGAGCTTCGCCCAGTCCGCCCGACGCAGGCGTGCCCGCACGTCCCGCCGCGCGAGGAGCGCGAGGGGGACGAGGAGGAGGGCCACGACGACGTTCCGCGCGACGACGAACGCGTCCGAGTTCACGTTCACGTTCTTCGCGACCCAGAAGTTCACGAAGTTCGAGACACCGCTCACGAGGGCCGTGAGGAAGACGAGGACGATCCCCAGGCCCACGACCTTGTCCTTCGTTCCGATTCCTGCCATCCTTTCACCCGGCTATGCGAATGCGATGCTATAACCATCTTGGATTGCGACCCCGTACCCGATGTCGAGGGCCTCGAGGTTCGCGGGGGCGAGCTTCTTCGGCACGTGCCGAAGGAGGGCCTTCCGGACCTCGTCCAGGGGGACGGGGACGACCTTCGTCCCCATGAGGGCCCCGAGGAGGACGGAGTTCGCGACGATCACAGGCCCGATCGATTGTGCGATCCGGTCCGCGTCGAGCATGATGACCCGCCCCGCTCGCTCCTTGAGCTGCCCGTGGAGCTCCTCGAGGGGCGGGTACGTCGCCTCCCCCAGGACCACGGAGAGGGGCCGGATCGGGGTGAGGGCCGTCACGACGACGGTCTTGTGGTACGCCCACGGCAGGAGCCGGAGGGTCTCCAGGGGCTCTAGGCCTACGATCGCGTCCGCCTCCCCCTTCTTCACGAGGGGCGTCTCGGACCTCCCGATCCGGACGGTCGACACGACGGACCCGTACCGCTGGGACATCCCGTGGATCTCCGACATCTGGGCCTTCTGGCCTGAGGCGAGGGCCGCCTCCGCGAGGATCCGGGCCGTCAGGATGACGCCTTGCCCGCCGACCCCGCCGATGAGGACGTTCGCCGTCTTCACGGGGCCGCCTCCTTGACCCGGACGATCGCCTTGGGCGAGCAGACGTCCGCGCAGACGCCGCACCCCGAGCAGAGGGCCGCGTCGATGACGACGCTCTCGTCCTCCATCCGGACGAGGCCGGGGCACGCGAAGGCGTCGATGCAGAACCCGCACTTCGTGCACCTCTCCGGGACGACCTCGTAGAGGGGGGCCTTCTCCCCCGCCTTCGTCATGTCGCGCAGCTCGAGGAGCCGGCAGCGATGGCGGGCGATGATCACGTTGACCCCCTCCCGCCCAAGGGCCCGTCGGAACGCCTTCGTCAAGCCCTTCACATCGTAGGCGTCGAGGACCTCGAGGTGCTCCACGCCGCAGCCGCGGACGAGGCCCTCGAGGTCCACGGCCGCCTGGCCCTCCGCGGGGAGCCCGGGATGGGGCTGGTGGCCCGTCATCGCCGTCGTCCCGTTGTCGAGGATGCACACGGTCATGTTCGCGCGGTGGTGGACCGCGTGGATGAGGGCCGGCACGCCGGCGTGATAGAACGTGGAGTCGCCGATGAATGCGAGGACCTTCTGGTCCGAGACGGCGGCCAGCCCCGCCCCCACCCCGATCGAGGCGCCCATGCACAGGAGGACGTCCCCCGCCTTGATCGGCGGGAACTCGACGAGGCTGTAGCAGCCGATGTCCACGGGGAACACGACGTCGAGGCGGCGGG
>MGWD01000016.1:10246-17713 GCA_001800825.1 Euryarchaeota archaeon RBG_19FT_COMBO_69_17 | reverse complement strand
GGAGCTTCGGCAGCTTGACGTCCCGAATCCGATGGACCGCGCTCGGGTTCAGGAGGCCCACGTGAACGAGGGCCTCCGCGACGTTGTCCGGGTCCAGCTCCCCCGTCCGCGGGAGGATTCCCTGGGCCTTCCCGAGGATCTCCACCTTGAGCCCGTACTCGTTCGCGAGGGCCCGCAGGGCGTCCTCCAGGTAGGGCTCGAGTTCCTCGAGGACAAGGGCCTGCTTCGAGGCCCGGAGGAAGGCGGCGAGCTGGGCCTTCGGGAGGGGGTTCGTCATCCCGAGCTTGAGGACCCGCGCGGGGAGTTCGTCCGCGTAGTCCATGAGGTACGTGTACGCGGGTCCTGCGGTCACGATCCCCGTCTCGGCCCCGGGCTTGAGGTCGAGGAGGCGGTTCCAGGAGGACGACTCCGAGATCCCCTCCGCGAGGCGCATCTTCTGGAGGGCCCGCTTGTGGCCCTCCCGCGCATTCCCGGGGAGCATGACGAACCTCGCCGGATCGCGCTCGAAGTGGACGCGGCCCTTGGGCTTCGTCACCTCGCCCAGGGTCACGGGCCCGCGGGCGTGGGCCACGCGGGTCGTCGTGCGCACGATGACGGGCGTCTCGAGGAACCCGGAGAGTTCGAACGCGAAGCGCGTGAGGTCGAGGGCCTCCTGGGGCGTCGCGGGCTCGAGGAGGGGCAGGTTCGCGAAGCGTGCGAAGAGGCGGTTGTCCTGCTCGTTCTGGCTCGAGTGGCACCCGGGGTCGTCCGCGGTCACGAGGACGAGGGACCCGCGGACCCCGCTGTACGCGAGGGTCATCAGGGCGTCCGAGGCGACGTTGACCCCGACGTGCTTCATGAACACGAGGGCCTTGAGCCCGCCGATCGCGGCGGCAGCGGCGACCTCGACGGCGACCTTCTCGTTGACCGCGTACTGGAACGTGATCCCGGCCGCCTTCGCGAGGTCCGCGAGGACGAGGCCGATCTCGGAGGACGGCGTGCCGGGGTACGTGGACGCGAGGTCGGCCCCCGCCTCGAGGGCCCCGCGGGCGATCGCCTCGTTCCCGAGGAGGAGCAGGGTCTCCCCCGGGCGGGCCTCCAGGATCCGCTCGTACGTGGAGTCCATCGTCAGGCCTCCGGGGGACCGCCGAGAATCGTCGGCCTGGGCGGGCCCGGGTCGAGGGCCCCGCGTCGCCGCGGTGGCTTCCAGGGGAAGGCCATGGGGTCGTCCCGGACGGAGCCCTCGGCTCAGGGCTCCGGTCCTCGGCACGTCACACGCGACGCGCGCTGATGGGACCTGGGTCACGAGAGTATGTACTACCCCTTATTCCCCTCGTCGTCGCGCGGCGAGGTCCGTCGGGCCCGAGATGCGTCCCGGGAAACGTACTTAGTCGGGGCGCGCGATGCGCCCGCGAGGACGGAGGACCGTGGCCGAGGTGGAGATCCGGACCTTCAAGGACGTCGACCTGAAGGGCGGGACCGTCGTCGCCGCGTTCCCGAGCGTGGGCCTCGTGAGCACCATCGCGTCGACGTACCTCATCTCGACGATGCAGGCGGACCAGGTGTGCGCCCTCGAGTCGGAGGACTACCCCTCCCTTTCGATGATCTACGCGAAGAAGCCGAAGTTTCCCGCCCGCGTGTACGCCCTGCGGGAGTCGAAGGTCGCGATCTTCATCTGCGAGGTGCCCCTCCCGTCGAAGGCCCACCGGCCGACGGCCCACGCCCTCCTCCGGTGGTCCCAGGCCCACGGGGTCCGCCAGATCGTGGCGCTCGAGGGCCTCCCGGGGAACGAGGCCGCGAGCGGCGGGGACCCCGCCGTGTGGGGCGTCGGCAGCACGGACCGCGCGCGCGAGGAACTCGACAAGTGCAAGATCCCCCAGCTCGAGACGGGGATGATCGCCGGGGTGTCGGGTGTCCTCCTGAACGAGGGCCGCTGGCGGAACTTCGACGTCATCGCGCTCCTCGCGGAGGCCCGTTCCGACGTTCCCGACGCCCATTCCGCGGTCGCCCTCACCCGAGGCCTGGACGTCCTCCTCCCCGAGCTCGAGGTCGACCTCGGGCCGCTCCAGGAGCAGGCGCGCGCCCTCGAGACCCACCTCAAGCGGCTCAAGCAGCAGGCGAAGCGAGCGGAGGCCCCGGAACCCGGGACGGGAGCGATGTACCGCTGACCCGCCCGCGGGGCCCGACAGCTTTTTCCCGGACGGGACTTTACATCCGTCAGGCGGAAGGGAGAAGGCCGACGCCTCCATGGGCTCGGCCACCCCGTGGGGCATCGAGGGAGACGATGGCGACGGACCCGGTGTGCGGCATGTACGTGGACGAGGCGACGTCCACCCTGACGGCGATCGTCCGCGGCCGGACGTACTACTTCTGCTCGGAGACCTGCCTCGAGACCTTCACCGCGCCGGAGAAGGAGATGCGCCGGCTCAAGCTCCTCACCGCGTTCAGCCTGGGCGTCGGGTTCCCCCTCTTCGTCGTGGCCATCGGGATGGAGCTCGGGTGGTGGCTCGAGGACGTCATGGAGCCCATGAACGTCGTGTTCTTCCTCGTGGAGACGCCCGTCCAGTTCCTCGCGGGCTGGCGGTTCTACCGCGGGACCCGGGACGCGATCCGGAACCGGAGCGCGAACATGGACGTCCTCATCGCGATCGGGACGAGCGCCGCGTGGGCGTACAGCGCCGTGATCACGTTCCTCCCGTTCCTCGGCGTGCCCGTCGTCGACCCCTCGACGTACTACGACACGGCCGCCGTGATCATCGGGCTCATCCTCCTCGGGAAGTACTTCGAGGAGATCGCGAAGGGGAAGGCCGGGGACGCGATCCGGAAGCTCATGGACCTCGCCCCGCGGACGGCCCACGTCCTCCGGGACGGGAAGGAGGAGGAGATCCCTGTCGAGCTCGTCCAGGTCGACGACGTCGTCCTCGTGCGCCCCGGGGAGCGGGTCCCCGTGGACGCGGTCATCGTGGACGGCTACTCGGCCCTCGACGAGTCCATGATCACGGGGGAGTCGATCCCTGTGGAGAAGCGGGTCGGAGACACGATCATCGGGGCGACGATCAACAAGACGGGCCTCCTCAAGGCGAAGGCCTCGAAGGTCGGCGCGGACACGACCCTCAACCAGATCATCAAGCTCGTCGAGGACGCCCAGATCGCCCGCGCGCCGATCCAGAAGCTCGCGGACCGGGTGGCCGCCGTCTTCGTGCCCGTCGTCATCGCGGTCGCCGTGAGCGCCGCCCTCGTCTGGTACTTCTTCGCGTACGCGAGCTTCGAGTCCGTCGCCCTGGGCTACGGCCTCCACTCGCCCGTCACGGCGGCCCTGTTCGTCATGGTCGCCGTCCTCATCATCGCCTGCCCGTGCGCCCTCGGGATTGCGACCCCCGCGGCGATCATGGTCGGCACGGGGAAGGGGGCGGAGAACGGCCTCCTGATCAAAGGCGGGGAGTACCTCGAGAAGGCCCACAAGCTCACGACCGTCGTCTTCGACAAGACGGGCACCCTGACGAAGGGGAAGCCCTCCGTGACGGACGTCGTGCCCATCGGGTCGCCGCCCGCGGACGAGATCCTCCGTCTGGCCGCGTCCGCGGAGAAGGGGTCTGAGCATCCCCTCGGCGAGGCGATCGTCCGGGCCGCGACGGAGAAGGGCCTCGCCCTCGAGGACCCTCGGGACTTCGAGGCGATCCCGGGCCACGGGATCCGGGCGCGGGTCGGGCCGCGTGCCGTGCTCCTAGGGAACCGGAAGCTCCTCGCCCAAGCGGGCGTCCGTGCGGACTCCGCGGAGGAGGCCGTCGTGCGACTCGAGGAGGAGGGCAAGACGGCCATGCTCCTCGCCGTGGACGGGCGCCTCGCGGGCGTCGTCGCGGTCGCCGACACCCTCAAGGACCACTCGAAGGCCGCCGTCTCGGCCCTCCAGGGCATGGGGATCGAGGTCGTCATGCTCACGGGGGACAACCGCCGGACCGCGGCCGCGATCGCGCGCCAGGCCGGGGTCGGCTCCGTGATCTCGGAGGTCCTCCCGGGCCAGAAGGCGGAGAAGATCAAGGAGCTCCAGGCCCAGGGGAAGATCGTCGCGATGGTCGGCGACGGGATCAACGACGCCCCCGCCCTCGCCCAGAGCGACGTGGGGATCGCCCTCGGGAGCGGGACCGACGTCGCGATGGAGGCGGGAGGGATCGTCCTCATCAAGGACGACCTGCGGGACGTCGTCGCATCGATCCAGCTGAGCCGCCGAACGGTCAAGAAGATCCGGCAGAACCTCTTCTGGGCCTTCGCCTACAACACGGCGCTCATCCCCGTCGCCGCGGGGATCCTCGCGTTCGCCGGCGTCCTCCTGGACCCCATCCTCGCGGGGGCCGCGATGGGCTTCAGCTCCGTGTCCGTCGTGATGAACTCGATGACCCTCCGGCGGTTCCGGCCGGAGCTGTGAAGGATCCACCGCGCATGCGGATGCACGAGACGAGGAGGTGAACAATGGAGAAAGACCCGGTCTGCGGCATGACGGTCGACCCGAAGCGCGCCGCGGGCAGCTCCGTGTATCAGGGGCGGACGATCTACTTCTGCTCCGGGGGCTGCAAGACCGCCTTCGACAAGAACCCCGCCCGGTACGCGAAGTGACCCGGCGGGCCCTTCCCCTTTTCCCGCAAAGGTTTTTCCCGAGGGCCCTCCTTCCCGGGGACGATGGCCGGCCCCCTGTGGTCCCGACTCACGTGGAGCCGACCCCTCTTCGCGGTCCTCGTCTTGAACCTCGTCTGGACGGCTGCGATCTTCCTCGCGCCCCTCACGATCGCCCCGGGCACCGTCGCGTACCAGGTCGGCGGCGCGAACATGATGGACCACATGGACGTCTGGTCGACCCTCCCCTGGTACACCGCCGCCGTCTATGCGTTCGGGGACATCCAGTGCCACCAGATCTGGTCCCGCTCCCTCTGGATCAACGAGAACCAGATGCCCCTCGACTCCCGGATGACGTCGATGTACATCTTCGCGAGCTTCGGGCTCCTCGCCGCGGTGTTCGCGCGGCCCGCCGTGAGCGCGGGGACCGTGATCATGAGCGTGATGCCGCGCCGCCTGCAGAACGCCCTCGCGCGGTTCGGCCCCGAGCGGGCGGGCGTGATCATCGTCGTCCTCGGGCTCCTGCCCATCGCGATCGACGGGTTCACGCAGCTGTGGACGCCGTACGAGTCGAACAACGCGACGCGCATCCTGACCGGAATCCCCGGAGGCTTCGTCGGCGGCCTCCTCGTCGGCGCGATGCTCGTGTCGATCCGCCAGGTGGGCCTCGACATCCAGGCCATGCGCGCGCGCATGGCCTCCATGGACGCGCGGGGCCCGTGAGCGAAGGTTTTTCAAGGACCCCCCTGTATCGCCGGCCGCCATGGCGCGTCGGAAGCGGAAGGAGGAGACGCCCGAATGGACCCCTCCCGAGTTCGACGAGGTCGCCTACATGCGGACGGAGATGGAGGGCGCCCGCGCGGCCGTCGTCGTGATCATCTGGGCCCTCGCCGGCGCGATCATCTCCTACGCCCTGTTCGCCCTCAACCTGCCCCTGGTCGCGTTCTTCGCGGGCCTGTTCTTCGCGACCCTCCTGTACTGGATCCTCCCGATGGTCAAGGTCCACGTGAAGGACTTCAAGCGGAAGGACTGGGCGGGGCACGGGATCACGTACTTCTTCAGCTGGCTCGCCTTCTGGATCCTTGCGATCAACGCGCCTTTCAGTGACTTCACGGACCCGACCGCGGGGGAGTTCACGGCGGGCGTGTACAACTCCGCGGTGACGCCGCCGGAGCCCGGAACCGTGATTTGCGCCGGCCCGGCAAGCGGGAGGATCACGATTCCCCAGGGGCCAACAAACGACACCGTCTACTTGCTCTTCCGTGCTACGGATAATGTGGGAGTCACAAGCGTGTCTGTCACCGTTGACTCTATGCCTGTGACGGGAGCCGTGGAGCAAGTCAGCGGGCTGAGCGCGTGCAGGAGTTCAGGTCAGTATCTCCCCGGCACATACGCGATCTCCATCCCTATCGTCTCGGACTTCTCGTTTACAATATCCGTTACCGCGACGGACGGCGTCGGGCGGATCGCGCGAGGCGGCGTCCTCGTGCTGGTAACCTAGCGCTGCCAAGGGAACGTCTTGTCGAACAGCCGGGTCCATGCCATCGCGTACTTCGCCGCAACGGCCGTGGCGCCCTCGTAGACCTTGAGCGTGGTCCGCGCGGATCGGTCGAGGTCCTTCCCGAGGCTCAGGTCCTTGCGTGAGGCGCGCACGAACTCCGCGGCGTCCGTCTCGTCGCGGACCACGTCGACGACCCAACGGTCCTCGACGATGAAGGGCCCCGCGAGGGTCCTCGGGTTCTCCGACCATTTGCCGAGGAAGTCCTTCGCGTTCTTCACCCAGACGGGCGGGCCGCCATGGCGCACGACCCGCGGGAGGGTCGCCGAGGCGAGCTCGAAGAGGACGATGGCCTCCCGGCCCGCGACGTCGAAGGACGACTCGTGGACCTGGAAGCCCGCCCGGTCGAGGAGCTCCCGGAGGGCGAGGTGGGCCTTCCGGAGCTGGGGGTACATGACGTCTTCCGTCACGGGCGGGGCGCGGATCGACACGAGGATGAGGTCCGTGCCACGCCGCTTCGCGAGGGCGCGGACCTTCGTGACGGCCATCGCCTTGAGGGCCCGAGGGAAGAAGTACCGCTCGCTCGGGGCCCGGAGGTACTCCCGCGCCGCGTGGACGAAGCCGGCAAGCTGGTCGATGGAGACTGCGCTCGCGACGTTCCGGTTCCCATCGATGGGGTCGATCACGACGAGGGGGTCCGCGAACGGCTTCGCGGCGGGTCGGTCGAGCTCGATCGCCTCCCCGCGCTTCCAGCCGAGGCTCGCGGCGAGCACATCCCGGAACGTGCCGAACTTGAGGACGAGGAGCTCGCAGAGGTAGCCGCTGAACCCGCGGACCTTCGCCTCGGCCCCGTAGACCCCGATCCCCTCGGTCCACGCCTTGAGGAGCCGCACCTGGTTCGCCTGGCCCTCCTGGAGGCGGCCGATCACGTAGTCCGCATGGAAAGGCGTGCGGTCGACCGCGCTCATCCGTTGGGACGAGTCGAGGATCCGGTAACAGGGGACGATCTCGACCTCGAACCCGCCGAACCAGCCGCGCGTGTAGGGATGCTCCGCATACATGTGGACACCCCGCTCGAGTAGCTTCCCCAGGGCGAGGCCCCTCGTCTCGAGGTCCTCCCGGGGCAGGTCCGGGGGGAACGCGACGAACATGTCGACCTCCGTACCCGTGAGGTGGGTGCCCTTCGCGACGGACCCGACGAGGATGGGCTTCGCGTCCCAGCCGCGGGCCGCGAGGGTCGATTCGACCTTGGAGCGGAGGCTCCGGACGACCTCCGCGAGACGCGCCTCCTCCTCCGCGCTCGGGCGAATCCGCTCGAGGACCTTCGATTCGACGTCCACGGGCGGGACATGCCGGGGCCCGGATAAAAGGCCATGGTCCCC
>MGWD01000016.1:425-10238 GCA_001800825.1 Euryarchaeota archaeon RBG_19FT_COMBO_69_17 | reverse complement strand
CAGGCGAGGAGCCCGTTCAGGCGCGCGGCCGCGATGGCCCCGTCGATGATGAACTCGACCGCGATCGCGGCGAGGAGGAGCCCCATGATCCGCCCGAGGGCGTGCACCCCGGTGCGGCCGATCCGCCGGAAGACGACGTCCGCGTAGTGGAGGAGGAAGAACGTCGTGAGGACAGCCACGAGGATGCCCGCGAAGATGAACATCTTGTCGAGCGGGTCCGCGACGGGGGTCGACATGTAGATCATGACTGTCGTGATCGCGCCCGGACCCGCGAGGAGGGGGATGCCGAGGGGCACGACGCCCACGCTCTCCCGCTCGAGGCTCTCCTGCCTCTCTCGCTCCGTCATCTTCGTCCGCGGCCGTTCCCCATGGAGCATCTCGAGGGCCACGCCGAAAAGGAGGACCCCGCCCGCGATCTGGAACGCGGGGATCGTGAACCCGAAGCCCGCGAAGATCCAGTGGCCGAAGACGGCGAAGACGCCGAGGGTCGTGACCGCGACGAGGCAGCTCCTCGCGATGACGTCCCGCTTCTCCGCGGGGGTCATGTCCTCCGTGAGGACGGAGAAGAACGGCACGACCCCGAGGGGGTCGACGATCGCGAAGATGGAGGCCATGGCGGTGGCTCCGAACGCCACATCGACCATGGTTCTCCCTGGAGGAAAGCGGAGGGGATGACGCCTAGTGCTTCGTCATCAACTTCATCCAGCCGCCCGACTCGTACACGCCGAGCCGCCGGCTGGTCGCCGTCTTCTCGAACTCGTCCCAGGTGATGACCTCGAGCTTGTCGCTGTCCACCTTCGAGAAGCGGAGCGTGTTCGTCCCCTTCACCTTGCTCGGCCGCAACCCCTTCTCCGCGGCGATTTGTCGCGCCGCATCGAAGGTGATCTCGCGGAGTGCTGGCATGGTTCCCATCCTTCTGAGGACCCCTCCGTGCTGGAGGGGCGCGGACAGGTGTACGACAATGTGTGTATTTCTGTCTTTCGTTTGTCTGACGGTCCTTGACAAACGGGATGGCATCCCGCGGTCGTGCCCACGGTGCGGGACCCTCGTACGATCACGCCTGCGCGCGGGCGGGCTTCCGCGCGGTCAGGACGAGGCTCTCCGCCCCGAACGTCCTCGTGATCCGCCGGGTCGCCTCCGAGGGGCTCTTCGAGAAATAGTCGATGCGCCGGATTGTTCGAAGGTCCTCGAAGCCCGATTCCCGGATCGTCTTGAGGTACTCCGCCTCGACGGCCGCGCCGCCGATGCAGTCTGCCCAGAGCTGCGGGTTGAGCCCGCACACGGCGCCGACGTCCTCCTGGACGACGATGTCCGCGAGCTGCAGGCGGCCCCCGGGCTTGAGCACGCGGAGGATCTCCCGGAAGGCGGCGTCCTTCTGGGGGACGAGGTTCAGGACCCCGTTGCTCGTGACGACGTCCACGCTCGCGTCGGGCAGGGGGATCGCGGTCGCATTCCCCTCGACGATCCGGACGTTCCGCGCGCCCATCGTCTCGATGTTCCGCCGGGCCTTCTCGATCATCGCGGGCGTGAAGTCGAGTCCGAGGACCTGGCCCGCGGGGCCCACCTTCAGGGAGGCGTACAGGACGTCCGTCCCGGAGCCGGACCCGATGTCGAGGACCGTGTCTCCCTCGCGGATGGCCCCCGTGGCGAACGGGTAGCCGACCCCCGCGAAGGACTCCGTCGCGGTGGGCGGGAGCCTCGCGAGGTCTTCCTCCGGGTACCCGACGAACCGCAGGGCCTCCAGCCCGAGGGGGAAGTGGTAGCCCTTCCGGGGCTCCTTCGCGACCTGGGTGTACAGGCTCTGGACCGCCGTCGTCACGATCGGCGTGAGGTCGGAGACGATCTCGATCCGGGCCTCCGGCGGGACATGGCTGATCCGCACGACCTCGAGGGGGAGGCGGTCCACATCCACGTGGCGGGGGGTCCAGTACGAGGACCCCGCGTAGGAGGACCGGGAGAGGAATCCCGCCTGCTCGAGGCCCTCGAGCCTCCGGGTCGCGTCCTCGTCGGAGATCCGGAACACCTCGCCGATTTCCCGCGGGGTCACGAGGCCCTCCTGCTTCTCGAGGTACTCGAGGATGTCCGCAGGGGCGCGCTTCGGCAGCCCCGGGCGGAGCCGGTCGACGATCTCCTCGAAGGGCGCGGCCGTGAAGACCTCGGCCTTCGATTCCATCGCGCCGCCGGCGATGACGACGAGGGTGAGGAAGTTCGCACCGGACCGTTCCATGAGCAGCCGGTCCTCCCGGAAGGCGTCCTCGACGGCCTCGGACCCGGCGTCCCGCACGAGGCGGTCCGCGTCGAGCCCGCCCTCGCGGGCGAGCGCCCGCAGGGTCGCCTCCGTCCCGGGACGCGCCTGGACCTGGAACGCCTCCACCATCCGCCGGAAGAACCCGTCGGCGCGCCGGGGGTCCTGGAGCTGGGCGGCCTTGTACGCGCGGCACGCCGGGTAGGTGCTCCGCACCCGCGTCGTCCGGAGGTACTCCGGGTCGAGCGGGTTCCGGAACATCCCGACGGACTCTCGGATCCAGTCGACGGTCGACCCTTCGTCGACCCCGTACTCCCGCATCCATGCGTCCACGTCGTCGAACGTGCCGCCCATCCGGTACTCCACGACGAGCCCGTCCCCGTAGACCTCGCGCAGCCTCTTGAGCACGGGCTCCAGCCCCCAGCTCCACCAGCACCACGGATCCGCGAAGTGGACGACGCGGACGGGACCTTCAGTCTGGACCTCCATCGCGACCCCGGGGCGGGAGAGGAGCCGCGCGAGATAAGGTTGCTCCAAGTCGCCCGCACGCCCGTCGATCGGGAGGGCGGACCCCGGAGGCCAACCGTCCGCGTGCCCTCCGAAAGAGCTTAGTTCTCACGCCTGATACCCTAGCCCGACGCCTTAAATACGCTGGGGTGCCACTCTCATGGAGTACGCCGACTGTTGGCGGTGACCTGACATGTCCAGCGAGAAGCCGTCCTCTCTCCTCGTCGTCGACGCGGTGAAGGCCCAGGCGTCGAAGTTCAGGGAGACGAAGAACGCCCTCGACGCGCGCGCGAAGGAACTCGAGGCGATGAAGGCCCAGCTCGACGCGGAGCGGGACGACCTCGAAAAGCTCGAGACGAAACTCAAGGCCGACGAGGCGGGGTTCGCGCGGGAGCGCGAGGAGGTCCGGGTCGCGCGACAGGCGATGGACAAGGAGCTCTCCAGCGTGAAGGCAGACCGGGATCGGGTCGGCGCGGAGGAGAAGCGCCTCCAGGACTGGGCGCGGGCCCTCAACGACCGGGAGAAGTCGATCCGGGACGGCGAGGAGAAGATCAAGCGCCTCGAGCACGAGTTCTCGGGGCAGATCAAGGAGTCGGAGATGAAGTTCCAGGCCCTCATCGAGCGGGAGGAGCTCGTCGCCCAGCGGGAGCGATCCCTCGCGGAGACGATCGGCCGGCTCGCCTCGATCGAGAAGGGCCTGTCGAACCGGGAGAAGACCCTCGCGAAGCGCGAGGAGGAACTCATCAAGCTCCAGAACGAGCGGCTATCGGCCCTCGAGGCCCGGGAGAAGGAGCTCCTCAAGATCAGCGAGGAGATGCACGCCCGCCAGAAGGACTCCGTGCAGCAGCACGACTCCCTCGCGGACCTTGAGACCACCTTGAAGAACGAGCTCAACACGATGGCGTCCGAGCGGGAGAAGCTGGCGATGAAGGAACGGAGCCTCCTCGAGGCGGAGAAGTACCTCGCGGCGGCCCTCGAGGCGAGCGGGATCGACCTGCCGCCGGAGCCGACCCACTCCGCCCCGCCCCCGCCCCCCGTGCCCGAGGCCTGGCCGCCCATGCCCGCGGCGCCTCCCCCGAGCGTCCCTCCGCCCCGCCCCGCCGAGCCCGCGAAGCCCGTGGACCTCTCCATGGAGGAGGACCTTGGCGAGGAGCCCGACGCGCGGACGAAGGTCAGCAAGCAGGAGGCCCTCGAGCGGATGACCCGGGCCCTCGAGACGGCGAAGCGGGCCCGCGACGCGGGCCGGAACGTGAGCGAGATCCGGAAGACCCTCAAGCTCGCGAGGAGCGCGTTCGAGTCCGCGGACTACGACAACGCCGCCCGACTCGCGGACGAGATCCTGCGGGAGCTCGAGGCCGTGCTGTTCCCGAAGTGACCCGCGAGGCCACCGGTTTCCAGTGTCGTACGGCGAGCCCGGGGCCTAGCCCCACGGATCCGCGGCGACCTTGGGCCCGCGAGAGTAGCTCCGAGCCACGTTCGCGATGAAGAAGAGCTGGGCCCCGCCCAGGAGGAACGCCCCGACCGTCGCGAGCCAGTTCAGGGTCCACAGGGTCTCCAGGTTCGCGAACTGGCCGTAGTCGTAGTAGCGGCGCGGCATCCCCGCGAGGCCGAGGAAGTGCATCGTGAAGAACACGAGGTTGAGGCCGATGATCGTGAATGCGAAGTGCCAGCGGGCGAGGCGCTCGCTGTACATCCGGCCCGTCATTCGCGGGAACCAGAAATAGAGGCCCGCGAAGACTCCGAGCATCGTCCCGCCGAAGAGGACGTAGTGGAGGTGGGCGACGACCCAGTACGTGTCCTGGAGGGCGTAGTCCACGGGGATGGGGGCCTGGAACACCCCGTTGATCCCCCCGATCACGAACATCGCGATGAAGCCGAGGGCGAAGAGCATGGGCGCCTTGAGCTCGATGGCCCCGCCCCAGAGGGTCATGATCCAATTGAACACCTTGATCCCGCTCGGGACCGCGATCGCGAGGGTGAGGACCATGAACGGCACCCTCGCGGTCAGGCTCATCCCCGTCGTGAACATGTGGTGGGCCCACACTCCGAAGCCGAGGAAGCCGATCGCGACGCTCGACAGGGCGATCGCCTTGTATCCGAAGATGGGCTTGTGGGCGAGCCGCGGGATGACCTCCGAGATGATCCCCATCACAGGGAGGATCATGATGTACACGGCGGGATGGGAGTAGAACCAGAAGATGTGCTGCCAGACGATCGGGGCGCCCGTCGGGGGGGTGAGGAACGTGACCATCCCGTGGCGCTCGAGGAGGAGGATGAACAGGCCCGCGGCGAGGACGGGGGTCGCGAGCATCGTGATCCCCGCCGTCACGAGGACAGACCAGACGAAGAGGGGGAGGTTCTTGAACGTGACCTCGGGCGCCCGGAGCCTCAGGACGGTCACGATGAAGTTGATCGCGCCCATCGTCGAGGAGATTCCGATGAGCTGGAGGCCGACAATCCACAGGTCGACCCCCGTGCTCGGGTCGAAGACGGACAGGGGGGCGTAGCCCGTCCACCCGATCTCCGCGGAGCCCATCCAGAGGATGACCCCCGCGGGGGGGAGGAGCCAGAAGCTCAGGGCGTTGATCCGCGGGAACGCCATGTCCTTCGCACCGATCATCGGCGGGAGCATGAGGTTCCCGAATCCCGCGAGCATGGGGATCGCGACGAGGAAGATCATCGTCGTCCCGTGCATCGTGAAGAGGGCGCTGTACGTCGACGAGTCGACGACCGTCTCCCCGGGGTAGGCGAGCTCGACCCGGATCACGAGGGCGAGGACCCCGCCCAGGATGAAGAAGAGGAAGGAACTCGCGATGTACAGGATCCCGATGTCGTGGTGGTTCGTCGTCGTGAGCCATCGCAGGAGGCCGATCGGCTTCGTCGCAATCGGATGCGCCGTGAGGACCTCGCCCGCCATCGCCTCGACCTCGATCCACAGGCCGGCCCGGGTTCGGGCGGCCGAAGACGGTACCCTAACGTTGGCCAAAAAGGTTTCCACCCTCGCGCCTGCGGATACGACGCGCATCGTAGCGAATGCGCGGCGCGTCGCACCGAATTTCGGCCCACCGTAAACGCTTTAGAGGACCGTGGTGTAGGGGCGTTCGAATGTCGCGTTGGCGTTCCCTCGGCCTCCTCGCGCCGGGGCTCCTCGTCGCCGCCCTCGCAGGGTCCCGCGGCGTCGCCGCAACGGCGCTCACGCCGGGCCAGGTCGCGACGGACGAGCTGTTCGGCCTCGTGCTCCTGTTCGCCCTGGCCATCGGGATCCTCGTGCAGGTCCTCATCGTCGTCGCCGTGCTCCGGTTCCGGAAGACGAAAGGCCGGTCCGCCGGCGTCGCGAACCCGAAGACCCACGATGCGAAGCTCGAGGCTGCGTGGACGATCGTCCCCGCCCTCATCCTCCTCGTCGTGGGGATCGCGACGTTCCAGACCCTCGCGGTCACGGACACGGTCCCCGAGGACGCCGACGTCACCGTGTACGTCATCGCGCGCCAGTTCCAGTGGGAGTTCCACGTCCTGAACGAGACGGGTGTGTGGACGAACACAACGACGGAGTTCACCGTGAAGGTCGGGCAGACGGTCAAGATCCTCCTCGTCTCCGAGGACGTCGCGCATTCCCTCTACATCCCCGATTTCCGTCTGAAGATCGACGCCCTCCCGGGCACGACGAACGTGAACTGGTTCCAGGCCATGGAGGCGGGGGACTTCGAGATCCACTGCGCGGAGTTCTGCGGCGTCAGCCACTACACGATGGCGGGGATGCTCCATGTCGTCCCGTGATGGCGGAGGGGTCCTCCCGCGGACCGTCCTCGTCCTCGTCGCCCTCGCGGCGGTCGGCCTTGGCCCCGCCACATCTTCCGCGCTGGCGGCTGATCCCGCGGTCCGCGCGGACGCGGGCGCGAACATCACCGTGACGATGACCCGCCAGTTCACCTTCACCCCATCGGCGATCCAGGTGGACCCGAACCAGACCGTGAACCTGACCCTCGTCAACGCCCATTCGAGCATCCACAGCTTCACGCTCTTCGCCCAGGCGAACGTCACGGACGCGCCCCTCGACAGCCCGACGGGCATGTACGCGTACAACGACACCCATGCGAAGATCATCGATGTCTGGCTGGGCCCCGGGCAGACCGTGAACGTGAGCTTCACGACGCCCGCGGCGGTCGGGCGCTACCTCTTCGTCTGCATGTACTCGTCCCACTGGCTCACGATGAACGGGTACCTCCTCGTCGGGGCCGAGCCGGTCCCCGCTCCGCAGAACGTGCCCCTGATCCCGGCCATCATGATCGGGACCGTCGCGTTCGCGCTCGTCTTCGCTGCGGGGTACCACCTGCGCGCGGTCCGGGCCGCGCGGCGGGGCCGGTGATCAGCCGGGGGTCTCCGCGGGGGCCGCCGACGTCTCCGGCGGTCGCACGACGGTGAGCACCGCGAGCACGAGGGCCGAGGCGAACACGGCCGTCGCGAGGGCGAGATGGCTCGTCACGACGACGGGGTCCAGGCGGCTGACGATGGTGAGGGCCCCCAGGGTGATCTGCGCGCCGAGGGCAACGAGGCTCATCGAGGCGAGGAGCACGACGACCCGGTCCGCCCGGAACCAGAGGAGGGCGAGGACGAGGGTCGCGAGGAGGATGAGCCCCGTCGCCAGGGCGACCGCGCGATGGACCCACTCGATCGCGATGAGGGGGTCCGCCAGGTTCGGGACGACGGCCCCGTGGCAGAGGGGCCAGTCGGGGCATGCGAGGCCCGCCCCGAGGGCCTTCACAGCCCCCCCGAGGACCATCGTCGCGTACGTGGCGGCAGCGGACAGGATGGCGACGGACCGGAAGAGTCGGCGTCGGTCGCGCAGGGACCCATTCCCCCAGCGGTCCCGCGGAGAGCCTCCTCCGGGATAAACCCTCGTCTCAGCCCGCCGCGCGGGAGGTCCTCGAGCCCCGGACGAGGACCGCCGCGAGACCGAGGATCCCGAGGTCGAGGGCGAAGCCGATCACGCAGAGGATGCAGATCGCCTGGATGACGAAGACCTCGACGAGGGTCAGGCCCGCGCCGACGGCGGCGCCAAGGATGCCGAAGAGGAGGATCCAGCGGTCCGTCGGCCAGGGGCCGATGCCCGCGGTCCCCCGGAGGGCGGCCCCCGCGAGGGCGAGGAGGATCCCGAACCCCGCGACGCCGACGACGGCCGTGGGGATCCCGGCGACGGAGGCCCAGGGGCTCTCCCGCACCGCGCTGCAGCTCCAGTACGAGTCGAGGTCGCACCACGTGGAGTCCGCGGCCTCGTACCACTGGTACGTCAGGTAGCCTGCGTCCGCGACCCCGAACGCGGCGAGCACCGCGATGAGGAGGAGGACGTCCCCGCGGGCGAATCCGCCGGCCACGTCACGACCCCAGAAGCGCGTCGAGGGCTGCCGCGTACCATGCGTATCCGTTCGGCGCGCGACCCACGGCTTTCGCGGTGATGACCCCGTTCGCGTCGAGGATGAATGTCGTGGGCGTGGACTGGACCTGATACGCGTTCCGGACCGTCCGGGCCGTGGTGTCCATCCCGTACACCCAGTTCGTTCCGTGGTCGGCCTTGAACTGCTCGATCGTCGCGGGGGTGTCGGCGCCCCCGGTCCAGTCGATGAGGCTCACGCTGAGGAACCGGACTCCCCGCACGGAGTAGTTGAGGTAGACGAACTGGAGGACGTCGAGCGCCTCCGACTGGCACGCCCCGCAATCCACGTCCATGAGGTCCAGGACGACGGGCGAGTTGCGGTAGTCGGAGAGGGAGATCGTCGCGCCCGTCGACGTCGCCACGGTGAAGTTCGGGGCCACCTGGCCCACCCCGGGTCCGACCCCACCGAACGGGTTCCAGATCACGAGAATCAAGACGGCCGCAACGGCCACGGAGACGATCGCGATCCACTGCTTCCCCTTCGCGGTGATTGTGGGGCGGGCAGCTGTCTTCGCCTGGGTCGCCTCCCTGCGCTCCTCCTCCGTGAAGGCCGTCTCGAGGTCGACATCCGCGCGAGGGTGTTGGTTCCGGAGGTGGCGCTCGAGGTTCTCGAGCTTCACGGAAACGCCGCATACGGGGCACTTCTTCTGGGCCATCGTCTTCCCGCGGGAGGGATTGGACCCGTCATAAAACTTGAGTCCGTACCGTGGGGGTGTCCCGGGTCTTCCCGGGACGGGAAGGCGGGAAATAGATGGACGCGGTTGACTCCCCGGGTCGTTCCATGGTCGAGGCCTCCCTGCCGTTCGCCTCCCGTCGGTCCCCCGTGTACGCGACGCGCGGGGTCGTCGCATCGAGCCAGTCCCTCGCGTCCCAGACGGGCCTCGAGGTCCTCATGCGGGGCGGGAACGCCGCGGACGCGGCTGTCGCGACGGCGGCCGCCCTCAACGTGACGGAGCCCTGTTCCACGGGCCTCGGGGGCGACTGTTTCGCCCTCTACTACGAGGAGGCCTCAGGTACGATCACGGCCCTGAACGGGTCGGGCCGGGCGCCCGCGGGGTTGTCCCTCGACCTCCTGAGGGAGGAGGGCCTCTCGAACGCCCTCCCCCCGTACCACGCCCACACGGTCACAGTGCCCGGCGCATGCGCGGGGTGGTGCGACCTCGCGGAGCGCCACGGCTCTCTGGGGCTCGACGCGATCCTCGCGCCCGCGGTCCGGCTCGCGGAAGAGGGCTTCCCCGTGTCGTCCCTGACCGCGAACGCCTGGGCTCACGGCGTCCCGCAGCTCCGGGGCTCCCGTGGGGGCAAGGCGCTCCTCGTCCGGGGCCGCGCCCCGAAGGCGGGCGAGGTGTTCCGGAACCCGGGCCTCGCGGCGACCCTCCGGGCGATCGGGAAGGGTGGAGCCGACGCGTTCTACCGGGGGGAGATCGCGAAGCGGATCGCCGCTGCGGTCCAGGAGAAGGGCGGCGTCCTGTCGGAGGAGGACCTCTCGGCCCATCGATCGACGTGGGACGCTCCGATCCACACGACGTACAAGGACGTCCGCGTCCATGAGTGCCCGCCGAACGGCCAGGGCCTCGTCGCCCTCCTCGCACTCAACATCCTCTCAGAGTTCGATCTCCCGCGGGAGGCC
>MGWD01000016.1:0-296 GCA_001800825.1 Euryarchaeota archaeon RBG_19FT_COMBO_69_17 | reverse complement strand
GCCGCATCGACCCGACCCGCGCGAACCTCGACCACCGGCCGGGCACGCCTCCCGCAGGCCGTGACACCGTGTACTTCTGCGTCGTGGACGGTCGCGGGAACGCCTGCTCGTTCACCAACAGCAACTACATGGGCTTCGGCACGGGGATCGTCCCCGAGAGGACGGGCTTCTCCCTCCAGAACCGCGGCCACAACTTCTCCCTGGACCCGAGGCACCCGAACGCCCTCGCCCCGCGGAAGCGGCCCTATCACACGATCATCCCGGGGATGGCCACGCGGGAGGACGGGTCTCTGTAC
>MGWD01000015.1:16763-19124 GCA_001800825.1 Euryarchaeota archaeon RBG_19FT_COMBO_69_17 | reverse complement strand
TCACGATCCGCGTGCAGTACGGGGTCAAGGAGGAGCTCCTCGAGCTCGTCTCCCTCCATGGGATCGGGCGGGTGCGGGCGAGGGCCCTCTACCAGCGAGGCTGGAAGATCCTCCGGGACCTCCAGAAGGCGGATCCGAATGAACTCGCGCGAATCCCGTCGATCGGCCCTTCGGTGGCCAAGCGGATCAAGGAGCAGGTCGGGGAGATCATCGACGTGAAGGCGATCGAGGGTCAGGCGGCCCTGGGAGACTTCGCATGATCCACGAGATCCGCGGGGCCCGTGCCGCGATCGACGACCCCGAGGCCGTCCTCCGGAATGCCGCGGCGTGGGCTGCGGGACACGGGGTCGAGGTCCTCCTCGCGGACGCCCGGGCCGTCGTCGGGAGGGATCACATCGAGTCCGCCGTGAGGCACGGGGAGCGGGCGAAGGACCAGAGGGCGATGGCGACGCACACCCTCGCGATGGAGAGCCTTCTGTACCTGAGCGGAAGGCGGCAGATCGCGGACGCGATCTCCGTCGCGGGGATCCGGAAGGGCACGACGGGCGTGGCCGTCGTCGTGTTCGGAGACACCCTGGCCGCAGACTTCCTCGAGGCGATGGGATGGTCCGCGGACCCGACCCTCCTCGACGCCGCACGCAAGGACCTGGAAGTCCTCGGGATCCGGGAGCCGGAGCGCGCGACCGTGCCTCGGAGGAGGGAGGCCGACCTCGCCCTCGAGCGAGTAGCCCTCGTCGACCTGGAGAAATAGGAATCCGGGACGCGGCCGCCCAGGGCGCGGATGCGGCGGCCAGGATTCGAACCTGGGAACCCCTTCGGGACGAGACCCTAAATCTCGCGCCGTTTCCGAACTTGGCTACCGCCGCGGGGCGGGGAAGGCCCGGGTCCGCAAAAAGGCCTTCGCTCGCCTTCGCATCCGCGGGACGCCGGAGGCGCGATCACCCGACGAGGAGGTACAGGGCAATCGCACCGGCGGCCACGACGTTCACGACGACGAAGGCGAGCGCGGCTGCGCGCGGGTCGTGGCCGCGGGGATACCGCGGTCGCGCCACGCGCGTGAGTTCACCAACGAGGGCACACGACGAGGACCTATACGCGGGTAGCATCCTCTCCCCCGTTTTCCCAGGAGAGCCCCAGGGCTTGAAGGCACCGCCTCGGAGGGTCCTCTCGGTTTGACAAAAAGACAATCCCTCCATCGTCCCGGCGGGGTCGTCACGCCCCGTCCCGGAAAGGTACATGGGCCGCCCCGCCATCCCGTCCCCCGATGGCGTTCGAGCGCCTCCCGTTCGACCCCGAGACCCACCTGGCCGACGTCGGGATGTTCGGGCAGAAGGATTTCGGCGCCGTGTACCTCATCGACGACGAACGCAGGGCGATCATCGAGACGGGGACCTCGTGGGATGTCGATCGGATCCTCGAGGCGGTCCGCGCGTTCGGCCTCCGGCCCGCGGACGTCGACGCCCTCGTCGTGTCCCACATCCACCTCGACCACGCGGGCGGCGCGGGGTTCCTCCTCGAATCGATGCCCCGCGCCCGCGTGTACGTCCACGCGAGGGGCGCGAGGCACCTCGCGGACCCGACGAGGCTCCTCGCGAGCGCGCGGGAGGCCCTCGGACCCGAGGAGTCCCGGGAGTTCGGAACGATGCGGCCGATCCCCGAGGACCGGCTCCTGGCCGTGTCCGACGGCGCGACTCTCGACCTCGGTCGGCATGTCCTCCGGTTCCTCGACTCCCCGGGCCACGCGCCCCACGAGCTCACGATCCTCGACGAGCGGAACGGCTGCGTGTACACGGGGGACGCCGCGGGCCTCTACTTCCCCGGGGACGAGATCCTCATGCCCATCGCCCCCGCCCCCGCCTTCGACCTCGAGGCGAACCTGCGGACGTTCGAGCGGCTCCTGTCCCTCCGGCCGAAGGCCCTCCTCTTCAGCCACTACGGACCCCATCTCCGGCCCCTGGAGGCGATCGAGCGGCAGATGGCCGCATACCCCGCCTGGGCGCGGGTCGTCCGGGAGTCCCTGGCCTCCGCGGGGGAGGAGGGCGTCCTCAAGACCCTGTACGACATGTCATGCCGGGCCGCGAGGCGCTACCCGCGGGAGTTCCTCGAGCGCCGGATCCGCGTGAGCATCACGGGCCTCGCCGCGTACCACGAGAGGATGGAGCATGCTGCCCCCCAGCGTTGAGGACGGGATCGAGGACATCCTGGCGGACCACACGAGCGGAGCCTCGCAGATCGCGGGGATGGGGCTCAAGACCCTCGAGGCCCTCGTCCGGGAGACGGAAGGGAGGCCCTCGCCCGAGCAGCTCCGGGAGGCCGCGCGGCGGATTCCCGAGGCCCAGAAGACGAACGCGGCCCTCCACA
>MGWD01000015.1:15629-16750 GCA_001800825.1 Euryarchaeota archaeon RBG_19FT_COMBO_69_17 | reverse complement strand
GTTCGTCCGGCTCGTCGAGGAGGGGCAGCCGCCAGAGGAGGTCCTGGAGCACCTGAGGACGGAGCTCACAGGGGCGCGGGAGCACGTCGCGCGGACGTTCCTCAAGCTCCTCACGAAGCGGTCGAAGGTCGTCACCCTGACGTTCAGCGCGAACGTCTTGGCCTCCCTGCAGGCCGCGGGCCAGGCGGACCTCCTCGAACGCGTGTACGTGATGGAGTCCCGCCCCGTCAACGAGGGGCGGTTCCTCCTCGTCGCGTTGACGGAGGCGGGAATCCCAGCGACCCTCGTGCCCGACGCCCTCGGGCCAGGGCTCCTCGAGGACGCGGACTGCGCCCTCATCGGGGCCGACAGCGTGCTCCGGGACGGCGCGGTGATCAACAAGATTGGGTCGTACGGCCTCGGCCTCGCCGCGAAGGACCACGGGAAGCCGCTCTACGTGGCCACGGAGAGCCTCAAGTTCGACGCTCGGTTCGACAGCTCCGCGTGGGCGGGCTCCCCGTCCATGCCCGCGAAGGAGATCTGGGACCGGCCGCCCCGGGAGATCGACGTGATGAACCGCTATTTCGAAGTCGTGCCCGCGAGACTCGTCACGATGATCGCGACGGAGCGGGGGGCGTACGCCCCGGAGACGATCCGGACGATGCTCGCCCAGGCGAGGGCGCAAAAGTGAGGGATTTTCCCGCCAAGAAGGTTCTTATAGGGTCGCGTATAACAGGCTTATAGATACCCATGGTCCAGCAAGAGCTGCACCTCGTCCTCGTGTCGAACGAGCCCGCGCGGGCGTACCCTGCGATCCAGCTCGCTCTCGGCGCGGCGGCGATGGGGCACAAGGTCAAGGTGTACGCGACGACGGCCGGGCTCGACGTCGTGAAGAAGGGAACGGTCGACCAGATCCACTTCCCGGGCTTCCCGCCCCTGAAGGAGGTCCTCCAGGACGCGATCAAGATGGGCGTCCGCGTGGCCGCGTGCGCGCCCTCCGCGGACATCCTGAAGAACCTCGGGGTCACGAAGGACACGGTCGTAGATGGGGTCGTCCTCGAGGACGTGATCGGCTTCCTGAACGAGGCGTTCCCCGCGGCCCAGAAGGGCGGGGTCGTGACGTTCATCTGATCCCCTCGGAG
>MGWD01000015.1:11467-15623 GCA_001800825.1 Euryarchaeota archaeon RBG_19FT_COMBO_69_17 | reverse complement strand
GGCGTGGCCCAGACCCTGGCGAAGACGGAAGCCTCCCCCGGTCGAGGGGACGTCCTCGACACCCGCGGCCTCCTCTGTCCGTACCCCTACATCCGCGCGCGCCAGGCCCTCGAGGCCCTGCCCGCGGGCGCGTCTCTCGTCATCCTGACGGACAGCGAGCCCACGGCGACCTCCTCAATCCCGGTCCTCTGCGAGCAGCAAGGGTACGCGCTCGCGTGCGACCGGGCGGGCGAAGAGTGGCGGCTCATCGTGACGAAGCCCTGACCCGCGAAGGTTCTTCCCGCCCCGGCGTGTGGTGCCCTCCATGGCGGACGACGGGCCCCCCGCGCAGGACCCCGTCGCGGACGGGATCCGGCTCTTCAACGAGGGATACTTCTTCGAGGCCCATGAGGTTCTCGAGGACGCGTGGCATGTCGAGCGCGGCGCCTCCAGGCGGTTCCTCCAGGGCCTGATCCAGGTCTGCGCGGGCTTCCACCACTTCCAGAACGGGAACCCCTCCGGGGCGGTCGCCCTCCTCGGACGGGGGGCGGACAAGATCCGGGAGTACCCGCCGGACCACCTCGGGGTCGACGCGGGAGGCCTCCTTCGGGATGTGGACGCGGCACGGGCGCGGATCGAGGGCATCCTGCGAGGGGAGGAGTCGTCCGCGAGCGTGGCGTTCCCGACGATCCGCCGACGGGCATGAGGCGGCCCCGGGACCGGGACGCGTTCCCAGAGGACTGCTTGGAGGAGGACCAGGCCCATGACGAGCAGGATCGTGAGCGCCAGCCCCAACCAAGACGCCCACCACGGGGTGGTAGGGTCATGCCCTGGCAGCTGGGCGTGCCTCAAGGTCTTCCGGGAGTTGCCCCGCGGACTCAGAGGAACTCCTTCATGAGCTCGTCGGGGTCCTCGATCCCGAGGCGGGCCTTCGTGAGGGGCCCCTGCCGCAGGCCCGGCTCCATCTCCTCGTAGATAGGAACGCCCTCCGCCTGGTAGAAGACGCCAATCGGGATGCGGTCCCTCTGGGCCGTGGGCCATTCGAGGGCCCGTGCGACGGCGGCCTTCATGTCCTTCGGGTCGTGGCCCTCCTGGTTCAGGTCGTACACCCGCTCCCGGAAGAAGTCGTACGTGTTCGTCCGGTTGTACGTCACGCAGGGGGAGAGGCAGTCGATGAGGGCGAACCCGCGATGCTCGATCCCCCGCTGGACGAGGTCCGCCATGTGCTTCGCGTCCCCCGAGAACGCGCGGGCCACATACGTCGCGCCGGCGGTGATCGCGAGGGCGATCGGGTCGATGGGGTTCTCGATCACGCCGACGTTCGGCGTGGACTTCGTCTTCATGCCCTTCTCCGAGGTCGGGGAGGCCTGGCCCGTCGTGAGGCCGTAGATCTGGTTGTTCATCACGAGGTACGTGACGTCGAGGTTCCGGCGCATCGCGTGGAGGGTGTGCCCCAGGCCGATCCCGTATCCGTCCCCATCCCCGCCTGTGATGATCACGTGGAGGTCCGGGTTCGCGAGCTTAATCCCGCTCGCGACGGGGATCGAGCGGCCGTGGAGGCCGTGGAAGCCGTACGTCGAGAGGAAGTGGGGGAGGTTCGAGGAGCACCCGATCCCGCTCACGAGGACGACGTTCCAGGGCTCGAGCTGGAGGCCATGGATCGCCTTCTGGAGGGCGCTCAGGACCGCGAAGTCCCCGCAGCCCGGGCACCACGTCGGCTTGATCTCGGACTTGTACGTCTGGAGCTCGAAGGCCGTCTTCACCGGACCACCTCGAGGGCCTTCGCGACGATCTCCCGGGCCGCGATCGGCTCGCCGTCGTACTTCCCGAGGAACGCGTCGGGCCGGATCCCTGTCTCCGCGCGCAGGAGCCGCGAGAACTGGCCCGTGTAGTTCCCCTCGACGGCGAGGGTCCGCTTCGCACCGCGGAGCGCGGCGAGCGTCTCGTCGACGTGGAACGGGAACAGGGTCGGGAACTCGAGCGCGTTGACCGCGAGCCGCTCCTTCGCCTCGAGGCGGAGAATCGCCTCCCGGGCCGGGCCCTGGGTCGAGCCCCACGTGATCAGGGTGAGGTCCGCGTTCGCGGGGCCGAAGACCTCGGGGGGCGGCGTGTCCTTCCGAAGGCCCTCGAGCTTCCGCATCCGCTTCTCCATCATCCGGCGGCGCTCCTCGACGAACTCGGGGAGGCCCGCGAGGACGTCCGAGATGAGTTCCCCGGACTCCATGTGCTCGTCCGTGCCCGCCTGGAAGACGGTCCCCCGCGTCCCCGGGAGCGCGCGGGGGCTCACCCCGCTCTCCGTGTACCGGTACCGGCGGTAGCGCTCCCCGGGGCTCCCGCCGTCCGCGACCATGAGCCCGCGCACGATGGGCACGTTGAAGTCGAACGGCTCGACCGTGCGATGCCCCTCCGAGAGGTAGAGGTCCGAAATCAGGATGATCGGCGTCTGGTAGATCTCCGCGAGGTTGAAGGCCTGGGCCGTGAGGGAGAACGCCTCCTCCGAGCTCCGGGGGGCGAGGATCGCCCGCGGCCAGTCGCCCTGGCCCGCCCCAAGCGCCAGGTTGAGGTCCCCCTGCTCCGTCTTCGTCGGAAGGCCCGTCGACGGCCCGGCGCGCTGGACGAGCACGACGACGACCGGGGTCTCCGTCATCCCGCCCTGGCCGAGGCCTTCGACCATGAGGGCGAAGCCCCCGCCCGAGGTCGCCGTCATGGCCCTCGCGCCCGCGAAGCCCGCGCCGATCGCCATGTTGACGGCCGCGAGCTCGTCCTCGACCTGCTTCACGACGATCCCGTGCTTCGGCGCGTGGGCGGCCATCCAGTGCATGATCGACGACGCCGGCGTCATGGGGTACTGGGCGAGGAACTTGCATCCCGCGGCGAGGGCCCCGAGGCAGATTGCCTCGTTCCCCGTCATCAGAGGCCGGGGGACGTTCGTGTAGGAGAGGCCGAGGCGCAGGGAGCCGCCGTACTCGGCGACCGCATCGGCCCCGAGCTTCGCCGCGGAGACGTTCTGCGCGACGACCTCCGGCTTCTTGTCCCCCCACATGTCCTGAAACGCGCTCTCCACGTGGCGGACGTCCATCTCGAGGAGCCGGACGACGGCGCCGAGGGCGACCGTGTTCCGCATGAGGGCGTTGGGCGAGAGGCTCTGGGCCGCCTTCCGGAGCGGGATCCCGAGGAGCCGGACGTCCTTCCGGAGCTTCGACGGGTCCGCGCGGAGCTGCTCGGAGTCGTAGACGACCACGCCCACCGGGGACACATCCCCCGCGTGGATGTCGAGAGTCGGCTGGTTCAGGGCCACGAGGACGTCGGGGTCCTCGCCGTGGGAGAGGAGGGGGTCCATCCCCGCGCGGACCTGGGTCCAGACGTGGCCGCCCCGGATCACGCTCTGGTACGAGGAGTAGGTCCACACGTGGAGCCCGCTCCGGGCGCAGATCTTCGCGAAGCTCTCCGCCGTGGAGGAGACGCCGTCGCCGGCGGCCCCTCCGATACGGAAAATGAAATCCCGCCTGGTCATGGGAACCCCGCTCGTGAGCTGGGGACGACCTTCCGCTTCGCGCTCGGGCGACAAAAGCCCTCGCCTTCTAATATAGTTTTACGTCGATTCAAACCGGAGCGGGGCGGGCTTCGGCATCTGTCGAGGACCCCGGAACCCTTTTCTGACGCGGGCCCGTTGCCCGCCCTCCGTGAACGGATGAAGAACACGCCCGACGTCCGGGGCCTCCCCCCGCCCCTCGGACCCTACTCCCATTGCGTCGTCGCGAACGGCTTGGTGTTCGTGTCCGCCCAGACGCCCCTCCCGCCGGGCGCCGCGCCGGGGGCGTGGTCCGCCCCCGACATCGGCGGGCAGACGCGCCAGTGCCTGCGGAACGTTGCGGGGATCCTCGATGAGCTCGGGCTCGGCCTGGACGCCGTCCTCCGGACGACCGTGTACCTCCGGGACCCGAAGGACTTCAAAGGGATGAACGACGCCTACCGGGAGTCCTTCCCGGCGGAGCCCCCCGCGCGGTCCACGGCCCTCCTGGGGGTCGACGCGCCGGGGCTCCTCGTCGCGATCGACGCGATCGCGGTGTACGAGCCGCGGGTCGACGAGTGAGGCCCGGGGACCACGGTTCGGTGGTAACCCGCAGGCAGGCTGTGGGTTGGCCGTCCGCGAGATCCACGGACGCCGCGACCTCCC
>MGWD01000015.1:8064-11448 GCA_001800825.1 Euryarchaeota archaeon RBG_19FT_COMBO_69_17 | reverse complement strand
GGGTTCGGCCCGTCGCGGAGGGATCTCGACCGGAGGATCGGGCGCCTCCCTGCACCCCGGGACCTCGGAGCGGGATCAGAGGGACATCCGCGCGAGGGTCTTCGTCGCCTTCACGCCGTCGATGGACCGGATCTTCGTGACGACGACGGAGCCAATCTGCTCGTAGCTGTCCGCCTCGACCTTCGCGATGAGGTCGTACTCCCCGAAGAGAGGATAGAGTTCGACGATCTCTTCGATCGCCAGGAGGCGATTGTACACTTCCTTCTCGCGCGCCGGTTCGATGTCGATCAGCACGAACCCGATGGGCGTGCAGGCACCCGGCTCGCGGTACATCCGTGCTCTAGATAAGTGTATCGAAACGGCATCCGAACGTATCCCGGCACCTCCGTCCGAAGGCCCGCTCGTTCGCGTGGCGGATAGCCACGAGGAAAGGGAGAAGTAGGCCGTCCGACCATGGATCGTCCACGAATCGTCGTGCGGACCAACCCGGGGACCGACCCGAGTACCCGATCGAGACCCTCCGGCACTGGTACGTGACCCCGTTCGGCGGGACCTCCTCGGACCTCGCCCTCTCCCAGGTCGGCATCAACCGCGAGGCCCTCGAGTCGAACACGAGCCTAGACCCTCTCCTGGACCGCGTGCGCGTGGCGTTCGTCGGCCGCGCGCGGATCCGGCCCCTCCTCATGGACCGCTTCTTCGAGGTTGTCCCCCTCGACGAGCACCGCCCCGATGCCTTCGCGCGGTCCCCCGGGGGCGAGGTCGTCCTCGCGGAGGGCGATGCCGTGCTCCGGGGCTACGGGCTCCCGCGGACGGGGGAGGACGTCCTGATCAACAACGTCTTCGGCGCGCGCCTGAACGCGACGGCCTCCCCCGTGGAGTTCGAGAGGATCCTCCGGGAACTCCTGGCCGAGGGCGCGCGGGATCGTGGGGAGAACACCTGAAGGGATCGCGGCCTCCCGAACCCTTTTATCGCGCATCCGCCTAGCGCGGGAACGTGCGGATCGGAACGATCGGGGTCCAGGGGGACGTGAGCGAGCACGTCGACGCCGTGGCCCGCGCGATGCGGGAGGCCGGCCGGCCGGGGGAGGCGATCCCCGTGCGCCGCCGGGAGGACCTCGACCGGATCGACGCCCTGACGATCCCGGGCGGGGAGAGCACGACGATCTCGAAGCTCCTCGAGAAGCTCGGCCTCTTCGAGGAGATCGTCCGTCGGGTACGGCATGAGGGGATGCCTGTCATGGGGACCTGCGCCGGCTGCATCCTCCTGTCGAAGGACGCGGGGGAGCAGGCCATGCGGACCCGCACGAAGCTCCTCGGCCTCATGGACATGGCCGTGGACCGGAACGCATTCGGGCGGCAGCGCGAATCCTTCGAGGCCGTCCTCGAGGTCGAGGGCCTCGACGCGCCCTTCACGGGCGTCTTCATCCGGGCCCCCGCGATCCTGCGGACTTGGGGGGACTGCCGGCCCCTGGCCCGGCACGGGGACCGGATTGTCCTCGCGCGGCAGGGTACCCTGATCGGCTCCGCGTTCCATCCCGAGCTCAGCGGGGACCTCCGGATCCACCGGATGTTCCTCGACGCGGTCTAGCCGAGGACGAGGACGAGGGCCCCCGCCGCGAGGGCGCCCGACATCGTGATGAGGAGGGCCGGACGAAGGATCGCCATGGTCGCGTTGATCGAGGTCGTCAGGCGAGATGCGGCCTGGGGACCGAAGATCCTCAGCGCGACGTAGGAAGAGACGAGGGCCGCCTCCGCGTCCTCCAGGCCGTTGAGGGCCTCCCGGACGGCGGCCTCCGCGTGGCCCGCGAGGACCCCGCGGTCGAAGGCCGCGCCGACCGCGTTGAACCCCGTCATCGTGAGGTTCACGGAGTGGTTATCCGTCGTGAGGACCTCCGCCTCTTGGACGATCCCCTCGAGCCTCGCGCGGATTTCGTCCCGGAGGCCAGGGACCATGTTGTTCCCGTCGAAGAGGACGTACGCCGTGCGGACGCCGTCGACCTCGACGACGAGGGCCTCGATCCCGCGCGCCCCGAGGCCCTGGTCGGGCGTGCAGAACCCCGCCCTCCGGGCGTATCCGACCCTCGGCGCCCCCCGGGGCGCGCGCAGGGCGGCCGCCGCCGCGTCCCGGGAGGCCTGGAGGATCTCGTGGCTCCCCTCCGACCCGAAGTGGGTGAGCCCGATCCCGGGCTCGAGGCAGTTGTGGGCGTCCACGAAGACCGCGTCCTGCGCCCCGGCGAGCTTCGCCTCCTGGACCGCCGCGTGGCCCGTCGCGCTGTCCACGTCGTCCGTGGGGTTCGGCGCGAAGGACGAGACGAGGAGGACGGAGGAGCCGAACGCATGGGCGAGGATCGTGACCCGGCCCCGCGTCACCCGCACGGGCTGGCCGACGTCCCGCGCGAACGGGGCGGACGTGAGGAGGGAGCGGGCCGCCTCCCCGAGCTTGCGGACCTCCCCGGTCGTCGCGGGGTTCTCGTCATGGGTCCCGGCCCCATGGGCCACCATGACGTCGGGGGTGAGGTCCGCGAGGGCCGTCGCAAGCTTCGTCGGGAGGTCGCTCCCCGCGACGTAACCCATGGGCCCCGGGTGGGCCGTCGGGGCGAGGACGACGACCCGGAGGCGCCCCGCGACGCGGAACGCGAGACCCCCGAGGCGGATCCGCGCGGGCACGCTGATCGACTCGAAGAAGCCCTCGAGCTCGGACACGCCCGCCTCCTCCGCCTCCGTGTAGTGGTCGAGAGTGTACCGCAGGAGGCGGAGGCCGTCGAAGCCGAACGAGCGCAGGAGGGGGCGCTTCGCGATCGCAGCGTACGCGACGGCAGAGCCTAGGAACACGGCGAGGACGATCCCTGCAAGGACGAGCTCGCCGGGGTCCAGGGGGGCGACGAGGGCGAGGCCCGCGATCCCGAGGACGGGATGGACCAGGGCCGCGGGCAGGGACCTCGCGTGGTCCGCGTTCGAGGTGGACGCGAGGATGACCTGGCGGGACCAGAATGCCGCGCCGTACCCGAGGACCGCGATCCGGTCCAGCGGGAAGTCGAAGGTCTTGGAGCCGAGGAGCGCGTAGACGGTGAGAGCCGCGACGGCGACGAGCTGGACCGCGCCGACGACGATGAGCCCGAGGAAGGCGAGGAGGGTCGAGCGCCGGAGGTACATCCGGCCCCCGAGGGCGTCCGCGACGGGGCCCGTGAGGCCCGCGGCCGCGTACGCCGGGAGTGCGAACGCGAGGGTGGCCGCGAGGACCCCGGGGCCGTCGAAGCGCGGGTACACGAGGAGGAAGCCCTGCATCGCGCTGAACGCCGCGATCGGCAGGAGAATCCTCCGCGGGGCCGGGGCCTTGAACAGGCGGCGGGCCATCCGGGTCGTCTCCGCCTGGCTCTGGGCCGC
>MGWD01000015.1:6294-8012 GCA_001800825.1 Euryarchaeota archaeon RBG_19FT_COMBO_69_17 | reverse complement strand
GGGCGTCCCCGCCGCGGGCGACCTCGACGATCGTCCCCGTGACGACCGCGTCGGCCCCCGCACGGGCGAGGGACGCTGCGGTCTCCGGGGTCCGGACTCCCCCGCCGACGAGGAGCAGGGCCCCGACCGCGGCGCGGACGGACCGGACGAGGGCGGGCGGGAACGCCTCGGGGGCCCCGCTCCCCGCCTCGAGGTAGATCAGGCGCATCCCCATCATCTCCGCGGCGAGGGCGTACTGGATCGCGACCATCGGGTTCCCCCGCGGGATGAGGTCCGCCTTGCCGACCTCGCCCGCGCGCATCCCCGGCTCGACGACGAGGTACGCCATGGGGATCGTCTCGAGACCCCACGCCTTCACGATCCCCGCCCCGAGCCGCTGCTCGCCGATGATGAACCGCGGCTCCTGGCTGTTCAACAGGCTCATGAAGTAGAGGGCGTCCGCGTGGGGGGACAGGTTCGCGGCGCTCGCGGGGAACAGGATCGTGGGGACCTTCGCGGCCTCCTTGATCGCGAGGACCGTCGCGTCGACCTTCGCCTGGGTCACGCCCGTGGATCCGCCGACCATGATCGCGTCCGTGCCCGCCCCGGAGGCCTCGGCCGCGAGCTCCCCCGCCTCCCGCGCGCTCTGCTTGTCCGGATCGAGGAGGGTCAGGTGGAGGACGGCCTTCGCGCGCCGTTCCTTGAGGTACTCGTAGACGCTCACCCGACCCCACCCGCGAGGAAGGCGACGAGGGCCACGATCATCCCGTACTTCGCGACCCGCTGGGAGGCCGTCGGTCGCGCGGCCGAGTACAACGCGGCGTAGATAAACATTCCGTCCGCGGGGACGACGAGGGCCGCGTACGGGAAGCCGAGGATCTGGAGGCTCCATGGCACGACGCTCAGGACGACCGCGGCCGTGAACGCGGAGGTGGCCACGAGGCCCGCGCGCCGCGCGCCGATCTGCTGGGGGAGGGTCCGGCGGTCCACGTCCCCCGCCATGTCCTCGATGTCCTTCGTGACCTCCCGGCCTAGGGTCGAGAGGCCCGCGAGGGCCGCGAGGATCGCCGTCCGGAGGAGCGGGGCTCCCCGCCCCGCGTACACGGCGAGGCCCGCGAAGAGGAAGAGGGATCCGACGAGGTAGCCGATCGCGAGGTTGCCCACAGCCCCGCGGGCCTTCAGGCGGGACTCGTAGGCACCCATCACGGCGGCGTTCACGCCGACGAGGACGAGGCACTCCCACGACGCGAGGAGGCCCGTGAGGGCCGCGACCGCGAACCCCGCCGTGGCGAAGGCGAGGGCCGCCCGCGGCGTGACGCGGCCTGAGGGGAGCGGCCGCTCGGGATGGTTCGTGCGGTCCGTCTCCCGGTCGGCGTAGTCGTTGAGGGCGTTCCCCGCCGCGGTGAACGAGGCCGCCGCGATCCCGGCGAAGGCGAGGCGCAGCGCGGAGGCGGCCCACGCCTCGGCCCCCACCGCGACAATCCCCCCGATCCCCACGCCGACGGCGGACATGACGCAGTTGAGGGGGCGCGCGAGCTGGAACAGGCCGCCCATGACGTGCGGGGCGTAGGACCCCACCTATAATAATCGTTCACGTATCCCGCGGGAATCCCGAGGACGTCCGTCCGCAGGGCCCTCGAGGCCGCGCGGGACCGCGCGTCGCGGAGGCGACCGGCTATCATCCGTGATTATCACGGGCGAACAATCACAACGCTTATCCTCAGCCCGTCCAATCTATT
>MGWD01000015.1:3644-6279 GCA_001800825.1 Euryarchaeota archaeon RBG_19FT_COMBO_69_17 | reverse complement strand
TGCGGAGGCTCACACCCTCTGCTCACGGCCTCTGGGCGTTCCCCGAGGAGGAGTCCAACATGACCGTCGCGAAGCCCGCGCCCCACGGCTTCCTGAAGACCGCCAAGGCCCGCCATGCGGAGGACGCGATCGGCCACTCGGAGGGGCTCGTGACCGTCCTGCGCCTCACCCAAGCGGACTTGCGGCCTGCGGAGGACACCCTCAAGATCGCGAAAGACCTCTTCGCGGCCCAAGAGTACTCGAAGGCCCTCGCCGCGGCCCGCCAGGCGGAGGCGATCGCGATCACCCTCGACGAGCGCCACAGCGGGTACCAGAAGGCCGCCCGTGCCCTCCGGACGACGATCGAGGAGATGCGGCGCCTCGGCCTCCACACGGAGGACCTTGAGGCCGTCCTCGGCCGCGCGGAGGAGAAGGTCCTCGCGGGGATCTGGGAGAACCGCGCGTTCGTGCCCAACTACCTCGAGGCCCGCGTCCTCCTGGAGCGGGCGAACAAGGACGGCCGGGACCTCCTCGACAAGGCGACGGAGGCCTCGAACCAGATCTTCCTTGCAGAGCTCGCGACGGAGGCCCTGCTCGACGTCTCGGGCCCCGCGGACCCCCGGGCCTTCGCGGACGGTGCCGCGACGGACCTCGAGTCCGCCCTCCACGACGCGACCCGCGAACTCGCCCTCGGAAACGTGGACGGCGCGATTCGGATCGCGAAGCAGATCGAGGCGACCGCGGGACGCCGGAGGTCGGACTACGGCGAAGGCGTCCGGGTCCTGAAGGCCCTCGAGAGCCATCTCGCGGACCTGCGGGGGGAGGGCGTGGCCACGGAGCGGGTCGAGACCCAGGCCGAGACGGCCGCGTCCATGTTGGCGAAGGGGCTCGTCGACCCCGGCGTCGCGATGGCCCGGCGCCTCTCCGAAGAGGCGAAGGGGCTCGGGGACACGTACCGCGCCGCGACGACGGGCCTCGTGGACGCGGAGATCCTCTACGCCCAACTCACCCGGGAAGGGTTCCACTCCTACGAGGCGGACACGGCGATCCGCGACGCGCGCAAGGCGCTGAGGGAGGGGAGCTACGCGCGGGCGCTCGAGCACCTCCAGCGGGCCCACGCGGCCTTCGTCCGCAGGAAGAACGTGCGGCAGACCCTCGCGAAGGCGATCGAGGAGACCCGCGCCCGCGTCGTCCAACTCCAGGACGCGGGCCTGCCCTTCATCCCCGACGTCCAGGAGCTCCTGGGACGCGCGGAACGGGAGTTCCGGGACGGAAACTTCTCGGGCTCGAGCGAGGACCTGCGGATCGCGACCCTCCTCCTAGGACAGGGTGGGAAACCCGACAGCTCGGCGTCGGAGCGACGCGCTTAAGGCCTCCCGGTCCGTTGCCCGCGCGCGGATGGCGGAGCAGTACTTCTCCCGACGGCCCACGTCCCGCCGCGCCCCCGCCGAGGTCCGGGTGTCGATCCGCGGCCACGGCTTCGTCTTCACATCCGACGCGGGCGTGTTCTCCCGCGGGCGCCTGGATCGCGGGACGGAGCTGCTCCTCGAGGCCCTCGATCTGGGGGCGTGCGAGTCCGTCCTCGACCTCGGATGCGGGTACGGGGTCGTCGGGATCGTCGCGGCCCGCCTCTCGGACGGCGGGCGCGTCATCCTGACGGACGTCAACAAGAGGGCCGTCGCCCTCGCACGGTGGAACCTCCAGGCGAACGGGATCCGGAACGCAGAGGTCCGCATGGGTGGACTCTACGCCCCCGTCGCGGACCTCCGGTTCGACCATATCCTGTGCAACCCACCCCTCCGGGCGGGGCGGGCCATCGTTGATCGCATCGTGTCGGAGGCTCCCGACCACCTCCACGAGGGGGGCCGTCTCTGGCTCGTGGCGCGAACGCGGCAGGGGGCGGACTCCCTCCGCGCGCGGATGGCCTCGGCCTTCGGGGTCGCAGAGATCGTCCGGCGCGGGAGCGGCTACAAGGTCCTCCGGGCCACGAAAGGTCCCGACGCCTCGTGAGGGGCCCGGGAGAAGTTGAAAGCCCGGGCGCGGATGCCCTTGGCGATTCGGAGGAAGGGGATGGAGCGCACGAACATCGGCACGGGGACCCCGTGGGAGCCCGTCGTCGGGTACTCGCGGGCGGTCCGGATCGGCGCGAACGTGTACGTCGCTGGGACCACGGGGACGGGCCCCGACGGCGCGATCATCGGGAGAGGGGACCCTCGCGCGCAGACCGCGCAGGCCTTGAGGAACATCGAGGCCGCCCTGCGCCGCGCGGGTGCGGACCTCCGGGACGTCGTGCGGACGCGGATCTTCACGACGGACATCTCGGCCTGGGAGGCGATCGGTCGCGCACACGGCGAGGTCTTCCGCGACATCCGGCCCGCGACGACGATGGTCGAGGTCTCCCGCCTCATCGCCCCGGAGATGCTTGTCGAGATCGAGGCGGACGCCGTCGTCGGGGGCGGCGACGGCGACGCGTGAGGGCCATGGCCGGACCGTGGAGCGCGGAGTGGCGCCGGGTCGACGGCCGGGGGACGGACCGGGTCCTCCTCGAGACGGCGTTCCGTGGCCGGCGAATCCGCGGCGAGCTCACGGGTCCCCCGGAGGAGGGCTCGGGCCGTGTGCGGTACGAGATCGCCCTTGACGCGGCGTGGAGGACGCG
>MGWD01000015.1:253-3632 GCA_001800825.1 Euryarchaeota archaeon RBG_19FT_COMBO_69_17 | reverse complement strand
GCCGGCCTCTCCCAACCCCTGCGCCTGCGGTCGGATGGAGCGGGCGCCTGGCTCCGCGACGGCTCCCGCGCCCCCGAGCTCGCAGGCTGCACGGACGTGGACCTCGAGGCGAGCCCGTCCACGAACCTCCTCCCGATCCGGAGGCTCGCACTCCCAGTGGGCGGCGTGGCGGAGGTCCTCGCAGCGTGGGTCCGACTCCCGCAGCTCTCCGTGGAGCCCCTCCGGCAGAGGTACACCCGGCTCGGACCGCGGTCGTACCGGTACGAGTCCCTAGGATCGGGGTTCACCGCAGACTTCGACGTCGACGAGGTCGGCCTCGTCGTCCGATATCCGGGGTTCTGGGAACGCGCCCCCGGCGCACCTCCTAATCCTTAAATACGTCCTGAAGTTTGGGAGACTCCCCAGCCGGGGTCCATTCCATGCCTGAAGAGAAGACCGCCCCCGCACCGGCCCCTGCGCCCGCGAAGGCGGAGGAGCGGAAGAGACCCGAGAAGGCGCCGAAGGAAGAGAAGGAGGAGCCCAAGGCCCCGAGGGCTCCGAAGAAACTCGAGGGCGTCAAGGAGGACTTCCGGTACATCGTCCGCATGGCGAACACGGACCTCGACGGCACGCGGTCCGTCACGTACGCGCTGACCGCGATCCCGGGCGTCGGGATCCGAGTCGCGGAGGCCCTCGCGGCCCTCGCGGGCGTCTCCCGGACGGAGCGGCTCGGGAACCTCAGCGAGGCGGACACGGACCGGATCCAGGAGTCCCTCGGGAAGCTCGGGGAGGTCACTCCCCATTGGCTGGTGAACCGCCCGAAGGACTGGGAGACGGGGCTCGACATGCACGTGTTCGGGTCCGACGTCGAGATCCGGCTCCGGGACGACATCAACCGGATGCGGATGATCCGTTCCTACAAGGGCGTGCGGCACGAGCAGGGCCAGAAGGTCCGCGGGCAGCGGACCCGGAGCAACGGGCGGACGGGGCTCACCGTCGGTGTGATCAAGAAGACCGCGATCGCCGCCGCGAAGGCGAAAGAGGAAGAGGGCGGCAAGAAGGAAGAGAAGAAGGAGTGAGCCGTTGGGCGACCCGAAGTTCTCCCGCGCGAAGTTCGAGCGTCCCTCCCATCCGTGGGAGGGCGAGCGGATCAAGGCGGAGAACGAGCTCCTGAAGAAGTACGGCCTGAAGAACAAGAAGGAGCTGTGGCGGTCCCAGTTCGTCCTGCGCCGGTTCCGGCAGCGGGCGCGGCAGCTCCAGGCCCTCGTCCGCACGGGGGACACGCAGGCGGAGAAGGAGCGCGACGAGCTGCTCCGCCGACTCGGGCGTATCGGCCTCCTGCCCCTCGAGGGCACGACCCTCGACGACGTCCTCGCCCTCGACGTCGAGGCGGTCCTCTCCCGCCGGCTGCAGACCCTCACGTTCCTCAAGGGCCTCGCCTTCACCCCGCGGCAGGCCCGGCAGTTCATCGTCCACGGTCACGTGTCCGTCGACGGGCGCCGGGTGACGGTGCCCGGGTACATCGTCACGAGGACGGAGGAGAACGTGATCGTGTACGACGAGCGCTCCCCGATCGCGAACGACCTCCACCCCGCGAGGCCGGGGTCCCAAATGCCTGCGCCGCCCCCTGCCCCCGAGGGCGAGGAGGGACCTGGCGAGGCGCCCGAGCCCCCTGAGGGCGGCGGGCCGGAGGGGGCCTGACCATGCCGAAGTGGGGCGTCGCGCACATCTACGCGTCGTACAACAACATCATCATCACCCTCACGGACCTCACGGGGTCCGAGACGATCACGAAGGCGACGGGCGGCATGGTCGTGAAGGCCGCGAAGGACGAGGCCTCTCCCTACGCCGCGATGAAGGCCGCGGAGCGCGTGGCCGACGCGGCGAAGGAGAAGGGGATCGACTCCATCCACGTGCGCGTCCGCGCGCCGGGCGGGAACAAGTCCGCGTCCCCGGGCCCCGGGGCCCAGGCCGCGATCCGCGCCCTCTCCCGCGCGGGCCTCCGAATCGGACGGATCGAGGAGGTCACCCCCGTCCCCCACGACGGGACGAAGCCCAAGGGGGGCCGGCGGGGCCGGAGGGTCTGAGATGAAGATCAAGGTCCTCGAGGCGAAGGACGAATCCATGCGGTTCCTCCTGGAGGACACGGCTCCCGCCTTCGCGAACGCCCTCCGGCGGGTCCTCCTTTCGGACGTGCCGAAGATGGCGATCGAGGACGTCGAGTTCCACCTCGGCCCGATCCGGGCCGAGGACGGGAAGGAGTACGAGAGCGTGAGCCCCCTCTTCGACGAGATGATCGCCCATCGGCTAGGCCTTATCCCCGTGCCGACGGACCTCGCCCTCTACAACCCGCGGGAGACGTGCCCCTCGTGCCACGGGGAGGGCTGCCCGAACTGCACGATCATCTACTCCCTCAACAAGCGGGGCCCGGGCACCGTCACCTCGGGGGACCTCGAGCCCATCGGGGACGCGAAGCTCCGCCCGAGGGACCCGAACATCCCGATCGTGAAGCTCGGGGAGGGCCAGGCCATGCTCATCTACGCGACCGCGGTCCTCGGCTCGGGGAAGGACCACGCGAAGTGGCAGCCGACCCATGGCGTCGGGTACCGGTACGACCCGATCCTCAAGGCGGGGAACAAGTCCCTCGACGCCCTCGACCCGGCGGTCCCCTACTGCACGAGCCACATGGAATCCAGCTCCGGCGAGGAGCAGACCGTCGAGCTCCCGGCCGACTGCAAGGTCTGCCGGCGGTTCATCGAGCAGTACAAGGTCGAGTCCGTCAAGGTGGGAAGCGACCCCACGCGGATCGTCATGAGCTTCGAGACGGACGGCTCCCTCTCCTCGAAGGACGTCCTCGTCGCGGGCCTCGACATCCTGGGGAAGCGCTTCGCGGACCTCGCCGCCCAGGCGAGCTCCCTCGCGTGACCCTCCGGGGTCCCGCGGTTTGGGCCAAGGTTAATGAGGATTACTATCCCTGTCGTATTCCGTGGAACTCGGAGACCTCGAGCTCGCGGTCCTCCGCGCCCTCCGGTCCCTGGGAGAGGCGTCCCCGGGGGAGATTCACCGGCAGGTCCGGCGGTCCCGGGACGTCGCGTACACGAGCGTGACGACGACCCTGTACCGGCTCGTGGACAAGGGCCTCGTCGCGGTCCGTCGCGAGAGCTCGAAGCGGATCCGCTATCGGGTCAGGGAGGGTGCGGCGTACCGGAAGGCCCTCGAGGGGATGGTGGGCCGCCTCGTCGACACGTTCGGCGGGGCCGCCGTCTCGAACCTCCTCCCCGAGGGGGCGGGGCTCGGGTCGGGGGACCGGGCGGACCTCGACCGTCGGATCGCGGAGCGCCGGAAGAGGGAGAGGGGGCATGGCTGAGGGGCTCGAGCTCCTGGGGAAGGCCCTCGCGGC
>MGWD01000015.1:0-237 GCA_001800825.1 Euryarchaeota archaeon RBG_19FT_COMBO_69_17 | reverse complement strand
CTGCCCCTCGCGATCCTCGCCGTGTGCGGTGCATCCATGGCCACCCTCCTCTACGTCTTCGTCACGAACGGGAGGAACCCGCGCCTCCGGGTGAGCCTCCTCACGGGCTTCTACGCCCTGACGATGTTCTTTTGGCTCTTCGTCGGGGTGAGCCTCCTCCTGTGCGTGTGGCAGGCGCGCTCCGTCGCGTACCGGACGTCGGGGGTCCAGATCGCCGCTGCGGGGGCCGTCCTCGCC
>MGWD01000014.1:16351-16518 GCA_001800825.1 Euryarchaeota archaeon RBG_19FT_COMBO_69_17 | reverse complement strand
CGGGAAGATGGTCGAGTGCGGGGAGTGCGGCGCCTTCATCCCCGAGGACGCGACGACGTGCCCGAAGTGCGGCGTCGAGTTCGAGAAGGACATGGCGAAGTGCTCGAACTGCAACGCGTGGATTCCCGTGGACCTCAAGGAGTGTCCGGAGTGCGGGGTCCAGTTCG
>MGWD01000014.1:4567-16187 GCA_001800825.1 Euryarchaeota archaeon RBG_19FT_COMBO_69_17 | reverse complement strand
GAGGAAGAGGAGATGCGCAAGATGGGCTCCAAGCCGTGCCCCGTCTGCGGCACCCTCAACTCCGTGACGGCCGCGGTCTGCCACAAGTGCGGCTCCCTCATGCGGGAAGGCCCGAAGCCCCCGCAGGTCGGCGCGACGACGGGCGCCGTCGTCGCGGGAGCGCCGCGGAAGCCCGCGCCGCCTCCTCCGACCGGGGCGCCTGTGGTCCAGAAGAAGGTCATCCGCCGCCCTGTGGAAGGCGAGCAGGCAGAGGCCGCCGAGGCGCAGGAGTCGTCGACCGAGGAAGGCCCGCCGAAGGACGATCTCTGAGGACGATCCGGACGAACCCTCCCTTCCCGAACCTCCCGGGGGCAGCCGTCCCCGGGGGGACCCCTCTAGTCCGTTCGCGTCGCGGCCTTGCCGCGGGCCCAGTGCTCGCGGAGTGCCCTCGCGAACCGCTCAGGCTGGAGGCGCTGGGGCGGCGCGAAGTGGTGGGTCCCTTCGTAGACGTCGACACGGCAGTCGGAGCGACTACCGTGGGCGAACGCAGTGGCGAGCTTCTTGACCGCACTCGAGCACCTCCGCACAGGTCCTGAAGACGTGCCACTCCATGGAACAGTGGACCGGGTGGGATTTGAACCCCAAACCTCAGCCGGGAAAGTCTTTGGTTCCGCGAGTTCGTCTCGCGCCGCGTCCCACGATGGCGGTGTAGGTGCGCAATGCGCGCTCGCTCGAGTGCCAGTCTCCCGAGACCTTGATCGCGGGGAGTTCCTCCTGGCCTGCGCGAAGCCCAAGGTACTTCGCAGAGTGCGGCGAATGTCTCGAAAGGACGCGCAATGGCCTAAGTTCATCCCTGCGGGTGCCGACTTGGTCGAGGAGGTCGAGCAGGGAGCGGGCCATCGTGGCTCGGAGGAAGCCCTCAAGGTCCGAAAGGTTGCCATCGTGCGCACGCACGAGGCAGCGGAGGTATCGGTCCCGATCCGGCGGCAAGATATGGACCGGCGGCCAATCGTGCTTGAGGAAGTGCAGGTTGAGGAGGAGTCGACCTACACGGCCATTGCCGTCGCTGAAGGGATGGATCGATTCGAACTCGAAGTGCATCCAAGCCGCCAGGGCGAGGACGTCCTCTCCCAGCATCTCTCGCCGTCCGTACTCGTCTTCCCATCGCGACATCATCGGGACGACCTTCTCCATGCGCGGTGGTGTGTGCTTCATCCCTGCGATCCGAACGTTGATCCGCCGCCACTGTCCCGCGTCGACTTCGATACCGCGAAAGACTTCCTCGTGTAGTTCGAGCACCGTTACGAGTCGGACGGGCGCCATCCTCCGTTCGACGAGCTTCGTGAAGGCTGCCGCGTGCTGGATCGTCTCCATCACGTCCGGCATTGGACGATTCGCAACGGACTTCTGCTCCAAAAGGATTCTCTCGACATCCTCGCGGCTAAGGGTGTTCCCCTCGATCGCATTCGTGCCCCAAGTGTTCAGAGCACCGGTTCGTTTCCAAACCCCGTTGGGCAAGGCATCGAGTGGGCTGCGGGTCAGCAGTTCGTGGCGGAGCGCCTCCAATATGGCCTTCTGCATTCATCCGTTAGCAAGACATACTGACTATTTAAGTATATATGGCCTACATCACTCACACGACAGGTAGACATATTAGACGTATCGTCACTGAGGACCGGCCAGCGTGGCGCCGAAGCAGGGGAGTCGCCAGCCCTGATCGCCCTGGCTACCACGCGGAGAGAGATGAGGTTCCGCCCGGATGAACGCAAGGACCTCGTTGGGGACTTGGACCTCGAAGCGCAACCAGGCCTCGTCTGGGCTTGTCGATCAAGCTAGGATCCGAGGACCGGTCCTCGGGCGTAGACTTCGCGCCACTCCACAGAAAAGTGGACCGGGTGGGATTTGAACCCATAATCCAGAGCATGAGACCACTCACCGGTCGTAGATTGACTCTCTGTGCCCGACCTTCAAGATCAAGATCCGCAGGACATTCCCCTGGATGTCGAGAATGACTCGGTAATCACCGACCCTTAGTCTGTAGTACGGAGAGTTGACGAGCTTCTGGACGACTCGATGGGGGTCTTCTGCGAGCTCGCCCACCTTGTCGAAGATGCGACGCGCCACCGAGCGATCCAACTTCTTCAATTGCCGGATGGCCGACTCGGACCAGATGATCTCGAAGGCCATCAGAAGCCCAGCTCATCCTTGAGTTGCTGATGCGTCCGATACCGTCCGGCCTTGATGTCGCGGATGGCCTGTTCGATCTCCTTCTTCGTCTGCTCATTCAGCTCTTGAAGATCCTCGAGGAGTCTCTCGAGAACCTCCTCGTAGCTCTCGCGAGGGTGGAGCTTCATTCCCTCAAGCGCCTTCTTCATCTCCCGGCTGAGCTGGATGGTCGTTGTGGCCACGTTTACGACGATGTCCCCGGGGTCTAATATAGCTTACTATAGCATGTAATGGTCCGGTATGATGACGGCTGCCCCGGTTGGGATTCGGGACCCGAGCGGCTACTCGCGTCTGCTGCAATGATGGCCATCTGGACCGGATCCGAGGACCGGTCCTCAGGTCCGGAAGTCGTGCCAATCCATAGAAAAGTGGACCGGGTGGGATTTGAACCCAGGATGCCCACGCTTCCGGCTCATGAGTCCTCGGACCCACGATTAAGGAGCTCGAGGAGCTCTCTAGTCCGCAGGATCGGAATGGAGTCCACCTCCTTCAACACCAGAAGATCCTTGTCGCCCGTGACCAAGGCATCAACCTCGGCGACGATGCCTGCAGCGGCCAGTGGCGCATCCTTCTGGTCCCGGATGCGTAGGGTCCAGCGTTCGACTTGCGCGCGGTATTCTCGTCGGGCGACCAACTCGCCCGCTCCAAAGACAGTCTCGAGGAACTTGAGCGCACCCGGCAGATTCGGATGCTCCGCGAAGTTGTCCTGAAGCACGCGGTAGACCTCCTCCATGACATCCTCCGCGAACACGAGGACGATCGTGCCTTCGAGCGAACGGACCAGTAGGCGCCGCTCGTTTCCCCGGAAGAAAAGCCCTGAGAGGATCGTGTTCGCGTCAATCGCGACTCGCGTAGTGTTCCCTCCAGAGGCGGTCCTTTGCCTCCTTCACCAGCGCACTCAGTCGCTTGGGAGAGAGACCCGTGTCCGCGGCCATCCTCTCGAAGAGCGCAAACCGCTTCTCCAAATCCTCTCCCGCGACAAGTCGGACTCCTTGTTCCTCCTCGACGAAGATCAGTTTACTCCCCTTCCTGAGACCCAGCCTCTTGCGAATTGAAGCCGGTAGGGTGACTTGTCCTTTCGATGTGACTGTCGCAACTTCGACCATGCTGTGGGTAAGGGATTCCTTACCCAAATAGCTTTCGTGTTGCCTCTCCGTGGGAAGGTCGTGCTCGGACGGGGGGACGCTCACTGTCCAGGTTGAGACTCGGGACCGCATCGGCTACCTTAGAGTGTCCGGGCCGTGGTCGCTTGGTCGGTATCCGAGGGCACGTCCTCGGGTCTCGCTCAGCCGTTACTCCATAGAAAAGTGGACCGGGTGGGATTTGAACCCACGGCCTCTACCATGCCAAGATAGCGATCTTCCAGCTGATCTACCGGCCCGCGAGGCGCCTGTATCCGAGGGGAGAATATGAACTCTTGCTGGTGGGTCGATGCGGACCATCGGGGCGCGAACATTCATCGTCCGTCTCGTCCCGGACGACGGATCCGAGCGACGGGTAGGACCACCTTCCGCATGAGGACCCCGCTCGTCCCGAGGGGCGCGATGTCTTCGAAGCCCGCCTTGTGGAACATCCCGGGCGTCCCGAACCACCGCCACTCCGGGACGGCCGCCATTCTCTTGGAGACGACCGGATACGCCTCGACGATCCCCCCGCCCTTGCGCCGGATGGATTCAAGGGCCGCCTCAAGAGCGAAGGACGCGACGCCTTTCCCGCGATGATCCTTCGCCACGAAGAAGCAGGTGACCCTCCAAAGCCGGTCCCTCGGCACGGGTGGAGCGACCTTGCGGTAGCTCCGTCCGGCATCGATTCTGGGGAGCTCCTCCGCGGTCCCGTATTGGCACCATCCAACGGGCGTCCTGCCCTCGTAGACGAGGATGGCATGGGCCCGTCCCTCGCTCACGAGAGATCGTTTGTCCGATCGGTTCCTCGCGCGCCGCTCGTCCCTCGTCAGCCCTCGGCCCGCAGGCCTCGCGCGCTGGTAGAACATGCACCAGCATTCCCCCTGCTGAGCGGCGAGGGCCTCGAAATCCTGCAGCGTCTGGACGCCCAGCTCGCGGGTCGTGTAGGCCATCGTCCTCGAATGCCGACGCGCGGCGGAGGTCGTCCGGGACGCGGGCGGCATGCCTTCAGGCCGCCGGCTTCTCCTTCTTTCGCGGGCGCGGCTTCCCTGCCGACTCCGTGAACAGCTCGAGGGGCTTGTCCCGGCGGACCTTCTCCCCTGGGATGGGGACGGGGTACTCGCCCGTCAGGCAGCCGAGGCAGAGGTCGTCCCGCGGCTTCTTGAGGGACGCGATGAGGCCCTTCAGGGACAGGTAGCCGAGGGAGTCCGCGGTGATGAAGTCCGCGATCTGGTCGACCGTCCGCTCGTTCGCGATGAACTGGTCCCGGGTCTTCATGTCGATCCCGAGGTAACAGGGAGACCGGATGGGCGGGCAGCCGATGCGCACGTGGACCTCCTGGGCCCCCGCGCGGCGGAGCATCTGGACGATCTTCCGGATCGTCGTCCCGCGGACGATGGAGTCGTCGATGAGGACGATGCGCTTGTTCTTCACGGCGGAGGTGATCGGGTTCAGCTTGAGGAGCACCCCGACCTCCCGCTCCGACTGCTCCGGCATGATGAACGTCCGCTCGATGTAGCGGTTCTTGATGAGGCCCTCGACCACAGGGAGGCCCGAGGCCTGGGAGTACCCTTGGGCCTGGGCCCGTCCCGACTCCGGCACGGGCACGATGATGTCCGCCTCGACGGGGTGCTCCTTCGCGAGTTGCTCCCCGATCTTCACGCGGGCGTCGTACACGAGCCGCTCGTCGAGGACGCTGTCGGGCCTCGCGAAGTACACCCACTCGAACATGCAGTGGGCCTTCGAGGTCGGGTGCGGGAGCCGGTAGGACTCGAAGCCGTCCGGGCGGAGCTCGACAATCTCCCCCGGCTTCAGGTCCCGCACGAAGCGGTACCCGAGGGCGTCGAACACGACGCTCTCGGAGGCGATCATCATGGACCCGTTCTTCTCCCCGATGCACAGGGGGCGCACCGCGAGGGGGTCCCGGACCGCGTAGACGGTGTCCTTGATCAGGATCGCGAGGCTGTACGCGCCAACGAGGCGCCGGGTGAACTCCTTGAGTGCCCGGTGCATGTCCCCCGTGCTCGCGAGCTCGTTCGCGAGGAGCCGGACGATGACCTCGCTGTCCGACGACGTCATGAATGCCCAGCCCTTCTTGCTGAGCTCCTCCCGCAGCTCGCCCGCGTTCGAGATGTCCCCGTTGTGGGCCAGGGCGATGTCCCCGAACGCCGTCCGGACGACGATGGGCTGCGCGTTGTCGAGGACGGAGGTCCCCGTCGTCGAGTACCGCACGTGGCCGATCCCCGCGGGGCCCCGGAAGCTCATGAGGTCCTCTTTCGAGAGGACCTCGTGGACGAGACCCATCCCCCGCTTCGCCTTTACCTCGCCGTCGTACACGGCGACGCCTGCGCTCTCTTGGCCGCGGTGCTGGAGGATCCTCAGCCCGTAGTAGAGGTCGGACGCGACGGGCCCCGTCGAGGCGCAACCGATGACCCCGCACTTCTCCGTGGGCCGGAGGTCGGCGTGCTCCGACGCCATCCCCTCGGCGGCCATCGTCAGTGCCTCTTCGCCCAGCGGTAGGCCCTCAACTTCTTCATGCGGCCGAAGCCGCAGTGGGCGCAGACGCCCCGTCGCTTGTGGTACGCGTGATGCCCGCACCGACGGCAGCGGATGTGGACGCTCCTCTTCCCCATCTTGCCGAGCGACGCGGTGCCCTTCGTCATCGAGGCCACCCCGGTCAGGGGGAGATGTAGATCACGTTGTCCCCGCGGACGATCGCGAGGTCCATCTTCCTCTGGGACTGGCTGTCCTGCATCTCCTCCGCGTTCCGGAGGACGAGGTTCATGTGAGGGTCGAAGCCGTCCAGGACGCCCCGGTATCCCCGGCCTCCCTTGAGCTCAACCATCACATTCGAATTGATGCTCTGGTTGAGCAACGAGAGCGGCTTGATCATGCGATCCCATCGGAAGCATGGAGGCGGACTACTTAAAGGTTTAGCGGCTCCCTTCGCGACGGGCGCGCGTCCCGCGTCTCCGGAGGTCGCGCGGATCGATGAGGAACGGCGACCGCCGCAGCACGTCCACGCCGACGATCATCCGGTACCGCATGTCCTTGCGGTCCGCGACGGCGACCGCAACGCGGAACCGCACGCCCGCGAGGACGAGCTCCGCGCGGACGACGGGCCGGGTCTCCGGCTCGGCCGCCGAAGCGGCACGGATGCGGACCGTGCGGATCACGGGACCCAGGCCGAGGCGCGCGGCGAGGTCCGTGTCGAGGCTCGTGCGAGTCGCGCCCGTGTCAATCTTTGCAAGGACCGAGACTCGACCCGCAGGGCCCGCCACGAGCACCCGCTCCACGATGCGGAGGACCTTCCGTCCTTCGCGCCCGGCCGCCTTCGGTGCTGCCATCCGTTCCACCCGAGGAGGGATCCCCTCCTCGCCGCGCAAGGGCCTTCGCGGTAATAGGCTTAACCGCGCCTCGGGAGAGCGCCCGGATGCGACACCCTTTTCTCCCCCGGGTGGGTTGACGGCCCGCCCGCGGGCGACGGGGACTTTCCACGAAGATCGGCGTGATCTCGAAGAAGCCGACGTACTGGTCCACGGAGGCGCTTCTCAAGACGATTGAAGCGAAGGGGCACGAGGGGACCTTCGTGAAGACGGACTCCGTGCGCCTCGTCGTCGCGGGGACGGACGACGCCGTCTCCCAGGGGACATCCCTCCGAGAGCACGCGGTCCTCATCCCTCGGATTGGGCGCTCGATGACGTCGTTCGGGGAGATGCTGCTCCGCCAGCTCGAGCTCATGGGAGTCCCGACGACCCTGTCGTCCAGGGCCCTCCTCACCGCGCGGAACAAGTTCCTCGCCCTCCAGGCCCTCCGAGAGGCCGGCGTCCCCGTCCCTCGGAGCGTCCTCCTCGCCTCCCGCCCCGAGTTCATGGAGTCGGCCCGGCTCATCCGCTACCCCGCGATCCTCAAGATCCTCTCGGGCACCCAGGGCGTCGGCGTGATGCGGGTGAAGGACCAGGATGAGGTCGCGTCCATCGTCGACACCCTGAACTTCTTCGGCGAGCCCGTCCTCCTCCAGGAGTTCATCCCGAACCCCGGGGTCGACATCCGGGCCTTCGTCGTCGGAGACCGGGTCATCGGCGCCATGAAACGGATCGCGGCGCACCACGAGTGGCGGTCCAACATCCACCTCGGCGCGAAGGGGGTGCCCATCGAGCTCGACGGACACGGCAAGGACGTGGCTGTCCGGGCGGCGAAGGCCGTCGGTCTCGAGGTGAGCGGGGTCGACATGATCTTTTGGGACGACCGGGCGTACGTCCTCGAGGTCAACGCGTCTCCGGGCTTCCGAGGCCTCCTCGAAGCGACGGGCGTGAACGCGGCGGAGGCCATCGTCGACTACGCGGTCTCCAAGGCGACCTGACCCGAAAGCTCCATACCGCGCGGGCCCGTTCCGTCGCTCATGGACGAGGCCCCGATCCCCGGGTCGCAGGTGCGGGCGACGACGAAGCATGGCGCCCTGACCGTCGACGAGCTTGCGGGGATGCAGCCCGGCATGGCCCGCCTCATGGACGAACTGTCCCGGAGGTACTGGGCCCTCTACTACGCGGCGAAGGCGGGGAACTGGGGCCTCGCGCGGTACATGGAGAAGGAGGCCGACAAGCTGCTCGGGACGATGGCCGTCGTGCGGCCGAAGTACCGCGCGGACCTGGCCTCGTTCCGGGAGGGGACGATGGGCGCCCTGGCGAGGGCGATCGAGGCGCGGGACTGGCCCGTGTTCGACGCCGCGTACCGCGCGGGGATCGACGCGTCCGACGCGTACCATGCGAAGTACGCGAAAGGGTTCATCCGGTTCCGGCTACCGGACCGCCCGCCGGAATGGCTCGACCTCGCACCGCGATAGCCTTTTATCCGCCGCTCACCTGGGCCGGCTCGGCGGTCTCGGATGGACTACGTCACGTTGGGGCGGGGCGGGCCGCGGGTGTCGGCCGTCGGGCTCGGGATGTGGCAGGCGGGCGGCAAGAACTGGGGCAAGGACGTCCGCGATGCGGATTGCAGGAAGGCGATGGCCCGGGCTGTGGAGCTCGGGATCAACCTCGTCGACACGGCCGAGGTCTACGGGGACGGGCATTCCGAGGAGGTCGTCGGTGCCGCGATCCGGGACGTCGGGCGGGACAACGTCTTCCTCGCGACGAAGGTCTCGGGGGACCACCTTCGGGCGGACGACGTCGGGAAGGCGTGTCGCGGGAGCCTGAGGCGCCTCGGAGTCCGGGAGCTCGACCTGTACCAGGTCCACTGGCTCGCCCTGTGGGACCAGGTCCCCCTGAGGGAGACGATGAAGGCCCTCGAGCGCCTCGAGCGGGAGGGGAAGATCCGCCACATCGGGGTGAGCAACTTCGCGGCCCACGACCTCGAGGAGGCGCGTTCCCATCTCTCGCGGACGGACATCCTCTCGAACCAGGTCCAGTACAGCCTCGTCCACCGGGAGATCGAGGCGGTGACGCTTCCGTACTGCCAGCGTGAGGGGATCGGCGTCCTGGCGTGGAGCCCGATGGGCCGCGGCGTGCTCACGGGCAAGTACCATGCGTCCCGGCGCCCGAAGGACTCGATCCGGTCCGACGACAGCCTGTTCAAGCCCGGGAACCTGCGGGCCCTCCGCCCCCTCGTGTCCGCCCTGAGGCGGACCGGGGAGGCCCACGGGAGGACGCCCGCCCAGGTCGCCGTCGCGTGGACGCGCCACCGTGCGGGCGTCGTGCCCATCCCCGGGGCGAAGCGCCCCGCCCAGGCCGAGGAGCACGCAGGGGCCGCGGGATGGTCCCTCACCGGGGTGGAGAAGCGGCTCCTGGACCGCCTCTCGGGATCCCTGCGGCTCGACACGTTCTGAGGCTCACGCCTTCTTGCGCCCGCGCATCGCGAGGGCGGCAACGACGACGGCCACCACAGCGACGATCCCGATCCCCGCGTAGAGGAGGGTGTTGTCCGCGGCAGGCGGGGTCGTGCTCGGGGCCTGGACGATGAACTGGCCCCGCATCGTCCCCTGGTGGTACTCGCAGTAATACGTGTATGTTCCGGCCGTGGTCGCGTTGAACGTCACGGACCGGGGGACCGCGCTGTCGATGTCGTCCGTCCTCGGCTCCCCCGCGTCCCAGCTCGCGTCCCCGTTCAGGTCGAGGTACCAGTTGTGCGTGAAGGAGTCCTCGCGGTGCGCGAGGATCGTGACGTTGTCCCCGACGTCGACCCGCAGGGTCGGCCCGGGCGAGCCGATCGTCCCCGGGGTGTCGCCCCAGCCGGACACGGTCCCGTACAGATGGAGCGTTCGGTCCGCGGCCCGGACCGGGGCGGTTGCGAACCCGGTCGCCAGGAGGCCGATGAACAAGCCGACGGTCAGGATTCGCGCGAGGGTCAAATGCATGTCTCCTTCCTCGGGCCGCGCGAGTCGGCGGCCGAAGATAAAGCTTCGCCGGAATGTTCGCGGGTGCGGGCGCGGAGCGGGGGATGGGAATCTCCGCCTCGCGCGGGCGCGCGGGGCCTTTGAACCCACGGACTCCTTCGAGACCGGATCTTAAGTCCGGCGCCGTTGTCCTAGCTTGGCTACCCCCGCGGCCCGCCCATCGGGGGCGCGGTATAATGCCTTTGGGGTCGGCGTGTCGCGCGACGCCTGCGCGTCGCGAGGACCCCGAGCTTTATTATCCGCCGCGGTCCTCGGACCCGCATGGGTCGGCTCGACGGGCGCGCGGCCCTCGTGACGGGAGGCAGTGGCGGCATCGGCCGGGCTACGGTCCTCGAGTTCGCGCGGGAGGGCGCGGATGTCGCGGTCCACTACTACCGATCCGAGGAGGCCGCGCGGGCCGTCGCCGAGGAGGTCCGCGCGGCGGGTCGGACGGCCGCGGTCCTCCAAGGCTCCGTGTCCGAGCAGGATTCCGCGCGCCGCCTCGTGGACGAGGCCGCGGACGCGTTGGGCCGCCTCGACGTGCTCGCGTGCGTCGCGGGCCATCCGTACCGTGAGGGGGAGTGGTCGAAGGCCTTTCCGGACCTCACCCCGGAGGAATGGCGTGCTCCTCTGGAGGTCGACCTCCTCGGCACCGTGTTCGCGTGCCAGGCCGCGATCCCGCGGATGGTCCGCCAAGGACACGGCGCCGTCGTCCTCGTCGGCTCGACGCCCGCCCTCACGGGGGACCGCGTCGGGATCTCGTACCTCCTCGCGAAGGCGGGCGTCCTCGCCCTCGCGCGGGCCCTCGCGGACGCCTACGGCCGGGACGGGGTCCGCGTGAACGCGGCCGCCCTCGGCAACATCGACACGGAGGCGATGGCGGGCCTCCCGGAGGACGTCCGCAAGGCCCTCGAGCGGGAGCCGGCCCTCAAGAGGTTCGGGCGGCCCGAGGAGGTGGCCCGCGTGATCGCGTTCCTCGCGTCCGACGACGCCTCGTACATCACGGGGAGCACGATTGTCGTGGACGGGGGCTTCGCCCTCCGGTAGGCGTACTCAGGGGGCGGGGAGGCTCACGCCCTCCATGAGGAACGTCGAACGGACCCCGCAGTTGTGGCACGAGACGAGGAGGCGTGGGCCGGGCTCCGAGAACTGCTCGCGGACGATCCAATGGCAGCGGCCGCACCGGCACCTGAGCCGGGCCTCGTCCGGCTGTCCCCGGATCCTGAGGAACAGGCCGTCCTCCGCCGCACGCCATCCGAGGACGACGACTCCTCCGGAGGCGTCGACGGCCAGATCCTCGACCAACGCCTTCTCCCGCGCGCTCAACGCGGTGCGGGCTTATCCCCTTTCGCCCCGCGGCCCGGATACACGACGCGGCCTCCGCGGATCCGGGCGAAGGGGGTGAGCGCGTGCTCCCGGGACGATCCCGGGCCGAGGATGTGGATCACGCGGACGGCGCGGGCCAAGAGAGCGTCCGAGAGGAGGGACCGGTGGCATCTCCAGGGGACCGCCTCCGCGCACATCACGCACGTCCGCCCGCGCGCGGCCTCCTCGAGGAGGGCGTCGAGGCCGTCCCGGAACTCCGGCGTATCCATGTGGTCCGCGTACCCCCGGAAGCCTCCGGACCGCCATCCGAGGTTCACCGAATCGGGGCGGGGCTTCCGGTAGCCGCCGAGATCCTCGAAGTGGCGGTACCGGATCCCCGACGCCTCCAAGGCCTCCCGGAGCCGCAGGCCGTTCGACCACGGGACCCGTTCCGACGACGGGAAGTGCCGCACGTCCGCGAGGAGCTCGATCTCACGTCCCCGCAGGAGGCCCAGGAACGCCTCGTACGGGCGGGTCGAGTGGCCGATCGTCCACACCATGGCGGCATCGTCGGGCCACACGGGTCAGGCCTCCGAGGCCATGGGCCGACCGAGGTCCC
>MGWD01000014.1:2496-4534 GCA_001800825.1 Euryarchaeota archaeon RBG_19FT_COMBO_69_17 | reverse complement strand
GCGATCCAGGTGAGGGGCGACCCGCAGGTCGGGCAGGCGGGGCCCGCCGCCGGCGCGGGGGCCGGTCCGGGGGCGGCGTAGGGATACGGGTACGGCGCGTAGTACGTCGGCGTCGAGGGGGAGGCCGCGACGAGGATGATCCCGATGAGGAGCAGGATGAACCCGAGGCCGCACAGGGGCCAGAGGACGAACCAGAGGAGGCCCCCCGCAAGGAGGCACACGACGCCGACGACGATGAGCACGACGCCCGCCTGCGACTCCGCCATGGGCTCCCTCGGACCGGAATCGTGCGGGGCCCATAAATACGTCACCCCGCCCGGCGGACCGGATATGGAAAGGTTAAGTGCCGCGCGGTCTACACCTCCCCGGTGAGCCGTTGGAGCGGAGAGCGAACGCAGAGTGGAAGGGCGGCCTGAAGGACGGGAAGGGCACCGTGTCGACGGGGAGCGGGGCGCTCCGGGAGGTCCCGTACAGCTTCCTCATGCGGTTCGGGGACGACCCGGGGACGAACCCCGAAGAGCTCGTCGCCGCGGCCCACGCGGGCTGCTTCTCGATGGCCCTCTCGGGCGAGCTCGAGAGGGCGGGGTATCGCGCGGAGTCGATCCGGACGAAGGCCACCCTCCGGTTCGAGAAGACGGACGCGGGCTTCACCGTGACGGCGATCCATCTGGACGTGGAGGCGAAGGTCCCCGACGCGGATCCCGGCAAGTTCCAGGCCGCGGCGCAGGCCGCCGAGAAGGGCTGCCCGATCTCCCGCCTGCTGCGGACGACGATCTCGATGAACGCGAAGCTCGTGTAGGACGCAGGCCGTCATCCGCGGGCGAGGAGGAACGAGCCCGTCGTCGCGCGGAGGTTGGGGAGTACCCGGACGGGCCCACGCTCGGAGAGGAAGGCGGACCGCTCGATGCGGATCCCCTGCTCCCGGCAGTACGCAACGAAGTCGGAGATGCTGAGGAAGTGGAGGTTCGGGGTGTCGTACCACCTGTGGGGCAGGGAGGGGGTCACGGGCGTCCGCCCGCCGAAGAAGACCTGCACGCGCACACGAGCGTGGGCGAAGTTCGGGAACGCGATGATCACGCGCCTCCCGACCCGGAAGACGTCGGCGAGGACCGCCCGGAGGTGGCCGACCTGTTGGAGGGTCTGGTTCAAGATCACGTAGTCGAAGGAGCCGTCCGGGTACTCCGGGAGGCCGCCGTCGAGATCCCGGTGGACGACGCTCAGCCCCTTCTCGATGCACTTCTGGATGGACCCCTCGTCCACCTCGATCCCCTCCGCCCTCACGCGCCGCTCCCGCACGAGCCGCGCAAGGAGATCCCCGTCGCCGCAGCCCAGGTCGAGGACGGACGCGCCCTCGGGGATCCACTCCAGGATGATCCGGTGGTCTAGCCGGATCGCGTTCGGCTCCGTACCGCCACCAGACCTTTCGCCTCCGCGGGCGTCCGCTCGCGGGTGACCGTCTCGAGGAAGTGCCGGACGAGCCGCGTCTCCGTCTCCGCCTCGAGGAGGAACGCGTCGTGGCCGTACGTGGACTCGATCTCGCAGTACGTCGCGTCGACGGACGCGCGTTTGAAGGCCCGCACGAGCTCGAGGGACTGAGACGACGGATAGAGCCAGTCCGACCGGAAGGACAGGACGAGGACCTTCGCGAGGATCCGTCTGAATCGTTCCGCGAGGTCCTGACCCGCGGAGACGTCGAAGGAGTCCATCGCCTTCGTGATGTAGAGGTACGAGTTCGCGTCGAACCGCCGGACGAAGTTGTCCCCGCGGTCGCGGAGGTACTCCTCGACCTCGAAGCCGTTCCCGAACCGTGCGCGCCTCCGTCCCTCGCGGATCCGGCGGCCGAACTTCTCGGCCATGGAGAGGTCGCTCATGTACGTGATGTGGCCGACCATCCGAGCGACGGACAGGCCCTTCGCGGGCGGCGGGCCCCCGTAGTAGTGCCCGTCCTTCCAGTTCGGATCCGCGAGGATCGCCTGCCGCCCGACCTCGTTGAAGGCGATCTGCTGGGGGGAGTGCTTCGCGGCCGTCGCGATGAGGA
>MGWD01000014.1:0-2460 GCA_001800825.1 Euryarchaeota archaeon RBG_19FT_COMBO_69_17 | reverse complement strand
TCGAGGGCCTGCATGCCGCCCATCGAGCCGCCGGCGACGGAGAGGAGGGTCTCGATGCCGAGGTGGTCGAGGAGGCGCGCCTGGACGCGGACCATGTCCCCGATCGTGATCACGGGGAACCCGAGGCCGTGCGGCTGGCCCGTCGCGGGGTCCACGGAGGACGGCCCCGTCGTGCCCTTGCAGCCTCCGAGGACGTTCGAGCAGATCACGAAGTACCGGTCCGTGTCGAACGCCTTGCCCGGCCCGATCATGGAGTCCCACCACCCGGGCCGTCCCTCCCCCGCGTGGGATCCGGCCGCGTGGGCGTCCCCCGAGAGGGCGTGGAGGATCAGGATTGCGTTGGACCTCTGCGCGTTCAGGGTCCCGTACGTCTCGTAGGCGACCGTGATCGGCCCGAGCCGCCCCCCGCTGTCGAGCTCGAGCTCGTCAGGCGGATGCCCGAACGTGAAATACCGCGTGTCGATGACGTCCATCCCATCGCCTCCCGCGAACGAAGGTCCGGCGTCGTCACTTCGAGGCCTTTCGGAGGGCCTGGTCGATGTCCTCCTTGATGTCCTCGACGTCCTCGAGACCGATGGAGAGGCGGATGAAGTCCTCCGTGACCCCCGTCTCCTCCTGCTCCTCCTTCGTGAGCTGGCTGTGGGTCGTGGACGCCGGGTGGATCACGAGGGTCTTCGCGTCCCCGATGTTCGCGAGGTGGGACAACAGCTGAACGGACTCGATGAACCGCTTGCCCGCGGCGAGGCCACCCTTGATCCCGAAGCCGAGGATCGCGCCGTAGTGGCCCTTGAGGTACTTGACCGCGAGGCGGTGGGACGGATGGTCGGGCAGGCCCGGGTAGTTGACCCAGGTCACGAGGGGGTGATCCTCGAGGAACTGCGCGACCGCGAGCGCGTTCTCCGAGTGCCGTTCCATCCGCAGGGGCAGGGTCTCAAGCCCCTGGAGGAAGAGGAACGAGTTGAAGGGGCTGAGGGCGGCCCCGAGGTCCCGCTGGAGCTGGACCCGGACCTTCACGATGAACGCGACGTTCCCGAGGCCCGGGAAGTCGCCGAACGTGTCCCAGTACCGGAGGCCGTGGTAGCTCGGGTCGGGCTCCGTGAAGTCGGGGAACTTCCCGCGGCCCCAGTCGAACCTCCCCGAGTCGACGATGACCCCGCCGATGGACGTCCCGTGGCCGCCGATGAACTTCGTCGCGGACGTCGCGAGGACGTCGGCCCCGTAGTCGATGGGCCGCACGAGGCCCACGCCGACCGTGTTGTCCACGACGTAGGGGATCTCCGCTTCGTGGGCGATCTCCGCGATCCGCTCGAAGTCCGGGACGTCGAGCTTCGGGTTCCCGATCGTCTCCGAGTACACGGCCCGTGTGCGGTCCGTGATCGCGTCCTCGAACGCCTTCGGCTTCGTGGAATCGACGAAGACGACCTTCCGGCCGAGCTTCGGGAACGTGTAGTGGAAGAGCTGGTACGTCCCGCCGTACAGGTTGTTCGCGGAGACGATCTCGTCCCCCACGCGGGTGATGGCGAGGAGGGCGAGGGCCTCCGCGGCCTGGCCCGACGACACGCCGAGGGCCCCGACCCCGCCCTCGATCGCGGCGATCCGCCGCTCGAAGACGTCGTTCGTGGGGTTCATGATCCGCGTGTAGATGTTCCCGAACTCCTTGAGAGCGAAGAGGTTCGCCGCGTGGTCCGTGTCCCGGAAGACGTACGACGTCGTCTGGTAGATGGGCACGGCGCGGGCCCCCGTCGCGAGATCGGGATGTTCCTGTCCTGCATGCGTGGCGACCGTGTTGAGCGTCCTCGTGGCCATGGTCTCTCTCCTGGATCCAGGGACCGCTCTACGTCCGGCTCGTAGAAATACGGCATTGGGCCGGCATTGTCGCATAGGAATATTAGGATGTCCTAACTATTCTTATCGGCGGGCTTGTTCCCGGACAGGAATGTTTTGCGGGTCGGAAGCGTACCGTTCCTAGGCAGCGAGGAGAAGCGGGTCCGTCCGGACCCGAGCCGAATCCGGTTTGGGTCCTTTCGTCCCTCGATGAGGGGTCGCGTGCTGGCCGGGGCATAGGCGTCTGGGAGGAGACAAGGTCTTCCTAAGCGGGCGCGAGGGTGGATTGGGCGGGCGTGTGCGCGCGATGCTCGTGAACCGTGTTCACGAGACTAATAACCCCTTACTATCTTTACTCGGCGGTGGTTGGGCGTACACAAAACAATCTTGGATCGGGTGACACGGTGCCCATGAAAGGTGACGGATCCGAGGCAATGCAGCCCCGGGGTGTAAAACCCGGCCTCGGACCCTCGGCTGTGACGCCGGGAGGGTAAAGGCGGTCTCCTTCCCGTCCAAGGCTAGGAGCTGCACTGCCGAGCCAGGTGACTATCGCTCAACCGAGTGTCACCGGAAGGTAGTGCTCCGGCTTACGATTTCCGAAGGTGACGCAGCGATATTAGCGTCTCGTCTCTCTGT
>MGWD01000013.1:7667-11872 GCA_001800825.1 Euryarchaeota archaeon RBG_19FT_COMBO_69_17 | reverse complement strand
GGCCTCGCCCCGGACTTCCGCGAGCGCGCCGCGATCCTCCTGAGGAAGACGATCGAGGCGGGCCTCTCCCGCGGGCGGGCGATGGACGCGATCGTCGCGGCCGTCGTGTACCTCGCTGCGAAGCAGCTCGGGGCGCCCCGCGGGCTCCACGAGCTCTCCCACTCGACCGGGGTCACGATCCACCGGATCTCCCTCACCGCGAAGATCATCAGCCGGGAGCTCGGCGTGTTCGCCCGGGCCACCCGGGCGGAGGACTTCGTCCCGCGGTTCGCGAGCCAGCTCGGCCTCGATGCGGTCGTGAGCGAGAGGGCCCTGTCCCTCGTGGCCAAGGGGAACGTCACGAAGAGCCTCGAGGCGAACTCCCCCGTCGGGATCGCCGCGGGTGCCCTTTACCTGGCATCCGAGGAACTCGACAAGCCTTTAACCCAGGCGGAGATTGCCCGGTTGACCGGCGTGAGCGAAGTCACGATCCGAAAGCACCACAGGCTCCTGAAGGACGCGCTCGCCGGGACGACCCCCGGGGAGGCGGCGTGAGCGCGGAGATCTGCTCCACCTGCGGGCTCCCGAAGGAGATCTGCGTCTGCGAGGACCTCGGCCGCGAGACCACGGTCCTCACCGTCGGGATGGACACCCGCCGCTACGGGAAGGCCGTGACCGTCGTCCGCGGGCTCGAGGCCAACGTGGACGAGGCGGAGAAGCTCGCGCGGGACCTCAAGAAGGCCCTCGCGACGGGCGGCTCCGGCAAGGCCGGCGTGATCGTCCTCCAGGGAGACCATCGGAAAGAGGCCGCCCGCATCCTGGCGGACAAAGGCTACCGCGTCCAGACGGCCTGAGGGCGCCCCTTATCTAGGCGGGCCCCTTTCGCCGTGGCCGGGAGAGGTGAACCCCTGAAGGCCGTCGTCCTGCCCCGCCACGGGGGGCCCGAGGTCCTCACGTTCGTCGGGGACCATCCGGACCCCGTCCCGGGCCCCGAGGACGTCCTCGTGAGGGTCCACGCGGCCTCCGTGAACCGCCTCGACCTCCACCTGCGCCGCGGCCTCCCGGCCGTCAAGCTGCCCCTCCCCCACATCCTCGGGGCAGACCTCGCGGGGGAGATCGCCGCCGTCGGGTCCGACGTCGCGGACCTCGAGGTCGGGGAACGTGTGACGGCGAACCCGGGGATCTCCTGCGGGGAGTGCGAGTACTGCGCCCGCGGGGAGGACCCCCTGTGCGTCGCGTATCGCGTCCTCGGGGAGCACCTCCCCGGGACGTACGCGGAGTACGTCGTCGTCCCGGCGCGGAACATCGCCCGCCTCCCGCCGGACTTCCCGATGGACCGGGCCGCCGCGGCCCCCCTCGTCTTCATGACCGCGTGGCGGCTCCTCGTCTCCCAGGCCAGGATCCGTCCCGGGGAGGACGTCCTCATCCTCGGCGCGGGGTCCGGCGTCTCGACGGCCGCGATCCAGATCGCGAAGCTCGCCGGGGCCACGGTCTTCGTCACGAGCTCGAGCGACGACAAGCTGCGGAAGGCGAAGGCTCTCGGGGCCGACGTCCTCGTGAACTACAAGGAGATGCCCTGGTCGAAGGCGGTCTGGGAGCTCACGGGGAAGCGCGGGGTCGACGTCGTCGTGGACCACGTCGGCGCGGAGACGTTCAAGGACAGCATCCGCACCCTGCGGAAGGGCGGCCGCCTCGTGACCCCCGGGGCGACGTCGGGGCCCCTCGCGGAGATCGACGTGCGGTACGTCTTCTGGCGGCAGGTCCACATCATCGGGTCCACGATGGGGAACCGGCGGGAGTTCGAGGAGGTCATGAAGCTCGTCTTCATGGGCCGCCTGAAGCCCATCGTGGATCGGACGTTCCCCCTCGAGGAGACCTCCGAGGCCCACGCGTACATCGAGCGCGGGGATCAGTTCGGGAAGGTCGTGCTGACGGCCGCGTGAGGTGCGGACCGACCGGCGACTCCTTCAGCCTGTCGGAGCGTGGACCCTCAATCCGGTCCCAGCGTGGCCAGGATTCTCAGGAGAACGTCCTGGCGTATCCACAGACCAGCCGCAACGAGGTTCTCGATCGTTTCTGTTGCTCCCTTCCGGTCCAAGGCACCCGCTCGGTACGCCTCCAGGACAACGGAGGTGGTCCATCGTGTCTCGGTCCCTCGGATACGCGCCACGTCAATGGCGACGCGATCATCCATGAGCGCGGCCATCCCGAGGGACGCTGCCAGGGCAAGGGTCTCTGCCTCGCCCCGCCCGACCGGTGCGCCCCGGAGGAGAGAGTCCGCATCTTCGCGCTCCTTCGGAGAGAGCGGACGGGTCTCGAGCCACGTCTCCGAAGCGTCAAGGATGGCTCGAGACTCCGGGCGAGGTTGACCGCCGCCGAGGATTTCCTCCATGACCGCCCGTGGAACTAGGACCCGTTGATAGAGCCTCGGTAGGAGGCCGAGCGCACCTGCTCGACCAAGGTGGATGAGTGGGGTCGCGTCTGCGACGATCATCGGCCGCGTCCCAAACCGCGGAGGTCCCGCTCGAGGTCATCCGGCCCGTATCCGGAGAGGATACGATGCTCCTTCACCAGGTCGAGCATCTCATACAGGGTCAAGCCTGCGAGTTCCGCCGCCTTCCCCACAGAGATGCGCGCCCTCCTGAGCTGATCCAGCGCCTCGTCAATCCGGGCCTCGCGCAGACCTCGCTCGATGAACCTCCGCAGGGCCTCCGACCGGTCCGTCTTCAGGCGCTCGGCGAGGCGGTCTATCTCCTGAAGCGTCTTCTTCGGAAGCCGAACGGAGACGGTCTGTGCCACGTGTGCAATATCATACATCGTATACTTATTCCTTCGCATCTCGATCTGCGTTCTGAGACGAGCATGCGGCCCGAATCCTTTCAGGCATCCGGCAGGCGTTCCCGGATTCGGGCGATCAGGACGTTCGTCTCCGGGAACCGCTGCTCCTCGTCGAGGGAATAGATCACGCGGCCGTCCACGGCGACGTCGTACACGCCATCGTCCCCCGTCACGAGGCGAACGGAGGCGAGCCGCCGGCCGAACTCCTTGAGGATCGCGTCCGCGTCCTGGATCGCCTTCTGCTGGAAGCGGCATGGGACGCAGAAGGTGATGGAGACGTCGACCACGGACGGACCGAGAAGGTCGTGCGATAAAAAGGTGCGCCGCCTCACGCCGGGGAGGAGTCCCCGGCTCGGGAGGCGGAGGCGGCGCGGGAGCGGGTCCGGAGGAGCCTCGCGAGGAGCGTCCGGCGCGGCCGGGGCCGCCTGGAAAGCCTCGCCGAGGCGAGGATCCACGCCGTCTCCGACGTGCCGTACTCGAGCCGCGCGTACCGCTTCAGGTCCGCGTTGCGGGCGTTCACCATCTGTGCCACGACCAGGGCTGCTTGGATTCCCGTCATGTCTTGCACCTTGAGGAGGTGAAGTCCGTCCGCGACGAACGAGTCTGACCCGCCATGGACGGCCGTCGTACGGCGGCACCATCCATATATCCCCGGGAGGCCCTGCCACGCCCATGTCCCTCTGGGAAATCTCCTTCCGCACGCAGTACGACTACCCGTTCATCCAGCTCTCCCGCGAGCACCCGGGCCTCCCGTTCTCCATGTGGTGCATCTACAACCGGGAGCTCGTCCAGGTCCCCACCCTCGACGAGGTCAAGCTCAAGGCGATCGAGAAGACGATCCGGGCCGCGGGGCACGTGGTCGACCGCTGGGTCGAGGCCCAGGACGCGCGGATCTTCCTCCTGCGGTGCACGTGCGGGCACCTCGACAGCCCTTGGAACATCTGGGAGCGCACGGACTGCATCGATGCGCCGCCCGCCGTCTTCCAGGACGGCTGGGGCTACTTCCGGGTCATCTCCTTCGACGAGTCCCGCACGGGGGAGCTCTTCCGGGAGTTCAACCGCCGCGGACCGACGGAGCTCATCCGGAAGCGGGAGCTGCCCCTCAGCGTCCTCCCGACGAGCGTGTGGGTCAACAGCCTGTTCGGGGACCTCACGGGCAAGCAGATCGACGCGGTCCTCAAGGCCCACCGGTACGGCTACTATACGTCCCCGAGGGAGATCACGACGGAGAACATCGCGAAGGGCCTTGGCCTGAGCCGCTCCACGTACGAGGAGCACCTTCGGAAGGCGGAGAACCGGATCATGGGGGCGATCGTCCCCTACCTCCAGCTTTTCGCGGTCGGGGACCGGGCGCCGGAGAAGCAGCCCGCGAAGGGCGTCCCGGGGCC
>MGWD01000013.1:7283-7645 GCA_001800825.1 Euryarchaeota archaeon RBG_19FT_COMBO_69_17 | reverse complement strand
GCCGAGACGTAGCCCCGCCATTCCGTTCCGCATTTCGGCCCGCCGAACCGTTATATGGGACCTCCGCGTGCCCGCGGCGACATCATGCTATCACGTGACACGCTGCCCTCCCTCCTGGAGGGGAAAGCCCGCGAACAAGGCGACCGCCCCTTCGTCACGTCCCTCGAGGAGGGCCGGACGTACACGTACGCGGAGCTCAACGCCCGCGCGAACCAGGCGGCCCACCTCCTCCGGTCCCTCTCCGCGGCCCCGGGGAAGCCCGTGTCGATTCTCCTCCCCAACGGCACCCCGTTCCTGATCGCCTACTTCGGCGCGATGAAGGCGGGCTCCATCGCGGGGACCGTGAACCCCGACCTCAAGGC
>MGWD01000013.1:6827-7210 GCA_001800825.1 Euryarchaeota archaeon RBG_19FT_COMBO_69_17 | reverse complement strand
ATCGAGGAGGTCCGCGGGCAGCCCCCCCGCCTGCAACGGGTCGTCCGCTTCGACGAGGACCTCGAGCGGGCCCTGAACCGCCATCCGACCTCCACGCCGCGGGTGGGGATCCTCCCGACGGACCCTTGCGAGATCCTTTACACCTCGGGCACGACGGGCCATCCGAAGGGCGCCCTCATCACCCACGCGAACTTCCTCGCGGCCGCGGAGTGCTTCGGGAGCGAACTCGGCTTCGACGCGTCCCTGAGGATCCTGTGCTTCCTCCCCCTTTTCCACACGGAGGCCCAGTTCGTCTCCGTGATCAACGCGGTCCGGGTCGGCGGGTCCGTCGTCGTCGCGCGGAAATTCAGCTCCCACCGGTTCTGGTCCTGGGTGGCCGACGA
>MGWD01000013.1:3368-6760 GCA_001800825.1 Euryarchaeota archaeon RBG_19FT_COMBO_69_17 | reverse complement strand
TCCCTGGATTACTCGGGTCTGCGGCTCATGATCAGCAGCGCGGCGTCCCTCCCCGTGGAGGTCCTCCATGCTTGGCAGGCCCGCTTCCGCGTGCCCATCGTCGAGGGCTACGGCCTCACGGAGAGCGCGTGCTACGCCACCCTGAACCCGAAGGGCTACGGGAAGGCGGGGTCCGTCGGGGTCCCGCTGGCGTGCACCCAGCTCCGGGTCGTCGACGACCACGGGCACGCGGTCCCGCCCCGGGAGGCGGGGGAGATCGTGCTCCGCGGCTGGAACGTCTTCCCGGGCTACTGGCGGAACCCGGAGGCCACGCGGGACGCGTTCAAGGGCGGCTGGTTCCACACGGGGGACGTCGGGTATGTCGACGAGGACGGGTATGTGTTCATCGTGGACCGGAAGAAGGACATGATCAACCGCGGCGGGCAGAAGATCTACCCGCGGGAGGTCGACGAGGTCCTGTTCGCCCACCCCCACGTGAGGAACGCGGCGGCCTTCGGGGCGCCCCATCCCCTCCTGGGGGAGGAGGTCGCGGCCTTCGTCGAGCTCCGGGACGGGACGGACGTGCCGCCGGAGTCGATCATCGCCTTCTGCCGGGAGCGTCTCGCGGACTACAAGGTCCCCAAGGAGGTCCTCTTCATCGACGCGATCCCCAAGGGCCCGTCGGGGAAGAACCTCCGGCGCAAGCTGCGGGAGGAGTACCTCAGGCGGAAGGGGCCCTCGGGACCCGCTGCCGGTCCCTCTTGACGACCGTCGTGCCGCGGGCCACGGCCACGAGGACGGGCTCCGGGAGGAGGTCCGCCGCGGAGTCGGACACGTCGGGCCGGGGGGCGATGACCTTCACGGCCCGGAACTCGATCGTCCTCGACGTCGCCCCGACCTTCACGATCTCCGCCGTCGCCTCGAGGAAGTCCCCCGCGTGCACGGGCGCCTTGAGCTCCACGCGCTCGTACCCCGCGAGGAGCCCCTCGTCCCCGTCGTGGCGGATCGCGAGCTCCGTCGCGAGGTCCCCGAAGAGCTCGAGGACCTTCGCCCCGGGGGCGAGCTTGCCGCCATAGTGGGCGTCCCGTTCGCTGATCCGCACGCGCAGCACGGCTTTCGTGGGTCCCGTCATGGTATCCGGACCCGGCGGGATTCGGGCGACCGTATTTCTACCTGATGGCCGCCCGCGCGGAACAAGCGTTATATCGGGCCCGCCCTTCCGGTCCCGCGAGGAGGATACGATCAAGGCCGTCGTCTTCCACGAGCACGGCGACGTGAACGTGTTGCGGTACGAGGACGCCCCGGACCCCAAGCTAGGCCCGAAGGACGTCCTCGTGCGGGTGCGGGCGAGTGGGACGAACTACAACGACGTCTGGGCGCGACGTGGCCTGGCGGGCGTCAAGTTCGACCTGCCCCACATCTCAGGCTCCGACGTCTCCGGACAGGTCGTCGAGGTCGGCTCCGCCGTGACGATGGCGAACGTCGGCGACGCGGTCGTGTCCCATCCCTCCCTCTCGTGCCGGGTCTGCGAAGCCTGCACGTCGGGGCGGGAGTACTTCTGCCGCCAGTTCAAGATATGGGGCTTCCAGACCGGTCCGTACGACGGCGGCTATGCGGAGCTCGCCCGCCTTCCCGAGGCGAACGTCCTCCCGAAGCCCGCGAACCTGTCGTGGGAGGAGGCCGCGTCGATGCCCCTCGTCCTCCTCACGGCATGGCACATGCTCGACACCCGGGCCCAGCTCAAGCCCGGGGAGGACGTCCTCCTGTGGGGGGCCTCGAGCGGGATCGGGGTCATCGGGATCCAGGTCGCCAAGCTGTTCGGCGCGCGGGTCCTGGCGGTCGCCGGGACGGACGAGAAGCTCCGGAGGGCGAAGGCCCTCGGGGCCGACGAGACGATCAACTACAACACCCAGGACGTCGTCCAGGAGGTCCGGCGGCTCACGAACAAGAAGGGCGTGGAGGTCGTCTTCGAGCACACGGGCGCGGGGACGTGGGAGCGCAGCCTCGCCTCCATGGCCTGGGGCGGGCGGCTCGTGATCTGCGGGAACACGACCGGGTACGAGGCGAAGACGGACCTCCGGTTCCTCTTCAACAAGCAGCTCAGCCTCCTCGGTTCCCACCAAGGGAGCAAGGCGGAGCTCGTCCGCGGGATGCGGGAGGTCGCCGCCGGGCGGATCAAGCCCGTCGTGGACAGCGTCCTCCCCCTGCGGGACGCGAAGAAGGCTCAGGAGAAGATCGAGGCGGGAGACCACTTCGGGAAGATCGTCCTCGTCCCCTGACGGAGGTCACGAGGGAGGTTTCGGCGCGTCCGGGGGCGGGGCCGCGGCGGCCGGCGCCGGAGGCGGGAGGGGCGCGTCGGAGACCGCGCCGATGACCTTCCCCTTCACGAGGGCCCCCTTGTCCAGGTATACCCGGCCGGACTCGTTCACGACGTCCCCGAGGACGAGGCCGTAGACCTCGAGGTCCCCGCCCGCCGTCTTTGCGGCCTTCGTGACCATGCCCCGGAGGACCGCCTTCCCCGTGCGCTCCGCGAGGAGGTTCCCGGAGACCATCCCGACGATCTCGCACACGCTGTTGTCGCGGACGAAGAGGTCCCCCCGCACGAGTCCCGTCATCTGGGTCGGCCTCGGGCCGATCACGACGACGGAGCCCTCGAACCGCTCGTCGAGGACGCCTCCGCGGAAGATGCGCACCATGGGCCCTTCGCCTCCCCATCGCGGAAGGGTCGGGGGGCCTTCAACGTTTCGACGCGGGATCCCACGCGCCCCGAGAACGCTCCTATTTGACCTCGCACCCGAAGCCTTTTTCGCGACCGCCCCATGGCCGGCCGGAACATGCCCGTCGCCGCGCGGACCCTCGAGGACGACGTCCGTCTCATCACGGAGGTCCTCGGGGAGGTCCTTCGGTCGGAGGAGGGCCCCGGGACGGTCGACCTCGTGGCGGCGTTCCAGGATCGCTGCCGACGTCTCCGGACGAAAGAGGACCCCACCGTCTACCGGGAGGTCCTCGGCCTTGCGAGGTCCCTTTCGATCGAGCAGGCGGAGGCCGTCGTGCGTGCCTCGGCCCTCCTGTTCCAGCTCTTGAACCTCGCGGAGGACGTCGAGCGGATCCGGCGGCTGCGAGCTGCCCTCGCGGGGGGACGACCGCCGCGAGACTCCCTAGAGGCGACCCTTCGCGGCCTGAAGGACGGTGGACTCGACGCACGGGCGGCAGGTTCCCTCCTCGCTTCGTTGGACATCGAGCTCGTCTTCACGGCCCATCCGACGGAGCCCCGACGCAGGACGATCCTCGAGAGGCTTCGGCGGGTCCAGTCCCTCCTCTTCCGCCTCGAGCTCGAGCACCTGACGCCCGCGGAGACGGCCGAGGTGCGGCGGGCCCTCCTCCGGGAGTGCGCGGGGCTGTGGCAGAGCGAG
>MGWD01000013.1:2855-3336 GCA_001800825.1 Euryarchaeota archaeon RBG_19FT_COMBO_69_17 | reverse complement strand
CGAGATCCGGATGGGCCTGTACTACTTCGAGCACGTCGTCCTCGACCTCGTGCCCGCCCTCTACCGCGAGCTGTCGAGGTCCCTCGAGGCCGCGTACGGGCCCGGAGTTCCCCGCCCCGCACCGTTCCTGCGGTTCGGCTCGTGGCGGGGGGCCGACATGGACGGGAACCCCTCCGTGACCCCGGAGACCATGCGGGAGGCCGCGCGGCTCCAGCGGACGTTCGTCCTGAGGCGGTACGAGGCCTCCCTGAGGGCCCTCATCGACGTCCTCACGCAGAGCGCTCGGTACGTGCCCGCGTCCCCGGCCCTCATGGCCTCCCTCGCCCAGGACCGGAGGAAGCATCCGAAGACGTGGAGGGAGATCCGGGCGGTGAACCGGGACGAGCACCACCGGGCGAAGGTCACGTTCATGGCCCACCGGGTCACGTCCGCCCTCGCGCGCCGGCCCGGAGGCTACGCGACGCACGCGGAGCTCCTCGCG
>MGWD01000013.1:0-2774 GCA_001800825.1 Euryarchaeota archaeon RBG_19FT_COMBO_69_17 | reverse complement strand
CAGGTCGAGACGTTCGGGTTCCACCTCGCCTCCCTGGACCTGCGCCTCAACGCGCGGGACGTCGGGGTTGCCGTCGGGCAGGTCCTCGCGGCCGTGGGCCGAGCGAAGGGGTACGGCCATCTCGACGAGGGGAAGAAGGCGCGGCTCCTCTCCGAGCTCATCGCGACGAGGTTCCGCCCCAAGGAGCTCCGGGTCTCGGGGGACGGCGCCCGCGTCGTCGATGCCCTCCGGGCCCTCCGGGAGATCCAGGAGCGCCACGGAGAGGCGATGATGCCCCGGGTCGTACTCAGCATGGCCTCCCGGCCGAGCGACGTCCTCGAGGTCCTCCTCCTCGCGAAGGTCCTCCGGATCGTCGACCTCAAGGAGGGCTTCGGACACGTGGACCTCGTGCCCCTCTTCGAGACGATCGACGCCCTGGAGGGATGCGGCGCCACGATGGCCTCCCTCTACGCGGACCCCTCGTACCGACGTCACCTCCGCGCCCGCGGCTGGGGGCAGGAGGTCATGGTGGGGTACAGCGACAGCATGAAGGACGGGGGGATCTTCGCGTCCCGATGGGCGCTCTACCAAGCCCAGCGCGTTCTCGCCCGGGCGTCCGAGGACGCGGGGGTCCGGCTCACCGTGTTCCACGGCCGCGGGGGGTCCGTGAGCCGGGGCGGGGAGCCCGCCTACCACGCGGTCCGCGCGCTCCCGCCCGAGGTCGCCCACGGCCCGATTCGGATCACGGAGCAGGGCGAGGTCCTCACCTCGAAGTACTTCCATCCGGGGATTGCCCTCCGGGAGACGGAGCAGCTCGTGAGCGGCCTCCTGGCGGCCGCCGCGGGTCCACCCGCGGAGCCGGAGGCGGCCTGGGTCGATTCCATGGACCGGATGGCCGCCGCCTCCCTGGGGTCGTACCGGGACCTCATCGCTCGGGAACCGGATCTCCCCTCGTACTTCGAGCAGGCCTCTCCGGTCCACGAGATCGCGGAGCTGAACTTGGGTTCCCGTCCCGCGAGCCGCCGGGGGACCGTCCGGATCGAGGACCTCCGCGCGATCCCCTGGGTCTTCGCTTGGACGCAGAACCGGCACGTCCTCCCGGGGTGGTACGGGATCGGCTCCGCCCTCGAGACGGAAGGGGACCGGGCGCTCGTCCGGCGGATGGCCCGCGATTGGCCGTACCTCTCCGCCCTCCTGGACGCCGCCCAGATGGTCCTCGGGAAGGCGGACCTTGCGATCGCGCGCCGCTACGCGGATCTCGTCGAGGACGGAGCCGTCCGCCGTCGCGTCTTCGGCCGCATCGCGGACGAATACGAGCGCACGGTCCGGCAGATTCTCGAGGTCACGGGGACCCGCGAGCTCCTCGACTCGAACCCGACCCTCAAGGCGTCCATCGCGCTGCGGGATCCCCTCATCGACCCCATGAGCTACATCCAGGTCGCGCTCCTCGAGCGGAAACGGCGGTTCCGGAGCGCCGACCCAGAGCTCCTCCGGGCGATCCTGCTCACGATCACGGGGATCTCGCACGGGCTCCGGAACACGGGCTGATCGTGCCTACGATCCGTGGGTCTGGAGCCAGTGCTGGACGTCCAACGCGGCCATGCAGCCGAACCCCGCGGCGGTCACGGCCTGCCGGTACCGGAAGTCGTGGACGTCCCCCGCGGCGAACACGCCTTCCACGGACGTCGCCGTCGCGAGGCCATCGCGGGGCTTGAGGACGGCGTACCCCTTCTCGAGCTCGAGCTGTCCTTCGAACACGGACGTCGCGGGCGTGTGGCCGATCGCGAGGAAGAGGCCCTGGACCTTGAGGTCCGTCGTCGCGCCCGTCTCCACGTTCCGGATTCGGACGCCCTCGACCTTCTGCTCCCCGAGGACGTCGACGACCTCGGAATCCCAGATGACCTTGATATTCGGCGTCCTGAAGACGCGATCCTGCATGATCTTTGAAGCGCGGAACTCGTCCCGGCGGTGGACGATCGTGACCGTCTTGCAAAGCCTCGAGAGGTAGAGGCTCTCCTCCATCGCGGTGTCCCCCCCGCCGACGACGACCACGTCGAGAGTCCTAAAGAACATGCCATCGCACGTCGCACACGCGCTCACGCCCCGCCCCTTGAGCCGCTCCTCGTTCGGCAGGCCGAGGTACTTCGCGTTCGCCCCCGTCGCGAGGATCACGGACCGCGCCTCGTGCATCCCGTCCGTCGTCCAGACCTTGAGAGGCCGGGAGCGGAAGTCCACCTTCATCACGTTGTCGTCTACGAACTCCGCCTTGAACCGCTCCGCCTGTTGCCGCCAGAGCTCCATGAGTTCGGGCCCCTGGACCCCCTTCGGGAACCCGGGGTAGTTCTCGACGTCCGTCGTGAGCATGAGCTGGCCGCCCGCGACCGCCCCCGCGATGACGAGGGTCTTCAGGTTCGCGCGGGTCGCGTAGATCGCCGCGGTGAGGCCCGCGGGCCCGGACCCGATGATGATCGTGTCGTACGTGGCCATGGCGGCATTTGAACGGGGCCCTTCGCTATAAGCGTTGGCTCGAGGGGCGCACAACCTAATAGCCGCGGACCCGTTCCGAGGGTCTCCATGGCCTCGAAGGACCTCGAGCGGTTCCTCGCCCTCCTCCCGACGTCCGAGGCCGCGAGCGGGATCAAACTCTTCGACGACCTCGTGAAGGATCCTGCGAACGCGGGCCCGATCCTTCAGGAACTCCTCCTCGTCGCCTCGAACCACGAGGACCCCCAGCTCCACACGCCCCACGGGCTCCTCACGGTCCGGGCCGCCCGCGATGCCCTCCTCCTCACCCG
>MGWD01000012.1 GCA_001800825.1 Euryarchaeota archaeon RBG_19FT_COMBO_69_17 | reverse complement strand
TTTGTCCTCTCTCCCTCCACAAAGGCGTTGGGTCCGCGGGCGGGCAAGGTTCATTCCCGGCCGGAGGCTTCCCCCGTCCATGGGCGACGAACGGACGCTCCGGTTCCGGGACCCGGAGGAGTGGAGACGCTGGCTCGAGGCCCGCCACGCAACGGAGGCGGAGGCCGTGCTCCTCCTCTCGAAGAAGTCCGTGGCGGAGGGGCTCCACTACGAGGAGGCCCTCGAGGAGGCCCTGTGCTTCGGCTGGATCGACGGGAAGCTCCGGGCCCACGACGACCGGACGTTCGCCCAGCGCTTCACCCCGAGGCGCCCGGGGAGCGTGTGGTCCGAGGCGAACCGGAGGCGGGCGGGGCGCCTGTTGCGAGAGGGGAGGATGCGGTCGCCGGGGCTCGCGGCGATCGAGACGGCGAAGCGGACCGGCGCGTGGGCGTCCGCGGCCCGCCCGAGCGGCGTCCCGGCGATGCCGGAGGACCTACGATCCGCCCTCCAGGCGGACGCGAAGGCCTGGGCCCACTTCCGCGCATGGGGGGACTCCTACCGGTCGGCCTGCATCCGCTGGGTCCTGTCCGCGAAGCGGGAGGAGACGCGGACGCGGCGCATACGCCGGATCGTGGAGCGGGCGATCGAGGACAAGAGGCCCGGGATCGAGGGGGTCTAGCCCCGATGTCCGGGAATCCCTCGCGCGACGCCTGCTCGAGGCCGCGGCAAGGCTTATCTCGCGTCACGGCCCTCCCGGCGTCCCGGGGTCACCGGAGGAGCTGCCATCATGACAGGGAAGAGTAGATCCTCGCAAGCCTGGAGTCCCGAGTACCGGGTCCGCGTCCCGTTCCGCGTGCCGCTCGACTTCGCGTTCGCGTGGTGCACGGACTTCACGCCCGAGGATGCCCGCCTGGAAGGGGAGTCGTACCGGAGGAAGATCATCGAGCGGACCTCGCGCCAGGTCGTGTTCGAGGACCTCGAGGAAGAGGACGACGGCTGGTTCTGGTCGCGCGACGTCGTCGCCCTGAAGCCGCCGAAGGGCTGGCACATGGAGGGGACGGGGAACCGGAGGGACGTCGTCGCGGACTACGCCCTGACGAGCCTCGCCGACGGCCGGACCCAGCTCGAGCTCCGATGGAGACGCCGGCCCCTCGTGAAGGAGGCGAAGCCCCTCACGAAGGCCCAGCGGGAGGCGTCGACCCTCCAGGCCTGGAGGAAGTTCGCGGCCGCGATGGAGCGGGACTATCGGACATCGAGGAACTCGCCGCGACGGTCGCGATGAGCCCGATCCCGACGTCCCCCCGAGGCCCGCCCAGGGGATTTCCTAAATAGCCGCCCCGCGGTCCGTCCCCGTGCACCCCACCGGCGCCCGGCCGGCGGACGGCGGCCCTGCGGCCCGCGGGATGCGGACCTTCTTCCTCGTCCTCGTGGGCCAGGTCTTCTCCCTCTTGGGGAGCGGGATGACGGGGTTCGCCCTCGTGATCTGGGCCTACCTGATCACGGGCCAGGCGACGACCCTCGCCCTGGCGGCCCTCTTCTACTTCGCCCCTACGGTCCTGTTCAGCCCCCTCGCGGGGACCCTCGTGGACCGATGGGACCGCCGGCTCACGATGATGCTGAGCGACCTCGCCCAGGGCCTGACGACGGTCGTCATGCTGCCCCTGTTCGTCACGGGCGCCCTGGAGATCTGGCATTGGTATCTCGCGGGGGCCGTGGCCGGGACGTTCGCGGCGTTCCACTTCCCCGCGTACAGCGCCGCCGTGACGACGATGATCCCCAAGGCCCAGTACGGGCGGGCGAGCGGCCTCCTGTCCGTCGCCGAGTCGGCCTCGGGCATCTTCGCGCCGGTCGCGGCAGCGGCCCTCCTCGGGCTCCTGGGGATCCAGGCGGGCGTCCCGGCGATCATGCTCCTCGACATCGGGACGTTCTCGGTGGCGATCGGGATCCTCCTCGTCGTGAAGATCCCGAAGCCCCCGCGGACGGCGGCCGGGCGGGCCGCACAGGGAGGACTGCTGAAGGAGTCCGTCTTCGGGTTCCGGTACATCGCGGGACGGAGGAGCCTCCTCGGGCTCCAGCTCGTCTTCTTCGCGGTCAACCTGATCGGCACCCTCGGCTTCACCCTCGTCCCCCCGATGGTCCTCGCCCGCGCGGGAAACGATGCCCTCGTCCTCGGGAGCGTGCAGTCCGCGGGGGCCATCGGCGGGGTCGTCGGGGGGGTCGCGATGAGCTCCTGGGGCGGGCCGAAACGGCGCGTGCACGGCGTGCTCGGCGGGATGGCCCTCGAGGGGGTCTTCGGGCTCACCCTGATCGGCGTGGGCCCGGGACCGGCCCTGTGGGCCGCGGGATCTTTCCTGAGCGCCTTCTTCATCCCGATCATCAACGGGTCGAACCAGGCGATCTGGCAGGCGAAGGTCCCGCCCGACATCCAGGGGCGGGTGTTCGCGGCGCGACGGCTCATCGCGCAGATCACGATCCCCATCGCGATGGGGATCGCGGGGCCCCTGGCGGACCGGGTGTTCGAGCCGGGCATCCGGGAGGGCGGAAGTCTGTCCGGGGCCTTCGGGTGGCTCGTGGGGACAGGACCCGGGTCCGGGATCGCCCTCATGCTCGTCCTCTGCGGGATCCTGGGGACGGCCGTGGGCCTGAGCGCGTACGGGGTGCGGGCCGTCCGGGACGCGGAGGCCCTCCTGCCGGACCACGACGCGGCCCCGGCCCCCGGGGACGCGAGGGCGATGCAGGCGGGTGGGGAGAGGCGGAGGAAGCGGAAGGCCTGAGGCGCACCCGAGATCCGGGGGTCGCCGCGTCACGGCACAGGGGACGGATGGGGCCGAGCGTCCGACGGCCTCGCGTCACGGATGGCGTTGGACGTACTCCCGGATCGCCGTCTTCGCGAGCGCATACAGGCTGAGGCGCTTCCGCCGGCAGTACGTCTGGATCGTCGCGAACTCCTTCTTGCCGAAGACCGTGATGATCCGATGCAGAGGCCCACCCTCGGAGCGCGGGATGGATTGCCGGTACATCAACCTTCGCGCGCCCATCAGGTGCATATGCGACATGCGATATCACATAGGTACTACTATATAGTGGATATCCCATATTCCGGCGCCGAACGGGTGGGATCAATGCTCGAGACGCCGAAGGATCGTGCGTGGGACGTCCGATCGCAGGTCGATGCGTGGACGGCCGAACTCGTGGCCCTCCGTCGCGATCCGTCCGTGAGGAAGTTCCTGGAACTCCAGGAGAGGATCGGACCGACGACGGAAGTCTTCGTCGAGGCTCCTGCGCCGCCGACGGCGAACTGGCTTTGGCCCTACGACCTGTACGATGCCTTCGAGTTCGCACAGGACCTCGCGGGGAGACAGGTCTCGACCCGCGCCTTGTCCCGGCTCGCGCAGGGTCGCTTCCCGAGCCTGTCGGCCGCGGACCTCCATACCCTGATGCAGGTCCTCACGGAGAACGGGAGCGCGGAGGTCGTCCGGATGACGGACACGGGGCGCCCCGCGACGTATCGCTTCGCCCCCTTCCGGGACGGGAGCCTCCGGACCCCGGGATGGCGGCCAGGCGTCCCGCGCAACGAGCTGTCCGGGCTCAAGCTCGAGGAGCTCGAGGACATCGTCGGCCCGTCGCGCGACGATTGGGACCGCCTGTAGTCGTCCTGGGCGGAGGGCCCCGCGGGCGCGGGGGCGCGTCGACGGCCCCGAGGTCACTTCTCGAGGATGATCGTGCTGAGGGTCGCGTGGGGCTGGCCGGGATAGTAGGAGATCCGGACGAAGCGCCGTCCCACGAGGACCGCGAGCTGCACGAACCCATCGCTGCCCGTCTCCAGTTCGCCGATCGCCTCCAGGTCCGCGTCGACGATGTTCATGACCCGTTTCGTGGCGCCCGAGGGGAACCACCCGGAGTACGGATCGAGATGGAGGATCTTCTTGCGGAGGTCGTCGACCCTCGTGTCCATCGCCTTCCGCGCCTTCGGCTTCGAGGGGCCTCGCCGCGCCTTCTTCATGGAACGCCTCCATGCAGTCGCCGTACAAATGCTTGCCCGTCGCGGGATCCTCGGTCGGCCCGGACCCTCCGCGGGCGGCGCCCACCAGCCCATCAAGGTTCAAGGACAATAAAAGGGGCGTCCCGGCGGCGATCGCTCGCCGACAAGCCCGGGCGCCCCGTTGTGGAGGGATGCTTGTGAAGGGGCAAGGGCGGCCGTGGCGTATAGTCCTTTGTCCTACCTAGTGGCCGCCGGGACGGGCCCTCGGCCCTCTGGCCGGACTGGATCGTGGGGGCCGAAGGCCTACCGGGGGCGCCGTCGCTTGACTCGATGGGACGGTCCCGCGCCCGCGCGGCGGCGGGCTCGCCGCCGACCCGCCCGCGTGAGACGGACCTTCTTGCGCGCCATGGGCGCGGGAGGAGACACGAGCTATTTGAATCATGGGCTCGAGGGCTGCACCCCCGCCGGGCCCGGGAGGGACGGGAGGCGTCGCGGCAGGGGCCTGCGGGCGGACCGGGGGGCGCGTCGGCTTAACGAAGGATCGTCACGGGGGAGCCGAGGGCCTGAGGAGGAAACCCCCGGCTCCACCGCACGCGGAGGGCGCCCTTGGTCCCGTGTCCGGCCACGACCCGGCCGAGGATCCGAAGGCCGTCCTTGCGACGCCAAACGACCCGAGCGCCGAGGAGTCCCTCCGTGGGCTCCCGGCGGGCGAGGTGGACGATCGTCTGGCGGCTGTCCTGCCGGTGCTTGCTCTGACGGAACGAGATCACGGTCCCGGACAACTCGGCCTTCGCCATGCGGACGGCGCCACGGCCCCGTCCCCTATAAGGGCTCGTACGAATCCCGGAGGGCCGCGGCCACGGGCGGACGCGGGATCAATGGAGGAGCCCGGCGGACTTCAACTCGGCCGCAATCTTCTCGACCGCGAGCTCGACGTCGGAGGGCTTCCGGGCCCCCGTGCACACGAGCTTCCCGCTCCCGAAGAGAAGGACGACGACCTTCGGCTCCGCGAGCCGGTACACGAGCCCGGGGAACTGCTCCGGCTCGTACTCGACGTTCCCCAGGCCGAGGGAGATCGCAATCGCGTTGAGGTCGATCTGCGCCCCGAGGTCCGACGAGGCGACGATGTTCTGGACGACGATCTCCGGGTCCTTGGCGACCGGGATCCCCGCGGCCTCGATCTGGCGCCCGACGAGGGCGATCGCCGTCTTCACGCTCTCGAGGCTCTTCCCGCCCGTGCAGACGACCTTCCCGCTCCGGAAGAGGAGGATCGCCGTCTTCGGTTCCTTCAGGCGGTAGATGAGCCCGGGGAACTGCTCCGGCTCGTACTCTGCGCCGCCGAGGGCGAGGGCGATCGCTTTGAGGTCGAGCTCGTTCCCGAGGGACGTCGAGGCGACGACGTTCTCGATCCTGATCTTGGCCAGAGAAACCGCTCCGGGGGCCAGAGGCGCAAATCCCGGCGCATCCGGCCCGGGGGCACCTGACTCGTGCCTTATTATAGTTGGCTTCGTCGCCGGGAGTCCCCGGGGCGGCGAATCGACCCCCTTGAGGACGAGGCCCGAGGACGACGGGACGGGAGTCGAGGGTCGGTGGAAGGGGCAGTAGAACCGTGGACCGCACCCGGTCCCGGATGCGGGGAACGATGGCGGCCGAGGGCCGTCCCCAGGGGACGGCGAACAAAAAGCGGGACGAACCGGATTGGGCCGCCCCTAGGTCGATGTTCAGTACTTCGAGAACGTTGGGAGGGTCTCGGTCGAGAGCACGCCGGGCATCCCGTGGACCTTCTTCACGATCGTCTCGAAGAGGTCCTCGCGGCTGTCCGCGCTGATGCGGGCCACGATGTCCGAGTCGCCGGTCGTGCCGATGATCTCCCGGATCTCGGGCACGGTCTTGAGCTCGCCCATCGTCTTCTGCGTGTCCGTCGTGCGGATGAGGAGGTACGCGTTGCTCGCGTGGCCGTCGCTCCCCTTCTGGGTCCAGTTCTGGAGCGCTGGATAGCTCCGGAAGCTCCGGACCCGGTCCATCAACTGGACCTCGGACTGGAATGTGCGCAGCTCGTCCGCGTCCCGGAAGCTGCCCGCGACGGCGATGTCATGACGCCCAAAGACGGCCTCGGCCTTCGTCACGTTCGGCTTGGCCCGAAGGCTCGTCAACGTTCGCTCTACATATCCCGGCGCCACCTTGACGAAGATGACGCTTCTTCCGACTAGTTCGCTTGGCATTTAAAATACCTTCGCTCGTCCCTACGGGGTCCTCACACTTAAGGGAGCGTACGGGCCGCGACACATAAAGACCACATGTGGTTGATTCGGGTCGCCGAAAAGACCTAAGGTGGTCAAACCCGGATCGCCGTCACCCGAGGGCGATCCCTCCGGATCGTCACGAACTCCTGGCGGGTCCGCGGGCGAAGGGAGGGAGCGAACGGATCCCGCACGGATCCGTTGAATCCCGGGAGACCGCGTCACGCCGACGCGGCGATGTTCTGGTTGAATCGGAAGAGGTTCCCCGGGTCGTACTTCCCCTTGATGCCGCGGAGGCGGGCGTAGTTCTTGCCGTAGTTGGCCCCGACGCGATCCGTGTCGTCCTCGGCGGCGAAGTTGACGTACCCGCCCTTCTCCGAGTGGGGGGCGAGGGCGTTGTAGTAGTCCCGGACCCACTTGATGTTGGCCTCGTTCTCCGCGGGGTCCGGCCACATGCCCGCGATGACCGTCGCGTACTTCGCGTCCCGGTGGCCGAACGCCGTCGCGTCCTCGGCCGTGTCGTGGACCGCGCCGTTGATCGGGTAGATGTGCATCGTCGAGTTCATCACGGGGATCTTGGGCCCGTGGGCCATGTGCGCGTCGACGGCCTTGTCCGTGAGCTCCTTCACGAAGACGGCCTTCCAGTAGTGCTGGAGCCCCGGAGGGACGAGCCCGTCGAACGCGGCGTTCAGGGCGGGGTAGGGCATGCGCCCGACGTGCTCCGCGACGACGTCGGCCGCCTCGCGCAGCGGCGCGATTGCCTTGTCCGCCTCCGTCTCGGGTCCGGCCCAGCACGCGACGAGGGCGCAGAACGTGTCGCCGTGGCGGTCCTCGGGGATGAACGGCAGGGGCGGGGCGATCTGCCACGCGAAGAACGCGCCGAGCGAGCGCGGGGCCTTCGTGATGTACGCATCGTACGCCCGGATCACGTCCGGGGCGTCCTCGACCTCGAAGAACATGGGCCCGCCGACGATGTCCCGGACCGGGTGGAGGCGGAACTCGAAGTTCGTCACGACGCCGAAGTTCCCGCCGCCCCCGCGCAGGGCCCAGAAGAGGTCCGCGTTCGCGTGCTCGCTCGCCGTGACGAAGGAGCCGTCCGCGAGGACGACGTCCGCCGAGATCAGGTTGTCGAGGGTGAGCCCGAAGCCCCGGGTGAGGTAGCCGATCCCGCCGCCCAGGGTGAGCCCCGCGATCCCCGTCGTCGAGATGATGCCGCCCGTCGTCGCGAGGCCGAACGCGTAGGTCGCGTGATTGAAGTCACCCCACGTGCAGCCGCCCTCCGCCCGCACGGTCTTCGCCGCGGGGTCGACCCGGATCCCCTTCATCCGCCCGAGGTCCAGGACGACGGCGTCATCGGCCGTCCCGAAGCCCGGGACGCTGTGGCCGCCGCCTCGGATCGCCACGTTCAGGCCGCCCGCGCGGGCCGCCTTGACGGCCGCGATGACGTCCGCCACGCCCGTGCATCGCACGACGAAGGCCGGACGTCTGTCGATCATCGCGTTGTACACCGTGCGCGCCTCGTCGTAGCGCGCGTCGCCCGACTCGATGACCTCTCCCCGAACCTGGCTCCTGAGTTCTGCGCCCACCTTCTCGTTCACTCGTTCGGAACCCCCTCGGCCCCGGGTTAGGGTAACCGAAAAGGGAGGATAAAGGCCGACCCCCGGCCCGACGCACGTAGGAGGCTCGTGAAACGGGCTCTCCGGAGGAACGTGCCGGGACGAGGTCCGCACGCGGTGGCGCCCCGGACCAGGGGATGGGGAGACGCACGCCCGTGACGATTCATTCGTCTTGATTCAGAGACACCGTCGCCTGCCGAAGTCGATCGAAAACGACATACACACTCGGTCTCATGCCACGCCGGGCACGATGGCGGGGAGACGCTCGTCGAGCCAGCCGGACCTCGCGCGACGTGTCCCGCAGGACCGCATGAGCGCCGAGGAGGCTTGTTCCATGGATCCGAGGAGGGTCAAGGCGACGGGGATTCGGAGGATGCTGCGGGATTGGAAGCTCACGGAACGGGACATCCCGTTCCCGACGCGGGAGTATGACCGCCGCCTGGCGCGCCTCCGCGTGGCGATGAAGGAGAACGGCCTCGACCTCGTCTTCCTTTCCTCTCCCGAGAGCATGTTCTACCTCAGCGGATATCGGAGCGAGTGGTACCAGGCCCAGGGTTCCCAGGACTGGTACCCGGCGTCGGGCATCGCCGTGCACCGGGATCGGGACCCCTTCATCATGTTCGAGGTCGAGGACGAGTATCTCCTCGTGCGCCACACGTCCGTGGCGAGGGACATCCGCGGGTTCCGCCTCGACCGGGAACCGTGGTCCGACATGCCGAGGTGGATCGCCTCGAACCTGGGAGACGACGGATGGCTCCCGGGAACCGTGGGGCTGGAACGGTGGAGCTATCGTCCCAACCGGGCCGTGGGCGAGATCTTCCAGGGCGAACTCGAGAGACGGGGTTGCCGCGTCGTCGACTGCACGGCCCTCCTGCGGGACCTGCGGAGGGTGAAATCGCCCCTCGAGCTCGCCTGCATGGAACGGGCCGCCACGATCGCCAAGGTCGGCATCCAGGCCTGTCGGGAGGCGATTCGACCCGGGGCCACGGAACTCGAGGTGTGGGGGGAGATCATGCGCGCGATGGCCGCCGCGGGCGGGGAGAACCCCGCGATCACGATCCCCGTGGCCTCGGGACCGAGGAGCGCATGCATCCATGCGCTGGCCTCCCGACGAAGGATCCGGAAGGGGGATCTCGTCATCACGGATCTGTGCGGGGTGTACAACCGATACCATGTGAACGTGGCCAGGACCTTCTCCGTCGGGAAGCCGGATCCGGCCGTCGAGCGGGCCGTGCGTCTCGCCGCGGGAGCGTTCGACGTCCTGGAAGGGGTCATCGAGCCGAACCTGCCGGTGAGACGGCTCCTCCGTGCGCTGAAGGCGTACTACGCGAAGGCCGGCATCGAGGAGCGGATGTGGTTCTGGGGCGGGTACGAGCTCGGGATCGCCTTCTCGCCGGATTGGGTCGGCCAGTTCGTGTACGAACCCCTGAAGGATCCGGGCGACGGACGCTTCGTGCCCGGCATGGTCGTGAACTACGAGGGCATCGCCTTCCTGCCGCGGGACGCAGGAGTCTCCGCGCTCATCGACACGATCGCCTTCGGGGAATCCAGCGCGCGCCGCCTCTGCCGCGATCTCCCCCTCGAATTGATGCGGGTCTAGGGCCCATGCCCCCCAGGGGTCCCCCGGACCGAGGGACCTCGTGACCTGGGCGAACCGCTTCCGAGTCGAGGCGCGCGGCCGTCTCACCGCGATGGGTGTTCAACCGCCTTCGCCCGACCGCGACGCTGCCGCCTGCGCTTCCACTTCCTGCTCTTCTGTTGGCCGCGCTGGAGGGTCCTGGAGCCTTTCCTTCCTGTTCCGGTCATCGCGGAGTCCGCAGCGGACGCCGTTCCTTAAGGCTATTGGCGAGAGCTCAGACCGTCTGTTCGGAGGAGCCGGTCCAAGGCCCCGACCGGACATCCGACCTCGGCCGGGATGCCTCTCGTCGCGCGGCCTTCCTGGAGGCGCCCCAACCTGAGCCGCTCCTCGGGCCGACGGGAGGCGGAGCGGGGGCCCGCTCGACCGGCTCGGAGCCCCACGCCGCAGGGTCCCGCGACGGGGCGGATGCCCTCACGCCTCGAGGCGCTCAATCCGGCCGTTCGCCTCCGCCCACCGTAGGAGGCGTAGGAACGCCTGGGTCTCCGCCCCCGTGAGTGCGATCACGTCTCCGCCGCCGTACTTGGTCCCGGTCTCCCAGTCCTTGACCACGCGCAGCACACGGTAGCGAGGCTTCGCCTTCACGGCCATGAACTCGGCCATCTTCGCGGCCGCCCACGAGTCCTTGAACGTCCCCTGGAACACGGCGAGGCGCTGGTGGGCGATGACCGCGATCTCGTTGCAGACCTCGTTCAGGAAGCTCCGGTTGTGGCTCACGACGAGCACCATGCCCGCGTAGCCCCTCAGGGCCGCCGCCACGATCTCCTGGCTCTCGATGTCGAGGTGGTTCGTCGGCTCGTCGAGGACGAGCAGGTCGTACTCCTGCGCGATGAACTTCGCGAGAGCGAGGCGCGCGCGCTCCCCGCCGCTGAGCTGGCCCACGCGAGAGTGGACGGCGTCCCCCCGGAACCAGAAGCGGCCGAGCAGGCCCCGGGCCCACGCCTCCGGCGGAGGCGGATGCCTCACGCTCCGGATCTCCTCGAGGAGGGTGCGGGAGAAGTCCAGCTCCTCGGCCTCCTGGGCGAAGTAGCCGATGTTCAGGTTCTTGCCCCGGAACACGGATCCGGCATCGGGCGGCTGGCGTCCGATCAGGACCTCGAGGAGGGTCGTCTTGCCGGCGCCGTTCGGCCCGACGAGCCCGATCTTGTCCCCCTTCCCGACCTCCAGGTTCACGTCCGCGAAGAGGAGGCGGCCGCCGTGGGACTTCCCGACGCCCTCGAGGCGGACGACCCCTGGTCCGGACCCGCCGGTACGGAAGGCGAGGCGGAACGCCTTCGGGCCGGTCGGGGGCGCGTCCGGCATCTCGCGGCGCATCTTCTCGACCCGGAGCTTCCTCGAGAGGACCTGCTCGTACACCTTGCGGGACTTGAACTGCTCGATGATCGCGAGCTGGCGCTTCAGCTCCTCCTGGTGGCGATGGCGCTGCGCCTCCCGGGCCCGCTGGATGGCGTCTCGCTGGACTCGGTAGTCCGTGTAGTTCCCGACGTACTCGAGGGTACGGAGGTGGTCCAGCTCGATCACCTTGTGCGCGATCGCGTCGAGGAGGAACTTGTCGTGGCTGGCGAGGAGGACGGCCGCGTCGATCTCCAGGAGGAACTCCTCGATCGTCTCGATCGTGTCGATGTCCATGTGGTTCGTCGGCTCGTCGAGGAGGAGGATGTCCTTGTCCTTCGCGTTCGCGAGGGCTCGCGCGGTGAGGACCTTGGACTTCTCGCCGCCGGAGAGGGAGCCGAACCGCTGGTCGAGGAGCTCCTCGCCCACGCCCAGGTCGTTCAGGATCGGGTCGTTCACGATCACGCTGTGGCTTCGGGCGGAGCCCAGGGCGACGTGGAGGGACTCGTACCGCGCCATGCGCTCGCTTGCGTCCGGGGCGTCCCACGCGTCCGGCCGCGTCATCCACGCCTCGAGGCCGGCGAGGTCGGCCTCGATCCGCTGCGCCTCCGGGCTGGGGGCGGACAAAACGTCGCGCACCGCGGTCTCCGGCGGTACGTTCGGCACCTGCGGGAGGTAGCCGAAGCGGAGCCCCGGTTTGAGCACGAGGTCCCCCAGGTCCGGCTTCGTCTCCCCCGTGAGGAGCTGGAAGAGGGTGCTCTTCCCCGAGCCGTTGGGGCCGACGAGGGCGACCTTGTCCCCCGATTGGAGGAGGAAGTCCGCGTGCTCGAGGACGAGCGTGGGACCCCAGGATTTCCGGAGGTCCCGGCCCGCGATGATCGTTCCCATGTTCACCCGGCTATCCACCGGTCCCCGATGAGGCTTCGCCTGGCGGAAGAATCCCGAGTCGTCGCAGGCGCGAACCCGCGGAAGGCACGTGACGGTTCATTCATAACGCTACGAAGTTCCCCGGGAACGGCCTTTCGCCTTTGCGCCTCTAGTGCGCCAAGATACGGAACGAACTATGGCTCGGGTTTGGCGTACAGCCGATCGAAAACTTGACCGAGGCCGGGGAGGTCGAACAGCAACGCCTGTTGTCGCGCGGCTTCGGATGCGAGTTTGGGATCGAATCCTGATCGGGACACGAAAACGAACCTGACCGGGCGTCCACGCAGCCGCTCGATGAGCTTCACCTTCATTTCGAGCCGGCGAAGGACGCCCAGCTCCATCGGTGATTGAGACCACGTAACCTCCCCTGCCAGGACCTCGGTCTTGCCGGCCGCTACGATGTCTATTTCCTCTCCGGACCGGTTCCACCAACGGCCAATTTCCTCGAAGTCAATCGGCACGCCAGCGTAGGCCGAACCGTTCAACAGCACCAAGGCCTCTCTCGCAACTCGTTCGAACTGAAAACCGACAAACTCATCCAACTGCTTCTCAATTCGTTGCCACACCTGAGCAGACCGGCCGAGCTCTATGAGGGGGCGGTTTTCAAAGACGAAGCGGTAGTAGAACGCGAAGAACGGATCATCGAACACGTAACGAGCTTGTTTCTTGATTCCGCAAACGGGGTCTTCCATCCGGATGAGATCGAGTTCGTG
>MGWD01000011.1:4820-5018 GCA_001800825.1 Euryarchaeota archaeon RBG_19FT_COMBO_69_17 | reverse complement strand
TCGACGGCGTCCTCCATGCGTTCGCCTTCAACGACCACCTCACGCAGCCCGGGCCCGCGAGCATGTTCGCCGTCGTCGCGCCCCTCCAGATCGTCGTCGGGCTCGCCCTCCCCCGGATGCGGGCGGAGTGGGACGTTGCCTGGCTCGGCTTGACCGTCGTCCTGGTCGCCCTGTACGTCGCGACGCGAACGACCGTCG
>MGWD01000011.1:3273-4734 GCA_001800825.1 Euryarchaeota archaeon RBG_19FT_COMBO_69_17 | reverse complement strand
CAGCTGCTCCGCGCCTCGCGGACGAAGACGACGGCGGGGGTGCCGACTGCACCCCCGAAGTCCTGAGCCTCAGACCTCCCCGACCATCTCCCGCGCGAGGAGCTTGTACTCCTGCTCCTTCAGGGCCGCGGGGTTCGCGGAGATCAGGAGGTACGAGTCGTTCAGGAGGATCTTCTCGTTCACCTTCTGGAGGAACCGCTGGACGCTCGTGAACCCGTTCTGGGCGATCATGTACTCGATGCCCTCGAGGAGGACGGCGGCGCCGCCGCCCTCTGCGGCGAACTCCGCGATCGCGCTCGCGATGTCCACGAGGGCCGTGGGCTCGACGACCGCCATGCCCTTCCCCTTTTGTCCCGGCGTCTTCGACAACCAGACGAACCCGACCTCGCCGACGGGGTGGCGGGAGCGGATGTCGTCGGGGTGGATCCGCGTGATGCAGAGGCCGCGTGCGCCGGACTTCGTGAGCCCTGCGAAGAGCTCGAAGATCCGGTCCGCCCTCGGCTCCCGGACGATGTACGCACCGCGGTTCGAGATGTCCCCTCGCGGCGCAGGGACGGAGAGGGGGACGCCCTGCTCCTCCGCGAGACGCGCAGCCATCGCCTCGACCTCGCGGTACAGGACGGCCATCTTCGACTTCGCCATCACGCTGAGCTCCGTCGACGAGTACCCGCGGGACGTGAGGGAGCCGATTTCGCGCCACGCGGCCTTCAGGCCCTCCTCGTAGCCCTTGAGGAACGCCTTTCGCGGTTCGTCGTCGCCCATCCCTGGCCCGTCGCGGAGAACGCGACGCCGGGGTTTAAGCGTTCGTCCGCGCGCGGGCGCCGAGTGACGGACAGTTCTGAGGAAACCGCGGTGCGGGTGCGGTCACCCGATGTACCCGAGGTCCTCGCGCTTGTCAGGCATCTCGGGCGAGGCCTCGATGTCCCGGAGCTTCGAGGTGATCTGGTCGATCTGCTTCGCCTTGTTCTCGAGCTCGGAGAACGAGATCTTCACGCCGAGGACCGCCGTGAGGACCTCGAGGACCGCCTGCGCGCTCTTCGGGTCGACGAAGTACCCCGAGGTCTCGCCCATGAGGCACACCGCGCGCATGTCGTAGAGCCGACCGAGCCCCAGCAGGAGCCCGCTCGCGCCGACGATCCCCGCGCCCGGCTCGCCCCGAGAGAAGACGACGCCGTGCTTCTCCATCTCCTTCGCGAGCTCCGCGTCCGTTGCGGCGCCGAGGACCCTCGGCTTCGTCACCATGCGCCCCATCCCGTACCCCCCGAGCGTGTACATCCGGCGCACGCCGAGCTTCTTGATCTCCCGGAGCATGAAGTCGCTGAGCTCGTATTGGCCCTCTGGGGTGAGCCCCTGGTAGTCGCCCGTCAGGATGACGAGGTCCTTCCCCGGCCCCCGCTGGACGAAGTGCATCTCGTTGTTCACGAGCTTGACCTGGCCGTCGTCCTGGACGAGGACCTGGGG
>MGWD01000011.1:1614-3034 GCA_001800825.1 Euryarchaeota archaeon RBG_19FT_COMBO_69_17 | reverse complement strand
CGGATTCCCCGTCGGGGTCCCGCAGGACGGACAGGCATCCTGGAGGGTGTACGTCCTACAAGCGCGGCAGCGCTTCAAGAGGCTTCGCATCCCGCCTCACTCCTTCCGGCGGAACGCGCCCTGGCCGCCCTTCGCCTCGAGGACCTTGAGCGCGCGGGCCGCCGCCTTCTGAATCTCGTCCTCCGCGGACTTGTAGTCGGGCGCCCGCACGACGATCCGGTATCGGGGTGCCCCGATGTACTGGACCTTGACCGTGATCCCCTCGGACTCCCGGGGGATCTTGAGCAGGGCCTCGCGGAGGTGGATCGCGCCGTCGGGGGCGGGGTCCGTCGCCTCGAGGTAGCCATCAATCGTCACATAGGGCGGGACGATGTTCTCCCGCGCGACCTCGACGACGGTATTGACCCAGGCGCCTTTGAAGCCCTCTTGGGAGAGGGCGGCCTCGTCCATCACGCACTCCTCGAACGCGCGGTACAGCGTCCCGAAGGAGTCGAGAAGGTCGTACCCGAACTCCTCCCAGCCCGCGTCGACGGTCTTCCCGAGGCGCTGCGCCACGATCCCGAGGAGGTTCTCCGCCTTCTGCTCGTTCTTCCATTCCTGGATCTTCTCCCGGCGCTGGTGCTCGTTCACCGCCTTCAGAGAGAGGTCGATCTGGCCCTTCCCGGTGTCCACCCGGAGGACCTTGCAGACGACCCTCTGCCCCTCCCGGACGTAGTCCCGGATGTACTTGATCCAGCCCGAGGAGACCTCGGCGATGTGGATGAAGCCCTCCTTCCCCTCGTACTCGTCGAGCTTGACGAACGCGCCGAAATTCTTGACGTTCGACACGGAGCAGACGACGAGCCCGCCCTCTTCCGGCCACTCGTACTCGCGCCCGCGGGACGTCATTACTCGAAAGCCCCCAGGATCTCGCCCCGGATCGCGGCCTTGCCGCCCGTGGGCTTCGCGAGGGTCGCGCCGCAGACCTGGCACAGGACGTCGCTCGCCGCCCGGTCGAACACGATCTGCTCGTTGCCGCAATCCTCGCACTTGACCCTGAGGAATTTGCTCGCGGGCTTCGGGATCACTTGTGCACCTCGACGAGCTCGAACTTCTTCGCCCGGATCCCCCGGCGCTGGTGCGCCTTCTTGCACGACTTGCACCGATAGCGGAGGTGGATCCGCTTCGTCGGCTTCTCGCGCCCCTCTGGCTTCGGCCGGGGGAAGCCTCCGTACCCTGCGGTGACCCGCCGGAACCGTCGCTGGCCGGCGCGAAGCTCGGAGCGGGGCCGGTTCTTCACCCGCTCGACCTCGAGCTCCACGTGCTTGTTGCAGTGGGGGCAATACCCTCGGATCACATGGGGTACTTTCATCGAATCGGCGCCCGGGCGGCGTTACACAGAGGAACTGCTATTAAAGGGTTGCGCGGCCTCCCGCGCAGG
>MGWD01000011.1:907-1587 GCA_001800825.1 Euryarchaeota archaeon RBG_19FT_COMBO_69_17 | reverse complement strand
CGAGACAGGAGCGAATCCCTCGAAGGACTCTAAGACCCTAAGAAATATATATGACCAAATTAATATTAGAACCGAAATTAACGTGAGGGCGACGCGGGGGACGCCGGAATGAGCCGGGAGACGCGGTTGAGCCGACGGGACGAGACCCTCGTCGAGCTGCTCGTCGAGACCGGCATGACGAAGAACCTCGCGCGGACGCTCGTGTTCCTCTCGAAGCGGGACGAGACGACCTCCGTCGAGATTGAGAAGGCGACGGGGCTGCGGCAGCCGGAGGTGAGCATCGCGATGCAGGACCTCCGCCGGCGGCGATGGGTCGAGAAGCGGGACATCAAGAAGGAGGGGAAGGGAAGGCCGGCCCACGCGTACCGGCTGAGCACATCCTGGTCGGACATCCTCGGGCAGCTCGACCGGGAGGAGCAGGCGAAGATCGACCGGATCGAGTCGAACCGGAAGCGCTTCAAGGCCTACGGCTAGGCCGCATCGTCTTCACGCCGTCCGCCGTGCCGACGAGGGCGAGGTCCGCCATCCCGAGGAACAGGCCGTGCTCGACGACCACGGGGATCGAGGAGATCGCCGCGGCGAGCTTCGCGGGAGAACGGATCCCGTTGAACCGGCTGTCGAGGAGGTAATTCCCGTTGTCCGTGCGGACGGGCTCGCCGTCCCGCTTCCGGAGTTCCGGA
>MGWD01000011.1:190-838 GCA_001800825.1 Euryarchaeota archaeon RBG_19FT_COMBO_69_17 | reverse complement strand
GAGCCGGCGGACGACCTTGGAGCCGTCGACGACGACGATGAACGTCTTCGCCGCGGCCGCGACGATCTTCTCGCGGAACAAGGCGCCGCCCATCCCCTTGATCAGGTTCAGCGCAGGGTCGACCTCGTCGGCTCCGTCGATCGCGAGGTCGAGCTCCGGGTGTTCCTCGAGGGACGTGAGGGGGATCCCAAGGAGTTTCGCGGCCTCCGCGGTCGCGAGGGACGTCGGGACGCCCCGAAGGTCCGCGCCCTCGCGGACGAGCCGGGCGACCCCCTCGAGGACGTGCCGCGCCGTGAGCCGGTCCCGAGGCCGAGGACCATCCCCGGCCGGACGTACGAGAGGGAGACCTCCGCGGCCGCCCGTTTCATCTCTTCCTGCGTCAGCATGTTCCGTCCTCCGAGGGAGGTCCTCGACGAAGGCCACGACCTCTCGGACGACCTGCGCGTCGAGCCTCGGGCAGCGAGATTGTGCGGGAAACGGATAAAGCGTTCGCGTCCCCTTGGACCGCGAAACCTTTACGCCCGTTCCGCCGATGGTCGTGCGTGCGCCTCGCGGCCCTCTTCTCCGGCGGCAAGGATTCCACGTACGCGGTCCAGGTCGCCGAGGCGAGGGGATGGGAGGTGACCCACCTCCTCTCGATCCGACCCG
>MGWD01000011.1:0-105 GCA_001800825.1 Euryarchaeota archaeon RBG_19FT_COMBO_69_17 | reverse complement strand
AGAGAGGGCGGATGCCGGGGAGGAGGCGGAGCTCGAGGCACTCCGCCGGGCGTTCCGCCGCCCCCGGGTGGACGGGATCCTCGTTGGCGCGATCGCGTCGGACTA
>MGWD01000010.1:14694-15275 GCA_001800825.1 Euryarchaeota archaeon RBG_19FT_COMBO_69_17 | reverse complement strand
GTTCGCGGGATCCGCGACGAAGTTCGAGAACGTGCTGAAGTAGTCCTCCGCGTTCCGTAGGGGCGCGAGGAGGAACGAGGGGACGGAGAGGCGGAGCTCGTCCGCCACGGGATCCTGCAATGCCTTTACTGCCCGGTCGATGGAGTACTTCACCGTCGTGGCGTTGATTGCGGTCCCGTCCTGGAATGTCGCTCCCGTCCGCAGGCGCATGGTGTACGTCAAGGAGTCGCCCGAGATCCCGCCGTTCGCGACGCTAGGCACCTCCGTGAGGAGCATCGGGACCAGGGTCCCGTCGCCCGTCTCGCTATACGTGAGCAGGGGCGCCATCGTGTTCTGGAGCATGTTCACGGAGAAGTAGTTGTACGCGTCCGCCGGATCTAGGGTTTCCTCCACTTCTGTCGTCCCCACGACGAGGACGGAGGGACGGGCCGGCGGTGGGATCAGGTAGATCGCCACGACGGCGACGACGACCACGAGCACGACCACGGCGGCCACAATCATCAGGAGTTTCTTGTTCGTAACAGCACCTCCCCCAGGGAGTCCACGACGACGGGGAGATTATCCCCTTGCTATAAGTATTT
>MGWD01000010.1:14355-14663 GCA_001800825.1 Euryarchaeota archaeon RBG_19FT_COMBO_69_17 | reverse complement strand
TCTCGCCGTGCGGGCCGTCCCCTTCCGTACGGATTCGAGGACCGTCCTAACCCGATCCCGCGAGAAGCCCCGCTCCTCGCAGAGGAACCCGAGGACCTCCTCGGGTCGCGGCCTGGAGGGGGAGGGCACCGACGCCGGGTCGACCGGAGGGGATCGGAAGAACGACCGGATCTGCTCGAGGTTGTCTGGGAGCTCCTCCCGGACCTTGTCGGGCGCATGGGCGAGGTCCCCCCACTCCCGGACCTGCTTCACTGCGGTCTTCGGTCCGAAGCCTCCGATTCCCCCGAAGAAGTCGGTCCCCACGAGGA
>MGWD01000010.1:12732-14327 GCA_001800825.1 Euryarchaeota archaeon RBG_19FT_COMBO_69_17 | reverse complement strand
GACCCCGAGGGCGCCCAGGTTCTCCGCGAGGTCGATCGTCTCCGGGGGCACGTCGCGGGACCGTCCGCGGCTCGGGAGGAACTCCGTGCTGCGGACCGCGAGGAACCGCACGAGCCTCGGGGCGCCGAACAGGAGGGCGTCGTAGTCCTTCGAGCCCGCGGCCCACACGTCCCCTCGGCTTGCGAGGAACGCGGCCTGGGCCTCCCCTTCGGTCGGCGCCTGGACCCACGGGATCCCGAGGAGCGTGAGGAGCGACTTCGCCTCCTCGACCATCTCCCGCGTCAGGCGCGACGTCATGACGGCCTTCGACCACGCGGCCCCGACGTCCCCGGAGGCGAGGGCGGCCTCGTACTGGGCCCGCGCCTTCTCCCGGGCCTCCCGGCGCCGGGCGATCTCCGCCCGCTTGAGATCGGGCGGCGGGCCGTCGAAGACGAACACGGGGCGGATGTCGTAGTCTGCGATGAGACGGGCCGTGCGGGTGAGGAGGCCGTTCAGGTGGGACGTCACCCTCCCCCTCGAGTCCATGAGCGGCTGACCGTCCCGCGTCCGCATGATCGAGAGGAACTGGTACAGCTCGAGGTTGCCGTCCACGGCGATCGTCCGGCCCCGGAGGGCCTCGAGACTCGTCGGGTGGCGGATCATGATCGGCGTGAGGTTCACGCCCATGGCCCCCGGCGATGCCCCTCGCGCGTTAACTATTTCGCGGGGCCGTCCCTTCGTCCCGGGGATGGCGACCCGCGTGGCCCTCGTCACGGGCGCGTCCCGGGGCATCGGCGCGGCGACCGCGCACCGCCTCGCGCGGGACGGCTTCGACGTCGCCGTGGCGTACGCGAGTCGGGGGGACGCCGCGAAGGCCGTCGTCGGGTCGATCGGCGCGCTCGGCCGCCGGGCGGTCCCGATCCGAGGGGACGTCTCCCGCCCGGACGAGTGCGCCCGCATCGTCGTCGAGGCCGTGGAGGCCCTGGGCCGCCTCGACGTCCTCGTCAACAACGCGGGTGTGTACGAGCGGGCGCTCCTCGACGACACGAGCCCGAAGGCCTGGGACCGCCGCCTCGCGGTGAACCTCCACGGGGCCTTCTACATGGCGAAGGCCGCGGTCCCCGAGATGAAGAAGGCCGGCGGCGGGAGGATCGTGAACGTGTCGACCCAGCTCGCGTTCCGCGGGACGTCCCACGGCGCGGACTACGTCGCCGCGAAGGCCGGCCTCGTCGGCCTGACGAGGGCTCTCGCCCTCGAGTTCGCGCGGGACTCGATCCTCGTCAACGCCGTGGCGCCCGGGGCCATCGAGACGGACATCCTCGCGAGCGACACCCCGGAGGACCGCGCCCGCCGGATCCGGACGATCCCCCTCGGCCGTGTGGGCCGGCCCGAGGAGGTCGCCGCCGCGATCGCGTTCCTCGTGGGCCCGGGCGGGGACTACATCACGGGGCAGGTCCTCCACGTGAACGGCGGGTCCCTCATGACGTAGGCAGGACGAACGTCCACGCGTCCCTCGAGGTCCGGAGGGCCTCCAGGTGCTGGCGCGCCTCCTCCGGAGGGAGGCTCAGGAAGAACCGCCCGAGGTGCTTGCACAACCCCCTGTCCGCGGCGATCTT
>MGWD01000010.1:0-12687 GCA_001800825.1 Euryarchaeota archaeon RBG_19FT_COMBO_69_17 | reverse complement strand
TGTACTCCTTCACCCGGCCGACGATCGTCGGGCCGTCCCGCGAGATCTCGACGTCCTTCGGATCGATCCTCCGTGCGCGGTCGAGCCGGTTCGCGTCCATCGTCCGCCCGAGGAGGGCGAGGACCTCCGCGTCCGCGGCCACGCTCGCCCCGAAGTCCTCGAGGGTCAGCGCCTTCACGGACGCGTGGGCCTTCGAGGCCGCGTGGCGGAACGCCTCGATCCGCTTCGCGGCCCGCGCCTTCTCCTGGTCCGTGACCCCGAGCATCTCGAGGATCCGGAGGGTGTTCTCCGGGGCGTACCCGTGGAAATGGTTGTTGAAGAACGCGTAGACGACCTTCGCCTCCGACGCGACCTGCCGGACGCGCGGGACCCACGCCTCGAGTTCCGCGTCCGAGTACCGGTAGTTGTACCAGGGGTCTTGGCCGTGGCCGTGCCAACGGACGTACGCGGTGTCCGCGGTCACGTGGAGGTCGGGCGGGAGGAGGGGCTGGTCGACGATCGTGTACGTGACCCCCGTGTCCCGCAGGAGGTCGAACGCCTCGAGGGACATCCACGACTTGTTCCGCGGCTCGAGGGCGAACGTGAAGTCCCGCGGGAGGGCGTCGAGGAACCGGTGGATGAGGGGCCTCTGGAACCGCAGGCGGGGCGGGAGTTGGAGGAGGAGGGGGCCGAGCTTGCCCGCGTCCTTCAGGGGACGCATGAGGTCGCAGAACGCGCGGACGTCCTTGTCCGCGCCCTGGGCCACGTCGAGGAGGCGGTCGTGGGTCGCCGTCTGGGGGACCTTCGCCGCGAAGACGAAGCCTTCCGGCGAGTGGCGGGCCCACCCGAGGACCATCCCGGGCGTCGGGGCGCGGTAGAACGTGGAGTTGATCTCCGCCGTGTCGAAGACCCGGGAGTAGGCGGCGAGCTTGGACTCGCTCGCGTTCCGGTAGAACGGGCCGATCCACTCCTCGTAGTCCCAGCCGCTGCACCCGAACCGGAGGTCGGCCATCGCCCGAAGGGTATCGGCGCGGGCGTACATGACCATATCTCGGGGCGTGAAAAACCACGCTCCCGGGCGCCCTCCCCCCCGGGGGTACCTCCGCTCCCCTCCCGGGCGACCCCTTAACCTCCCCCCGGTCCATGGGGGGCCATGGCCGAGGCCCTCGTGGGCGCGGGCGGTTGGGGCTACTTCGCGGGGGGCCTGCCCGCGTACGCGAAGGCCTTCTCCTTCGTCGAGGTCAACGTCACGTTCTATCGCCCGGTGCCCGAGGCACGGGCGCGGCGCTGGCGCGCGCAGGTCCCGCCCGCCTTCACCTTCGCCGTGAAGGGGAGCCGCGCGGTGACCCACGAGGGCGGCCTCCGGGCCGACGGCCCCTCGCGGGAGGCGTTCGCGCGGGACCTCCGCACGGCCTCGATCCTGCGCGCGCCGTTCCTCATCCTCCAGACGCCCGAGGCCCTCGAGGCTGACGCGCCCCAGGTCGCGGGCCTCCGGGACCTCGCGGCGTTGGTCCCCCGCGAGGTTCGGTTGGGCCTCGAGGCCCGTTCCTCCGCCGGCCGAGACCTGCCCGAGGCCCTCCGGAAGGCCATGGAGGACGCCGGGATCCTGGACGTCGTCGACCTCTCCCGCCAGCCGCCTCGGGTCGCCTCCGAGGATGTCTACACGCGCCTCTTCGGCCACGGGCGGCACAACCGGTACGAGTTCGACGACGACGAGCTGAGGGCGATCGACGGCGCGGGGCGGGACGCGGTCCGCGTCGCCTTCACGTTCCACGGCGTGCGGATGTACCGCGACGCCGCGCGATTCCTGACGTTCAAGAGGACGGGCTCGTTCCCCAAGCTGACGGAGTCCGCGGGACTCGACGCCCTCGGGGAGGTCCTCCGGAGCGGGGTCCGGTACCCGGCGACCCGCGAGGAGATCCTGCGGAACCACGGTTGGCGCCTCGTCCGCACGGAGGGCGGGGCCCACGTCCACGCGTCGAGAGCCCTCGAGGTCCTGCCCGACCGCCCTTTCGAGTCCGCGGAGGCGGTCCTCGCGGCCGTGCGGGCGGTGGCCGCGCCGGGCGCAGAGGCGCCGCCCGACGCGTCTCGACGTCCGTCGTAGGTGGCCCGTCCCCCGCCCTCCCGAGGGCCCTCCGCGGCCCACCGCGGACCCTCCCCCGGACGGATTCCTATGGAGGAGACGTCCTCCGTTTTCTTGTAGTAGCAAGGGCTACAAAAGACTTAATATAGTCCCCCGAAATACGAGCGGCTCAGAGGTTGGTTCGAGATGAGTCTCTGCGGAACGGACTACGCGATCGGCGCGGTCCGCAACATGTACGTGGAGTCCCGCCAGGACAACGCGATGGTCACGATGCCATCCAAGCTCCAGAAAGGACTCCCCCGGCGGACGGGCAGCCTGTGCCCGGAGTGCCTCAAGGTCATCCCCGCGACCCTGTACATCGGGGACGGCGCCCTCAAGATGAAGAAGACCTGCAAGGAGCACGGGGAGTTCGACGAGGTCTGCTGGTCCGACGCGGAGATGTACCTCAAGGCGGAGAACTGGGCCTTCGACGGGGTCGGCCTCGAGAACCCCCAGATCGTGGACGCGAAGGTGTGTCCGTACGAGTGCGGCCTCTGCAACCTCCACTACTCGGCCACGTCTCTGTGCAACATCGACCTCACGAACCGCTGCAACCTGAAGTGCCCCATCTGCTTCGCGAACGCGAACGCGGCGGGGTACGTCTTCGAGCCCACGTTCGAGCAGATCGTCTACGAGTTCGCGGTCCTGCGCGCCCAGCGGCCGATCCCCGTCGCCGCGATCCAGTTCGCGGGCGGGGAGCCGACGATCTACCCGAAGTTCCCCGAGATCGTGCGGGCCGCGAAGGACATGGGCTTCGCCCAGGTCCAGGTGGCCACGAACGGGATCCGGCTCGCGACGGAGGACGGCTTCCTCGAGAAGGTCTCCGAATCCGGGCTCAACACGATCTACCTCCAGTTCGACGGCCTGCGGGAGGAAAACTACATCAAGGCCCGCGGGCGGCCGCTCCTTGACATCAAGCTGCGGGTCATCGAGAAGGTCCGCGAGCGCTCCCAGGCGAAGCTCGTGACCCCGACGATCTGCCTCGTCCCGACGATGGTCAACTCCTTCAACGACGACCAGGCCGGGGAGATCCTGAACTTCGCGATCAAGAACCGCGACGTGGTGAAGGGCGTGAACTACCAGCCGGTGTCCCTCACGGGCCGGATCCCCGAGGAGGACCGCCGGAAGCTCCGGTACACCCTGAGCGACCTCGCGTACGACCTCGAGGAGCAGACGGGCTACCTCACGAGGGACGACTGGTACCCCGTGCCCTTCGTCTCGCCCATCTCCGAGCTCGTTTCCGCCCTCACGGGGATCGCGAAACCCGCGTTCACGTCCCACCCCGCGTGCGGCCTCGCGTCGTACCTGTTCCTCGAGAACGGGAAGCCGCCCGTGCCCATCACGCGGTTCATCGACGTCGAGGGCCTCATGGAGGACATGTGGATCCTCGCCCAGGACACGAAGGAGAAGCGGATCAAGTTCACGTCGAAGATCAAGGCCCTCCAGCTCCTCAAGCGCCACTTCAAGGCGGACGAGGCGCCCGAGGGCATGGGCCTGTCCAAGATGCTGAAGATCCTGAACCGGATGTTCACGAAGGGCGACAAGGCCGGGGCCGCCGAGTTCTCCTGGTCCACGATGTACGTGGGCGGGATGCACTTCCAGGACAACTACAACTACGACATCGAGCGGGTCAAGCGCTGCGTGATCCACTACGCCACGCCCGACGGGAAGGTCATCCCCTTCTGCGCGTACAACACGGGCCCGAACTTCCGCGAGGAGGTCGAGAAGAAGTTCGCCGTGCCGATGGAGGAGTGGCGGAACCGTCATGCCTGAAGCCGCGGCCGTCGCGATCCGTCCCTCCGTGAGGGACAACGGGATCATGGCGATCGACGACATGCTCTGCATGCACTGCGGGGCCTGCGTCGGCACGTGCCCGACGAACGCGATCTTCCTCAACGAGGTCTACCTGACCTTCAACGAGGACTGCACCCAGTGCGGGATGTGCGTGAAGGTCTGCCCCGTCGGCGCGATCGACTATCCGCGCGGCCACAAGCTCGCGACGATGAGGTAGGCCGTCCGCCGGCGGGCTCCTCCCCGTTCATCCCCTAGATTCTTATACGGACAACGGATGAGCGGGGCGGCGACTCCATGCCTTCGTTCGAGTACGACGTCGTCGTCGTGGGCGCCGGACCCTCGGGCTCCATGACGGCCCGCTACGCCGCGATGGGCGGCTGCCGCACCCTCCTCATCGAGAAGCGGCAGGAGATCGGCTCCCCCGTGCGCTGCGGCGAAGGGCTCGCCCGGCACTTCGTCGAGGACACCGCCCTCCCCTTCGACCGGAAGTGGGTCGGCCGGGAGGTCAAGGGCGCGAAGATCTTCTCCCCCGACGGCACGGAGCTCACGATCGAGGAGGAGCACGCGGGGAACGAGGTCGGGATCGTCCTCGAGCGGGACGCCTTCGACAAGGCCGTGGCCAAGGAGGCCGCGAAGGCGGGGGCCGACATCTGGCTCAAGACGACGGCGACGGCCGTGCTCAAGGACGACGGCTGGGTCCGCGGGGTGCGGGCGAAACGCCTCGAGGACGAAATCACGATCACCGCGAAATGCGTCGTCGCGGCGGACGGCTACGAGAGCCAGGTGGGCCGCTGGGCGGGGTTCAACACGCGCCTCAAGGCGGGGGACATCACGGGGACCCTCCAGTACCGCCTCACGAACATCGGGCCCGGGCACGACTTCCCCGACTACTGCGAGTTCTGGCTCGGGACGGTCGCTCCCGCGGGCTATATCTGGGTCTTCCCGAAGGACGAGATCACCGCGAACGTGGGGATCGGGGTGTCCCTGGACCGCCTCAAGCACCGCCACGACATCAAGGGGTTCCTCGACCGCTGGATCGCGAAGGACCCGCGGATGAGGCGCGCGCAGCCCCTCGACATGGTCACGGGCGGCGTGTCGACGTCCCCTCCGGTCTCGAAGTCCGTGGGGAACGGGATCGCCCTCGTGGGGGACGCGGCTCGGATGATCGACCCCATCACGGGGGGCGGGATCGGGAACGGGATCACGGCCGGGATGATCCTCGGGAAGGTCCTCTCGACATGCAACGAGGCGGGCGACTTCTCCCTGGAGGCCCTCCAGGCCTACGAGAAGGCCTGGCGCGCGAAGCTCGAGAACAACCTGTACCGGAACTGGCTCGCGAAGAACAAGCTCGTGACCCTGACGGACCAGGAGTTCGACGACATCGTGAAGATCCTCGCGGAGGTCGGCGTCACGAAGCTCAGCGTCCGCGCGATCCTCCAGGTCCTCAAGCAGCACAAGCCCGCGCTCGTCGCGAAGTTCGCGGAGTTCATCTGAAGGCCGCGCACCCCGCCCCCTCAGGGCCGTTCGCGGGGGTCAGTGTTCGTGCCGCTCTCCGCCTTCGGCCTCCGCGCGGTGGCCCCCGTCCCCGACGATGCTCGCGTAGAGGTGGTGGGTGAAGAGCTCGAAGCCGAGCATCGCGGACGTGTACGCGCGGGCCGCGTCGACGTCCCCCTTGCGGTACGACTTGAGGTCCATCGCCTGCTCGAACTTCGTCCGGATCGAGTGCTCGAGGGCGTGGGTCATGAACTCGACGACCTCGTCGGGCCGCCCCTTCTCGATCGCCCGGTCCGCCCTCGGGAGCACGGGCCCCCAGTCGAGGCCCGCGGGCTTCAGCCCCGTGTACGGCGCGCTCTCCCCCGCGCGGTGGAGCCTCACGACGGTCTCAAAGAACCACAGGTCCGCGACCTCCTTCGCCTCCTTCCCGAGCTCCCGCGCCTTGAGGGTCCGCTCGAACGCCTGCCGGATCTCGCCCTCCGCGGCCTTCGGCGCGAAGGGCAGGACGATCTTCACATCTTCCATCTCGAGCGCTTTCCTCGCCGCGACGACGACGGGTCCGTCGAGGGTGTCGCAATGGGGTGGCATCCCTGGATCCTCCAGCCGAAGCCGCACGGGGCACGCCCTACATGAAGATGAGACACGCATCGAATCCCGTCGTGGGCGGCCTTTCGCCCCTGATAACCTCGTCACCGGGATTATATAACGCGACGAACGCTCGTTGGGGACCGTGCAGGCGGATCCCTGGCGGCGGGCGAGAGCCCTCTTCTGGCTCGGGACGACCCTCGCATTCGTCCTCGCCCTCCTCCTCGTGTCCGGGGTCCTCTCGATCCCCGGGCTCGCCGTGCCGACCGTGAGCCTCGGCGCGTACCGGTCGTGGGTCTTCATCATCCTCATCCTCCTGTCCACGAAGGCCCTCCTCGAGATCCTCAAGCCCGTGTTCCGCGCCGCCCTCAAGAGCCACGTCCGGTACGAGGCAGACATCTTCGCCCACTTCCAGATCGTCTCCTACGTCGTCTGGGGGACGGCCCTCGGCCTCGCCGTGTACATCCTCATCGGCGGGGGCGCCCAGGAGTTCGGCTTCCTCGGGACCGCCCTCGTGTCCGCCGCCTTGATCTACGTCATGCAGGAGCCCCTCCTGAACCTCGTCGGCTGGATCATCCTCGTGACGATGCGGCTCTACAAGCTCGGGGACCGAATCGAGATGAACACGGCGAAGGGGTACGTCGTCGAGATCACGCCGATGAACACGACGATCCGGGAGTTCAGCGGGGGCTTCTTCGGGGACGGCTTCACGGGCCGCTACGCGACGCTCCCGAACAGCAACGTCCTCAAGGGGAACGTGTTCAACTACACGAAGGACACCCCGTTCATCTGGGACCAGCTGACGATCGGAGTGACGTACGAGAGCGACCACAAGGCCGCGGAGAAGCTCATCCTCGAGGCCGCGGAGGAGATCGTCGGGCCCATGATGCGGGAGAACCGGGCCCGCCTCCGGGCGAAGTACGAGTTCGCGGACCTCCAGGACTACATCGCGGAGGAGCCCAAGGTCGGATGGGCCCTCGCCGACTCCAGCGTGAACCTGACCCTCGTCTACTTCGCGCCCATCTTCGCGAAAGGCCATTACCGGACGCGCCTCACGAAGCGCATCCTCGAGAAGTTCGCGGCGGACCCGCGGGTCTCCTTCGCGTACCCCCACATGCAGATGGTCCCCGCGGACGCGACGCCGAAGGACAAGGTCGCCGTCACCCGGTGAGCACCGCATCCTTTATTACGGCCGTCCCTTCTCCGCGCCCCCATGGCCTCCCCGTATCGCGCCCTCGAGTCCGTCGGCCTCACGGACCACGGTCACGAGGCGGTCCTCGCGGGCTGGGTCGAGGACGTGCGGAACCTGGGAGGGATCGCGTTCCTCATCGTCCGGCAGCGGGGCGGCACCTTCCAGGCGACGCTCAAGAAGAAGTCGGACGGGGCCTTGTTCGAGCGGGCCGCGGGGATCGTGCGGGAGAGCGTGATTGCGGTCCGCGGGACGGTCCAGCCGAACCCCCAGGTGAGGAACGGCTGGGAGCTCCTCGCCACGTCCCTGGACGTCCTCAGCGAGGCGGCGGCGCCCCTGCCCCTGCCCGTCGCGGACAAGGTCGGCGCGGAGATGGACACGCGCCTCGACAACCGCTTCCTCGACCTCCGGAAGCCCGAGCGCCGGGCGATCTTCCGGGTGCGGGTGGCGGCCCTCGCAGGCCTGCGGGAGCATCTCGAGCGGGAGGGTTTCGTCGAGGTCCAGACCCCCAAGCTCGCCGGGGCGGGGGCCGAGGGCGGGGCGACCCTCTTCGAGACGACGTACTTCGGCCGGAAGGCGTTCCTCAGCCAGAGCCCGCAGCTCTACAAGCAGATCCTGATGTCCACGGGCCTCGACCGCGTGTTCGAGGTCGGGCCCGCGTTCCGCGCGGAGCCCTCCGACACGGTCCGGCACGTGACCGAGTTCACGTCCTTCGACGGGGAGCTCGCGTTCATCCAATCCCAGGAGGACGTCCTCCGGGCCCTGGAGGGCGCGGTCGCCCATGCCGTGTCCCGCGTGAGGGCCGAGGCGAAGGCGGACCTCGAGCTCCTCCATGCGGACCCGAAGGTCCCGTCCCTCCCCCTCAAACGGCTCCCGTACGCGGAGGCCCTCGAGGTCCTCCGGGGGCGGGGGAAGCGCCTGCGGGACGGGGACGACATCGACACGGAGGCGGAGAAGATCCTCGGGGCCGCCATGGCAGAAGAGGGCCGGGACTGGTACTTCCTCGTCGAGTACCCGACCGCGATCAAGCCCTTCTACATCATGGCCCGGGCGGACGAGCCAGGGACGTCGTACTCGTTCGACCTCGAGTACAAGGGGGACGAGATGGCGAGCGGCGGGCAGCGGGAGCACCGGTACGACGCCCTCGTCGCGCGCATGCGGGCCCTTGGGCTCGACCCGGCCGGCTTCGAGTTCTACCTCAAGGCCTTCCGGTACGGGATGCCGCCCCACGGGGGCTGGGGCTTCGGCCTGGACCGCTTCGTCCAGAAGCTCCTGGACCTCCCGAACATCCGGGAGGCGATCCTGTTCCCGCGGGACCGCGTCCGCCTCGTGCCTTGACCCTCCGACGACGAAGCCTTTAGTAGGCGAGGGGCCGATTCACTCGCGGACGTCGGCGGGGAGCTGCGATGAAGGAATTCAAGGTTTTTGTGGCGGACCGTCCGGGTGAGCTCGCGCGGGTCACGGAGACCCTCGCGAACAACGCCGTGAACATCCGCGCGATCGCGAGCGAGTCGAAGCACGAGGCGTCGTTCCTCCGGATCGTGACGAGCGACGTCGCGACGACGGAGAAGGCCCTCAAGACCGCGGGGCTCAAGTACGAGACGAACGACATCCTCACGCTCGAGCTGATGGACCGCCCCGGGGAGCTGTCGAAGGTCGCGAAGCGCCTCTCCCGGGCGGGGATCAACGTCCAATCCCTGTACCTCCTCGGGTCCAAGAACGGCCGCACGGAAATCGCGATGGTCGTCGACAACCCGGAGAAGGCCCAGGTGACGCTCAAGTAGGTCAGCCGTCGGGGGCCCGTACTTTCGGCCACCCTACCCAAAGGGATACCGCCTACGGCGGTCTCCTTCGCGGGATGGTCCGCGCGGCAGGCTTAAGTGCGGACTCCGCGTTGTCGGACCCACGTCCGACGTCTGCGGTCCCCCGCGGACGTCGTTCCCGAAGGGATGGACCAATGGCCGCCGCGAGGCGCCGCTCGAGCGCGCCCGTCATGGACGCAGGATCCGCGGACGAGCCCCCCCTCGACCTCGCGACCTCCGTCGCGTACACGAACCCCGTCAGGGATCGCATCGTCTTCCACGTTCGGGGCCTCCCCGTCCCCCAGGGCTCCACGCGGTCCTGGGTCGTGAACGGGAAGCCGGTGATCACCTCCTCGTCGAAGGGCCTGGGCACGTGGCGCCGCCTCGTCGCCGACGTCGCGCAGGGCCATGCGCCGCCGGAGCCCTGGGAGGGCCCCGTCGCGATCACTCTCGACTTCGGGCTCCCCAAACCGAAGAGCGCGCCGAAGCGGCGGCGGGTCTGGCCGGCGAAGCGTCCGGACCTCGATAAATTGACCCGGAGTGTCCTCGACGCGTTGACCTACGTCATCTTCAGCGACGACTGCCAGGTCGTGGAGTTCCACGTACGAAAGGAATACGGTCCCCCCGGAGTCGTCGTCGAGGTATGCCGGATCGATGAGCCTGCGTCAGGGCGCGCCTAGGTCCGCCGCCCTGCCGCGGCCGCCCCGCGCGGTTCGCGGGCTTCTGGGCGCGTCTCTCCTGCTTCAGACGAATAGGGCCGCGACGTCCTGCGGCGCCCTCGGACCTCCGTCAGGTTTCACGCGGCGGTTCGTCCCCGCGCCCCTCGCGGCCCTCCGATGCCTCGGTCGGAGCCTCGGGAGCGGCCTTCTCGACGGCCTTCACGGCTTCCTTCTCTTCCCGGTCCCGCCGCCACCAGAGGAAGAAGAGGATGCCCCCGATCACGACGAGGAGGAGCAGGAGGATCCACAGCCACGGGAACCCTTCGCCCGGGGCGGCGGCCTGGATCGTGAAGTCGACGGAGACGTCCCGGACATTGCCCGCCCGGTCGTACGCGCGCACGACGATCGTGTGGCTCCCCGCCGCGAGGCCCGAGAGGTCCCGCGACGTGGCGAGCCCCGCGCCCACGAAGGCGCCGCCGTCGAGGCTCGTCTCGAACCGGTCGATCCCGGACAGGGCATCGGCCCCCTGCCAGCTCACGTTCACGGTCCCCTCGGGGAGGACCGCATCCGCCTGGGGGGAGGTGACCGTCAGGGTGGGCGAGAGGGTGTCGATCGTCACGGAGGCATCGGGCGTCGCGGGCGGGGCCTCTGCGTTCCCCGCGCGGTCCACGGCGACCGTGTAGAACTCGTAGTAGCCGTCCCCGGCGGCGAGGGTCACGTCGAAGGGGATCGTCGGGGTGATCCACTGGCCTAGGGGGTTCGCGGGCCGCGTGTAGAGGGTGAAGTTCCCCGTCGTCCCGCGACGGTACCACAGCTCGACGTAGTCCACGCCGCTCGCGTTCGCGTTGTCCGAGGCCGCGTACGCGATCTCGTAGGGCCGGTCGTTCACGAACGTGGGCATGGGGTCCGCGGCCGACGTCGGCGGGACGTCCTCGACGCCCGTCAGCAGGACGTCGTCCACGTAGGCCCCCTCGAAGCCATGGTTCGCGCCGTCGCTGTGGAACCGGATGATGAGCCGCTCCACGTTGTTCGGGACGGCGACCGTCGCGAGGTCCCACCGGTTCCCCGTCCCGCCTGTGTTGTTGAAGATCGGGAACTGGACGCCGCCCGCCTCGTACCAGGCCTGGATCCAGTCGCCGCCTCCGCTCTCCGTGCGGGAGTAGTAGTAGAAGTACAGGGTGAGGCTGTCGAAGCCGTTCACCTGGAGGTCGACGGTCAGGTCGGCCTGCATGTCGTCGTCGTACAGATGGACGTCCGAGTTGTTCTGCCCGCCGATGGACTGGTTCCCGACCTGGGCCGCCCAGGCGCTGTAGTTCCCCGTGTTCGCCCGGTAGTCGGAGATCCCCCAGTAGTCCTCCCCCGCCAAGGGGTTCGAGTCCTCGACGCTCCAGTCGGGGACGATCGTGCCGTCCTCGAAGTCCTCGAGGAAGAGGATCGCCGTCCCCGCGGACGCGCGGGGCGCAAGGATCGTCAGGAAGGATGCGGCGACCACGAGGGCAACGAGGGCGGGCAACATGGCACGGGAGCGAGTGGAGTCCATGGGGAGCCTCCGGGCCCGCGCGACCCGTGTGCCAGGGTAAAGGGCTTGCGGGTCCCGTATCGCCCCTGATACCGTGGCCTCGGGGCGGGGAACCGTTCTTATGGCCGGCCGTCGTTCGCGGGCCGTGGCCGCCGCGCGCCGGACGGGCTGGGAGGCGGCCCGGGGTCCCCTCCTCCGCTCTGCGGGCCTCCTGACCTTCAACTTCGCGGCCGCGGCGGGCCTCGGGTTCGTCTTCTGGGTCCTCGCCGCGCGGTCCTGGCCGCCCGACGACATCGGGGTGGCCACCGCCCTCGTGGCGACGGCGATGTTCCTCGCGGGCCTCTCGAACCTCGGGATGTCCTTCGGCATCGTGCGCTTCCTCCCCGCGGCCCCGGACCGGGCCGCCCTCATGAACGCGGCCCTCACCCTTGTCGGGATGGCCGCCCTCGCCGTCGGCCTGGGGTTCGTCGCCCTCGCGGGGATCGTGGCCCCGCCCCTCGCCGTCCTCCAGACGGATCTCGTCCTGCTTGTCTTGTTCCTGCTCCTCGTCCTGTTCGCCGCGACGGAGCCCGTCGCGGAGCAGATGTTCGTCGCGGACCGGAGGACGGAGGCCACGACCGCCCTTGCCCTCCTCCTCGTGGCCCTACGGCTTCCCTGGCCCCTCGTCCTCGCGTCCTCCGCGGCCCCCGCCGTCATCGTCGGAGCGTGGGCCCTCGGATACCTCGTCTCGGCAGGCGTCGCGGCCCTCGTCCTGCTCCCGCGGGCCTTCCCGGGGTACCGCCCGATCCCCGTGTTCGCCTTCTCCAAGACGGCCCCGATGATCCGGTTCTCCGCGGGGAACCACGTCGCGGGGATCCTCGGGAACGCGGGGCCGGGCCTCATGCCGCTCCTCGTCCTCACCCTCCTGGGCCCTGGGGCGGGATCCTCCGCGGCGGCCCATTTCTACGTCGCGTACGCGGTCGCCTCCCTCCTGTACGCCGTGCCGACCTCCGGGGCCACGGCCCTCCTCGCGGAGGGGTCCCGGGAGGGACCCCGGATCGGGCGGGACGCCCGGCGGGCCGCGGCCTGGGCGGCCGCCCTCCTCCTCCCCGCGACCCTGGGCCTCCTCCTCCTGAGGGACCCGATCCTCGGATTCTTCGGGGCGTCGTACCTCTCCGCGTCCGCGGTCCTCGTCCCCCTCGCGCTCGTCGCCTGGGTCCTGATCCCGAACTCGATCCTCGCGACGATCCTCCGGCTCCGCCTGCGGACCCGGCATCTCGTCGTCTGCGGCGCGGGCAGCTCCGCAGTGGCCCTCGGCGTCGCAGCCGCCCTGCTCCCGACGATGGGCCTCGAGGGCGCAGGATGGGGTCTTCTCGCCGGGTTCGCAACGGGGGCCCTGCTCGCGTCGCCCGTCCTCCGTCCCTCGCCAGGAGATGCCCCGCCTCCGACGTGACGAAACGACCGCGGGCCCTCACTCGGCCGATTGCGTTTCAGCACTCATAGGGGTCCTCATCCCTTTCGGTCGGCTGACCCTCTTGTCATCACGAACGCAGGACGTCCATCGT
>MGWD01000009.1:24370-39077 GCA_001800825.1 Euryarchaeota archaeon RBG_19FT_COMBO_69_17 | reverse complement strand
CCGTCCGGTCCGGGATGGGATAGCGCTTCGGCGTCTTGACGCTTTTCACGAAGAGCTCCTGGCCGTCCGCGAGGCCGTCGAAGTCCGTGTCCGTCGCGTTCGGGTTCAGGCGGATCCCCCGGGCGGCGAGGCCCGCGAGGGTGTCCGGGCTCAAGACGCCCTTGCACACCACGACATCATGGAATAGGCCTTGGAAGCAGGGCCCGCCCGGAGCGTACCCCAGGATGACGGGGTTCGAGGCGTTGAGGTACGCGTTCAGGCGCGTCTCGACGAACACGGCCCACTGAGTCAGGAGAGCCCGCGGCCCCGCGGGGCCGTACTCGCAGTTGAGCTCGCGCTCCCACGTCGACACGTTGACGAGGCTCGATGATCCGCTCAGCGTCCTGCCGAGTACCGTTCCGAAAGACCTCATGATCCACGACCGGAGGTATCACGTCGCATTCGTAAGCATGAACCTAGCCGTCAATCTCCGCGGCGCCGATCCCTGACGAGAAGAAGGGTCAAATTGGATCCAATAGCCGCAAGAAGCAGCCAGATCGTGATCAAGATGTCGATGCCGCTTATAGCCAAGTTGAAAAGGAACGCAGACAAGGCCGTCGAACCGAGCATCCCCCAAATCATGAATCGTTCGGTGGATTCGAGACGAGCGTTCTCATGATCAAAGAATCGCTTGGATTGCAGCCCGAGATCCAGGATGGCCACTCCAACGACCACCACGAGAAGGAACCCAACCGCGATGGCGAAAGCTGGCTGGCTCGGAGTGAGCGCGAGCGCCACGAGGAACCCTGCAATCCCGACGGCCGCCGCGAGTCGGCTCGTCCACCGCACAACACCGCCTTGGCGAGAATCGGCGATGTCTTCGCGCGACACGATGGGGTCCTCCATCAACTCGCCGCCGCACGAACGAGGTTGGTGAAACTAATCGCAGTGGCGACGAATGTAATCGAAGACGGTATGAACTCGAAAGGGTTAGGCAGGAGCTCATCCACGTACTGGAAGAACCCCCCCGTTCTTCTTGCGGTCCGGATCAATCCGAACGCGGCCAAGCCCATCCCTCCAACGAGGGAGTCATCGCCAGGGGGAGTAGAAATCCATTTCGGTTGAACGACTCGTATCAAGCGGCGGGCATCCGTCCTCTCAGATTTCGCTCAGGCCCCGCAGACGCCCTGCGTTCCTCGCACTCTCCTCCCCGAGCTTCCGGAACGTCCTTGAGGCCTCCACGAGGGCCTGCCTCGCAGCCGCGCTCGTCTCCGCATAGAAGCGGCCCGCGACCTCCTCGAGGGAGAGGGCCCGGGCGAGGACCGCGTCGCCGGGAGCCGGGGTCGCGTCGAAGGCATACCGGCTCCCGTCGAGCCCTGCGATCGGCTCGAGGACCATCTCGTTGACCCGCTGCCGCGTCCGCTCGAGGAGCCGATGGCGGCTCGCGTGCTGGGCGGACAGCTCCCGGGCCAGGGCCTCCAGGCCGTCCTTCTTCAGGACGTCCACCGCGCTCCCGTAGAACGCGGACGTCGCGGCCTCCAGCTCGATCGCGAACCGGAGGATGGACCCGAAGGTGGCCAACTCGGGAGCTGCCGTCGACATGGGATCAGACCCAGCGCGTGATGACGACCTTGCTCTCCGTGAAGAAGCGGATCGCGTCCCGGCCCTGGGGGTGGAGGTCCCCGAAGAAGGAATTCTTCATCCCGCCGAAGGGGAAGTAGGCCATCGCGGCCGCGATCCCGAGGTTGATCCCGATGCTCCCCGCCCTCGCGCGGTACCGGAAGTCCCGGGCCGCCTTCCCGCTCGACGTGTAGATGGACGCGGCGTTCCCGTACGGACTCCTGTTGATCCAGGCAATCGCCTCGTCGAGGTCGTCCATCTCGAAGACGCTCGCCACAGGCCCGAAGATCTCCTCCTTCGCCACGGTCATGTCTGGCGTCACGCCGTCGAGGACCGTCGGGCCGACGAAGTACCCGTGCTCGTACCCGGGCACCTTGACCCCGCGCCCGTCGAGGAGGGGCTTCGCGCCCTCGTCCTCGCCCTTGTCGATGTACCCGAGGACGCGCTCCTGGTGCTTCCTCGAGATCACGGGGCCCATCTGGGTCGACTCGTCGAGGCCGTACCCGAGCTTGAGCTTCGACGCGTGGGCAGTGAACTTCGCCTTCAGGGGCCCCTGGGCCTCCCCGATCCCGACGATCACGGACCCCGCGAGGCACCGCTCCCCCGCGGTCCCGTACACGGACGAGATCATGTTGGGCACAATCGTGTCGAGCTTCGCGTCCGGCAGGACGACGAGGAGGTTCTTCGCGCCGCCCCCGCACTGCACGCGCTTCCCGTGGGACGCCGCGCGAGCGTACACGAGCTTCGCGATCTGCGTCGAGCCGACGAACGACACGCCGCGGATGTCGGGGTGGTCGCACACGGCCTCGACGGCCTCCTTCGCCCCGTGGACCATGCTCACGACCCCGGGCGGGAAGCCGGCCATCTCGATGAGCTCGAAGAGGCGCACCTGGACGAGGGGATCCTGCTCGGACGGCTTCGCGACCCAGCAGTTCCCCGTGGCCACGGCGTACGGCCAGAACCAGGACTGGACCATCGCGGGGAAGTTGAACGGCGAGATGCCCGCGAACACCCCGAGGGGCTGGTATAGGACCTCCTCGTCGATCCCGGCGGCCGCGCCATCCTCGAGGTTGTATCCCATCATGAGGCTCGGGATGCCCGCGGCGACCTCGACGTTCTCGATCGCCCGGCGGACCTCCCCGCGGGCCTCGTCGATGATCTTCCCGTGGTCCTGGCTCACGATCCGCGCGAGCTCCTCGAAGTGCTGCTCCATGAGGTCCCGCAACGTGAAGAAGTACCGCGCGCGGCTCAGGGGCGGCGTCTCCCGCCACTCCTCCCACGCGTCGAGCCCGGCCCGCACGGCCGCGTCCACGTCGGCCCGGGGGGATAGGGGCACGCGGGCGATGACCTCCCCCGTCGCGGGGTTCGTGTCGTCGAGCCACTCCGACGCGGACGACTCGACCCACGCCCCTCCGATGAAGTTCTTGAGGTCTCCGTAGTGCTTCTTGACTTCCGGCAACAGGGTCGTCTTCTGGGCCATCGCGCGTCCCTCCTCAGGCCTTCCCGGACAGGGCCATCTGGATCGTGTCGTCCAGGAGGTCGAAGGCCTTGTCCATGAGCGGGAGCGGGATGTTCAGGGGCGGCAGGAGCCGGACGCAGTTGTTGAAGTACCCCGCGGTCAGGAGCATGAGGCCGTTCTTCAGCCCCGCGAGCTGCACGGCCCGCGCGAGCTCGCTATCCGGATCCTTCGTCGTCCGGTCCTTCACGAACTCGAGGGCCCACATCGCCCCGATCCCACGGACCTCGCCGATCCGCTCGTACGTCGAGTGGAGCTCGCGGAGCCGGCGGTCCATGAGGGCCTCGAGCTTCGGCACCTTCGGGAGGGCCTTCTCGATCGTCTTGATCGCCTCGAGGGCGGCCGCGCAGACGACGGGGTTCCCGCCGAACGTCCCGCCGAGGCTCGCGGGACCCGGGGTCTCCATGATCTCCTTCTTGCCCGTGACCCCGCCGAGGGGCAGGCCGCCCCCGAGAGCCTTCCCCGAGACGAGGAGGTCAGGCACGACACCCCAATGGTCGACCGCCCACATGGCCCCCGTGCGTCCCATCCCGGCCTGGACCTCGTCATCGACGAGCAGGATGCCGTGATCGTCGCAGAGCTTCCGGAGGAGGGGGAAGAACTCCGCGGGCGGGACGATGATGCCGCCCTCGCCCTGGACGGGCTCCGCGACGAGCATGCCGACCTGGCCGTCGACCTCCGGCCTCGTGATCGCAGCCTCGATCTCCTCCACGCGGGCCTTCGCGCACTCCGACGGGGACCGTCCTTCGGGGTCCCGGTACGGGTACGCGTAGTCCATGAGGAGGACCTCGCGTACGAGGGGGCCGAACCCCTCCCGGTACGGCTTCTCCTTCCCCGTGAGGCTGATGTCGAGGAGGGTGCGCCCGTGGAACGCGGTCCGGAAGGAGACGATCCAGGGCTTCTTCGTGTACGCCCGCGCGATCTTGACCGCGTTCTCGATCGCCTCGCTCCCCGAGTTCAGGAAGATGGACTGCGTAAGTCCGGGCGGGCAGATCTCCGCCATCCGCTCGGCGAGGTCCGTGTACGGCTTGTACGTGGCGACCATGTAGCAGATGTGGGTCAGCCGGTCGAGCTGGTCTTTCGCCGCCTGGATGACGGACGCCGGGCGGTGCCCCGCGTTGTGCACCCCGATCCCGACGCCCAGGTCGACGTAGACGTTCCCGTCCGCGTCCTGGACGAACGGGCCCTCCGCCCGCGTGAGCTCGAGGGGCAACCCGACCCGCAGGCCCTTCGTGACGAACCGTTCCTTCCGTTCCAGGGCGGCCTTGGATTTCGGGCCCGGCGGGACGACGACGACTCGCGGCCCGGTCAGGCCCTTGCTCGGTGCGACCTTCTTGCGTGTAGGCTTCCTCGCAGGCTTCCTCGCGGTGCGCTTCGGCATGATATCGTAGCTCGGCCGCGGGCCCCGTGGGACCCCGGACCGCAGGGTGATTCGGGAGGGGGGTTATATCCTTTCGACATTGACTCGAAGGGATGAGCGGCATCCGCGGACAGGACCCTCATAAAGGGTTCGGTCCGAGGGCCTCAGTGGAACGCCTGTCCCTTCGTCTCGGGTCCGAGGGCGGCGAGGAACACCCCGCCGAGGACCATGACGATCGCGATGAACGTCAGGGGGACGAGGAGCCCCCCCGTGGCCACGAGGAGCGCGCCGAACAGGACGGGGCCGAGGATCGAGAACGTCTTCCCGACCCCCTCCGCCATCCCGAAGCCCGTGGCCCGGTACTGGGTCGGGAACAGCTCGCTCGTATACGGGTACACGGCGCCCCACGCGCCGAGGTTGAAGAAGCTCACGAGGGCGAGGCTCCCGAGGAGGGTGAACCAGTCGCTCGCCGTCGCGAACAGGTAGCCGCTCGCCCCGCCGAGGACGAGGAACAGGGCGAGGGTCCGCTTCCGGCCCCAGCGGTCGACGAGGAGCATGGAGGCGAGGTAGCCGGGGAACTGGGCGAGAGCGGAGGCGACGAGGAACTGGGCGAGCAAGCCGACGTCGGAGAAGTCGACGACCCCGCGATCCGGCAAGATCGTCGGAAGCCAGAGGAAGAGGCCGTAGTAGCTCACGTTGAGGGCGCTCCACGTCACGACGGTCACGATCGACCGCCGGAGGAGCTCCCCGCGGAAGAGCGCGGAGGCGGGGGCGCGGGCCACGGCCTGCTCCGGGGACAGGCCCGCGGCCGGGACGGACGAGCCCGTCATCCGGCTCAGGACTCGGGCGGCGTCATCAAGCCTTCCATGGCGCGCGTAGTAGAACGGGCTCTCGGGGATCACGAGGCGGGCTGCGGCCGCGAGGAACGCGGGGAACGCGGCGACGAGGAACAGGGTGCGCCAGCCCTCGAGCCCGGCGAGCGTCACGCCTTGGATGATGAACGCCCACCAGAAGCCGATCGCGAGGAGGAACCCGAGGGGCCAGAAGAAGTCGAGGAGGACCATGTACCGACCCCGGGACTGGGGCGGCAGGAACTCGGACAGGAGGGACGGGTCCACGACGAGCATCCCGCCCAGCCCGATCCCCGCGAGGAGCCGGAACGCGAAGACGCTCCAGGGGTCCCAGGACGCCGCCGTCAGGGCCGTGAAGACGGAGTACCAGAGGATGCTCGCGAGGAAGATCGTCCGGCGTCCGCGGGCGTCCGCGAGGCGGCCGAGGACCACGCTCCCGAGGAACGAGCCGATGAGCGTGGCCGACGTGATGAGCCCGAAGAGGACCGGGTCCGTGGACGAGCTCAAGCCGAAGGTCCCGAACACCGCCGGCAAGACGAAGCCGATCACGATGATCTCGAACGCGACGAAGGTCCACGCAAACCCCGTGAGGAGGACCACGCGCCGGTGGAAGGGCGTGAACCCGGCCTCCCGGAGGACCTCCTCGACGGTCCGGGTCCCACGACCGGCCGCGACCCCGCCGACGTCTGCGGACATCGGCCCCTTCGAACTCGGCACGCTATTTGAGGGTTGAGGGCCTCGGCAGCCGTGGCCTCCGGCCCTCGAACCTGCGGCCAGATTCGCCGGCATCCGCCTACGGGCGGAGGGCGAAGACGGCCCCCCGGGCGTCCCGGAGGGAGGGCGTCCGGCGGACGAGGTTCGCCTTGATGAGGAACGAGAGGGCGTTCCGCACGGTCCTCTCCGGGAGGCCTGACTCCAAGATGAGCTGCCTCTCGGTCAGAGGTCCCTCGTCCTCGAGGAGGCGGAAGAGGAACTTCGCGGACGGAGGGGCCGACGAGGGGATCTCGAGGTTCTCCTGCATCGCGTGGAGTTTCCCGAAGACGCGGAGGTACCGGGCCTTCCCAAATCGCACGAACCGCGCGGGGTGCTCCGCCGCGTGGATCGTGAAGCCCTTCGTCCGCAGGCGCACGCGCTCGTCCCCGTCGAGGACGAGGTCCCGACCGAGGCGGGACTCGATGTCCGCGATCGTGATCACGCTCCGGCTCGGGACGACGACGGGCCGCTGGCCCGTCGACGAGGCCACGGGCACGACGACGAAGGCCTCCGAGTTCTCCATCACGATGGGCCCGCCCGCGGACAGGCCGTAGCCCGTCGAGCCGGTCGGCGTGCAGACGATGACCCCGTCCCCCCCGTCCCGCCAGAGGCGCTCCCCGTCGATCTCGAGGGTGTACCGGAGGAACCCCGCCCCGCGGCTCGTGCTCAGGGCGGCCTCGTTGAGGACGGGCGCGATCCGACGTCCGTCGAGGCGCACCTCGAGCCGGAGGCGCTCCTCCGTCCAGTGCTCCCCCGCGAGGAGGCGGCCGAGGGCCTCGTCGAGCTGCTCGGGCGGGACCTCCGCGAGGAACCCGCCCCCCACGCCGAGGAGGGCCGTCTCCGGGGCCGCCCGTCGCAGGGTCTGGAGGAGGAAGTGGTCGTCCCCGACCGCGACGAGGACGTCCGGCGGGGGCGGGCCGAGGTCCGTCCGCACGGCGACGGCGGGGAAGCGCCGGTGGACCGTCCGCACGGTCTCCGAGGCGAAGCGACGGGACGCCGCGTCCCGCGAGGCGAGCACGCCGAGCCGCACGGGCGACGGGAAGGCCGGGGACCCCGATTAAGCCTTGTCGGCCCGACCCGGGGCCGACTCCAGGCGGTCCCATGCGATGAGCAGGTGGAACGAGAGCTCGGGGACCGGTTCGACGGCGACGTTCCGGAACTGGGACTCGAGGAAGGCGGTCACCTTTTCGAGGGCGATTTCCGAGACGTCCTCCCCCGTGCGCCGCACACGGACCCCCTCCATGAACGCGCCGATCTCGATCGGGCGCCGGACGTCGCGGGCGAGGAGGGCGTCGGGGACGATGATCGCGACGAGCCCCGGGGGACGGAGGACGCGGGCGGCCTCCTCGAGGGGCCTCGACCAGCGCTTCTTCCGCGGAACCCAGACGAGGATGACCTGGTCCACGTGCCCGTCCCGGAGGGGGATGTACGTCTCCGCGCCGTCGAGCAGGGTGACCCGCGGCTCGTCGATCTCGAACGTCCCCTTGGGCCGGACGAGGTACACCTCACCGACGGCGACCTCGAAGAGCTGGGTCAGGAACCAGCGGAAGTTGACCTCGCTCAGGTACCCCGGCGGGACGACCATCACGGTCCGGCCGCGGACCTTCGCGTGGGGGAGGTACTTCGCCAGGAGGTCAAGGGCGCGGGCCATCGTCGTCTCGTCGGCCGCGAGGTGGTCGAGGTACGAGAGGCGGACGACGGCGATCGCGTCGACGAGGCGCCTCTCGAGGGCCTTCCGCCCCTCCGGGGTGAGCCGATACACGCGTCGGCGGGGGCCGCGCTCCCCGGGGGCCTCCGAGGACGCGACGAGGCCCTCCGCCTCCAGGCGCTTGAGGACCGGGTACAGGTGGTTGAGCCGGATGTCGAAGCCCTGGTCCCCGAGGGCCCGGTGGATCCGGTACCCGTACGTCGCGCCCTGCTGGATCGCGGCGAGGACGGACGCCTCGAAGGGGCCGTGGGCCATCTACTCCGACCTCGGGATATAGATGAGGGCGCGGGGAAATGAACCTGTGGGTCCCGCTGCGGGACTCAGTCGTGCTTCGGGTCCATGTAGCGGTAGACCATGAGCGCGCAGCTCGGGCAGGGCCCCGAGATCCAGCGGGCCTCCGCCTTCCACGCGTGCCCGCAGTACGGGCAGTCGACGATGATGTCCTCGAGGACGGCCGCGTCCGCCATGGCCTCCCCCTTCCCTAGGCGGCGGGCCGGAAATACCTATGGCGTGCCCGCGAGGGGGGCCTCGAACGAGACGGGCGTGGCCGCGGCCGGGTCCCGCCGGGGGTAGTCCCGCACGTAGGCCCCGTAGTAGGGCACGCGCCTCGCCACGACGGTCTGGAACGCCTCCCGGAGGCCGTCGTCGTCCAGGCCGCGGGTCGGGATGAGGTCGTCGCTCCGGTTCAGACAGCCCTTGAGCTCGCCCTTGTGCGTCACCCGGATCCGCCGGCAGTTGTTGCAGAACTCCTCGTTGTACACGGGGTCGACGACCTCGACCTCCGCGCCGTTGAAGATGTAGATCCGCCGGTGGTGCATCTCCCGGACGAGGACCTTGTCCGCCCGGGACTCGAGCCACTTCTTCACGGCGTCGATGTCGACCATCCACTCCCGGTGGTCCACGAGCTCGGGCATGAACTGGATGAGCTGGAGCTTGAGCCCGTCCCCCTGGCCGATGTAGTCGATCATCTGCGGCACGTACGGCAGGGTGTGCTTGAAGACGACCATGTTGAGCTTCACGGGCTTCAGGCCGACCCGGAGGGCCGCGTCGATCCCGCGGAGGACCGCGCTGAGCTCGCCCTTCCGGATGTCCCGGAAGGCGGCCGGGTCGAGGGAGTCGACGGAGACGTTGACCCGCTTCAGGCCCGCGTCGCGGAGGGCCTCCGCGCGGGCCGCGAGCATGGAACCGTTCGTCGTCATCGACACGTCGGGGATCTGCCGCACGGCCCGGTCGATGATCCGCTCCATGTCGAGCCGGACGAGGGGCTCCCCGCCCGTGAACTTCACGGATCGGATATCGAACTCCCTCGCGATCCGCAGGAGCCGTTCGACCTCCTCGACGGACATCTCGTCCTCGTGGGGCATCCGGGGCGCGAGGATGGGGCCGAGGCCCTCGTCGTGGCAGTAGATGCAGCCGAAGTTGCAGCGCTTCGTGACGCTGACCCGGATGTCCGTGACCTCGCGGCCGAAGGCGTCCACGAGCATGGGCCCTCCGTGGAACCCGTCGAATCGCTAAATAGTTGCGCCCATCCGGAGCCGGCTCCAGATTCCGGCACTCGTGCGCGGCCGAAAGGAGCGGACATTTCACGAGATACCCGGCCCCCTCAGGTATGTATCATCCTAGCACGGCTGTCATATACACCCTCGGGGCCTCCGTCGCGAGAACAGGGGCGCGATGGAGGCGGACGCATTGTCTCCAGGTTCGACGGGGAACAGCGAGTCGAAGGATGCGGGGCTCACGCGACGGGACTGGCTCGGGAAGGGCGCGATCGCGGCGATCGCGAGCGCCGGGGCGGCGACCCTGCTCCTGCCCTCCCCTGCGAAGGCCCAGGGAGACGGCCACGCCCGGTACTACGACGACTTCCCGCGGCGCGGGCAGATGGAGCACCGCTGGGCAATGGTCATCGACCTCCGGAGGTGCACGGGCTGCCGGGCCTGCACGGTCGCGTGCAAGGCGGAGAACAACGTGCCCGAGGGCGTCTTCCGGACGTGGGTCCGGTACGAGGAGGTCGGCACCTACCCCGCGACCCGCCCGAGGTACCTGCCCCTGTTCTGCAACCACTGCGACAACCCGCCCTGCGTCCCCGTCTGCCCCGTCCTCGCGACGTACAAGCGGGACGACGGCCTCGTCCTCATCGACCGGGACGTGTGCATCGGCTGCGGGTACTGCATCGAGGCGTGCCCGTACGGGGCCCGACACCTGAACCCCGTCCAGAAGACGGCGGACAAGTGCACCCTGTGCGCCCACCGCCTCGAGGCGGGGCAGGGGCCCGCGTGCGTGGCGACGTGCATCGGGGGCGCCCTGACCGTCGGGGACCTCAACGACCCCGAGAGCGACGTGTCCCAGCTCCTCGCGCAGTACCCCGTCGCCACCCTGAAGCCGGAGCAGGGCACGGACCCCATGTTCTTCTACATCGCCCTCGACGGGCGCCTCGTCCAGGGGGCGACCCCATGACGACGGTCGAGTGGGGCCTTCCCGTGGTCGCGAAGTACCTCTTCGGGGGGCTGTCCCTCGGTGCCTTCGTGACGTACTACCTCTCCCAGGGGTTCGGGGTCAAGTCGTTCCGCCCCCTCGCGAAGCTCGCCTGGATCTCCGCGGCCGTCTTCGGCCTCGCGATCCCGATCCCGATCTTCAGCCACCTGGGTCAGCCGGGGCGGTGGTACACCCTCCTGTACAGTTTCCACTGGACCTCTCCGATGTCCTGGGCGGGGCCCATCCTCATCGCCTATCTCGTCCTCGTCCTCCTCAACGGGCGGTTCTTCTTCTACGAGGACGTCGTCCGCGCGTACCGGTCCGCGACAGGCGTCCGTCGGACGGCCCTGCGGGTGCTCCTCATCACGAAGCCTCCGGAGGGCTCGATTCCGCCGTCGTCCCGGGTCGGCTTGAACGTCACGGGACTTGCCGCCTTCGTGTGCGTCCTCTTCTTCGGGTACACGGGCCTCGAGCTCGGGATCCTCCAGTCCCACCCTCTGTGGGCGAACCCCGTGAACCCCGTGATGTTCCTCCTGACGGGGGTCTTCTCCGGGATGGCGTGGGTCTTCCTCCTGTGGCTCGCCCTGTCCGCACGGACGGCGCCCGTGGGCGAGAAGGCGGCCCTCCTCCGGAGCCCTGCCCTGCCTGCGCTCCTCGCCCTCTTCCTCGGCTTCAACGGCGTCTTCTACGTCAGCCTGGCGTACGAGAGCCCGGAGGTCCGCGACGCGGTGTCCGTGCTCGCGACGGGCGAGCTGAGCGGGATGTTCCTGTGGCTCGGGATCGTCGCGGGGACCCTCGTGCCGACCGTCCTCCTGGCCGCGAACGCGGTCGTCCGGACGTCCCGCGGGGCCGTCGCGGCCCTCGCCTACGTCCTCGTCCTCGTCGGGGCGTTCGCGCAGAAGTACGGGTTCGTCGTGGGCGGGCAGGCCCTCGGGACAGGGGGCGGGGAGGCCCCGACGACCCTCTGGCCCTCGACGGGGGCCGTCGTCGAGTTCCTCGCGATCCTCGCCCTCCTGTACTTCCTCTTCCAGCTCGCCCTGTGGCTGTCCCCCTGGTCCTCGGGGGCGGCGCCGGCGAAGCCCGCGGCCGCGAAGGAGGCGAGCGCATGAAGGTCTCCCGGCGCGGCTTCGTCAAGGGCGCGACGTCCGCGGGCGCGCTTGCGGCGTTCGGCCTCGGGTACGGCCCCGTCGTCATGCGGATGTTCTCCGGGACGTCGGGCACGCCGACGGACCCCGACGCAGTCGTCGGCCCGGAGGGCTACCTGTACAGCGCGTGCCTCCAGTGCAACACGGGCTGCGGGATCAAGGTCAAGGTCGTGGACGGGGAGGCCGTGAAGATCGAAGGCAATCCCTACAGTCCGTTCACCCGGTTCCCACACCTCGCGTACGGGACCGCCGTCGGCGCCGCGGTCAACGAGTTCGGCGCCCTCTGCCCGAAGGGGCAGGCGGGCCTCCAGACCGCGTACGACCCCTACCGGCTGCGGAAGGTCCTCAAGCGGGCGGGGCCCCGCGGCTCGAACCGCTGGGTGACGATCCCGTTCGACCAGGCGATCCAGGAGATCGCGGACGGCGGGACCCTCTTCTCGGACGTGGGGGGGGAGGAGGCCCGCGTCGTGCGGGGCCTCAACGAGCTGTGGGCCCTGCGGGACCCGGCGGCCCTCACGGCGATCGCCGCGGACGCGAAGCTCGTCGCCGCGGGGACGATGACCCTCGCGGACTTCCAGACGAGGTGGGCCGCGGACCTCGACAAGCTCATCGACCCCGACCACCCGGACCTCGGGCCCAAGAACAACCAGATCGTGTTCGCCTGGGGACGCCTCAAGGCGGGGCGCCGGGAGTTCATCGACTTCTTCATCAAGGATGGCCTCGGCTCGACGAACTACCACGGGCACACGACCGTTTGCCAGGGCTCCCTCTACTTTGCCTCGAAGGCGATGAGCGACCAGTGGTCCGCGGGGAAGTGGCAGCTCGGGCAGAAGTTCTACTGGCAGGCGGACCTCGGCGCGGCCGAGTTCGTCATCTTCGTCGGGGCGAACCCCTTCGAGGGGAACTACGGGCCCACGAACCGCAGCCTCCGGATCGCGGACGGCCTCGCCTCGGGCCGGCTCAAGTTCGCCGTCGTCGACCCGCGGATGTCGAAGGCCGTGTCGAACGCGTGGAAGTGGCTCCCGATCAAGCCCGGAACGGAGGCGGGCCTCGCGATGGCCCTCATCGGCCATGTGATCGAAAACGCGAAGTACGACGCTCCGTTCCTCGCGAACGCGAACAAGGCCGCCGCGACGGCGGACGGGGAGCCGACGTGGACGAACGCGTGCTGGCTCGTGAGGATCGACGCGGACGGACCCGGCGCCCTCCTCAAGGCGTCGGACGCGGGAATCGGCACGGCGGACCAGTTCGTCGTCCTGTCCGCGGGCGTCCCGACGGCCTTCGACACGAACGACACGGCGGCCGCCGTCCACGGGGACCTCCTCGTCGACACGACCGTGAACGGGATCCCCGTGAAGTCCGTCCTCCAGCTCCTCCGGGAAGCCGCGGCGGAGAGGACCCTCGAGGGCTGGGCGGACCTCTGCGGACTTCCCTCCGAGGACGTCCTCGCCCTCGCCCAGGAGTTCACGAGACACGGGAAGAAGGCGGCCGCGGACGTGCACCGCGGGGCCTCCCAGCACACGAACGGGTTCTACAACGTCCTCTCGTGGTTCACCCTGAACCTCCTGATCGGGAACTACGACTGGAAGGGCGGCATGGTCAAGGCGACGACGTACGGGCATGCGGGCGGCAAGGTCGGGCAGCCCTATTCCTTCGGGACCATGCGGCCCGGGAAGCTGACCCCCTTCGGGGTGAGCATCATCCGCCACGAGACGAAGTACGAGGGGACGACGATCTTCGACGGCTACCCGGCGAGGCGCCCCTGGTTCCCGTTCTCGAGCGACATCTACCAGGAGATCGTGCCCTCCATCGGCGACGCGTACCCGTACGCCGTCGGCGCGCTCTTCCTGTACATGGGGACGCCCGTGTATTCGCTGCCCGCGGGCCACACGAACATCGAGATCCTCAAGGACCCCGCGAAGCTCCCCCTCTTCATCTGCGTGGACATCACGGTCGGGGAGACGAGCATGTACGCGGACTACATCTTCCCGGACGCGTCGTACCTCGAGCGCTGGGAGTTCCAGGCGAGCCACCCGAACATCCTCGAGAAGATCCAGCCCGTCCGGCAGCCCGTCATCGCCCCCGTCACGGAGACCGTCACCGTCTTCGGGGAACGGATGCCCCTCGGCCTCGAGAGCATGATCCTCGGCTTCGCGGAGTACATGGGCCTGCCGGGCTTCGGGGACGACGGCCTGGGGTCCGGGCTGCGCCTCAAGCGGCCCGAGGACGTCTACCTGAAGATGGTGGCGAACATCGCGGCGGGGGACGGTCCGGAGACGGACTGGGTCCCCGAGGCCTCCGACGAAGAGACGGCCATCTTCACGGCCGCGCGGGCCCACCTGCCCGCCGAGGTCTTCGACGCGGCCACCTGGGAGGCCGCCGCGGGATCGTCGTGGTGGCGCCGCGCGATCACGGTCCTCAATCGGGGCGGGCGCTTCTCCGGGACCGCGTACGATGGGGAGAAGCTGAAGAACAAGTGGAACGCGTTCATCGGGATGTACATGGAGAAGCTCCCCGCGTCGAAGAACGCGATGACGGGCACGAAGTACGGCGGCCTCGGGAAGTACTACCCGATCGCGGACAGCCTCGGGCAGCCCCTCTCGGATGCGGGCTTCGACCTGAACGTGATCACCCACCGCGTGATCGAGCACACGAAGAGCCGGACGGTCGCGGACCCTTGGCTCCGGGAGCTCCTCCCGGAGAACTTCATCCAGGTCAGCCGGGAGGACGCGGACCGCTACGGGCTCCGCACGAACGACCTCGTCCGCGTGGAGTCGGCGACGAACCCGAACGGCGTGCTCGACCTCGCAAACGGTACGACGGTGCCCATGGTGGGACGGGTCCGGGTGTCGGAGGGCATCCGGCCCGGGGTCATCGCGTACTCCCTCGGTTTCGGCCACTGGGCGTACGGCTCCCGGGACATCGTCGTGGACGGCGTCACGATCCCCGGGGACCCCGAGCGGGCGAGGGGCGTCCACCTGAACCCCGTCCTCCGGACGGATCCGACGATCGCGAACACGTGCCTCCAAGACCTCGTCGGCGGGAGCGCGGTGTTCTACGACACCCAGGTGCGTCTCGTGAAGGTCGGGTAATCCCGCCGAAGGACGCGCCCGTGTGGCGCGAGGACGAAGTCCTCCACGCGCACCGCGTACCCTCGCGCCCTACGCGACCGGGGCCGTACCCGCCCCCGACGATTCTCGGACCGGCTCGATGCGGACGGAGCAGAACTTGAACTCCGGGATCTTCGCGTGGGGGTCGAGCGCGTCGATCGTCAGGAGGTTGGCCGCCGCCTCGACGAAGTGG
>MGWD01000009.1:23323-24355 GCA_001800825.1 Euryarchaeota archaeon RBG_19FT_COMBO_69_17 | reverse complement strand
GCCGGACGCCCGAGCCTCGAGCTCGATCGCCCCGCGGCGGGACACGACCCGCACCCGGGCCCGGTCACGGAACCCCTCCTTCTCCATGTCCGTCGCGGAGACCTCGATGAACGGCCGGGGACGGAGCTCGTCCAGGACCTTCGCCCGCCGGGTCATCGACCCCGTGTGCCAGTGTTCGAGGACCCGCCCCGTGTTCAGGACGTACGGGAACTCCGCGTCCGGAAGCTCCCGGGCGGGGACGAACTCCGCGGGATGGAACGCGCCCCGTCCGCGGGGGAACGACTCCTCGAACAGGATCGCGGTGCCGGGATGGTCCGGGGTGGGGCACGGCCACTGGACGGGCCGGGCCCCGGCCCGTTCGTGGCTGATCCCCGCGTACGCGGGTACGACCCGCTGGATCTCCGCCTGGACGTCCGCGGGGGACCCGAAGGGCATCTCCATCCCGAGCCGCCTGCCGATCTCGATGAGGATCTCCCAGTCCTGCCTCGCCTCGCCGGGCGTGGCGAGGACGGGCCGCCCGAGCTGGACGTGGCGGTCCGTGTTCACGTACGTCCCGAGCTTCTCGAGCCCGGAGGCCGTCGGCAGGACGACGTCCGCGTACTCCGCGGTCTCCGTGAGGAAGATGTCCTGCACGCCGACGAACTCGAACCGGAGCATCGCCTCGCGGACCTTCAGGAGGTTCGCGTCGCTGAGGATGGGGTTCTCGCCCATGATGTACAGGCCCTTCAGGTGCCCGTCGAGCGCCGCCTCGAACATCTCCGTCACCGTGAGCCCGACGTCCGGGTCGAGGGGGACGCCCCACGCGCGTTCGAAGCGCGCCCGCTCCCCGGGGTCGTCGACGCGCGCGTACCCGGGGAGGTACATCGGGATCGCCCCCATGTCGGAGGCGCCCTGGACGTTGTTCTGCCCGCGGAGGGGATTGAGCCCCGTCCCCGGCCGGCCGATGTTCCCCGTGAGCAAGGCGAGGTTGATCAGCGCGAAGGAGTTGTCGCTCCCCGTCGTGTGCTGGGAAATCCCCATCCCCCAGAGGAT
>MGWD01000009.1:22669-23304 GCA_001800825.1 Euryarchaeota archaeon RBG_19FT_COMBO_69_17 | reverse complement strand
CCGTACGTGCGGGCCGCCTCGACGAGGAGGTCCCGGGGGACGCCTGCGAGGCGCTCCACGAGCTCGGGGGTGTACGGGCGAACGACCTCCTTGAGCGGCTCGGAGCCCTCCGTCCTCGCGGCGACGAAGGCGTCGTCCGCGAGGCCCTCCTCGAGGATCACGTGGATGAGGCCGTTCAGGAGGGCGACGTCCGTCCCGGGGCGGTTCCTCAGGTGGATTGCCGCGTGGCGCGCGAGGGGGATCTCCCGGGGGTCCGCGACGATGAGCTTGGAGCCCCTCCGGGCCGCCTGCTTCAGGAACGTCGCGATCACGGGATGGTTCTCCGTCGTGTTGGAGCCGATCACGAAGAGGACGTCGGCGTCGCCGAAGTCCGCCACGGTGTTCGACATGGAGCCGCTCCCGATCGCGGTCTGGAGCGCGTACACACTAGAGGAGTGGCACAAGCGCGTGCAGTGGTCGAGGTTCGGGGTGCGCAGGCCCGCGCGGATAATCTTCTGGAAGAGGTAGTTCTCCTCGTTCGTGCACTTCGCGGAGCTCAGGCCGGCGAGGCCCCGCGGCCCATGCCCGTCGCGGATCGCCCGGAGCCGCGAAGCCGCGAGGTCGAGGGCCTCCTCCCACGTCGCCTCCCGGAAGAC
>MGWD01000009.1:22426-22659 GCA_001800825.1 Euryarchaeota archaeon RBG_19FT_COMBO_69_17 | reverse complement strand
CCGCGGGACGCCCTCCCGTCGGATCAAGGGCACTCGGAGCCTCTCCCGGTGCTGGGCGTAGTCCCAGCCGAACCGTCCCTTCACGCACAGCCGCCCGGCATTCGCCGGGCCTTCGGGCGACCCCGTCGCATAGGCGATCCGATTCGCGGCCCGGTCGACGTGGTAGTCGACGAGGCACCCCACCCCGCAGTAGGGGCAAACGGAGCGGACGACCTCGAGGACCGACTCCGGAG
>MGWD01000009.1:14955-22420 GCA_001800825.1 Euryarchaeota archaeon RBG_19FT_COMBO_69_17 | reverse complement strand
CGAGGCGGGTCTTCTCCATGAGGGCTCCCGTCGGGCAGGCCTGCACGCACTCCCCGCACGAGACGCAGGTCGACTGCCCCATCGGGTCGTCGAGATCGAAGATGATCCGCGCGCGGGCGCCGCGGCCCTTCACGCCGATCACGTCGTTGACCTGGACGTCGTCGCACGCCCGGACACACCGGTAGCAGTTGATGCACGTCGTGGCGTCGAAGACGATCGCGGGGTTCGAGGGGTCCGGTCCCATGGCCTCCGCAGTCGCGAGGAGGCGGGCCGAGTCCACGCCGTACGTGCGCGCGTGCCGCTCGAGCTCGCAGCCGTCGGGGTCGAGACGGGCCTTCGAGCAGGGGGCCGGATGGTCCGCGAGGAAGAGCTCGAGGATGACCCGCCGGGCCCGGGCGACGCGGTCCGTGGCCGTCGAGATTCGCTGGCCGTCCCGGACCTCGCGGGCGCACGCCGGCACGAGGGCCTTCGTGCCCTCCTCCTCGACCATGCACATCCGGCACGCGCCCGCGATCGGGAGGCGCGGGTCGTAACACAGGGTGGGGATCGGGACTCCGAGCTGGGCGGCGGCCTCGAGGACCGTGCTCCCGCGCGGGAGGATGGCCTCCCGGCCGTCGATCGTCAACCGGACCTCGGAGGTCGGCCCGGAAGGGCTCATCGGACGCACCACCCCGTGAGGCACCGGCCCTGGGCGTGGGCCTCGAACTCCTCCGGAAACCGCTGGAGCGCCTGGCGCAGGGCGATGGGAGCTGTCGTCCCGAGTCCGCAAATCGACGTGTCGACCATGACGGAGGCGAGGTCGTCGACGACCCCGGGGTCCAGGGGCGTCCCGCGGCTCCGGAGGGCCCGGACCATCCGGAGGAGCTGCTCGGTCCCCGCGCGGCACGGCGTGCACTTGCCGCACGACTCGTGGGCGAAGAAGTCGAGGGCGTTCTCCGCCAGATCCACCGCGCACACGGACGCGCCGACGGCGATCACGCCGCCCGAGCCGAGCATCACGCCGGCCCGGGCGAGGGGGTCGAAGTCCATCGGCGTGGACATCTGGTCCGCGGCGAGGAAGCCCGACGCGAGCCCTCCGGGGAAGACGGCCTTCGCCGAACCGCCGTCCTCCATGCCGCCTCCGTGGTCCGAGAGGAGCTCGGCGGCCGGGATCCCCAGGGGGACGTCGTACGTGCCGGGGCGGCGCACCTGCCCGCAGACCGCGAAGCGCTTGATCCCCGAGGCCCCGTTCCGCCCCGCGGACCGGTACCACTCCGGGCCCTTGCGGAGGATCTGCGGGACCCGCACGAGGGTTTCGACGTTCTGGATGAGGGTCGGCTTCCCCCACAGGCCCACCTGGGCGGGGTACGGCGGCCGGAGGCGCGGCTCGGGCCGCTTCCCCTCGATGGACTCGAACATCGCGGTCTCCTCCCCGCAGATGTAGGCGCCCGCGCCCACGACGACCCGGGTCGGCGGCCCGGAGTCGAGGAGCCCCGCGGACCTCAGTTCGCGGATCGCCTTCGCGAGGTTGGCCCGGGCCGTGAGGTACTCCTCCCGGACGTACAGCACGGCCTCCCGGGCGCCGATCGCGGTGGCCGCGAGGAGGAGGCCCTCGAGGAGCGCGTGGGGGGTCTCCTCCAGGAACGTGCGATCCTTGAACGTCCCGACCTCGCTCTCGTCCGCGTTGCACACGACGTACTTCGGAGTCGCGGACTCGCGGAGGACGAACTCCCACTTCATGCCCGTAGGGAAGCCCGCTCCGCCCATCCCGCGGAGGCCGCTCGCCTTGAGCACGGACACGATCGCCGTCGCATCCCACTCCCCGCGCCGGAGCCGCTCAAGGACGTCGTAGCCCCCCGCCCTCCGGTACCTCGCGAGGCTCTCGTACCGCGACGCCCGCGGGCGCGCGGTCCTGGGAAGGCGACCCTGGCCCATGCCCTGGAGGATCCCCTCGACGCTCGCCGGCCCGCGGGGACTCCCGTTCACGGACACCGCGGGGGCCTTCTCGCAGATACCGAGGCACTGGCATCCCCGTACCTCGACGCCGGCCATCGGCGCGAACCGCTCCGTGAGGCCCGCGAGGAGACGCTCCGCCCCGCGGAGGCGGCACGGGAGGCTCGTGCAGACCTTGACCGCGATCCTCGGGGCGGGGCCCGTCATCCGGAAGTTCGGGTAGAAGGATGCGGTGCCATGGAGGGTCGCGAGGGGGACCCGCGCATGGTAGGAGAGGGCCTCGAGGTCCCTGCGCGAGAGGTGCCCGCGGCGGCCCTGGATCGCGTGGAGCGCGTCGAGGAGCACGAGGTCCCCGGCCCGATGTCGCCCCGCGACGTCCGCGACGAACGCAGACGTGGCGGGGACCTTGGCGATTCCGTCCCGTCGTCGTCCCATGGGTTGGTCCGAGGGTATGCCCGCCGCGCCTCTTGAAGCCGCCGCGTTTCCTCCGATGTCCGCAAAGCCTTATGGGGGCTCGCCTTCTTCGAGGATACGATGGGCCGACGGTCCACACCGGGAGCGATCGACCCGAGGGTCGGGGGGACCTCGACGGAACCGGCCCTCGCGGACGAGGCCGTCATCGAGGTCGACTGGCCCTCCGGGTCCATCGCGGTCCACGGGAGCCCGTGGGAGTCCGACGCCTTTGCGGTGGGCCATCTCGTTACGGAGGGGCATGTCCCCTCCTTCCGTGCGATCCGCAGCGTGACCGTCGAGCCGGAGGACGGACGCGTTTCCGTCCGGGTCGAGGCCGCCCGGGGGCGCGGGCCGCGGATCGTCCGTCGGGACAACGTCACGTTGAATTCCGCGCGGCGATCCCTCGGTCGGAGCATTCCTCCGGGCGAACGACGGATCGAGCCCGAGGATCTCCTTTCGCTCGCGAGGTTCCTCGCAGAGCGGGAGCGGGACATGCGGGCCGCGGGTCCCCTCCACTGGGCCGTCTTGTACGATCCCGCGAGCGGGGAGGCAATCCTTGCCTCGGACCTCTCGCGCCATAGCGCGATGGACAAGGTCGTCGGGAAGGCCCTCCTCTCCGATGTGCCGGTGGCCGGACGCATTCTGTACTCGACGGGACGGCTCGGGGAGGAGATGGCCGCGAAGGCGGTCCGGGTCGGAGCGGGGGCCCTCGCGACCCGGAGCGTTGCGTTCCGCCCGGCCGTCGACCTGGCGCGCGCCCACGGGCTCGTCCTCGTCGGGAGGTTGCTTCCCGGCGGATTCCTCCCGTACGCAGGACCGGCGCTGTTCCTCCGCCGATCGCGGCGCACGCGGAGGTGATGTCCGCGTCGACGGAGCGTTCAGGCCTCGTGCTCGCAGGCGGGCTGAGCACGCGGATGGGGCGGGACAAGGGCCTCCTCGAGATCGCGGGCCGGCCCCTCGTCGTCTGGGTCCTCGGCCGGATCCAGGAGATCGTCGAGGAGACCGCCGTGGCGACGTCCCCTGCGAACGACGCCGCGTACCGCGCCGTCGTCCCACCCACGAGCCGCTGCGTCGCGGACGAGACCCCGAACCTGGGCCCCCTCGGAGGCTGGCGGACGGGGCTCGCGGCCCTCCAAGGGGAATACGTGGCCGTCGCCCCGTGCGACACGCCCTTCTACGCGCCAGCCCTCGGACGGCTCCTCCTCGAGCGCGCCCAGGGCCACGACGGCGCCGTGCCGCGGATCGGGAAGTGGTTCGAGCCGCTCCATGGCGTGTATCGGAGGGAGCGGCTCCGCGAGGCCGTGGACCGCACGATGGCCGCTGGGCTTACGAGGCCCGTCCATACGTTCGCGCATCTCGAGGTCGTGCAGGTGACGGAGCCCGAGATCCGGACCGTGGACCCGGACCTCGCGAGCTTCTGGAACGCGAACACCCCGGAGGAGCTCGAGCGGCTGAGGGCCCGGGCGGACCTGCGGTGATCGCACGCCATCGAGCCGCGCCCAGGCACACGACTGCTTCCGCGCGAGGACCAGGCCGACCGTTCAGAACCCAACATTTTTATATCGCTGGTCCGTAGCGCGGGTCAGCCCACATCGTCTGAATTCGCCTGGTACCGGGTTTTCGGCTTGCCTTGCGACTCAAGGCCGTTGTGTCGGCAGAACGTGAGAACATGGACAAAGTAATGACAAAGGTGAAGGACCTGACCCCCCAGTCCAAGCAGGTCAACGTGCTTGCGAAGGTCGTCGGGTTCAGCGAAGAGCGTGAGATCACGTCTCGCTTCGGCGAGGCGCGGAAGCTCGTCGAGGCCACGGTCGGCGACGAGACGGGGACGGTCCTCCTGACCCTCTGGAACGAACAGATCGGGCAGGTCCAGAAGGACGAGACGGTCCTCATCGACAACGGGTTCGTCTCCCTCGTGCGCGGCCACATCCGCCTGAACGTCGGGAAATACGGCAGCATGACGAAGTCCGACCAGACGATCGAGACGGTGAACACGGCCCTCGACGTGAGCGCGGTCGAGTACGAGCGCGAGCCCCGGTACCGCAGCGGCGGCTACGGGGGCGGCGAGCGGCGCGAGCGCGGCGGGGACCGACAGTTCGAGTTCGGGACCTTTGGCGGGGACCGCCGGGGTGGTGGCGGCGGCGGACGGGACCGAAAGGACCGCAGCCGGCGGCGCTACTGAGATCCTCCGAGGACTCCTTTCCACGCCTGGCCTCCGGGCCAGGCCTTTTTCTCCTTCTGATTTCCCAGCGGGTCCGAGCCTCACGGCTCGCCCATGAATCCCATGGCTCTCGATCGTCCGACGGGGTCCGGAGACGGGGGACGGCCCTCGGGCGGCCCTATCGGGGACCGCGCCTTCGGGGCGGGCCTCGCCGAGGCCCGCGTTCCTCCCGCTCGGGCATCTGGTAGATCCGCTCAGGCTGCCGGACGGAGAGGCGGCCGTTGTAGAAGGCCCGCGCGTTCTCCTCGCTGAAGTCCACGTGGAGGACGTCGAGCTTCGACTTCATCAGGTTCCGGAACTTCACGCGCTTCGCGGGGTTCTCCTCGTTCCACATGCGGTTGAACTGAAGGTCCTTTTCCTCGGGCATCGTCGTCACCGCCTCATCGCTCGCGAGAACACAGCCGGGACCGGAGGCGGCCGACCGTGGTTCGTCACCGGGACATGAGGACGGAGGATGGGACGAGGCCCTCCCTCATAAGTCTTTTCTTCCCCTTCCGGGACCCCTCATCCTCGGCGGAGGGGGAGGGTGAGGCACTGGGGGCCGCCTCCCGCCTTCTTGAGCTCCGTCAGATCGGCAGGAATCGCGTCGACCCCAGCCGCCCGGAGCCGCCGGATCGTCTCCGGGTATCCGTCATGGATGATCAGCTTCCGCCTCCCGAGGACGAGGACGTTCCCACCGCCGACCTCCGAGGCGGGCACCTCGATGCGCTCGAAATCCCGGAAGGCGGGCTCGGCCGACCACCGCTCGTCCACGAGCAGGGTGCGGTCGTCCACGATGCCGAGCGGCTCCCCGAGATGGAACGACAGGCCCACCCGGACGAGGCGGGTCTCGATCCCGTCCCTCCGGAGAAACGACGCGACCTGCTCGGCTCCCGCCCCGTTCGTGCGCTCCGTCACCCCGACGAACGCGGTCGCCCCGAGCACGATCGCATCCCCGCCGCCCTCGAAGGTCCCCGGCTCCCTCGTGGCGCCGACGAGGGGGACGCCCGCGGCCTCGAGGGCCTTCCCCACCCGTTGCTCCTCGCCGCGCCGGGACGGGAGCCCGAAGCGACTCAGCCACGCACCCCGCGGCCCGATGAGGGCCGTGTCTCGAGGGTAGATGTGGTTCGGGAAGGCGGGATCGCCCGGGAGGATGTCGACCTTCGCGCCTCCGTCACGGAGGAGGTCGACGAGTTCCGCGTGTTCCTCCGCGGCTCTCCGAAGGTCCGGCCTCGCGACCCAGTTGTGGAGGCGCATGTCGACGTCACCGTACGAGGGCAGGGGAGGGCTCACGAGCACCTCCCGCAATGGGTCCGCCTCGCTGCGGATGAGGGGGGCCATGGCACTCCGACCGGCCGTCAGTACGTGAACGTCAGGATGACGTCGTCGCCCACTGTAGCCACCTCGTAGACGGTCAGGGGGAACTGGGCGGGCGGGTCCACGGGCTGGCCCGTCTTGAGGTCCCAGGACCCCTTGCAGTCCGAGCAGATGAGGACCATCCGCTCCGAGTCGATCGTCCCGTCTGCGAGGTTCGCCCACTTGTACGTGCAGGCCGCGTCGAGGCCGTAGAACGTCCCGCCCACGTGGATCGCGGCGAGGTCGTACCCCATGATCTCGAAGTGCTTGATCGTCCCGTCAGGGATGTCGGCGACCTTGCACAGGACGACGTCCGTGGACATCGGGGCCTCGGAACCTGACGCGGACCTTAAGGATTTCCCGTCTTCGGGCGGCGCGGGCGGAACCGGTCGACCCACCGGTGCCACGCGGGCGGGGACGGAAGGGGGGACGGGCGAGGCGACACCCTCAGGACGATGCCGTCCATGGAGTGGATGTGGACCGTCGCCCCGGCGGGGAGGTCTTCGTCGGGGACGGCCTGCCACAGCTCCCCATGGTACGTCACGTAGCCGGTCTCCCCCGCTCGGATCGGGTCCGCGGCCGTCGCGGTCTCCCCGATGATAGCCCCGACAGTCGGCTTCCGCCGGCGGATCTCAAGGACCTTGTACAGGGCGAAGAGGAGGAAGGCCCCGAAGGCCGCCGTCGGCGTGACGAGGAGGACGAGGAAGAGGATCTGGTACTCCGGCGACACGACGAACTCGGGCGGCCGAAGGGGGGCGAGGAAGACGGCCCCGAGGACCATCGCGACGACCCCGCCCACGCCGAAGGCGCCGAACCCCGGCGTCTTGAGCTCGACGATGATGAGGACGATCCCGAGGACGATGAGGAACAGGGCGACGGGGTCCACGCTGAACCCGAGGCCGATGAGGGCGAGGAGGATGAGGATGACCCCGCCGATCTCCGCCCCGTGGCCCGGCGCGGAGAGCCCGAAGATGAGCGAGTAGATCCCCAGGATCATCAGGAGGGACGCGATGAGGGGGTCCGACAGGAGGGCGAGGAGCGCGACCCGCGCGGAAGGGGAGAACGTCACGATCTCCGCCGCCGCGAAGTCGAGGTTCGAGAAGCTCTTGTACGTCGTGTTGTCGGACGAGACGAGGATGTCCCGCCCGTCGGCCTGGTCGAGGAAATCCCTCACGGTCGGGGCGACGACCTCGATCGCTCCGAGGGCGAGGGCCTCCGATGCGTTGACGTTCAGGTTCTCGACGACGAAGCGCGTCGCGAGGTCCGGGTTCCTGCCATGGAGGACGAGCTGCTCCCGCAGCTTCTCCACGACGAAATTGATGATCTTCGAGTCCGTCACGGGCTCGACGCCGGTCGGCCCGACCGTCACCGGCTGCACGGACCCGATCGAGGTCCCGGGGGCCATCGCGGCGAGGTCCGTGGACATGAGGAGGATCGTCCCCGCGCTCACGGAGTGCGCGCCCACGGGTCCCACGAAGCCGAGGATCGGCAGGTCCTGGGCCTGGACCATCCGGCTCGCGATCT
>MGWD01000009.1:12902-14876 GCA_001800825.1 Euryarchaeota archaeon RBG_19FT_COMBO_69_17 | reverse complement strand
GATCGACCGCTCCGTCGATCTCCGCAAGGAGGACCCTCGGCCCCTGGGCCCGCGCGGGGGTCCCCAGGGCCCCGAGGAGCAGGAGGAGGAGGACCCCGAGGCACGCGCCCCGGAGGACCCCGCGGCGGTCGATCACTCCCTCGGTTCCCCTCGCTTCGTCATCGCGGAGGTCATCGCGGCGATGTCCGCCGTGGTGCTCGCCCCCGTCGTCGTCACGATGACGAGGTTCTTCTCCCGCGCGATCTCGGTGAGGGTCTGGAGCTCCCGCAGGCGCATCGCAGAGGGCGCGGTCCCGTAGAGCTGGGCCGCCTCCATCATCCGCTGGGCCGCCTGGAACTCCCCCTCCGCCATGATCACCCGCGACCTGCGCTCCCGCTCGGCCTCCGCCTGCTTCGCGATCGCGCGGACCATCGTGTCGGGCAGGGTCACGTCCCGCAGGGTCACGGCGGAAACCTTGATGCCCCATGGGTCCGTCGCAGTGTCGAGGAGGATCTGGATCCGCTTGCTCAGCTCCTCCCGCTTCGAGAGGAGCCCGTCGAGCTCGACCTGGCCGAGGACGTCCCGGAGCGTCGTCTGGGCGAGGAGGTTCGTGGCCATGACGTAGTTCTGGACCTCCGTGATCGCCTTGTTGGGATCGTACACCCGGTAGTAGACGACCGCGTCGACCTCGACGGACACGTTGTCGCGGGATACGACCCGCTGCCGCGGGACGTCGAAGGCCACGGTCCTCAGGTCCACGATGACCCGTCGGTCGATGACGGGGACGATCACCGTCAGCCCCGGGCCCTTCGGGGTCGGGTACAGCCGTCCCAGACGGAACACGACGAGCCTCTCGTACTCCCGGACGACCTTGATCGCGGACGCCAGGAACACGAGGACGATGATGAATACGAGCACGGACGCAAGGATGAGCTCCTCTCCCGCCACGATGACCAACTCCAGGACGTGGAGGGGTGGGCCACCGATAAAAACGTTGGCCGGGCCTTCCGGACCCTCCGTCGTTTTATAGGGGCACCATGGGCCGGGTGGACAAAGGCGCGCGTTCCCATGGAGGAACCAGGGGGGACACCCCGCGTCATTCTCGATCCCCACGGGTCATGGACAAACGTTGATATAGGGCCCGACGGGTCGGAACGGGTGCCAGGAACAAGGGGATGGGTCCCTTGGTTGCTTCGCGCAGTGTTTCCCGCTCATTGCGCCCCTTCGACGGGGCTTTCAGTGAGAACCAGAAGGAGGTGAGACCCTGAGCTCGGCGGCATTCTTGGAGCTGTACCGCGCCAGCTCGGTGCTGTCCCCCCGGTCCGGAGGCGGGCTTTGGAACCGCCTCGTCACGGCCCTGGGGACGGCGCTCCGCTCGGGAAGGTCATCGTGATGACCTATGTCCCGAACTAAGCGTTCGCGCACCGGACTTTCGCTGAACCCTTCTCACCCTTCTTTCTGCCCCCCCTTCTTCTGACCGCCCGACTTGCGAGCGGACGTGCTCTCCGCGGGTCGAACGGGTCATGCCGCGGACCGGGACTCGATGTGGGATTCCATCGCGGCCGCGGCCCGCCTGCCCGCTGCCATCGCGTGGACGACGGACGTCCCGCCCCCGACCCAGACGTCGGGCAGGTTCGTGCGGCCGCTCGCGTCGAGGCCGATGACGACCCCGTCGCGGTCCATGGAGATCCCCAGCGCCTTCGCGTCCGGGACCCCGGAGAGGTCCGCCCCCTGGCCGAGGGCCAAGATGACGGCGTCCACGCGCATCGCGAACTCGGACCCGGGGATCGGCACGGGCCGGCGCCGCCCGCTCCCGTCGGGCGGCCCGAGCTCCATCCGCTGGCACACGAGCCGCTCGACCCTGTCGTCCCCCTCAATCGCAACGGGGGCCGTGAGGAAGTCGAACACGACGCCCTCGTCAAGCGTCTCGCGGATCTCCTCGTCGCTCGCGGGCATCTCCTCCCGAGAACGGCGGTAGACCATGTGGACGTCCTT
>MGWD01000009.1:12385-12846 GCA_001800825.1 Euryarchaeota archaeon RBG_19FT_COMBO_69_17 | reverse complement strand
CGCCGAGAGCCGGCCGAGGGCCGCGTCCTCGAGGAAGCGGATCGCGACCTGCACACCGGGGAGGTCCGCCCCGGGTACCTTGAGCCCGGCCGGCTTGTGCGTGCCGATCCCGAGGAAGACCGCGTCGTGCTCCGTCCGCAGGTCGTCCAGCGTGAAGTCCCGGCCCATCCGCGCGTTCATCTCGAAGACGATCCCGAGCTTCCGCATCCGCTCGATGTCTCGCTCGAACACGTCTCGCGGGAGGCGGTACAGGGGGATCGTGAGGGTCGCGAGGCCGCCGAGGAGCTCGCGGGCCTCGTAGACGGTGACCGCGTAGCCCGCGCGCGCCAGGGTCCAGGCGACCATGAGGCCCGCGGGCCCGCCTCCGACGACGCCGACGCTCCCTTCCCGCCGCGCCGCGCGGTCGTACGGGAGGTCGGCCATCCCGCCGTAGTCGAGGGCCGCGCGCTTCAGGTGGCGGA
>MGWD01000009.1:1062-12370 GCA_001800825.1 Euryarchaeota archaeon RBG_19FT_COMBO_69_17 | reverse complement strand
CGCGGATCCCGACGACGCACGACTCCTCGCAGTAGTGGTAGCAGACCCGGGACAGGGTGAGGGCGAGGGGGTTGTCTCTCAGGATGATCTTCGCGGCGTCCGCGAAGTTGCCTTCCGCGATCTTCGCGTTGTACTCCCGGCAGTCCTGGCCCACCGGGCAGGCGCTCACACACTGGGGCTCGTGGCAGTAGAGGCAGCGCATGGCCTCGAACTGGGCCGCCCATCGGCCGAAGGGCTCCAGGACCTCCTCGTCCGACGCGACCCGCGTGAGGGGGTCCTTCTCCGCGATCTCGACCCTCGATGGATTGAGCTTGCGAAAACGACCTTCGAGCACGCCCACACCGGCCTTCTCGCGATCCTTTCGCGGAGGACGGAGGAGCAGCCCCCCTTGAAGGTACGACACGAACAGTAATTATCCTTCGGAGGGACGGGCCCTCACCGGGTCGCCGTCCACGCCATGGCCCCGAGGCCCGCGGCCTCGAGCACGGCGATCCCCAGGATGTACGGGCCCATCGCCTCCGGGACGAGGGGCATCATCGTCGCGTACGAGTACACGACCAGGGCGTTGTGGGCGAGGAACGCGCCCGCGAACAGGAGGAGGGCGAGGGCGAAGGACGAGTGGGCGTGGCGGTACACCTGCCCGTACACGAGGAGGAGGGCGAGGGACAGGATGACGTTCGCCGCGCCGATAACGAGGCTGCCCGTCATGAACATGTCCGCCATGGTCTCCGTCTCCTACCCGCCTCCGGGGGATGGCCCTATGCCAGAATCCCGCCTCACTCGCCCTCCCCCGGCAGCGCCTTCCGGCGAACCTCCTCGAAGACCGCGTAGTTCGCCTCGAGGAAGGGCGAGAGGAAGTAGGGCGACGCGTACGCGCCCCCCGCGGGACGGGTGAGGAGCCCGTTCTTCACGAGGAGTTCGAGGTGGTGCCGGATCGTCCGGTAGTCGAGGCCCAGGGCCTCGGAGAGCTGGTGGGCGTTGTGGGGCCGCTCGCGGAGCGTGTCGATGATCCGCGCGCGGTTCGCGCCTCCCCGCGTCCCGCCGAGGAGGTACCAGAGGAGCTGCCGGAGGACTTGGCTCAAGCGACCCCGCCGCCCGAATGCGGGCGTGAGGGATATAAGGTGACATGGAAAAAGGAGGCAGGCCCGCCTTCAGAGGCTGAAGAGCGGGCACGAGACGTACCCGACCGGCTCGGTGCTGATCGAGAGATGGCCGAGGGCTGCATGGTACAGGACGTCCGCGTCGTTCGTGAACTGGGTCGGCTCGATCCCGACGAAGCTCACCGCGAAGACCATCCACCGGCCGCCGCGGTAGTCCACGTCCCCCGGGACGGAGTCCGTCACGGAGATGAGACTCGTCCCCGGGAACGCGTAGAGGAGATTGAAGCTCCTCTCGGGACCCGGCTTCAGGTCTGTCGTCACGAACGTCGCCCACAATTCGTCGTCGCCGTAGATCCGGCCCGCCGCCCGGTCCGGGGCCGCCGCGGACCCGACGTTCGCCATGAACGCCAAGGCCAAGACGAGCCCGACCGCGACGAGGGTGCCTCTCCTCGCCTTCATGTGTGGTTCTCCTTCGGGGGACCTTCCCCGATATGCGGGGGACCGAGGGTTTCGAGGATGTCCCTTGTTCAAGGTGACGCTCGAGTCACGCCCCAATCGCGCCCGAATCGGGAGGATCGGGGCGCGTGGGCGGCACGTTCGTTCGCACCCGGGAGGGCCTGTTCAGATACGTTCAACAGCGACCTTGCGGCTCCCAGGTGCATCCCGTCGGGAGCACTCGAATCTGGGTCAACGTGCACATGCGAGCCGAGGAAGCACTGGCTTCGTGACGCTCGCGGCGGCCTCGATCGCCTAGTGGTGGAGCGCGATCCGGACCGGGTCCCCTTTCTGGGACTCGAGGATTTCGATCCCCTTGTCGATCTCGCGGAACGGGAGGTGGTGCGTGATCGTCTCCGCGGTCCGCAGGAGCCCCCGCGCGCGGAGGTCGATGACCTCCCTCAAATCCTGGTTCGTATGGCCCTGGGTCGCCATGAGGGTCTTCGCGCCGAGGTTGAAGGCCTGCGCGTCGAATTCGATCTTGCCAGGGGGAATGCCGACCATCATTGTCCGTCCACCCCACCGCGTGGCCTCGATGGCCTGGTTCAGGGTCTTCGCAAGGCCGATGTACTCGAATGCCACGTCGACGCCGCGACCGTCGCCCAGGGACCGGGCGACTGCCACCGGATCCTCCTTCGCCGCGTTCACCAGGAGGTCCGCACCGAGCCGCTTCGCGAGGGCGAGTTTCGCGTCCCGGACATCCACCGCGACGAGGGGCGACGCCCCGAAGAGCTTCGCGATCGCGACGGCTTGCATCCCGACGCCACCGAGGCCGATGATCATGCAGGACATCCCGGGCCGAAGGTCCGATCGGGAGGTCGCACGGTATGCCGTGGCCCCCGCGCATCCGAGGATCGCGCCCTCGTCGAAGGGCACGGCCTCCGGGAGGACGGCGACGTTCCTCGCCGGAATGGCGAGTGCCTCTGCGAACACGCCGTCCGTGCCGAACCCCAGGGGCAGCCTCTCGCAGACATCCTCGCGTCCCCGGCGGCACATCGGACACGAGCCGTCCGGATTCACGTAGTTCACGACGACGCGGTCCCCGACGTTCAAGCCCTCGACGCCCTCGCCGAGAGCCTCGACGACGCCTGCGCCCTCGTGGCCCATCGTGGACCGTTCTCCCGGCGTCGTCCCGTGGAGGTGGTGGATGTCCGACCGGCACAGGCCGTTCGCGTGGATCGCGATGACGACTTCCCCGGGCTGGGCCCTGGGTTTGGGGACCTCCTCGAAGGCCGCGCGGTCCTTCCCTTTCAGGCGGTACGCGAGCACGAGGGCGGGGAACGCCCCGGACGGCTAAAGGCTATCGTCCACGTCAATGACGATCCCACGCTTAGCGCGTTCCCGTAGTCCAGTGGCAAAGGATAGAAGCCTCTCGAACTTTCTGTCACAGGTTCAAATCCCGTCGGGAGCGTACCCACGCGGGTTTACTGCCACGGCTCGTCGTGGCCAGCTTGCATGAATTGGAGGGAGAAGCGATGGACTCAGATCGATCCTAGTCCAGGGCGGCTCCTCGACGGAATTCTGATGACGCGGGCGTGTGGCAATCAGCCGAGTTCCGCGGCAAGGAGGGCGATGCGCTCGCGCAAGTCGTCGGTCGTCCGCCATGGAATCGGCCTGATACCAAGCAGCGCGACGCTCGTGAGATAGCGGCTTCGTGCGCCCGATTCGTGCACCTTGAACACCCCACGCTCGATTGTGGCAACGTTCTCGTGATGGAGGAACCACAATCGCGGAAGCGGTCCCTCTTCGCCAGCCTTCCGAAGGAGCACCATCTCTGTATATGTTGTGCTCATTTTCGCTCTCGTCGGCCAGTAGAGCACGACGTCTGTCGAGCCTCGCAGAAGGCGATCGAATTTCCCCACCATGTCCTCACCCTCCTGATCCAGTTCATCTTCCATGAGGATGGCTCGGTGCCCATGATGGCGCAGTAGTTGAGCGAGTTCGCGCCGTCGATCTCTTGGCGAAGGACCGGTTTGGGTGTCCTGCCACTCGCTGGGCCCGAGTAGGAATACGGTCGCCATGCTATGCAGCGAGCGTCACGAGTTCTTGCACTGGCCTCTCCCCAAGGACGTCGCGCCGTTTGTCGGCGCCTTGCACGAACGAGTCGAACGCGTCAAGGAAGGCCGCACCTCTCCTGCCGAGCTCGTATGTCACAACAACAGAGTGGCCCCTCTTTGGCATCGTCTTCGCGAGGATGTACACGCGCTCCTGCAGCCATTTCAACGCGCGATCGAGCTGCGCCGGGTTCATACCGAGCGCCTTCTGGAGCTCGCCAAAGCGTTGGGGGCCGGTCACGCGGAGGGTGAAGAGCACGCGCAGCGTGTGTTGCTTGCCGATGAGTTCCACGAACTCAGCCTTCATGATGCCCACTTACGCTTCGTAAGTATTTGAACTCGTCGGTTGGATTCCTCGGAAGCAAACCCACGTGGGTTCACTCCCCGTCGGGAACATCCTTCCGATTCCCCCCACGAGGCCGGCTTCCGATCGTTCAGGGTTGGTTCTGGACCCACGCGGAGGTTGAGTCCCCCGGCGACTCGTTCGGGCTTGGATCGCTGAATTCGATGGGTTCGTGCCTATGCCCAGCGAGACCGACCGTTCTGTGGGAGCGACTCCTCAGTCGCGGCTCATCGTCGTGGCCACGTCGGCGAGATTGCCCTCCGGGTCGGCCAGCGTCCACCAGGCGGGCGCGTACTCGTCGGTGACGAGGTGCCCGCCCGCGGCGATCGCGGCTGCGATCCGCGCCTGGGCCTGGTCGGGCGGCACCCAGATGTCGATGTGCATCCGGTTTCGCTCCGGGTCTGGCGCGCCGATCTTCTGGAACCAGAGTGACGCCCCGCGACCGCGTGGATCGACCAGGTCCTCGGGGCTGTCATCGCGATCCTGGTATCCCAGCACGGCCCGCCAGAAGGGCTTCACCGTGGGGATGTCACGCGCGTCGATCGTGACCAGGACCGTCTGGACGATGCTTGGGTCGGCGGGGACGCCGAGTTTGCGCGCGATCGTCGAAATCTGCCGAGCCAGCGCAAGGTCGCGCTCACTCAGCCCGTAGTAGTCCGGCGCGACCGTGATCAGCCGCACGATCACGCCATCGTACCGCAGGTCGACGTCCGGGTGGTGGGCATCGAGGCCGGCCAGCTCACTGATTGCGTTCACGAGCCGGGCGCCGGCTGCGAACGACCCTGTGCGGAAGTACGCGCACGCCCCTTCGCCCACCACTCGCCAGTCCGCGACGCCGTCGGACTCGTGGAACCGCCGCGCGGTGATCCCGTCGCTCATGTCCTGTCGGCCTCCTCGCATCCGCGAGCGTCCGCACCCTATATGACCATTTAGGGGACCCGAAGCGCATCGCCGGGTTCCAGCCGACGTGAATCCGTTCTCACGCCGCCCGATACGTGCACGGCATGAGGATGGTCTCAGAACTTGCCGATCATCGCGGCCATGTGCTTCGCGCCGCCGATGAAATCCGGGATCCGGATGTTCTCGTTCGGGGCGTGGTAGTTCGAGCCGTCGTACGAGACGCCGGGCCCTGAGATCGAGGGCACCCCGACGACCTCGTTGAAGAAGGCGTTCGCGGAGGCCCCCGCGGACCAGGGGAACCCCTCCGGCTCCCGGCCGTACACCTCGACGGCCCCCTTCACGGCCGCCTTCACGACCTTCGCGGTCATCGAGATCGCGGAGGCCTCGAGGCTGTCCGTGAACTGGACCTGGATGTCCCCGAAGCCCTTCGCCTTGAGATGCTCCGTGAGCTTCACGAGCTGCTTCTCCGACTTCATGTTCGGCACGAGGCGGAAGTCCACCTTCGCCCTCGCCACGGCGGGGTTCACCGTCTTCGAGCCTTCCCCCGTATAGCCGCTGATGAAGCCGCAGATCGTGCATGTGGGCCAGTACACGAGCCGGCGGAGCAGCTCATAGTCGTTGTCCCCGCCCAACAGTTCGGACGCGCCCCAGAACTCCTTCAGCGCCTGGCCCTTGAAGCCGCTCGCCTTCAGGTACCGGATCTCCCGGGCCGTCGGCCGTCGGGCGTCCTCGAGCCATCCCGGGACCGTGACCTTCCCGTTCCGATCGCGGAGCGTGTTCAGGGCGTGGATGAGCCGCCACGCGGGGTTCGGGGCGATCGGCGCGTACATGGAGTGCTGGTCGACCTTTGCAGTCCGGCAGATCAGGTCCACGTACAGGGTGCCCTTGCAGCCGAGCTCTATCTTCGGGGTCCCGTCGTGGAGGTGGTCCCCGCCCTCGATCGTCGCTCCGTCCGCCTTGAGGAGCTCCTTGTTCGCCTCCACGAAGGGCAGGAAGTGCGGGCTCCCGATCTCCTCCTCCCCCTCGACGACGAACTTCAGGTTGATCGGCGGTCCGCCGGCCGCGCGCTGCCACGCCTGGACCGCGAGGAGCTGGGCGATGAAGTTCCCCTTCGTGTCCCCGCAGCCGCGGGCGAAGAACTTTCCGTCCTCCAGGACGGGATCGAAGGGGTCCCGCTTCCACTCGTCGAGCGGATCGACGGGCTGGACGTCGTAGTGCTGGTACATGAGGAGGGTCGGTTTCCTCTCGTTCACCTTCAGTTCTGCGTAGACAACGGGCGGACCGCCGTCCGTCGCAATCTCGCGCGCGTCGAAGCCGTTCTCCGTCAGGAGCCGCCGGACGAACGCGGCGGTCTCCGGCTGCGCCTTCTTGTGCGCGGAGATCGACGGGAACCGGCAGTATTCCTTCAGCAGCTCGAGAGACTTCTCCGCGTCCGCCTCGACCCTCGCGAGGACATCCGTCAGGGACATGAGCACACCGGGATGAGGGAACGCGCGGGACCATAAGAATGCGTCGCGCACGACGCGACGCCGAGGATCCCCGCGACGCGAAAGGCATAAGTCCGCGGACGCTAGTGGGTGTCGCGGGGTGCGGTTATGGAGTTCCTGAAGGGCGTCCATGTCTTCGAGACGTACGCGACGACGGCACTCCTCGTCGACGACCGGCTCATCCTCGTCGACACAGGCGTGGAGGACGACACGCGGAAGCTCCTCGACGGGCTCGCGAAGGCCCGCGTGAACCCGAGGGACCTCTCGACGATCTTCATCACGCACACCCATCCCGACCACGTGGGGGGCCTCGCGACAATCAAGGCGGATTCCCCCGCGAAGGTCGCGGCCCACCGGGTGGAAGCGGACTTCATCTCCCGCAAACGGACGTACGACGGGCCGCCGCGCGTCCAGCGCCATCCGGGGACGCCCGTCGACGTCCTCCTGGAGGACGGCCAGGTCCACGACGGACTCAGGGTCATCTACACCCCGGGCCACACCCGCGGGAGCATGGCCCTTCTCGACGAGACGCGGTCCCTTCTCTTCGTCGGGGACGGCGCGAACAACGAGGGCCGGCTCGGGCCCATGGACGACCGCTACAACGTGGATCCGAAGCAGCACCGGGAATCGATCCGCAAGCTCGCCGTGTTCCACTTCGAACATGCAATCTTCGGCCACGGGACACCGATCACGGGAGGCGCGAGCGCGAGGTTCGTGGAGCTCGCGAAGCGCCTCTGACAGCCCCCGGAGAGCCTCTGTCCCCGGATCTCCCTCGGGATTAGCGCAATCCGGCTTCCATGGAAGCTTTGCTGCTTCAGAACTCAATCCCAGGCCCGCTCCGACCCATCTCGCGGATCGGAGGTGACAAACGCAATCGTACGGTATTTGCGGAGCTGTCTAGACGCAACGCGATAAACGGTTGCGCATCATCAAGGCGTTACTACGGAGGGCGACCTCGTGTGATACGAACCTATCAGGGACGCTGTGTTTAGAAAGGCAGCGGACACGTCGACTGCTCCGCCCAATTCTGAAGTGCCTCGCGAATACCGGGGGACGTCTCAGACAAAATCTCAGGACTCAATACGGAGGTTCTTGCGGCACGGTCAACAACAGCCCGTGATACACTGTGCAGCCTCTCTGCACGGCGACGGGGTGACGTGGCGGAAACTGAAACAACGTGCGTTGTCGGCCAGGTCCATCGCGCAATGGCGGTCCGAGGCTTCACTTCACGATCGACTTGGCCTTCTCCGGCTGGTCCACGGCCAGGGCGACCTCGACCTTCGGACCCGCGTTCGACAGGAGGCCCAGCGCCTTGATGTTGATCCTCGCGGCCGCGAGGTTCTTCGCGACCTGGGCGAGGGCGCCTGGCTTGTCATCGAGCCTCGCCACGAGGACCTCGTCCTCGCTGAAGGAGAACTTCTGCGTCCTCAGGACGTCGCGGGTCCTCGCCTCGTCGTTCGTGATCAGGTTCACGACCCCCTTTCCACCGAGGCTCGCCTGCGACGCGGTCTTGATGTTGATTCCTTTCTCCGCGAGCGCTCCTGCGAGCTTCGCCAGCTCACCCGGCTTGTCGTCCAACGCCACGCTGAACTGCTTCGCCATCGTCTCGGACCTCCACCCACCCGGTTTCTCTTCGCCGCCCTCCCGGGGCGGACGGCGACCCGATTCGAGGGGCCCTATTCAAGGGCTGTTGCGGCGATTATGCGTTTAGGAATGACCTATATTCCTCATCGCTCTCTCGCCCCGGACGGACCCTGGTTCCATACGCGGTCCGTCGAAATCCGTCACGAGACGCGGAACACGATCTTCCCGAACTGGGTGCCGGCCTCGAGGGCCTCGTGTCCTGTGCGCACGTTCGCGGCGGAAAGGGGCACCACGCGGTCAATCACGGGGCGGATCTTCCCCGCGAACACGAGCCGGCTCACGGCGGCGAACTCCTTGGGCCCGCCCATCGAGGAGCCGAGGATCTCCTTCTGATACCAATATAGGTCCCCGAGGGTGAACGACACCTCCCGACCCGTGTGGGCCCCCGCGGTCACGATCCGCCCCCCGTTCCGGAGGGCCTTCAGGGACGTCTCGAACGTCGCCCTCCCGACGTTCTCGAACACGAGGTCGACGCCCTCGCCCTTCGTCGCCTCCATCACGCGCGCGAGGACGTCGTCCGCGGCGTAGTCGATGACGACCTGCGCCCCGAGCGTCCGCGCCTTCGCGGCCTTCTCGGCGCCCTTCGTCGTCGCGAGGACCCGCGCCCCGAGGGCCCGGGCGATCTGGATCCCAATCGACGACAGCCCGCCCCCCGCCCCGTGGACGAGGACCGTCTCCCCCCGCCGGAGGCGGCCCTTCGTCACGAGCATCCGGTACGCGGTGAGGGACGTCAGGGGGTACGCGGCCGCGACCTCGTCCTGGAGGGCGTCGGGCACGCGGACGAAGTTCCGCGCTGGCGCCACGGCGTACTCCGCGAGACCGCCGTTCGTCACCTCCCCGATCAGCCCGTACGTCTTGCAGAGGTGCTCCTCGCCGGCCCGGCAGAACCGGCACTTCGTGCACCACCAGCCCGGGTGGAAGACGCCCCGGGTCCCAACGCGGACCTTCACCCCGCGTCCGACCTTGTCCACGACCCCGAGGATGTCGGACCCGCCGACGTGGGGCATGGGGACCTCCCCGGGCTCCGCACGGGTCCAGACCTCGAAGTGGTTCAGGGCCGTCGCGATCACCTTGAGCCGGATCTCACCTGGGCCCGGCTCCGGGGTCGGGAGGTCGCCTTCCTCGAAGACGTCGGGCAGTCCGAATCGGCGGAAGAACACGGCGCGCATGGGATCCCCGCGGGGAACGCGGAGGGCCTTCTTGTGGCTGACGGCTCAACCGAGCTTCCGGAGGCCCATGTACCGCGACAGGACGGGGTCCATCGCTCCCTTCGGGACGACCTGCGTGAAGCCCGCCGCGACCGCGTCCACGGCCCGCACGCGGTACCGTGACCTCGGACGCCTCGCCTGGAGCGCCTTCAGGATGACGTGAGCCACCCGCCCCGGGGTCGCGCCCGCACCCGTCTCGAACTCGCGCCGGTACGACTCGTAGATTGTCTCGTACGCGCTCGAGCCTGTCGCGACCTCGGGGAGGGACTCGAGGGCCCTCCGCTGGAAGCGCGTGACGACGGGCCCCGGCTCGACGATCGCCACGCGCACCCCGAAGGGCTTCGCCTCGATCCGGAGGGCGTCGCTGAACGCCTCGAGGGCGAATTTCGACGCGCAGTAGGCGCCCATGAACGGCACGGACACGCGGCCCGCGAGGGAGCTCACGTTCACGATCCGGCCGGCCCGCTGCGCGCGCATCGTCGGGAGGACCTCCCGACACGCCTGGACCGCGCTGAACACGTTGACCTCGAACTGCCGGCGGACCACGTCCCGCGGGAGGTCCTCGACGGCCCCGAGCTGGGCGTACCCCGCGTTGTTCACGAGGGCGTCGATCCGGCCCTCGGACGCCCGCACGCGGCGGACGGCCTCCCCTACGTCGGCCTCGCGGGCGAAGTCCGCCCGCAGGATCTCGAGGGGCGTCCCCGCGGCCTCCGCCCGGAGGGATGCCTCCGCCTCCGGTGTGCGGACCGTCGCGTACGTCCGGTACCCGGCGCGGGGGAGGAGGAAGGCGGTCGCACGGCCGATCCCCGTCGAGGCCCCCGTCACGAGGGCCACGGGCGCGGAGGCGTCGGGCATGGGCACTCCCACGGAATGCCTCCGGAAAAGGGTTGGCCCCACTCGCGGCTGATGTCAAGCCCTGACAATCACGGGGTGAAGTTTAAGAAGGACGGGACCTGATATGCGAGTCCGGCATCTCCTCCCGAGAATCTGGAGGCCCACCCTCGTGCATTCCAGGCGCTCCCTCCCCTCCCTCGGCCTCCGGGCCGCGGCCCTCGCCGCGGGCGCACTCCTGCTCGTCGCGACCCTCGCGGGCGTGGCCTCCGCGGAGCCGGGGAAGACCCCCGTCCTCGTGATCACGGACTTCCCCGTGCGGGCGTCCCTCATCCCCGACGACACGTTCTGGGCGGACCAGTGGGGCCTCCGCTCCGTCCAGGCGGACCTCGCCTGGAACGTCGAGACGGGCTCCCGGAGCGTGTTCGTCGCCGTCGTCGACACGGGCGTGTGGTGGACCCACAACGACATCCTCGCGAACATGTGGTCCAACACGGACGGGACCCACGGGTACGACTTCATCGACAGCGACACGAACCCGATGGACGAGGACACGGCGGGCGGGACGTTCCACGGGACGGGCGTCGCGGGGGTCGTCGCGGCCCTCCTGGACAACGGGTACCAGATCGCGGGGGCCGCCCAGGTGAGCGTGATGGCCCTCCGGGCCCTCGGGCCCAACGGGGAGGGGTCGTCGTACAACACGTCCCGCGCGATCCGGTGGGCCGCGGACCGCGGGGCCAAGATCATCAACCTGTCCCTCGGCACGAACGACACGTTCAGCGGGCCCACGGACATGCAGCTCGCGATCGACTACGCCTGGGGCCGGGGCGCCCTCGTCGTCGCGGCCGCGGGGAACGCGGGCGTGAACCGGCTCGACTACCCCGCGAGGCTCCCGAACGTCGTGTCCGTCGCGGCCCTCGAGGAGGGCGGCTCCCGAGCCGGCTACTCGAACTACGGGGCGGGCCTTGACATCTCCGCGCCCGGCTCGAGGATCCTCACCCTCACCGCGAACCACCAGATCCACTACCTCTACGGGACGTCCCTCGCGGCGCCCTACGTGAGCGCGGCCGCGGCCCTCCTGTGGTCGTACGAGCCCGCCCTGACGAACGTGGACGTCTGGAACATCCTCAACAGGACGGCGGAAGACAAGGGGTCGCCGGGGCCCGACACGGGCTACGGCTGGGGCGAGGTCGACTACTGGGGCGCGATCAACGCCCTCAACCGGCCCTTCATCTCCGTGAACAAC
>MGWD01000009.1:708-1026 GCA_001800825.1 Euryarchaeota archaeon RBG_19FT_COMBO_69_17 | reverse complement strand
CGGGCCCGCGGGCCTGCCGATCTCCGACACCCATGTCGTATGGGGGACCTCGCCGGGCGGGCTCGGGAACGCGACGCCCGCCCAGACGGGGGCGACGAAGGCGAACTTCACCGCGGGCGGCCTCCGGATGCCGGAGGGCGCCTCCGCGTTCTACTTCAAGGTCGTCGCGACGGTGAACGGCACCCCGTACGAGTCCGAGGTGCGGTCCGTGACCGTGACGAGCCTCCCCGACTTCCTCTTCGTCCTGTACAACCTGTTCGCCTCGAACCTCCTCTACCTCGCCCTCTTCATCCTCGCCCTCGCGGCGATCGTCGCCTT
>MGWD01000009.1:316-592 GCA_001800825.1 Euryarchaeota archaeon RBG_19FT_COMBO_69_17 | reverse complement strand
CTGCCCCGCCTCCCGTCCCGCCGCCTGTCGTCCCCGCGGCCGCCCCCGCGAGCCCTCCGCCCACGAGCGGGCCTCCGCCCGCAGCTGCGGGCCCGACCTAGAAGCGCTGCCCGAACTGCGGGATGACCGTGAACGCGGACAACCTGTTCTGCTTCTTCTGCGGCCACGCGTTCCGCTGACGCGTCCCGGGCCGGACCCCGGGGCGATGGGCTCTTATCCTGCGATCCGCTTCGAGAGGCGGACCATGCCTCCCTCCTCCCCCGTGCGCGCGGGCCC
>MGWD01000009.1:0-267 GCA_001800825.1 Euryarchaeota archaeon RBG_19FT_COMBO_69_17 | reverse complement strand
ACCGTCGAGCGGCACTGCAAGGTGATCTGCACCCGCTGCGGGCACACCCGGGACTGCTCGGACCCTTGACAGGTCGTCGCGCCTCATCCTTGGCGACGTAGCGAACAGCGAAGGTCGCCTCGGGCCCTTGGACGACCGGTACAACATGGACCGAAAGCAGCACCAGGAGTCGACACGGAAGCTTGTGACGTTCCAGTCTTCGGCCGTTGAACGCCGATTTAGGCGGCGCGAGCGCGAAGTTCGAGGGACAGAGAAGTGCGTGTCGGC
>MGWD01000008.1:7731-8334 GCA_001800825.1 Euryarchaeota archaeon RBG_19FT_COMBO_69_17 | reverse complement strand
AAACGATTGATACTCATTCGGACGCCCGATCCCATTCTTGCTGCGAAACAAGACGCATACGCCTTGGGCATGGCTGATGCCGTCGCCGATGCCTACAAAGCATGGGACCTGAGACGGAAGAATGCCTTCGAGTACTGTGAGATCGATCTTGCGGAAGTCGAGGGCTTCTGGGTCAAGAAGCGCACCTACGGCGTCCTCTTCCTGAAGAGCGAGCCCGACGTGACGCGAAAGGCCATCATGTATCGCCGGGGTGAGGGGGACGACAAGTTCGTTGTCCTCAAAGATCTTCTCTCGCGACGACTACCTGTGACAGCTCCGGAAGACCGCAAAGGTACGTTCGTCCTCGGGGCCAAGTATCCCTTCCTGGGACGAGGCCGAAAGCGCCGGTAGATTGCCGGCCCTCTCAGTCAAGTTTATCGTCCGGAACGACGAGTGGGCCCCCCCTTGTCGCCCGATTCGCGGACACCGAGACCGAGAGGCGCACACGCCATGTTCCTCGCAGCCCTGGGAATCGCCGAGCCCAATGAGATCCAGAAGAGGTCCGCCACGGCGATTCGAGCCGGCGCGGACGTCCTCATCGTCTCCCCTACGGGCTCCGGAAAA
>MGWD01000008.1:7533-7687 GCA_001800825.1 Euryarchaeota archaeon RBG_19FT_COMBO_69_17 | reverse complement strand
CATCTACATTACCCCCCTGCGGGCCCTCAACCGGAACCTCACCGAGCGCATCCAGAAGATGACCGCCATCGTGGGCCTCACCGCCGCCGTGCGCCACGGCGACACTCCAACCGCAGACCGGCGCCGCCAGGCGGCAATCCCGCCCGACATCCTC
>MGWD01000008.1:4764-7378 GCA_001800825.1 Euryarchaeota archaeon RBG_19FT_COMBO_69_17 | reverse complement strand
GGGTCGGCCTCTCCGCGACGGTCGGCGAACCGAAGGCGATCGCCCGGTTCTTCGGCGGCACGAGGCCCCTCGAAGTCGTTGCCGCGCCCCTCGAGAAGCGCTACGAGTACCGAGTCGAATGGCCGCGCCCCATCGACAAGGACTTCGAGACGGCGCGGGACCTGTACATGTCCCCCGAGGCCGCCGCGGGCCTGAACGCGATCGACGACCTCCTCGACGAGTCCCGCTCGACCCTCGTCTTCGCGAACGCCCGGCCCCTCGTCGAGCTCATGGGCTCCCGACTCGCCATGGTCCGCCAGGACGTCGGGGTGCACCACGGCTCCCTCCCGCGGGAGGAGCGGGAGCGCGTGGAGGGCTCCTTCAAGGCGGGGGACATGAAGGCCCTCGTGTCCACGAGCACCCTGGAGCTCGGGTTGGATATCGGGACCGTGGACCGGGTCGTCCAGTACATGTCTCCTCGGCAGGTCACGTCCCTCATCCAGCGCGTGGGGCGGTCCGGGCACCGCCTCGACCGGACGTCGAAGGGGACGATCCTCGCGGTCTCCGCGGACGACGCCATCGAGTCCCTCGCCGCGGTCGAGGCTGCGAGGGAGCAGGACCTCGAGCCCCTCCAGCTCCACCGCAATGCCCTTGACGTCCTTGCCCACCAGATCGTCGGATGCGCCCTCGACGCGGGCGGGACGCGACCCTGGACAGAGGTCCTCGAGATCGTCCGATCGGCGGACCCGTACCGCGACCTCGACGACGCCCAGGCGCGGAAGGTCGTCGATTTCCTCGACCACCTCGGGATCGTCCGGCGCCAGGGCGGCGAGGCGCTCCGCGTGACGCCGAAGGGGCGGCAGTACTACTTCGAGAACCTCTCCACGATCCGCGACGAACGCCGATACCGGGTCGTCGACCTGACGTCCCAGAGGCCCGTGGGGATCCTCGGGGAGGAGTTCATGATGCTGAAGGCCCGGAAGGGCCTGAACTTCATCGTCCGAGGACGGCCCTGGCGGATCCACGAGATCGGCCCGGACGGGGTCGTGTACGTGACCCCCGTCGTGGACCCGAACGCCCTCATCCCGGGCTGGGACGGGGAGATGATGCCCGTGCCCTTCGGGCTGGCCCAGCGCGTGGGGCGGCTGCGGAAGACAATCGACGCTAGGCTCGCGAGGGACGGGCCCGAGGCGGCGATCAAGCACTTCCAAGAGGCCTGGCCCCTCAACAAGACGGGCGCGAAACGGATCGTCGAGGAGCACGCGAACCATCGGAAGGCGGGCGCCCCGATGCCGACGGACGACCGGATCGTCGTCGAGGCGTTCGACCGCTTCCTCATCGTCCACGCGTCCTTCGGAGAGATCGTGAACGAGACCCTCGGCGACCTGATCGAGGAGCTCCTCGCTCGCAAGCACCTCGTGCGGTTCTGGTGGACGGACGCGTACCGGATCCTGTACGAACTCGTGGCGGACACGCGGGAGCTGGACGTCCAAGGACTCGCGGATGAACTCTTCCGGCTCGACGACGCGACCCTGGAGGACGGCCTCAAGGCGCTCCTCGAGGACCACCTGCCCCTCGGGTACTACATGAAGGGGATCGCGGAGCGGTTCGGGGCCCTCCCGCGCGGGTTGGCGATGGGGGAGGGGGAGATGAACTCCCTCGAGGTGCGCTTCGCGAACACCCCGATCGAGGACGAGGCCGTGCGGGAGGCCCTCCTCCTCCACGCGGACTTCGACCGCGTGCGGCACCTCGTGCGCCGCATCCGGACCGGGGAGATCGAGATCGCCGTCCACCGGTCCGAGGAGACCCCGACGCCCCTCGCGTACCCCATCCTCCGGCGGTACGTCGAGGCGCCGGAGCTCTTCAGCCCGGAGGCGGAGCGGGAGGAGATCCTCGAGAGGATGCGGCTATCCCTCGCCTCGGAGCCCGTGCACCTTCTGTGCTTCGAGTGCGGGCAGTTCCACGAGGAGGTCCGGGTGGGGGAGATGCCGGAGAGGCCGGAGTGCGAGAAGTGCGGATCCCGCCTCCTGACGGCCCTCGGATGGTCCGCATGGACCGTGCGGGACGCCCTCGCGAAGCGCATGCGGAAGGTCGACGTGAGCGACGAAGAACGGAAGCTCCTCACGCGGGCGAAGCAGGTCGCGGACCTCGTCGCCGTCTACGGCCGGCGGGCCGTCTTCGCGAACTCCGTGTACGGCGTAGGGCCGACGGCCGCGAGCAAGATCCTCGCGAAGATGCACGACACGGATCGGGAGCTCCTGAACGACCTGTTCGAGGCGAAGATCAAGTACATCACGACGCGGCCCTATTGGAACGAGCCCCAGGCGAAGCCGAAGATGTACTGAGCCGCTTCGCTACACGACCTTCAGGTCGAGGCTTTCCAACGAAGGGAAGCGCCGGTCCGACGTGTACAGCCGGTATCCCGCCTCCCGTGCGATCGCGCCCACGAGGAGATCGCGAAGAGGGGCCGTGCGCCCGTCTCGGTGGAGTGTCCGCATCGTGGTCCCCGCCGCCCAAGAGGCGTCCGAATCGAGCGGCAGCAATACGAGGGGTTCGAGGAGTTCGAGCGCCGCCCGCTCCCGGGCCGCGGTCGTCGCCCCCAGGGAGAGCTCGTACACGGACACCGCGGTCGTGG
>MGWD01000008.1:4383-4624 GCA_001800825.1 Euryarchaeota archaeon RBG_19FT_COMBO_69_17 | reverse complement strand
CCAGGAGTTCCGCGGCCTCCGCATCCGACATGTCCTTCCAGGCGCCGGCCGCGGCGAGGGGATCGCCCTTACGACCGGCCATACGCAGGATCACCTTCGTGAAGGAATCCCGGGGATGCTTCTTCCGCTTCGCGAGCTCGGCATAGGCCTCGTCGGTCACCGTGATGGTCCGGACCATACGTGTGGATAGTATGTGCACTTAGAACTTAAACATTATGACTCAAGCCCGCGCCGACCCGAG
>MGWD01000008.1:4029-4323 GCA_001800825.1 Euryarchaeota archaeon RBG_19FT_COMBO_69_17 | reverse complement strand
TCCGTTCCTCCGAAGATTCGAATCAAGCTTTGGCGGGTCCTGCGTCCCTCCTGGGTTTCCTGGGCACGAACGCGCCGTCGCGCATCCTCGGACGCGGCGCACGCGAAACCGACGCCGTATTGACCCGTCCCACGGAACCATACAGCATGTAGATATCCCCGGGTACCATGCGTGCGGGAGTCCCCAGCCGCGGGGAGGAATCCATGGACCGCGAGACGAAGACGCGAGGCTGGCTCGAGGCCTACCGCGCGATCCCCCCGCGCGTCCGCTGGCTCGTCCTCGCGAACGCGCCCG
>MGWD01000008.1:3006-3989 GCA_001800825.1 Euryarchaeota archaeon RBG_19FT_COMBO_69_17 | reverse complement strand
GTACCTCCCGGAGATCGGCGTGAGCTCGGGGGACGTCGGGCTCATGTTCGGGGTCATGGGGCTCGCGATGGTCGTCAGCGCGGTGCCCCTCGGCATGTACTCGGACCGCCGGGGACGAAAGTGGCTCCTCATCGCGGCGGCCTGCAGCCTTCCCCCGAGCCTCCTCGTCTTCGCCCTCACGACGGACGTCCTGCCGCTCGTCCTCGCGAGCGTGATCCTCGGGATCGGAGACGGTGCCTTCCTGACGACCTGGAACGCGATCATCGCGGACCAGACGGACGTCGAGCAGCGGGACGCGGCCTTCTCCCTGTCCTTCGTCCTCGGGAACATCGCCATGGGCGCGGGCCTCGTCCTCCCCGTCGCCCTGCCCTGGGTCCAGGACAGGACGGGGCTCGACTCGAGGACCGTCCACCTCGGCCTCATGGGGGTCCTCGCCCTCGCGTCCGGGGTCACGGCGGTCGCGGCCTGGATCCTCCTGCGGGACTACCAGGAGGTGCTCCGGCCGAGGGCCGCGCGCACGAAGCTTCGCGCCCTCAAGCCGCTGGTGAAGTTCTCCGGGGTCAACAGCCTCATCGGCCTCGGCGCGGGCTTCATCATCCCCCTCGTCCCGACCTGGCTCTTCCTCAAGTACGGGGTGCCGGACGCATACAGCGGGCCCCTCCTCGCCGTCTCGAACCTGACGATCGGGCTCGCAGGGATTGTGAGCGCGTCCCTGTCCCGACGATTCGGACCCGTGAGGGCGATCGTGATGACCCAGGGCCTCTCGACCGTCTTCATGCTCTCCATGGTCCCCTCCCCGACCGCCCTCATCGCCGGCTCCGTCTACGTGGTCCGGGCGGCCCTCATGAACATGGCCTCCCCCCTCCTCGACTCCTTCCTCATGGGGATCATCCCGAAGGACCAGCGGGGCGTGGCGAGCGCCGTGAACAGCCTCGTCTGGCGCCTCCCAAACTCCGTGACGACAGTCCTCGGCGGGGTCCTCC
>MGWD01000008.1:2852-2977 GCA_001800825.1 Euryarchaeota archaeon RBG_19FT_COMBO_69_17 | reverse complement strand
TACCTCGCGACGGCCTTCTACGTCGTCGCGATCGCGGGCTTCTACGCGTTCTTCCGGGACGTGCGGCCGACGTCCTGAACGCCGCCCCGGCCGCGCCCTTTATGCCGCCGGGGCGCCCTGGCCCT
>MGWD01000008.1:775-2766 GCA_001800825.1 Euryarchaeota archaeon RBG_19FT_COMBO_69_17 | reverse complement strand
CTCGCCCGCTCCTACGTCGAGCGGTGGATGGGGTGCGAGTTCTGGCTCTACCGGTCCGTGGTCCGGGACCACGCGGCGGAGCTCCGCACGTACGGGGGCATCGTCCTCGAGGTCCTCCGATCGACGCCCGTCGAGGAGCTCCTGCGGATCTGCCGGGAGACGCGCCCGGACCTCGACGACCTCTGGGCCACGCCGCAGGCCCGCGCGAAGCTCGTCCGAGAGCTCGAGGAGGCCGCGAACGCGGTCCAGGCCCTCTGAGTCGCCCGACCCGCAGGATTATCCCGTCCTGCCCCCATGCCCGGGCCGAGGCCTCCCGCCCGGTGGGGGCGTGGGTCGAGGAGTGGAAGCGATGAGTCCGAAGATGGTCGTCGTCGTGCGCCTGCTGGCGATCGCGTTGTTCGTGATCCCCGTCGTCCTCGCCGTCTTCATGCCCGACGGCGCGATCTGGGGCGGCGGGAAGGGCGGCAAGGGCTGACCTGGCGCGCCCGCGGACGGGCCCGCAGGGGGGGCACCCTCGTCGCCTAGCGGGGGCGCTGCCTGGATGCCCGGGGTTCGATGAGCCAGTACACGTTGTCGTCGGGGTCGAGGAATTCCGCCTCGAGCCCGCCCCAGTCCGCGGGCTCCGCCTTCCGGCGGAAGCGCGTCGTGAGGAGAATCCACGCGACTTCGCCGACGCGAGCCGCGTCTGCTGCATATTGGCCTAGTCCTCATGGGGCTCCCGCATCGGGGTAACCAGCGAGCCTGCACCAGCCGCTCACATAGGTCCGTCGGTATTGGCAACCTCCTGTAAAGGCAGGGGAGCTAAGGGTCTTGCGATTGAATGTCGACAGCCGGTTGGGATTTCCTCCTCGAGGCAGGTCAATCGCCCAAGAGAACGTATTCTACTTGCACAACCATCTTCACCGTGGCACTCCTTCGCAGGGGTCGTTGCTGTCTCCGGCAACGAACGGCGTTCCGCCGGGAGGGATCCGGTTGCGTCCGCGTGCGGTGAGCATCGCGCTCGTTGTGGTTCTCGTACTCGTGTCGTTCAGCGGGATGGGGATGAACGCCAGGGCCGGGGGGGGAGCTGAGGTTTCCACCTCCTCCGTGGACCCGGAGGCGACCGCGTACGGCGAGGGCTCCGCCCTCACCTCGCTCCCGGACGGGACCACGAGGGTGCGGTACCTCCCGACGTTCCGCCGATGGGACGGGGCCTGGCGGCCTTCCAGCGGGCTCGATCGGGCCGCGGGGGAGTGGCCCTACCTCCTCGAGGACTCGTCGTCCGAGTTCCGCGTGACCCGCCTCGGCGGGTCGTTCTCCCATGGAAAGGTCCCGGGGGCCGTGTACGAGTTCCTGCCCGACGCGATCAAGGAGACGATCGTCGTCCGGCTCGTCCCCGCCGACGGATGGATCGACGTCCCCTTGACGACGACGTACGACGTGCGTCTGAACGGCACCGCAGTCGAGCTCCGAGATCCGGCCGGCGTCCCTGTGTGGACGACGCTGCCTTTCCACGCGTGGGACTGCTCGGAGCCGCCGCGGACCTGGGAGCGTCCCGTGGCCTCCCTCGCCCTCGAGGGCGGGACCCTCCGGCTCCGCCTCGATCCGCCGATGCTCGCTCAGGCCCACTTCCCGCTCTTCGTCGACCCGACCTGGACGACGGGGTCGTCCTCGGGATGGGACCGGGAGTACTGGGATCATGTGTTCCCGGACTACGGGGACCAGCGCCTCCGGATCGGCACGTTCGCGGACAGCTTCGACGACGGGACGAAGGACTGGCTCTGGACGACGGACACGGGCTCGTGGTCGATCGCCGGAGGGGCGGCCCAGCTCGAACCCTACACACGAATCCGCGCGTTGGCGGGCCGGTGGAACGCGAGCCTTCAGGCGACCCTCACGCTGACCGTCTCGGGGATCGCGCGAATCCTGTTCCGCTGGGTCGATGCGTCAAACTACCACTACGCCGAGCTGTCCGACGCCCTCGATCAGGTGTCCCTCAAGCGGGTCGTCTC
>MGWD01000008.1:507-740 GCA_001800825.1 Euryarchaeota archaeon RBG_19FT_COMBO_69_17 | reverse complement strand
CAATTGGCGTGGGCCAGCCGTACCGGGTCAAGGTCGTGGCCGACGGCGCGAACCTCACGGTCGTCTGGGGCGGGGCCGTCCTCTTGGAGGTGACGGATCCCGGGACGCCAAGCCCGACGGAGGTTACGGGCCTCGGTTTCGAGACGTTCGGGAAGCGGACGAAGCTCGCCCTGGACGACGTCCGGAACTGGGTCGCGGACGTGGGGTACGTCGTGGGACCCGCCCGCGAGGCG
>MGWD01000008.1:394-491 GCA_001800825.1 Euryarchaeota archaeon RBG_19FT_COMBO_69_17 | reverse complement strand
GGACCGTCCACTCCGCGGGCCCGTACGGCGGCGTGGACCTCAAGATCTCGTCCTCCGAGGACAATGCGACGTTTGCCTGGGCCCACTACGTGAAGGC
>MGWD01000008.1:0-130 GCA_001800825.1 Euryarchaeota archaeon RBG_19FT_COMBO_69_17 | reverse complement strand
GCCAGGGAAGGGCTGGACCCTCCGCATGGCGAGGGCGTACAACAGTCTGAGCTCCGCGGACGGCCCTCTCGGCGTGGGATGGACCCACGCATACCTCGGCCGCCTCGCGCCCGGGAGCGGCGTCGTGACG
>MGWD01000007.1:4330-5578 GCA_001800825.1 Euryarchaeota archaeon RBG_19FT_COMBO_69_17 | reverse complement strand
ACCCTTCGAGGTGTGTCGTCACGATCGACCACTGGGTGCCGCCGCCGAACGAGCAGATCGCCCGGATGCACCAGGCGATCCGGGAATTCTGCTGGGCGCACGGCATCGAGCGGTTCCACGACCTCGGGGACCACGGGATCATCCATCAGCTCGTCGTCGAGCGAGGCTACGTGCACCCGGGGATGCTCGTGATCGGCTCGGACAGCCACACGAACATGGCCGGGGCGATGGGCGCGTTCGCCGCGGGGATCGGGGTCACGGAGACCGCGGCGGTCATGGCGACCGGGAAGCTGTGGCTCAAGGTGCCGGAGACCCTCGACGTCCGCATCGAGGGGAGGCTCGCCGCCCGGACGGGTGCGAAGGACGTGATCCTGAAGGTCATCCAGACGACGGGGGACGACGGCGCCGCGTACAAGGCGGTCGAGTTCCACGGCGACACGGTCCGCGGCTTCCCGATGAACGAGCGGTTCGTCCTGTCGAACATGACGACGGAGATGGGTGCGAAGGCGGGGATGATTCCCGCGGACGCCACGACGGGGCGGTACCTCGCATCTCTCGGCCTGGAGTCCATGGCGCTGGACGCGGACCCTGACGCGCACTACCTGAAGACGTTCGACGTGGACGTCGGCGGAATGGGGCCGCAGGTCGCCTGTCCGAACAACCCTGCGAACGTGAAGCCGATCGAGGACGTCGCGGGGACGAAGATCGACGTCGCCTTCGTCGGATCGTGCACGAACGCGCGCATCGAGGACCTCCGGGCCACGGCGGAGATCCTGAAAGGCGAGAAGGTCTCGCCGCGGGTCCGCATGATCATCACCCCCGCGAGCCAGGCGATCTACCGGATGGCGATGAAGGAGCGCCTGGTCGACGTCTTCATGGACGCGGGCGCGACGTTCACCTCGTCGACGTGCGGGCCCTGCTTCGGCGGCCACATGGGCGTCCTTGCACCGAAGGAGGTGTGCATCTCGTCCACGAACCGGAACTATCCAGGTCGCATGGGGAGCCCGGAGTCGCAGGTGTACCTGGGGTCGCCGTACACGGTCGCGGCGTCCGCTCTCCATGGAGAGATCACGGATCCGCGGGGGGCATGACGATGCAGACGCGGTTCGCCGGCCGGGCATGGACGTTCGGCGACGACATCTCGACGGATCACATCATCGCGGGAAGGTACCTCGGCTCCATGGACCTGAAATCCCTCGCGGAGCATGCGATGGAGAACGTCGACCCGGCGTTCGCGAAGAAGGTCCG
>MGWD01000007.1:3734-4301 GCA_001800825.1 Euryarchaeota archaeon RBG_19FT_COMBO_69_17 | reverse complement strand
CCGGGAGCAGGCGCCCGTGGCCCTGAAGGGCCTCGGCCTCGCGTGCGTGGTCGCGGAGACCTTCGCACGGATCTTCTACAGGAACTCGATCAACATCGGGTTCCCCGTGATCGAGTGTCCCGGTCTTCGGGCGCGGGTGAAGGAGGGCGATCTGATCTCCGTGGATCTGGACGTGGGCGACGTCGTCCTGCCTTCGGGCGACCGGGTGGCGTTCGAGCCTCTCCCGCCGAACCTGATGGAGATCCTGAAGGCCGGCGGCCTCGTACCGAAGCTGCGTGCGGAGCTCGCAGCGAAGGCGTCGTGAGCGCGAGGCCCGTGTCGTGGGACCCAAAGGGTCGTGGCTCCGTTAACCTTATTCAAGGTTAGCGAGACCGGACGCATGGCGAATCTCCATCCGCGGCGTCGCGGTAACCCTTATGTGCGCTCGGCCTCTACCGCGGTCCGATGGCCTACAAGATCGTGCTCCTCCCCGGCGACGGCACGGGCCCAGAGGTCATGCGCGAGGCCGTGAAGATCCTCGGCGCCCTGGAATCCGCCTTCGGGGTCAAGTTCGACAAAGTCCCCTTC
>MGWD01000007.1:3423-3638 GCA_001800825.1 Euryarchaeota archaeon RBG_19FT_COMBO_69_17 | reverse complement strand
CTCCCGAACGGCGAGCTTGCGGGTATCGGGGTCCTGTTCGGCCTTCGCTTCGGCCTCGACCTCTACGCGAACGTGCGGCCGACGAAGTTATACCCGAACGTGCGGCACAAGGTCCACGATGGGTTCAAGCAGGTGTGGGAGCCGGGCAAGGTCGACTTCGTCATCGTGCGGGAGAACACGGAGGGACTCTACACCCCGGCGCGCGGGTTCCTCAC
>MGWD01000007.1:2945-3267 GCA_001800825.1 Euryarchaeota archaeon RBG_19FT_COMBO_69_17 | reverse complement strand
CGGGCTGCAAGCTGTTCCGGAAGGTGTACGATGAGGTCGCGGCGCAATTCGCCGGCATCCAGAGGGACTACGCGTTCATCGACGCGTTCCTCCAGTGGATGATCCGCTCGCCCGAGTCGTACGACGTCGCCGTGACGTCGAACATGTTCGGGGACATCGCGACGGATCTCGCAGCGGTCCTCCAGGGAGGGATGGGAATGGCCGCGGGCGGGAACGTCGGCGAGCGGCACGGGATGTTCGAGCCGATCCACGGCAGCGCGCCGAAGCACGCGGGGAAGGACGTCGTGAACCCGATGGCCATGATCCTCGCGACGCAGATGAT
>MGWD01000007.1:2584-2908 GCA_001800825.1 Euryarchaeota archaeon RBG_19FT_COMBO_69_17 | reverse complement strand
CGAGACGGCGGTCGAGTCTGTCCTCAAGGAAGGGAAGGTGCTCACGTACGACCTGGGCGGGAAGGCGAAGTGCAGCGAGGTCGGGAGCGCGCTCGCGAGCGCGGTCGTGAGGCTCGGCAAGAAGGGGAAGTAGGCCTCACGTCCCGAGCCAGAGCCCCATCTTCAGCTCGTCGACGAACTCCCCGCGGATGAGTACCTGGCGCCTCTCGACGCCCTCGACCTCGAACCCGAACGACTCGTACAGGCGGCGCGCGCGCTCGTTCGGCGCGAACACCCTGAGGTCCGCCTTCTTGAACCCGCGGGCGCGCATCCACTCGAGGATCC
>MGWD01000007.1:1951-2564 GCA_001800825.1 Euryarchaeota archaeon RBG_19FT_COMBO_69_17 | reverse complement strand
CCATCCGTCCCGGATCGCGATCCCCACGACGCCGACGTGGCGCATCTTCGACCATTCGCCACCGTGGGAGTCCACCTGCCCGACGATTGCCTCGCCGTGGGTCGCGACGAACAGGGCGTTCCGTTCGCCGTCGAACTCGGAGAGCCACTGCCGCTCCCGCTCGAGGTCGTACGGGACCTCGTCCATCATCAGGTAGACCTCCTCCGCGCACACGAGGTTGATGTTCTCGAGAATCGCGTTGGCGTCGTCGAGCTCCCCGGGGCGCACCCGGACTGCACGGCCGTCCCTCAAAACGACGTCCTCCGACCGCATCGGGTCGTCCATCGGCCGCCTCACAGCGGGAAGCGGTCGAGGATTTCCGGCCTCCGGCGCTCGCCGCTCGCGAGGAACGCCTCCATCTGCTCCCGAAGGTGGGGCGGGACCTCCTCGTACACGTCCGTGAACATCGTCTCGAGCGGCGGGGGAGGCGCCTTCTCGACCTCGCGGACCGTGGCCGAGAGGAGGTCGTCGACCTCCCGACGGAGCCCGTCGTCCCACGCCCTCGTCCACAGCCCCTTCGCCTCGAGGTACCGGCGCATACGCTCGATCGGGTCCCGCGCCTGCCAGTACTCGA
>MGWD01000007.1:1570-1911 GCA_001800825.1 Euryarchaeota archaeon RBG_19FT_COMBO_69_17 | reverse complement strand
GCGCCTCGATCATCGTGGGTCCGCCGCCCGCGCGGGCGCGGTCCGCCGCGGCCTTCGTCGCCGCGTACACGGCGAGGAGGTCGTTGCCGTCGACGCGCACCCCGTCGAACCCGTATGCGGCGGCCTTCGACGCAAGGGTCTTTGCCGCGGTCTGGCGCGACACGGGCACGGAGATCGCCCACTGGTTGTTCTTGCACAGGAGCACGACGGGCACCTTGAACACACCCGCGAAGTTCATTCCCGAGTGGAAGTCTCCCTCGCTCGTCGCGCCGTCGCCGAAGTACGCGAGGACGACGACGGGGTCCCCCCGGATTTTCGCGGCCCACGCCGCCCCGACGGCC
>MGWD01000007.1:1147-1511 GCA_001800825.1 Euryarchaeota archaeon RBG_19FT_COMBO_69_17 | reverse complement strand
CGGCATCTGCCGCCCTTTCATGAGGTCGAGTGCGTTCCCGTACGACTGCGCGACGAGCCGGTTCAGGGGCACGCCGCGCCAGAGCGCGCATCCCGGCTCGCGGTACGCGGGGAACACCCAGTCCTGGGGTTCGAGGGCCATCGCGCTCCCGATCTGGGACGCCTCCTCCCCGATGCTCGGCACGTAGAAGCCGATCCGGCCCTGTTTTTGGAGCGTGAGCATTCGCGTGTCGAGCGCCCGGACGAGGAGGAGCTCCCGGTACCCCCGCCGGAGGGTCTCCTCGGAGAGCGCGGGCTCCCGCCGGGAATCGTACGTCCCGTCGAGGTCGATGATCCGGAACAGGTCGTCCTCCAGGATCGGGTCA
>MGWD01000007.1:841-1102 GCA_001800825.1 Euryarchaeota archaeon RBG_19FT_COMBO_69_17 | reverse complement strand
CTCCCTCGCGCGGTAGGAGGACCGGACGAGGGGACCCGCGGCGACGTAGAGGAATCCCAGCGCCTCCCCCGCGACCCGGTACTCGTCGAACGTCCCCGGGGGCACGAACTCGCGGACCGGGAGGTGCCAGTCGCTCGGCCGCAGGTACTGGCCGAGAGTGAGGATGTCCACGTCGGTCACTCGGAGGTCCCGCATCGTCTCGATGACCTCCTCCCGCGTCTCGCCGAGCCCGAGCATGATCGAGGACTTCGTGTACAACGA
>MGWD01000007.1:542-770 GCA_001800825.1 Euryarchaeota archaeon RBG_19FT_COMBO_69_17 | reverse complement strand
TCCCTTGGAGGCGCCGCACGGTCTCCACGTTGTGGTCGAGGACGTCCGGTGCCGCGTCGACGACCGTCCGCAGGGCCTCGAGGTCCCCCCGGAAGTCGGGGATGAGCGCCTCGACGAGGACCGTCGGGTCCCGACGCTTGATCTCCCGGATCGTCCGCGCGAAGTGAGCGGCGCCGCCGTCCAGGAGGTCGTCCCGGTCGACGGACGTGAGCACGACGTAGCGGAGCC
>MGWD01000007.1:0-496 GCA_001800825.1 Euryarchaeota archaeon RBG_19FT_COMBO_69_17 | reverse complement strand
GTTCCCCGACGTCACGGCGCAGAAGCGGCACGCCCGCGTGCAGACGTCCCCCATGAGCATGATCGTCGCCGTCCCGCCGCCCCAGCACTCGCCGACGTTCGGGCAGTGCGCCTCCTCGCACACCGTGTGGAGCCGGAGGTCGCGGAGGAGGGACTTGAGATGCGCGTAGTCATCGCCAGAGGGAGGTCGGACGCGAAGCCACTCGGGCTTGCGTTCGGTGAGCATGGGCAAGCTCGGATGGGTGCGGACACTTATCTAGTTGGTCCACGCCTCGCCCATGGGGGCGGGTCACCCGAACCGGAACTCGACGCCGTACGATCCGCGCGGGTAGTTCCAGCGGATCGCGCCCCGGCCGATGTGCTCGCACACGACGACGCACGCGCCCATCTCGATGCAGCCCTCCACGTTGTACACGAGCTCGCCTTTCTCGAGCCGGTACACCTTCGCGGGGCAGACGTACAGGCACGGCTTCGCGTCGCACGTCCGGCAGACGTCC
>MGWD01000006.1:13190-13449 GCA_001800825.1 Euryarchaeota archaeon RBG_19FT_COMBO_69_17 | reverse complement strand
GGAGGCCCGTGCCCGCGTACGGGAGCACGACGATCCGGCGGCTGTCCGACGCCGAGTAGCCCGCGGCGTCGTACGCGACGACCTCGATCGTGTGGTTCCCTAGGGCGAGGGACCTCGCATCGAGCCGGAATCCGAAGGGGACGCTGGAGTCCGTCGCGACGACGACGCCGTCCACGAGGAGCTCGACGCGGGCGATCCCGACGTTGTCCGCGTAGGTCAGGGTGACGTCCGCGTAGCCGGAGACGTCCGCCCCGTCCGC
>MGWD01000006.1:1512-13157 GCA_001800825.1 Euryarchaeota archaeon RBG_19FT_COMBO_69_17 | reverse complement strand
GTCCCGCACCGTCACGACGACGGTATCCGTCGAGGAGTGCCCGGCTGCGTCGCGCACCGTCAGCGTGATGACGTACGACCCGGGCGTGGCGAACGTCCACGCGGCCACCGCCCCCGTGAGCGTCTGGGGACCGCCGTCCGTGAAGGTCCACTCATAGCTCGTGACCCCGACGTCGTCGGAGGAGGCGCGGCCGTCGAACGTCACGAGGACGTCCTCGTCGATGGCCTGGTCCGGCCCCGCGTTCGCGGTCGGGTCCACGGTGTCCGTCGACGTGACGCCGAAGGAGACGAAGCTCTGGTTCCACTCGCCCGCGGTGTCGTACACGCTCAGGAGGGCGCCCGCGGTGCCCGTGGGCAGGATGTCCTGCGGCGCGAGGCCGAGGGACGCGACGGTGAACGTCGGGCCGAGGTAGAGGGAGGCGGACACGATCGCGTCCGTGGTCAGGTCGACGGCGATCGCGTTCGAGTACGGCTGGAACGTCGCCCCCGGCATCTCCGCGGGCGTCAGGTACCCGATCGTCGGGACGAGGATCACGCGGAGCCGCCCCGTCGGGGAGTCGAAGATCACGGTGGACGCGAGGGGCCCGAGGGTCGCGTTCCGCCAGTACCCGTACGTGGCCCGGGTGTTCGGGCCTGCGGACACGGGCATGGGCCACCACGCGCTCCGGGCGCCGTCGGCGAGGGTCCCGCCGGCGGCCGACGCGTCCCAGGAGGCCGTCGCCTGGAAGACGGTCGGGGCCGTCGTCGAGAGGGCCATCGCGCTCCCGTACGCCGCGAACTGGAACGTCCCGAGGGTGCCCGCGACGCTCGCGAGCCGGTAGTACTGGAGGTACGCGCTCGCCACGCTCGGGTCCCGGAGGTCCGCGAGGAGGTCCGTCGGGTTCGCCGGACTGACCCCGACGTCCGGGGTCGCCGTGAAGGCGACGATCTCGGGCGGGTCGTTGTCCGGGAGGATCGTCAGGTTGAGCCAGACGATGGACCCGGCCGCGGGGTCCACGACCGTCGCGTTCGACACCCCGTCCCAATCCGAGGCGACGACGGTCTGCCGGGCAGCGACGATGCTCATCTCGTAGTACCCTGAGCCGTCCGCGTAGTCGTCCGTCTCCTCGCCCGGATAGCCGGACACCTCGACCTGCGCGCCGGAGGCGGGGGACCCGCCGCCGTCCGTCACGTAGCCGCGGAGCATGACGTCCGCGGGGAGATTTCGGAGGAGGAGGATCGTGACGGGATTCGTGCCCGGGAGGACGGTCAGGCTCACGGACCCCGAGAGGTACCCGAGGGCGCTCGCCCAGACGTAGGCCGTCGGCCCCGCGGGGGAGGAGACGTCCACGGACCCGGACGCGTCCGTGATGCCCCAGTCGTAGTACGCGTAGGACCACGTCACGCTGACGCTCGCCCCCGCGATCGCCGTGCCGTTCCCCGCGTCCCGCACGGTCACGCGGACCGTCTCGGACGCCGGGTACACGGTGAGGTTGAGCCACGTGTCCCGCCCGGGCCTCGTGATCCCGTACCCGATTCCGCTCGAGTACCCGGGGGAGGCGTACGCGGAGAGGGCGAGGAAGCCCGTGGAGACGGAGTCGATCGAGTACGCCCCGGTGACGTCCGTCGTCGCCGTCGCGAAGAACGTGCTCGTCGCCTCCGACGCGACGAGGCTCACGCCGGCGAGGCGGGCCCCCGTGTCCGCGGCGACGACGTACCCGCGCACCCGCGAGTTGATCGCGGGGATCGAGAAGTTCGCCCAGACGACCTCCCCTTCGGAGACCCAGGCCCACGTCCACACGGACGCGTAGCCCGTCGCGCCCGCCCGGACGTCGAGGCTGTCCGCGGGGACGGAGAGGTTGTAGTACCCGGAGGCGTCCGCCGTGCCGAAGTCGACGAAGTCGTCCCAGGTGTCGACGGCCACCCGCGCCCCGGGGACGGGGAGGCCCGTGTCCCGGTCCCGGACGTACCCTCGGAGGATCCCGCCGAGGGCCGTGAGGTAGTACGTCGGCATGACGACGTCCCCGCCCCAGAGGTAGTCCGTGTCCGTCGCGGGGAGGTACCCGAGGGCGTCGACCGTGATGTACGCCCATCCCGACGGGGCGGCCACGCTGAATTCGCCCGTCGCGTTCGAGAGGGTGGTCGGCAGGCGGAGGCCGTCGACCTCGACGTCGATCGTGGCGTTGGGGATCGGGTCGTACGTCCGCGAGTCGACGACGGTCCCGTTGATCCAGTTCGTGAGCGGGTCCGGGGAGAGGGTGAAGTTGGACCAGAGCTGGGAGCCGGAGGAGAGGTACGCGGACGTGGAGCCCGGCGAGTACCCGACGACGTCCTCCGTGACGAGGTCGTACCACTCGGCGGGCAGGCGGATCTCGTAGTACCCGGACGCGTTGAGGGCGCTGCCGTTCCGGTACTCGCCGTAGAGCCAGTCGACCGCGACGACCCGGCCCACGGTGATCGGGGTGCCCGTCCCGCTCTCCGTCACGTACCCGCGCACGACCGCGTTCTCCGAGACCGCGGAGAGGGAGACGTTGTGCCATGCCGTGGCCCCGGTCCCGACGGGGACCCGGGCCGACGCGGTCGCGTGGCCGGCCGCCGCGACGACGACGTCGTACTCCCCGGGCCGCAAGGCGAGGGCGTAGTGCCCGGAGCCGTCCGAAAGGGCCTCCTCGACCCAGCCGTACACGGCGTGGGTCGCACGGACGAGGGCCCTGGGGATCGGGTCCCCGGACCCCGCGTCCCGGACGTAGCCCTCGAGGCTCCCGTCGGGGTTGAGGGCCGCCCCGGGCGCGGAGGAGACGAGCAGGGCGAGGGCGGCGAGGACGAAGGCGCGGCCGAGGATCGACACACGGACCTGACGGGGAGCGCGCGACACGACGAACACCCCCCGGGACCCACGGGTCCCAGGAGCGGGAGGCGGTCCCATGGCGGTGCCATAAAGCTTATCCGGAGATTATCCGAAACGAGACGAAATCCGGGTGTCCCCGGACGAGACCGTATCGTAGGGCCCGACCCTTCTTATCTCGGTCGAGGGGCTGGGTGTCCCCCCGAGGGGCCGGAGGAGCGTGGATGCGTCCCGTCATCGAGATCGAAGGGCTCGTGAAGACGTATGGCGACCTCAACGCCGTGGACCACCTCTCCCTGAGCGTCCCGGGCGGGACCGTGTTCTCCCTCCTCGGCCCGAACGGGGCCGGGAAGACGACGACGGTCGAGATCCTCGAGGGGCTTCGCCAGCCCACGGCCGGGACCGCGAGGGTCCTCGGGCACGACATCCGGGAGGACTACGCCGAGATTCGCGGCCGGATCGGGGTGCTCCCGCAGGACTTCGAGCCCTTCGACCGCCTCACGCCGACGGAGGCCGTCGTCTACTGGGGCCGGCTCTTCAACAAGGACGTCGGGAAGGAGGACGCCCGCAAGATCCTGGAGGAGGTCGGACTCCTGCACCGGGCGAACCTCCAAGGCCTCCGCCTCTCGGGCGGCGAGAAACGCCGGCTCGGGATCGCGATGTCCCTCGTGGGCCAGCCGGAGCTCCTGTTCCTCGACGAGCCGACGACGGGGCTCGACCCGAAGGCCCGGCGGGACCTCTGGGGCCTCATCCGGCGGCTCAGGGGCGAGGGCCGCACGATCGTCCTGACGACCCACTACCTCGAGGAGGCGGAGCAGCTCTCCGATGACGTCCTGATCATGCACAAGGGGAAGGCGATCGCGCAGGGCACGCCCGAGGAGCTCGTCGCGAAGAGCGCGGGGATGACGACGATCGTCATGCGAGGGGCCGGAGAGGCTGGGCTCAACGAGCTCCAGCGCCGCGGGATCGCCGCGGAGATCGAGTCGGACGGGGATGTCCTCGTCCACGTCGCGAATCCCGCGGAGATGCGGATCGTCCTCGCGAAGCTCGCGTCGATCGAGCTCCCCCTGAAGGACATGTACACGAAGCGCGGGACCCTCGAGGACGTCTTCCTGAGGCTCGTCGGCGCGACGATGGACGAGGGGGTGCTCCAGGGATGAACAAGATCCTGGCGGACACGATCGCCTTCGGACGGCAGTACCTCCGGTCGAAGGTCGGGGCCTTCTTCACGTTCATCTTCCCGATCCTCCTCGTCCTCCTGTTCGGGGCCGTGTTCTCGCAGACGGGGACGGCCTCCATCGACATGCCCGTCCAGGACCTCGACGACAGCGGGATGAGCCGCGCGTTCCTCGACGCGCTCAACAACACGACCGTCGTCCGCGTCTCGATGATCCCGACGAACGTGGCGATCCGGGACTACGCGATCGAGCACTCCCTGACGGTCGCCCTCTTCATCCCCGCAGGCTTCGAGGACGCCGTGTTCACAAGCCTCGCGACGAATGGCACCGTCCAGGCGAACCTGACCCTCTACGGGGACGTCTCCCAGTCGTCCTTCGGCGTCGCGATCGGGGTGATCGAGGCCGTCGCGGACCAGATGAGCTTCGCGCTCGTCGGCGCGACGCCCGTCTTCGCCCCACCGCAGGTGATCCCGCTCGCGCCGGAGCGATTCGGTGCCCTCGACTACCTCCTCCCGGGAATCGTCGGGATGACGGTCATGTTCAACACGCTGTACATCATGGCCGCCGTCTGCGCGGAGTACCGCTCGAGGAAGTACTTCAAGCTCCTCGCGACGACGACTCTGACGAAGTCGGAATGGCTCGCATCGAAGATCCTGTGGTTCACCCTGTCCATGGTCCTCTCCCTCCTCGTGACCCTGGCCGTGGCGATCGCCGCCTTCGGCGTGGAGATCCGGTTCGACCTCCTCACCCTGGCCTTCATCGTGTCCGGGTCGGTCCTCTTCGCGAGCCTCGGGATGCTCCTCGGGTCTTTCTCGAAGGACCCGGAGTCGGCGAGCGCCCTGGCCAACGCGATCGGCTTCCCAATGATGTTCCTGTCCGGGTCGTTCTGGGACGTCACGACGATGCCGGACTACATGCAGACGATCGCGAAGGGGTTGCCCCTCACGTACCTCAGCGACGGCCTCCGGGACACCCTCGTCTACGGCAACCTGGACCGGGCCCTGGGCAACCTCGCGGTCGTCTCCGTCGTCGCGGCCGCCCTGTTCGTCCTCGGCGCGAGGGTGATGAGCTGGAAGGAGCGGTAGGCCTCTCCGGCGGACTTATCCCCGGGCGGTCCATGTCGATCCTCGGTCATGTCCCGCCGGGCAAACGGAACGCGCGCGAGGTTGTACGGAGACCTCGCGTGGACGTGGCCCATCATCAGCCCGCCCGAGGACTACGCCGGCGAGGCAGAGGCGCATTGGCGGATCCTCGAGCGCGACTCCCGCATCCCCGTGCGGACCCTGCTCCACCTCGGATGCGGCGGCGGACACCTCGACCACACCCTGAAGCGCCACTGTCAGGTGACCGGCGTGGACGTCAGCCCGACGATGCTCGACCTCGCGAGGACCCTGAATCCTGACGTCGAGTACGTTCAGGGAGACATGCGGACGGTGCGGCTCGACAGGGTCTTCGACGCAGTCCTCATCGCGGACTCCATCTCGTACATGTGCACGGAGGCAGACCTCCTCGCCGCGTTCCGTACCGCCTTCGTCCACCTCCCGCCCGATCGCGTCTTCCTCACGTACGTGGAGCAGACGCCCGACACGTTCCAGGAGGGTCGGACGACGTCCACGACCCACGCGCGCGGCGGCGTCGAGATCACGTTCGTCGAGAACCTCCATGATCCTGATCCGCGCGACACGACCTTCGAGTCCAGGTTCCTCTACCTGATCCGTGACCGAGGCCAGCTCAAGGTCGAGAAGGACCTGCACCGCTGCGGCGTGTTCCCGCTCGCGACCTGGGAGCGTCTCCTTAGGAAGGCCCGATTCGAGCCCCTCCGCGTGGACACCGGAGAGCAGGACCAGGAAGGCGGGACTGTCGCAACGTTCGTCGGACGCAGGCCGCCCACGCGAGCCCGGCCGTCGGGCACGGTGCGACCCACGGCCCGAAGGCGAACCGATCCGCGACAGATCGCCCGACACTCGCGACGCTCCTGAGGCAAGGGTTTTTCCTCCGCGGCCGCGATGGCATTGCCACGAAGGTCGCCACACACGAAACCCTGAAAGGGCAGGTCGCCCTCGTCTCCGGCGCGAACCGGGGAATCGGAAAGGCGGTCGCGGAGGGCCTCGCGTCGAAAGGCGCGGTCGTGTACGCGGGGACGCGCCGCCTCGATGCCATCCAGAAGGCGGAGAGGATCGCGCCCATCCGACTCGATGTCGCCGATGAGTCTACGATCATCGAGGCCGTTCGGCGCATCGACGCGGAGGCGGGGCGCCTGGACATCCTCGTGAACAACGCGGCCATCTACGACGCCGACGTGGAGGACCTCGCGACGGATCCGACGAACCGGATCGACGACGTCCTGGCGGTGAATCTGCGGGGAGCGATCCTCCTCGCGAAGCACGCCCTCCCGCTCCTCCTGCGGAACCGAGGCGGCCGCGTCGTGAACGTGTCGAGCGGTTCCGGCTCGTTGACGGAGGGGGTGGATACGGATGCGCCCGCGTACTCGATCTCGAAGGCTGGGCTGAACGCCCTCACCTCGTACCTCCACGGCGCATATGGATCGAAGGGGCTCCTCGCGAACTCCGTGTGCCCGGGCTGGGTGCGGACGGACATGGGCGGGCCCCGTGCGACACGGAGCGTCGAGAAGGGCGCGGAGACGCCGATCTGGCTCGCGACGTTCGCGCCGGGGAGCCCGCCGGGCCTCTTCTGGCGGGACCGGAAGGTCATCCCCTGGTGACCGTCTTCGGCGGGGCTTGGCGATCTCCCGGGGCCGCCGAATCTCCGATTCGTAAGGATCTCCGATTCATAGAGGTTTGAAATAGGACAGATGAGATGTCAGGGGTGGACCCCACCCGGGTCCGAGGGGGTATCGAGCGTGGTCTTTATCGTAGACGATGGAGTGTTCGACGCACCGGTCGACCGAGTCTGGAAGTACCTGGAGAGCCCGGAGGAGCACCAACACGAGACGATCTTGAGCCAGCATGTCCTCGAGCAGCAGGGCAATGCGGTGAAGATCCGCGCGGAGGTCCGCCGACCCGACGGCGGGAAGGAGGAGCAGGTCTGGCACATGGCGATGGACCCGCCCTTCGGCTTCCGATTGGAAGTCCTCGAGGGATCCACGAAGGGCTCGAAGAACGTACACACGTACATCCCGATGGGGGACCGGACGAAGGTCATCGTCACGGGCGATTTCCGCGTCCAGGGCCTCGACGAGGAGGCGACCCGCAAGGCGACCCTCGACTACTTCGCGATGGTCTTCGCGGAGGACAACGCGGCCCTGAAGCGGAAGAAGTAGCCGCGCACGGCGCGCGCAAGGCTCATCTAGGCGATCCGAAATCAGGGGGCCCGTGAAGCGGACGGACCTGCGGTTCCTCGCCCTCGGGGCCTTCGCCGCGATTGCGGCCATCGCGGCCGCGGCGGGCTGCCCCGTCTTCCGGAACCCCGCGAGCTACACGGGCGCCGGCGGGATCGTGGGTTACCTGAAGTACGTCGTCGATGCCCACCGGAAGCCCTGACCGGCGCAAGAGAGATCCTGACGTCCGGAGACGTGCCCGCGAGCGCTCACTCGGGGGGTGTGACCGTGCAGTCCCTCGGGTCCTTGTCCTCCCGGAGGCCCGCGAACGTCGGCGCTCGGAGGCGGCGGTCCTTCGAGAACTCGAGGAAGTGGACCTCCGCGAGGACCTCCGGGCGGGTCCAGAAGGCCAGGCGGGCGTCCAGGATCTCGGGCTCCTCGTCGAAGGGGCAGGGAGGCCTGGATCTCGTGGAGCCGCGCGTAGATCGCCCGGCGGCCCGCCTCGGAGAATCCCGTCCCGACCCAGCTCTATGTGGACGAGCCGGCCCTCGTGGTAGGCACCGAGGATCGGGGAGCCGAACGTGTCGCTCCGCCCCCCCTCCCCCGCCGTGATCCCGCAGACCACGCAGTCGAGGGTCGTTTTCTTCTCGATCTTGACCCAGTCCCGGCTCCGGGTCCCGGGCTTGTACCGGCTCGTCGCCCGCTTCGCGATGATCCCCTCGAGGCCCCGCGCAAGGACCGCGTCGTAGTAGTCCACCCCGCGGGTCGGGATGAAGTCGCTCAGGACGACATGCTCGTCGACGATGACGAGGTCTTGGAGGATCGCCTTCCGCTCGAGGAGGGGCCTCGACTTGATCTCCCGGCCGCCCACGAAGAGGACGTCGAACACGACGTACGTCGCGGGCGTCGTCCTCGCCAGGCAGTCGATCCGGATCGGGTCGCCCCTGTGCTCCCGCTCTCGGAGCTTCGCGAAGCTCGGCCGGCCAGCGTCCATGACGACGATCTCGCCGTCGAGGATCGCGTCCTCCCTCGTGCGCGGGCGGATCTCCGGATACCGGTGCTCGATGAAGGTGAGGCGGCGGTTCTGGAATCGTTGGCCGTACCTCACGAAGGCAATCGCACGCGTGCCGTCCCACTTCAGCTCGAAGACGTGCTCCTCGGAGTCGAACGGGATCTCGCGGGACTCCGCGAGCATGGGCTTGATGAGGAGCCGGTAGGAATCGGCGGAGCCGGATCCTCCGGCGGGCTCCCGGTCTCGATCGGAGGGTCCCACGCCTCCCCCCATCCCGACGAGGGCCTTCGACCGCATCGCCGCGCGCCGCCGCGAGGCGCCAGGCCGGTCCCTCCGCCCGCCCGACCCCCCGCGGCTGCACGGAGAAAACGTACTGTACGTACGGCACGGTCAAACGCGGCCCTCCGCTTCCCCTTTCGGACCGCCGAAACGCATGGAGGGGAAGCGTGCGTGGGACGCGGCCGGCAGCGGAAGGAGGGTGGCCGTTGACGAGGCCAGGGCGCATGGACCGACGTTCGTTCCTGAGGACGTGTGCGGTGGGCTCCGCAGCGGCGGCCGTGACGGCCTCGGGGCTCCTCACGATCGCCTCCCTGCAGGGAGAGGCGGCTCGCCGGGGCGGCGGAGGTCCTGTCCCGCGGCCCTTCTCCCTCCGAGCCCGCGAGGGGACGATTCGGACCGTGGATGGTCGGACCCTCTACGCGCAGGGCTTCGCGGACGACGCCGGATCGATGAGGATTCCCGGTCCCGTCCTGTGGGCGCGGGAGGGTGAGTGGGTCGTCATCACGCTCCACAACGAGGCCCCCCAGGAGCATGGGATCGCGATCGACGGCGTGGTCGCCACGTCCCCGGTCCCTCCGGGCGGGGAGGCGGTCGCCGCGTTCCTGGCTCCCCGCGCGGGGACGTACGTCTACCACGATCCCGCGCGGGGCCCTCTGAACCGCGCCCTGGGCATGTACGGGGCCCTCGTCGTCATGCCCGCCATGGAGCCGGACCGGCCCTGGGCCGGCGGGCCGACGTTCGACCGGCAGTACCTCCAGGTCGTGAGCGAGCTCGACGAACGCTGGAACATCGCCGCGGGCTCAGGAACCTCCGTGGACACGGGGAGCTACCGCCCGAACTACTTCTTCCTCAACGGCCGCGGATTCCCGGACTGCCAGGTGGACCCCGATGTGCATATCCAGGGCAACGTCGGAGAGACCATCCTCATCCGATGGGCGAACGCCGGGCTCGTCCCGCACTCCATGCACACCCACGGCTACCATTTCCGAATCGTCCAGCGGGACGGCCGGCCTGACGTGAGGTTCCTCGAGAAGGACAACGTCCCCGTGTACCCGGGCCGCACGATGGACGTCCTCGTGACGTTCGACCAGCCGGGCTCGTACCCGATCCACGACCACATCCTCATGGCGAACACGGGGAACGGCGTGTATCCGAACGGGATCATGGGCATGTTTGAGGTGGTGTAAGATGGCCGACCGGACCTATCTGCTCTGGCTCCGGAAGAGCGCGTCCGTCCGCATGCACGACGGCGTGGAGATCGGGATCTGGCCCTTCACGGATTCCAAGGGGCAGGCGGCCCTCTTCCCGGGGCCCCTCCTCGCGTCGAACGAGGGGCAGACCGTCGAGGTCACGTTCAAGAACAACATGAACGAGCACACGTTCCATTTCCACGGGATCGACGCGGACACGCCGAACGACGGCGTGCCGGAGACGTGGCCCGTCATGGACACGTACAACTTCCTCACGGACCGCGCGGGCACCTACTGGTACCACTGCCACGCGAACACGGTCCTCCATCAGCAGATGGGGATGTACGGGCCGTACGTCGTCCTGCCCGCGGACGGCTCGAACCGCGCGTGGACGGGCGGGCCCGCGTTCGCGAAGCAGTACGTGTGGATGCTCAGCGAGTTCGACGCGGCCTGGCGGCTCAACAACCCCAAGCCGAACTTCGCGTACTTCAACCCCGGATACTTCCTGATCAACGGCCGGGACGGCTTCGACCCGATTGCCGCGGCGGACACCGCGATCTCGTGCAACGCGGGCGACGCGGTCCTCCTGCGCCTAATCCACGCGGGCTACCTGATCGCCCAGGTGTCCCTCGGCGGCCTGCCCTTCTCCGTGATCGCCTCGGACGGGAGGCCCCTCCTCGTCCCGGAGGCGCCCCAGCTCGTCGAGATCGCCGCGGGGGAGCGGTACGACCTCCTCGTCACCCCGACCGTTCCCGGGACCTACGCGGCGCGCGTGGACTACCTCGACTGGTACACCCGCGCCGTCCGAGGGAGCGCACGGACCGCGATCACGGTCCTGTGATCCCCTGCGGCCTCGTCAAGGCCCTTGGCGTCCTCGGCCCGCCTTCGCGGACTCGAGGCTCGCCCGCAGGGCCGCCATGACCTCCTGGGTCGGCTGCGCCTGCGGCCTCACGATCTCGGGGATCGCCTTGCCCTCGACCTTCGCTCGGATGATCTCCATGAGGCCCTCGCGGTGGCGGTCCTTGTACTTCGACGGGCCGAACTCCGACGTGAGGGGATTGATGAGCTGGAGGGCGAGGGTGATCTCGTCCTCCGTGATCACGACGGGCTTCGTCATCGGGAGGCCGGCGGAGGCCGGATCTCGTCCTGGTACAGGAGGAGGTTCAGGACGAGCATCCCGTCGAGGGGGCGGATCGACACGAGCTGCTCCTTCCTCCAGAGGATCGCTCGCCCGATCGCGACCTTGTTCGTCCGGGCCAGGGCCTGGCGGGACAGCTCGTACGGCTTGACCCCGATCTGCTCCGGGGCGAGGTAGTACGACTTCTCGCGGTACAGGGGCCCGATCTCGTCCGCGTCTACGAACGCGGACCCCTCGATCGCCTCGCTCGTCTCGAGGGGCACGCGCTCGAAGTCCTCGTCGGCCATGAGGACGTACTGGGCCTTCGCGAACTCGTACCCCTTGGCCATGTCCTTCGACTCGACGTTCACGCTGTCCGTCGGGCAGACGTACGGGCGCGTGAGGGGCGTCTTGCACGGCGCGTGGAGGGTCGTGAAGGAGAGGTCCCGGTTCTCCGTCGCGGGGAACCGCTTGACGGGGATGTTCACGAAGCCGAACGAGATCGCGCCGCTCCACAGGGCTCTGGCCATGGACGCTCCCACCGATGAGGGCCCGTCGTGGGGCCGAGGGGACCTAGAGACGTTCGGAATCTCGGTCCTGCGCGGGCGACGAGGCACCTCCGTCCGCCCGACGGCCGCGCCAGCGCGCGGCAAGGGGTCCCAGCCGGTCCGGGAGGCGGGGGATCGACGCGAGGATTCGCGGGTCGTCCTCCGAGGCGTCCGCCGGGAGGAGGCCTTCCTCCCGTGCCCTGGAGGCGATCGGCCCCGGG
>MGWD01000006.1:323-1501 GCA_001800825.1 Euryarchaeota archaeon RBG_19FT_COMBO_69_17 | reverse complement strand
GTCCGCGACCACGGCCGCGAGCCACGCCTTCGTCGAGGGGTGGACGTCGGGCGAGTGCAGGATCCAACGGAACTCGGAGGCGGCCTCGGGCTCCCCGACCGAGGCGAGATGGAGGGCCGCGTAGAGCCCGCGCAGCCCAGGACTCGTCTCGGGATGGGCGAGGACCTCCCTGAGGACGCGGGACCGGGTGGCCCGGTCCACTTTCGCCGGAAGACGGCGGTCGAGGAATAGGGCATAGACGACGTGCATGACGTGGAGGACCGTGAGCCCCTGATGGTCGGCGAGATGGGCGGCGAGCTCGAGGAGCCGGGGCGGAGCCCGGTCCTCGACGAGGAACACGTCCCCTTCCGATCGCGGGAGGGGGAGGAGGTCGAACGCGTGCTCCGCGAGGGCGAGGCGGGTCTCCGGGCGAATTCCACGTGTTCTCAGCATCGAGGCCGCGAACTCGCCGAAGATCCGAGGGTCCCGGAGCCGAAGGACGAAGTCCTCCTCCGCGTCGTCCGTCGTCCCCGCGATCCGGGGGATGACCTCCCGGGCGGCCGCGGCGAGCCTCCTCGCGTCGGGACCCGGAAGGCCGAGATCCCTTGCGAAGGCCTCCTCGAGGGGGGAACCCACGAGGGCGGGAGAGGGCGTCCCGTCTTATCCCTTTGCGGCGGGGATTGAGGACCGAGTTCGGTCCAAGCCGGACGAAACCGCCCCGGAGGGTCGCTACATCTGCGAACTACTTAGAAATACCCCCTCAACAGATGACGCCCCCGGGGGATCGTCGAGCTTCGAGGTCTCGTAGGGGAGGGGGGAGCTTGCGCCGTCCGGTACTTGCCACAACAGGGACCGTCCTCGCGCTCGTCCTCGTCGTTCTCATGCCCAACGGGGACGCGATCGTGGATGACTTCGAGCAGGACTTCTGGCTCCCCTTCACCCATGCGAATCTCGGGGATCGGGCCGAGGCTGGATACTCGCGGGCGTACGCGCACTCGGGCACTCGGTCGTATCACGTCGGAATCCGAGGGTGGGCGGTCCGGGACTTCGGGTCCGCCTACGGCCATGCGCTGTTCCGCACGGATGGCTCGGCCCCGAGTCGGCTGTTCCTTTCGATCCTCTACGCGGAGATTTCGGACACCTCAGCGTCCCCGTGGGACGCGTTCGCGTCCGGCATCTCCCTTCAGCTCCTCGATGAA
>MGWD01000006.1:0-309 GCA_001800825.1 Euryarchaeota archaeon RBG_19FT_COMBO_69_17 | reverse complement strand
CTAGTTTGAACGCGGGCCGCTGCGGGCCCGTAAGCTCGGACATTGTTCTGGGGCGCGCGCCGCCGCTCGGAATCTGGCAGGACGTCGGGCGCAACCCGGCGGCAGACTTCCCCAACGCTCCCTGGTCTGCCGCGACCTTTCTGCGGGTTTCCGTCGGGTTCCTCTGCGCCGCGGGACTGACGGGCGCCTCATATGCCCTCCACTTCGACGACTTTGCCCTCGACGCAGACTCGGGAGACACGGACCAGGACGGAATCGAGGACCTTGAGGAGGAGACGGTCCTGTATGTCCTGGCTATCGTGGGCGCGG
>MGWD01000005.1:89329-93411 GCA_001800825.1 Euryarchaeota archaeon RBG_19FT_COMBO_69_17 | reverse complement strand
CAAGATCGCGGACCGAGGCCCCACGCCCCGCGCGGCCTGGGGCCTCAGCATCCTCGGGCCCGCGAAGGGGGTCTTCAGCCGCTACCCGCCCGTCCGGGAGCGAGTCCGAAGGCTCCTCCTCCTGTCAACCCTCCTCGAGGGCGCCCCCAGGACTCCGGCAAAACCTTAATACTATCGTGATAGTAATGCCGGCGCCCGAGGGGGCGATGGGGCGCCGCAGCTCGAGTCCGTGGCTTCCGAGGCAACGACGACGCAGGTCCTCGCCCGAGCACGGTCGACCCTGGACCTTGCCCATCGGTGGGGGTACGCGCCGACCCTCGCGTCCCTCGCGGGATCCCTCCTGGGGGGCGAGGTCCCCGAGCCCGACCTCCGGGTCGCGCTCCGCCTCGCGCCGGACATCGTGGTCCTCGACGGCCACGCGGCCCTGCGAGGACACCAGGACCTGATCGGGCCCTCTCGGGAACGGGCCGTGCGGGACCGAATCCGGAACGGAGAGGCCCGCGCCCTCGCGGAGGCCTTCGCCGCGGACCTCCTGCGGGCGTGCCCGTTCATCCGGTGCCTCGCGATCACGGGTTCCGTCGCCTCGGGCGGCTATGACGACGGGGACGACATCGACTTCGACCTCGTCGTCCGGGACGGGACGAAGTACATCTGCTACCTCGAGGCAAACCTCCTCGGCCTGCGGTACGCGATCCAGCGTCGCCGCACGCGCAGGGCCTCCCGGGACCGCCTCCTTCTCCTCCCAAAGGTCGTCTGCGTGAACGTGATCTGGACGGAGTCCGACACGGACCCGTTCGTGCGGCAGGACCGGCATCTCGCCTTCGAGCTCCTCCGGGCCCAGCCCCTCTTCGGGGCGGGACGGTTCGCGGAGATCCTCCGCCGGAACGCGTGGATCGGCCCGATCTTCCCACAGGCCTACCGCCGCGCCTTCGCGGACGAGATCGTCCCGAGGCCGGGGGCCCTCGCGGGGCTCCTCGAGGGCATCGCGTCCCGTCCGCGGTGGCTCGCCCGGGTCGAGCGTCTCGCGCGCTCCGTCGCGCGGGTCCTGTACGTCCTCGTCCAGACGAGCCGGACGGACCCCGAGGCCAAGGCGCGGGCCGCGTTCCTCCGGAGGGTCAAGTTCCCCTACGAGGTGTTTCAGGATTGAGGGACCCCCTGCGCGCCGTCGGCGTCCGCGGCGTCCGCGACCTCGTCGTCCTGGTCCTCGTCGTAGCCTACGCGGCCGCGATCCTCGCCCTCATGGTCGGGGCCCTCGCGAGGGACTTCGGCCTCGCGACGTTCCCGGACCTGCGGGGTCGGCCCATCGTGCTCGACCTGACCCTCCTGACGGCGGGCTTCACCGCATCGATCTTCTCCGTCGCGGTCCTCTGGCTCGTCTTTGCGGTGGCGTCCCTCCGCTTCGTGCCCGTGGCGATCGACGTGGACTCCGTCGCGATCCACTCCCCGACGGTGTCCGTCATCGTCCCCGCCCGCGACGAGGCCCGCGTGATCCGCGGGCTCGTGACGGATCTCCTGGCCCAGGATTACCCCCACGTCGAGGTGATCGTCGTCGCCCACAACTGCACGGACGGCACGGCGGAGATCGCGGGCGCGGTCCAGGACCCCCGCCTCCGCGTCCTCGACCTGCGCACGGGGACCTCGGGGAAGGCCCTGGCCCTCAACGCCGGGCTCGCCGCGGCACGGGGCGAGATCATCGCCCAGTTCGACGCGGACAACCGCCTGCCGGACCCGAAGCTCCTCCGCCGGGCCGTCGCCTACTTCCTGACGGAGCCCGAGGCGGACGTCCTCCAGGCCCGGATCGAGACGAAGAACGAGGGCGCGAACCTCCTCACGAGGCTCCAGGCCGTCGAGTACCGGATCTTCTCCCACCTCTTCTGGGGCGGCCGGAACGCCGCGGGGCTCCCGTGCCCCATCGCGGGGACCGGCGTGTTCTTCCGCCGGGAGGCCCTCGAGAGGGTCCGGGGCTGGGACAACGAGCTCGTAGAGGACTACGACCTGTACTGCAAGCTCGTCCTCGACGGCGCCCGGATCGAGTACAAGCCGGACCTCGTCGCCTTCGACGAGAAGCCGCCTTCCTGGCGGCTCCTCCTCCGTCAGCGGAGCCGGTGGCAGCGGGGCCACATGGAGGTCCTCGCGAAGCGCTGGCGCAGCTGGATGGGGCTCAGCGACATGCTCTACCTCGCGGCCCCCGTCGCGAACGGCGCGTGGTACGCGTCCACGGTCCTGACGATCCTCCACTACGTCCTCCCGTGGTCCTTCACGTACTGGTACCCGCCCGCGGTCCTCTGGGTCTCCCTGTGGATCGGCGCGTACGGGACGATGGCCCTCATCCTCGCGAGGACGGGGAACCGGGGGGACCTGCGGTACCTCCCCGCGCTCTACGTGTACGGGTTCCACTGGCTCCTCGCGTTCCTCCTCGCGTTCCGCGTGAAGGGGTGGTCGACATCGAAGACACCGCATGGCGATTCCCTCTGATCCCGTCCGGCCGAATCCTCGGTCGCATCGGGCGTTCCGCCTCGACCGTGGCGCACGGGCTCCGGACCGTCCCCCGCCCCGAGCACCTCGTCGCGTTGGGGCTCCTCGCGGCGGGTCTCTTCCTCCGCCTCCACTACGCGGCGTTCCTTGACCCTTTCGAGGACGGGTACCAGAACTGGTGGATCTCCGCGAACCTCGTGACGACGGGGGAGTACTGGGACCGGCACTCGATGATGACCCAGGGGAACTGGCTGCCCATCTATCACTTCCTCGGGGCCGGGGTCCTCGGGGTCGCGGGCGTGTGGAACTTCTCCGCCCTGAAGGGCGCGAACCTCCTCCTGTCCTCCGCGACGGGGGTCCTCGTGTACGTCCTCGGCCGGAGGTCCGGGACGGCCGTGGGACTCGCGGCCCTGTCGTTCTTCACCCTGAACTTCGTCGACGTCGTCGTGAGCGGATGGGCGACCGCAGAGTCCCTCACGGGGTTCCTCGTCCTCCTCGGGTACTCGTGCCTCTTCGCGTTCGACGCGGCGCGGCCCCGGAACCGGGCGATTGCCGCGGCCGCATTCCTCCTCGCCGCGATGACGCGCTACGAGGCCTGGGTCGTCGTTGCGCTCGCCGCGGCCTTCCTCGCCATGCGCCGACCTGCATGGGGATCGCGCCGGTCCGCCCTCCTCGTCCTCGCCCCCGCGGCGGCCTTCATGGCTGCGTACACGGTGTACGCGTCGCAATGGGGCTTCCTCCCGGCTCTCGTCGTCCAGCAGACCTCGACGGACGTCCGGTACCAGCTGTCCGTAGGGACCCAGATCGCCGCGGGGGAGGCCCTCTTCCGGTGGTGGGCGGGTTACATCGGGTACTTCCCGATCGTCCTCGTCGCCGGGGCGGCCGTCGTCGTCCGAAGGGCCCGGGAGGACCTCGGCGCCTGGATCGTCCTGACCCTCTGGGGCTTCATCTTCATGTACACGGCCCTCCGGTTCGGGAACCCCAGCTACCGCTACGTCATGATCACGATCCCGTTCCTCTCCCTGTACGGAGCCGAGGGCCTCGCGGCTCTCGGGCGGCGGCTCGGTCGCGCACGCAGCCCGACCCTCCGCGGGCGACCTGTCCTCGTGCCCGCGGCGATCGCCGCGACGGTCGTCCTCGCCTCCGCGACGATGCTCCCCTCCGCCGCGTCGTTCTGGGAGCGCGGCTTCCCGTCGAGCGAGGCGATGGAGCCTCTCGTGCGCGCGGGGCGGTTCCTCTCGACCCTCCCGCTCCCCGAGGGGAAGATCCTCGTGAGTGAGTCGTCCATCGCGGCCTACCACAGCGGGTATCCGCCCGATCGCATCCTGGGGGCCCGCTGGCTGCCCCAAGACCGCGGCGCGGCCCTCGCGTTCCTGGAGGGACGAGCGGCCTACGTCGTGTACATAGGGGTCCCGTACTACGCCCTGAGGACCCTGTTCCCCGAGCTCGAGGCGGGGACAGGGACCGCAGACTTCGAACTCGTGTACGATGCGAGGGGGGCCGCGTCGGGGACCCATGCCGTCTTCGTGTACCGGGTGGTCCCATGACAGGCGGTCCCGACCTCCTCCTCGCGAACTCCTACTTCATGGCCTACGACCGGAAGGGGG
>MGWD01000005.1:82448-89323 GCA_001800825.1 Euryarchaeota archaeon RBG_19FT_COMBO_69_17 | reverse complement strand
TCGAAGGGCCGTTCGCGCCCCTGGGGCCCCTGTACATCGCGTCGTGCCTCCGCGCCGCGGGCCTGACTCCCGCCTTCTTCGACGGCACCCACGCGACCGGCCTGCGGGACTTTGCGAGGGCCCTCGACGCGCATCGGCCCCGGGCCGTCGGAATCTACGCGACGGTCATCTCCCGCCACGTCGCCCTCGACATGGCGCGGATCGCACACGCGCGCGGCCTCCCCGTGGTCGCGGGGGGACCCGACCCCTCCTCCGCGCCCCATGTCTATCTCCAGGGGGGGACCGTGGACGCGGTCGCCCTCGGGGAAGGGGAGGTGACGGGAGTCGAACTCGCAGGGCACTTCGCGTCCCCCGAGGCGGACGGCCTCGAGGGGATCGCGGGCCTTGCCCTGCCCCAGGACGGGGGCATCCACCGCACGGCCCCTCGAGGGTCCGTCGAGGACCTCGACGGGATCCCGTACCCCGCCCGCGACCTGACGGACTGGCCCGCGTACGCGGCGACGACCCGGAGGTTCCACGGGGCGAGCCAGACGACGGTCATGACCGCACGGGGTTGCCCGTTCCAGTGCACGTGGTGCTGCAAGCCCATCTTCGGCGCGCGGTACCGGCATCGGAGCGCGGGGAACGTCGTGGGGGAGCTCCTCGAGCTCAAGGCGCGACTCCGGCCCGACATGATCCGCTTCGCGGACGACATCTTCACGATCCACCGGAAGAAGTCCCTCGAGCTCGCGGACGCAATCGAGCAGGCGGACGCGAAGATCCCCTTCGAGTGCCTGAGCCGGGTCGACCTCGTCGACGAGGAGGTCCTCGGGCGGCTCCGCGACATCGGATGCCGGCGCATCCTATACGGGGTGGAGTCCGGGAGCCAGCGGGTCCTCGACGCGATGAAGAAGGGGATCACGATCGAGGAGGTCCATGCGATCAGCCGGAAGACCGCGGACCTGGGGATCGAGCAGTACTGGTTCCTCATTTACGGGTATCCTCCGGAGGACGTCCACGACCTCCGCCTGACGATCGACATGCTCCGCCGCCTCCAGCCCGACGACTACGGCATCACGGTCGCGTATCCCCTCCCGGGCACGGAGTTCCACGAGACCGTCCGGCAGTCCCTGCGCGAGGGGGAGCACTGGAGGATGACCCGGGACAACGTCGTCCTGTACAACAACCGATACGGGTCCTGGTTCTACCGGGCGGCCATCCTGGGCACGCACCTCGTCGTCCAGACGGGTCGCGCGGCCGCGGAAAGCCCCGGGGTCCTCGCGAAGGCGGTCGACCGCTTCGCGTACGGGCTCGTCGACGTGACCCTGGGGGGATGGGCCCATCTCCGGGGGGACTGACGTGGCCGGGTACGCGGCCGTCGGGACGGCGTTCGACCGCCTCGCCTCCGGGTACGAGGCGATCGTGGAGACGAACCCCCTCCATGCGCGGATGCGGGAGCGTTCCCTCGCGTGGCTCGAAGAGGCGTTCGGGCCCGGGATGCACGTCCTCGAGGCAGGGTGCGGGACGGGGACGGAGGCGGTCCACCTCGCGCGCCGCGGGGTCCGCGTGACCGCGACGGACGTCTCGCCCCGGATGGTCGACCTCGCGCGGGCGCGCGTCCGGACGGAAGGGCTCGAGGACCTCGTCGCGGTCCGCGCGCTCGCGGCGGGGGATCTCGGGGACGCGCTCCGGGGCGCGTCCTTCGACGGCGCCTACAGCTCCTTCGGAGCCCTCAACTGCGAGCCCGATCTCCTCAGAACCCTCGAGGGGATCGCGCGGCTCCTGAGACCCGGGGCCGCGTTCGTCGCCTCCGTCGTGAGCCGCCCGTGTGCGACCGAGCTCCTCGCGGCCTCCCTGCGGCTCGACCTCCGCCGCGCCTTCCGGCGTCTCCGCGGCGATACGGGGATCGGCCTGTACGGCCTCGCGGAGGTCCGGGCGCGCGCCTACTCGGAAGGCGAGCTCCTCCGGTCGCTCGCGCCGCGATTCGTGGTCGAGCGCATCGAGGGATGGCTCGTGGCCCTCCCCCCTCCCTACCTCTCGCGGACGTGGGCCCGCCTCGGGCCCCTCCGACGGCCGTTCGACGCCCTCGATGGACGCCTCGCGGTCGCGTGGCCCTTCCGGGCATGGGGGGACCACCTCCACGTCTTCGCACGGAGGCGAACTCCGTGACGGCCCTCGTCGAGCCGCTCTTCGCGCGGTCGACGCGGGGCCGAATCAGCTCCTCGCCCCTCCTCGCGGACGTGAACGGGGACGGCTGGCCGGAGATCTTCGTCGGCGGGGACCGGCTCCATGGTCTCTCCTGGGACGGCGTTCCCATGCCCCGTTGGCCGAGGCGCGGGCAGCTCCCCTTCGCTTCCTCGCCCGCCTTCGGAGACATCCAGGGCGACGGCCGGGGGGAGGTCGTGGTCGGCTGTGACGACGGCGGGATCTACGCGTTCCATGCGGACGGCGACCCTGTCGCGGGATGGCCGCAGGCCACGGACGCGGACGTCTTCTCGACCCCCGCCCTCGCGGACCTCGACGGGGACGGGGCTTCGGAGATCGTCGTGGGCTCCGACGACGGCTGTGTCCGCGCCCTCCGGGGCGACGGGTCCACGATGTGGACGGCCCCGATTCCCGGGCGGCCGTTCGTGAGCGCCTCGCCGACCGTCGCGGCGTTCGACGGGGACGGACGGCCCGGGGTCGCCGTCGGCGCGTGGGACCGCGGGCTCCATGCCTGGGCCGCCGACGGCACGGGCCACCGGAGGATCGGGGCCGCCGGCCACGTCGTGTGGTCGTCCGCGGCCTCCGTGAACCTCGAGGACCGCGGTGGCCATCTCGTGTGGGCCGCGGACCGGGTCCACGTCACGTCCGCAGGTCCCCGGGTGGCGTCTCAATGGCCTCGCGCCACGGACTCGTGGATCGTGTCCTCGCCGGCGGTCGCCGAGCTGCGGTCCGGGGAGGGCCCCTCGATCGTCGTGGGCAGCGAGCGGCTGTACACGTGGGACGTCCGCGGGAGGCTCCGGTCCGGATGGCCCGTGGACGTCGGAGACTTCGTCTGGTCGAGCCCGATCGCGTTCGACCTCGACGGCGACGGCGCCCGCGAGGTCCTCGTCGGCTCGTGGGACGGCGGGATCCATGCGCTCCGGCCCGACGGGCGCCCGGTGCCCGGGTTCCCGTTGCGTACAGGAGGGCCGATCTTCTCGACGCCCGCCGCCGCACCCCTACCCCGGGGCGGGGGCCTCCTCGTCGCCGCATCCTGGGACGGGTCGATCCGGGGCTGGACCCTCCCGAGGGCGCGGTTCCGGCCCGGGGATTGGGCCCAATTCCGGGGTGCGGCCGACCGCCGCGGGGCCCAGCCTGAACGGTTCGCCGGCATTGAGCCTGACGCGGCGCCCGAGCCGGAGGCCTCAGGAGGGTTCGCCCTCGAAGGCGCGCGGATCGAAGACTGGAACGGCCTGCGTCGGGTCGTCCTCTCGGGCTCGAACCTCGAGGCCGCCCGGCGGCTCGAGCTCGTCTACGAGATCGCCGGGGAGGGCCGGCGTCATCCCGTCCCCTTCGTGAACTCCCGCGGTCGGTTCGTCGCGCTGGTCCAGCCCCTCCGAATCCCCCGGATCCTCCGGTTCCACGTCGAGGCGGAGGGCGCGGGAGAGCCTCCCGTGCGCTGGCCCTCGGCGGGGGCGGTCCGGACCTGGACGGGGGGTGGGCGCCTCCGCGGGGTCCTCCCGAGACCTCGGACGGCCACGGACCCGGCCTGATCCGCGTCTCCCGGATCTCACGCGATCGTCGTCCGCTGGACCTCGAGGTCCGGGGTCACCGTGTGGAGGACGCCGCGGGGGAGGGGCTCCGCCTTCATCGCGAGGATCGGCTCCGAGGTCGTGATGACCATCTCCCCGAAGTGGTCCTGGTACAGGGTGTAGTACTCCCCGTTCGACCGGAAGTCCCGGTACGCGTGGAGGGAGCGCCCGTCCGTGAGCATGAGGTTGAGACTCGTGAAGCCTCCGTAGTCCTTCAGCGCGGCCTCCCGGGCGGCGCGGACCGCCTTCGAGACGTCCTCGTGGCCGGGCCCGTCGAGGGCGTCGAGGACGAGGGAGAAGAGGATCTGGGAGTCGATCCGATCGGGGTCCGCCGCCTCCTTCTCGAGGGACCCGTTGTGCTGGAAGGCCCACGTCGTCCCGTCGCGTTCCTCGAGGAAGGGGTGGGACCACTTCTGGGCGCCCCGCGCTTTCGAGGAGGCCCGGCGGAGGTGCCCGAGGACGACGAGGCTCCGCCCGGGCGCCCGCTCGATGTTGAGCTTCGCGATCTTCCACGCGGTCCCGTAGTACTTCGAGGCGTCCGGCGCGGCCCCGACGTCCCGCATGTGGACCTTGAGGGCGCCATCCTCGAAGCACGCGAGCCCCCAGCCGTCCTTGTGTCCGCGCTCGTCCGGCGCGCCGACCGGGCACATCCCCGTCGTCGCGAGCTCCGCGAACTCCTCGAAGAGGTCGTAGTAGACGGGCCCCTGGCTCACGACGCCCATCATCCGGCACATGGGCCCACCCCATCCCGCGGCCGGATATGAGGATGCCGCCCTCCGCTCACGCGGAGCCGCGGACGAACGGGAGAGGATGGAGCCTCGCACGGAGGTCCCATCCGCCGCGGTCCACGAACAGGCTCGCGTCCGCGGGGACGTCGTCGACCCGGACGAGGGCGAGGGCGACGACCCAGCCCGTCGTCGGGGACCAGGCCCCGCTCGTCGCCCGGCCGACCTCGGCCCCCTTCAGGGTGACGGGATCGCCGCGGGCCGGCGGGACGTCCCCGAAGATCCGGAGGCCCATGAGCTTCCTCCGGATGTGGCCGCGGTACGTGCCCCGGGCGACGACCTCCTGCCCGACGTAGCAGCCCTTCGTGAAGCTGATCGCGCCGTCAGGGGCGGCCTCGAGGGCGAGGGTGTCCTGCCCCATGTCGACCCCGACTCGCGGGAGGCCGGACTCGATGCGGAGGACCTCGAGCGCCTCCCGGCCCACGGCGGGGACGCCCGCCCGGTCGAGGGCGGACCACGCGGGACGAAGGTCGCCTCCCGCGGACCACAGGACGACGGCGGGTTCGCCGAACCGCGTCGTCCGGAGGGCGTGCACGCTCGTCTTCCGGTCCAGGGGGAACGTCACGAAAGATCCGGAGGGCTTCCCCCGGACGTCCCAGCCGAGCGCCCGCGCGACGAAGGCGGGGGCCTCCCGCCCGATCACCTCGAGGTGCATCGCCGCGGGCAGGAGCTCGAACGACACGTCGTCGCTCACGAGGAACCTCCGCACATGGCCGTGGACGGCCTCCGCCTGGGACGCCTCCAGGTCGAGGACGAGCCGGTCGGGGAACGCGTGAAGCCAGAGGTCCCCCACGACGCGGCTCTTGTCCGTGAGGACGAGGGCGTAGGAGGAGGAGCCCGGGTCGAGGGTCTTCACGTCGGCCGTCACGAGGCCGTCGAGGAACGTCACGCGGTCCTCGCCCGTGACGACGAGCTTCCGGCGGTCGCTGAGGTCTGCGAGCCCCGCGCCGCGACGGACCCGGGAGACCTCGAAGCCGAGGGGCCCGTAGCTCGCGGGGACGGACCATCCCGCCTCCGTCCGGAACACGGCGCCCCGGACCTCGTGATGGGATCGAAGGCGGAGGTCGGCCATCCGGGTCCGACGGATGCGTACGGCCCATTTGACCTTTGCGCGGGCCGCGCCGGCCCCTCCCGAGGGACCGCGGGCCGGGCGGAACCTTCTTAATGGCCCATGCCTTGGCTCGCGGGATGAGCCCGGAGCTGCGTGAGGGGGCCATGTCCGTCTTCGCGAAGAAGATCATGCGGAAGCCGCGGACCCTCCATTGCCCCTACTGCGACGGGAAGGTCCTTTTCACGCGGAACGAGGAGCACCTCGACGCGAAGAACTGCCCGCATTGCGGGATGAAGGTCGAGCGCCGGGAGTGGCCCCAGGCGATGTACGACCCGTCCCCGATCCTCCGGTCCAAGCCGGGGGTCAAAGACAAGCCCCCGGAGAAGGACAAGGGCCCCTAGCCGAACACGGCCCCGCACGCGAGGCAGTCGTTCCAGTACTTCCCGACCTTCGCCCCGCACTCCCCGCATTCCCCGCCGACCGCGGTTTGGGGCGCCTTCACGACGACGAGTTCCGTCTCCGCGAGGCGGTCCCACTTCGGGTCCCGGACGAGGAGGAACGCGAAGTCGTCGGACCAGGTCTCGAGCTCGAGGAACGCGACCTTCCTCCCCGCGATGAGCTCGTTGATCCCCTTCACGAAGTCCCGGGGGTCCTTGAACCGGACGACCTTCTCGGAATCGGCGAGGCGGAGGCGCGCCTTTCGCAGCCCGAGCTCCTGGTCGAGCCACGAGAGGTCTCCGAGCTCGACGGAGAGGCCGAAGGAGCTGAGCCGCGGGTTCGCCTCCGCGAGGAGCTTCTCGGGGTCGAAGTCGTGGGGGGCGCGGAGGCCGAGCCAGTCCGCGAGGACGCGGGTCGCGGCGCGGTACGGCTCGGAGCCGTAGTCTTTGTGGAACGCCCCTGCGCCGCCCGGATACAGGCCCGCGCGCTTCGCGAAGATCTCCCGCGTCGCGGGGATCGTGAGGCCGAGCTCCACGAGCCCGGCATGGACCTCCTGGGCCGTCGCCTCGAAGGCCTCCGGGCGGACGGCGGGCGCCGGGGCCGGGGGAGGGGCCTCCTTCTTCGGCTCTGCGGCCTCCTTGGCTGCCGGCTTCGGCGCTTCCTTCTTCGCAGGCGGTGCCTCCCCCGCCTTCTCCCCCTCCTCTTCCTTGCCCTTCGGAGGCTTCTCCTTCTTCCAAAACTTGAGGGGCATCGGGCGCGGATAGTCCGATGAACGATATTAAGGGTTTCCGCGGGGCCCCAACGGGCTCGGGGCGCGGGAGCTCTGTGCCCAGATGCCTTTCCTCC
>MGWD01000005.1:81915-82230 GCA_001800825.1 Euryarchaeota archaeon RBG_19FT_COMBO_69_17 | reverse complement strand
ATCGCGTTCTCCCTCCCCGGAGGGATCGCGAAGGACGGCGAGTCCGCGGAGGCGCGCGCGCGGCGGGACCTCCTCGAGGAGACGGGTCACGCGGGCTCGAGGATGATCCCCCTCTACGAAGGGAACAACCTGACCGCCTACCTCGAAGGGAGCCTCCACCTGTTCGTCGCGGACGGATGGACGCCCACGGGAGGCCCGCCGAGCCCCGACGAGATCCGGAGCGTGGAGCGGCTCCGCGTGAGCGACGTCCTCGGCGGCGCGCGCCGGGGCGAGTTCGAGTCATCCGTGCTGAGTCTCGCGGTCCTCCTCGCGGAC
>MGWD01000005.1:81321-81853 GCA_001800825.1 Euryarchaeota archaeon RBG_19FT_COMBO_69_17 | reverse complement strand
CCGAAAGGTTATGGAGCCCCTCAGGTTCCGGTCGGCCCGTGGGCGTGGAGCGGCCTTCCCTGGAGTCCCGGATCCGTCGGTACTACGCGTTCGACATGCTCGTCGCGTTCCAGCTCTGGAGCCCGTTCTGGACCCTCTGGCTGTTCGACCACGCGGACGCCTTCCAGGCGACCCTCGTAGACATCGTGTTCTGGATCGTGAGCCTCCTCGTGACGATGCCTGCAGGGGCCATCGCCGACCGCTACGGCCGCAAGCCGGCCCTCCTCGTCGGGGTCGCGATCTGGGACGCGGGGATCGTCCTCTTCGGCCTTGCGGGGTCCCTCCCGATCTTCGCCCTCGCGAACGGGATCTGGGCCCTCGGCGCCGCGTTCATGTGGGGGACCGCGTCCGCGTACCTCTACGACACCCTCGCCGAGGCGGGGCAGGAGGAGCGCTACCCGAAGGTCGTGAGCCGCGCCGCAATGCTCACGTACCTCGCGACGGCCGCCGCGGTCCCCCTAGGCGGGCTCCTCGTGTTCCTCACGAGGTACCT
>MGWD01000005.1:81093-81251 GCA_001800825.1 Euryarchaeota archaeon RBG_19FT_COMBO_69_17 | reverse complement strand
CCAGCGGTCCGACGCCAGGCCGCAACGGGCCTCGCCGGCCAGATCCGGATGGGGCTCCGGACGACGCGGGACCATCGGCCCATCGTCCTCGTGATCGTCTTCCAGGTCCTCATCGGCGTCGTGACGTACGTCATGGCGTTCTTCCGATCCCCGTTCAT
>MGWD01000005.1:76610-81069 GCA_001800825.1 Euryarchaeota archaeon RBG_19FT_COMBO_69_17 | reverse complement strand
CCTCCTCATGGGGTTCGTGTGGTCCGCGTTCTTCGTCATCGCTGCGGTGGGGGGCCTGTCCATGGGGCGGCTCCTCGAGCGGGTGGGGGAGGGCGGCGCCCTGCGGATCGCCTTCTTCCTCGTCTTCCCACCGTTCCTCGTGGTGTACGGAGCGAGCGCGGGTTGGTTTTCGCCGGGTCTCGGGCTGACCCTCGCGGTCCTCGCCCAGACCCCGTACTACCTGCTATGGGGGTTCGAGGGCCCGATGGTCACGACGATCATCAACCGGCGGGTCGGCTCGAGCGACCGGGCGACGGTCCTCGGGATCTCCACGTTCTTCGTGACCCTCGCCCTCGCGATCTTCGAGCCCCTCGTCGGGCTGCTCGTCGACGCGACAGATATCGGGACGGCCCTCGCCCTCATGGCCCTCGTCGCCGTCGTGCCGAGCGCCTACGTCGTGGCGGCCTTCCGGCGGCACGAGACCCTCGTCGCGACGCCCGTGGCGCCGCCCGTCCTCGGGCGGGTCCCCTGATCGCCCGTCACGCGGTCGCAGATCGGGCCGGGACGGCGGCGCGAAGGAGGGCCCAGGGTAACCCCGTGGCGACAATCCCCATGCCCAGGAAGATCGGCACGTGGGCGAGGGACCAGATCGACTCCGCGTCGGCCACAGCCTGCCCGATTTCGTGGATGTACAAGTCGAGCCCGAAGCCGGCGTAGGCCGTTCCGAGTCCGATCCCGATCGTCCTCGGCGGTCCGTCCAGGCGCCGGACCAGGATACGGAGTCCCATCGACCCACCTTCGAGCCCCCCGATGCGCGAGGCCCGGATGAGGGAGTCGGTCCCGGCGAGGTCCTCGCAGAGACAGGATTCGGGGCGACCCGTGACGGCGGCCGGATCCGTCGGGGACGAGGAGGCCAGGGGCTGCGTCCGGCCAAGAATCATGCGTGAGTATCAGACCCTCCGCGCGGCCCGGGCAGGGTCCGTGACGCGACTTGGGACGCCCCTCCGAGCGGGACCCTCCCGCAATCCACACCCGGTCATAATCAATCACGGGCGATAACGGTCGCCAAAGGCTTTAGCCGATGGAGAAGCACGGGAAGCCGTCGTGGTTCCGAGACGGAGTGCGGCGAGGCCGCAGGCTCGAGTGGCGCTGGCGCTAGCGTGCGCCCTCGCGCTCCTCGCGACGCCCCTCACGATCCCGGAGTCGGGAGGCCCGGGCGCGACCCCGGTGGAGCCTCGCGCGCTCTTCACCGTCACCCTCCAGCCCGATCCCGTGAACGGGACGGACGCGTTCATCCTCGACATCACACCTGCGGCGAACTACGGGAACAATGTGAGTCTCCTCGTCGGCCGCGACGCGGGGAACGCGAGCCTGACCCGAAGCCTCCTCCGGTTCGATCTCAGTTCCTTGCCGGCCGGCGCGACGATCGTGAACGCGAACCTCGAGGCGACCCAGCTCTGGGGGGGCGCCGGGGTCGTCCAGGTCCGCCGCGCGGGCGCACCCTGGCAGGAGGGGTTCGGCGAGAACGAGTGGACCCGTGTCCCCGTCACCGTCCGGGAGACCGCGGGCGCGCGGCGGGTCTCTGAACCCGTCGAACTCACGATTCCCTTCGCGCCCTACACGATCGCGATCCCGGAGAGGGACCTGAGGACGATGGACGGCGGCTCCGTCGTCCCGTCCCAGGTCTATGCGCCGACGTTCGCGGGGGGCCAGGTCGCATCGGCGAAGCTCGTCTTCGGTGCCTCCGTCGGCCCGTACGCGACGAAGACGTACGAGGTCTACTACAGCCGCAACGGGACGGCGGTTCCCGCGTACCGGACGAAGACGTGGAGCGCGGGACCCTTGTGGACCTGGAACTCCGGCACGGGGTCCTCGGGCGCGTCGATCGTCGACCTCGACGGGGACGGCGCCCTGGACGTCGTGTTCGGCGGCCAGGACGGCTATGTCTACGCGCTCACCGGGACGGGCCAGCAGAAGTGGGCCACCCAGGTCTCCACGGTCCGGTCGATCCCGTACACGCCTCAAATCCGGGACATGGACGGCGACGGGGCCCTCGACATCGTCGTGGTCGCGAACGACCCGGCGATCGTCCGGCTGAACAACGCCGGCGGGATCGTGTGGCGGCAACCGCTGGCCCTCGGATCGACCCCCTACGCCCCGCCGGTCCTCGTCAAGGTGAACGGGGACGCGGTCCTCGATGTCGTGTACAGCGGGCGCGGGGGGGCCGCCACGGCCCTGGACGGCGTCACGCACACTGCAATCCAGACGTTCCCGGCCACGGACTGGGCGTACGGGGTCGCCGTCGCGGACCTCGACGGGGACGGCCAGGCCGAGCTCTTCTTCTCCTCGGACGACACGTTCGCCTACTCGTACGACGTGAGCGGGGCTCAGCGATGGGCGACCTCGCCCGTTCCCGCGACCTGGCTCGAGAACGCCGTCGCCTTGGCCGACACGGACAACGATGGGACCCTCGAGGTCATCGTTGTCGACGAGGATTCGGGGAGCCCCTTCTACGCCTTCAACGCCGTGACGGGGGCACTCGAGTGGACTGCGCCGATCCCCGTGCCGAGCTGGAAGGAAGGCGGCCAGACCCTCGCGGACCTCAATGGCGACGGGAGCCTGGAGATCCTTATCGGCGTCGAGACGGGCGGCCTGTACGCGTTCCGAGGGTCCGACGGCACGTACCTGTGGGATCACACGGACGACGCGTTCCAGCCCCTCTACCCGGCCGTCGTCGACCTGGACAAGGACGGTTCGCGCGACGTCGCGTACCTCGAAGAGGGCCAGGGCGGGCTCGCCGCACTCCGGATCCTCGATCGCAACGGGAACCTCATCCGACGGTGGAACACGTCCGCGAATATCCCAGGACTCCGAGGCCTCTCCCAGTTCGCACTGTACACCCCGGCCATCGCGGACCTCGATGCCGATGGCACCCTTGAGATCGTGATCCCGACGGGGATCGGGGTCGAGGTCTACGGCACGGGAGGGTTGGCCCGCGACTGGCGCACGTGGGGCTACAACTGGAACCACACCCACCTCGCGCACGACGGAGCCTCCCCGACGGGTGTGCCCTTCCTCGAGGTCTCGATGGGGTCCCCCCAGACGTACCCAGCGGCGGGCGTGTCCTGGTCCTACCGGGACGGGATCGCCGCGTGGGCCACGGCCGGAGGTGACTACGGATCCGCGGAGTCCGCGTCGGCCGCGGCCCCCGGCACGGTCACGTGGAACGTGACCGCGATGGTGCGGGACTGGTTCACGGGCGCGTATCCGAACGCGGGCATCGTCCTGACGGAGTCAAACGAGGCCTCCGGACCTGTGCACGCGTTCGCGAGCTCCGACGATGCCGATCCGGCCCGACGTCCCCGTCTCCGCATCGTCTACGACGCGCCCATCTTCGACCCGACGCCCCGGCTCACGGGAGTCATCCCAGACACGAACCGGATCGAGGACGAGGCCCCCTGGTCGATCCTCCTCTCCGGCCTCGTCCGAGACGACGACACGCCCCTCTCGGGCCTCCGATGGAACGTGAGCGGCTTCGACCCGGACATCGTGAGCATCGGCGGACTCGAGACGCCCGGGAACCACCTCCTCACGTTTTACCCCCAGCCGGATGCATGGGGGAGCATGCGGGTCACGTACTGGCTCACGGACTCCGACGGCCACTGGACGAGACAGGCCGCGTGGATCAACATCAGCGCGGTCAACGATCCCCCGGGGTTCAGCCCTCCGGGGGTCCTCGTCGTCCGTCATGACGAACCCTACACGTTCAACTTCGCCCCGTACATCTCGGACATCGACGATCCGATGGCTCAGATCTCCCTACTCACGGACGACCCGACCCGGGCGGTCGCCTCCGGCCTCAATGTCACCTTCCTGTACCCCGAGAGCCTCCTCGACCAGTGGGTCTTCATCACCCTCACGGTCAGCGACGGCAAGGACACCACGTCCCGGGTCGTAGCGGTCAAGGTCACGTCGGACCGCCCGCCCGTCCTTGACCTGGAGCTGCCCGACCTCGTGATGGTCGAAGGCGAACGTCGCGTCGGCGTCTTCGACCTCGACGACTACTTCACGGATCCGGACCAAGACGCCCTGTTCTACTCCGGTGGCTACACCCACCTGAACGTCACGATCCATGCGAACCACTCCGTGGACGTCGAGGCCCACTCCAACTGGTTCGGGTGGGAGCAGGTCACCTTCCGCGCGGAGGACCCGACGGGCGCGATCGCAGAGGACACGATCATCATCACCGTCCTCCCGATCGACGATCCGCCCACAATCGGGAACGTCCCGAACCTCACCGTCCGGTTCGACGAGCCGTACTCGTTCGACCTGGGCCCCTACATCCGCGATCCTGACACCCCGGCGGGGGCGCTGACGATCACGACCTCGAGCGCGTTCATCTCCGTCTCGGGAAGACTCCTCACCCTGCTCTATCCCGTCGGGATGAACGGATCCACGGAAGATGTGACGATCACGGTGA
>MGWD01000005.1:74730-76560 GCA_001800825.1 Euryarchaeota archaeon RBG_19FT_COMBO_69_17 | reverse complement strand
GACTACCCGCCCGTCCTCGTCGCGCGCCTCGCGGACACCTCCCTCCTCGAGGACGAGACTCGGACCGGCGTCTACAACCTGAGCGCGTTCTTCGACGACCCGGAGGACACGCAGCTCTTCTACAGCTACGGGAGCATGTCCGTAATCGTATCGATCGATGGCCGGGGGATCGTGGACCTGAGCGCCGTCGCGAACTGGTCCGGCGTCGAACAGATCACGTTCCGTGCCACGGACGCCGCAGGCGCGCTCGCGGAGGACACCGTGCAGGTCTCGGTCCAGCCGGTGAACGATGCACCCTGGTTCGAAGGCCTCCCCAACTTCGTCGTGAATGCGACGACCGCCTTCGTCGACCTTGCACCGCACCTCCGGGACATCGACACCCCGCTCCCCGAGCTCGTCCTCACCACGACGAACAACCGGGCCCGCGTGGTTGGCCAGGGGCTGTTACTGGACTTCGAAGGCCCGGGCCCCCAAGACATCCTCGTGGAGCTCAGCGACGGCGAGTTCAGCGTGGTCCGGGCCGTCCGCGTGACGGTCGTGCTCCTGGCGCCCGGCGAGATCCCCGGGTACGTGTTCCTCCTGCCGATCCTCGCGACCGTGGGCGGGACCGCGGCCCTCATCGTGTACCGCCGCCGGAAGGTCGAATGGGCGTTCCTCGTCACGAACGTGGGCATCCTCGTCGCGAGCGTGTCCAGGAAAGAGCCGACAGCCTTGGACACGGACATCGTGACGGGGATGCTGACGACGATCATGGACTTCGCGAAGCGGAGCTTCTCCGACGAGACGGAACGGAACCTCGAGGGCCTCGACATCGGCGACGAGAGCGTGACGATCGTGCGAGGCCGCAAGGCGTACCTCGCCGTCGTGTTCACGGGCCGGATGCCCGGGACGCTCCCGCGCGTCATGCGCTCGTGCCTGGACGCGATCGAGGGCGAGCATTCCGACGCCCTCGGCGATGTGATCGACATGTCCACCCTCGGGAACATCCCGGAGACCCTGGGCCGCCTCGTCCGGTGGGGCTGGTGGCCGTTCCTCCGGTTCCACGCGAACGGCGCCACGACGGTCCCCGCAGACCGGACGCCGGCGGGGCCCTAGGGATCACCCGAGGGATGCGTGGGGCAGGATTTGAACCTGCGAACCCCTTCGGGACAGCGACCTCAACGCTGCGCCTTTGACCAAGCTGGGCCACCCACGCACGCGGGCGCTTCCATCGCAGGGTCTGATATTAATCTTCTGCCGCGACCCGCGAATTACCCTGAGAGGAACCCGCCGTCCGCGACGACGAGGGCCCCCGTCATGAACGACGATTCGTCGGACGCGAGGAACACGACGACGCTCGCGATCTCCTCCGGGCGGCCGACGCGTCCAAGAGGGTGCTGGGATCCCGCAGCCTCCCGGTACGCGTCGACGGACACCCCGCGAGTCGAGGCTTCCTGCTGGAACATCCGGGTCTCCGTCCACCCGGGGCAGACCGCGTTCACCCGGATCCCGTGGCCCGCGTAATCCATCGCCATCGCCTTCGTGAGCAGGCCGACCCCGCCCTTCGAGGCGCAGTAGGCGGCGGCCCCGACATCGCCCACGAGGGAGTTCACGGAGCCCGTGTTCACGATGACCCCGGCACCTTGGCGGATCATGGGAGGGACCGCGTGCTTCGAGACGAGGAAGACCCCCTTCAGGTTCACCCCGAGGACCCGGTCCCACTCCTCCTCCGTCATCTCGTGGACGGGCTTCTCGATCAGGATCCCCGCGTTGTTGAATAGGATGTCGATGCGGCCATGCAGGCGGAGGACCTCCTCGACCATGTGCATCGCGTCCGCCTCCCGGGACACG
>MGWD01000005.1:73948-74700 GCA_001800825.1 Euryarchaeota archaeon RBG_19FT_COMBO_69_17 | reverse complement strand
TCGTCGTTCGCCGAGGCCCGGGCCTGGCGGCCTCTCTCCTCGGAGACGTCGGAGACCACGACTTGGGCCCCCTCCCGGAGGAACGCGTGGGCCGTCGCGAGGCCGATCCCGGATCCGCCCCCCGTGACGAGGGCGACCTTGTCCTTGAGCCGCATGCTTGCCCGGGGCGCGGGAGCGCGGCCCGGCTCAAAAGGGCTTCCCTCCCGCAAAGGCTATGCACCCCTCCGGGCTAGGGGCGGCCGGACCCGAGGCGTTCCTATGGCCCGTGCCCGCCGCCGACCCCGCACCGCTGAGAAGAGGAAGAAGGAGACCTTCGACGTCGTGAACCCTGCGACGGGAAAGGTCCTCGAGCGGCATCCCATCGCGGGCCCCGACGAGGTCCGCGCGAAGGTCGCACGGGCCCGACAGGCGTACGCGGCCTGGTCGCGGCTCTCCCCGGAGGAGCGGGCCGTCTACCTCCAGCGGTTCGCGGAGGTCCTCCGAAAGGACCGCGACGCGTTCGCCCGGACGATGACCCTCGAGATGGGCAAGGTCGTCCGGGAGTCCCTCGCGGAGGTCGACAAGTGCGCCTGGGTCTCCGATTACTTCGCGGAGAACGCCGCGCGGTTCCTCGCGCCGGAGCCCGTGTCCACGGACGCCGCGCACTCCTACGTGGCGTTCCATCCCCGCGGGGTCCTGGGGTCCATCATGCCCTGGAACTTCCCCATGTGGCAAGTCATGAGGTTCGCGGTCCCCGCTCTCGCCGCGGGGAA
>MGWD01000005.1:73625-73929 GCA_001800825.1 Euryarchaeota archaeon RBG_19FT_COMBO_69_17 | reverse complement strand
GCCTCCCAGTCCCCCCGGTCCGCGATCCAGATCGAGGAGGCGTTCCGTGCGGCGGGCCTCCCGGAAGGGGTCTTCCAGGTCGTCGTCGGAGACGGGAGCACGGCCCGCGCCCTCATCCGTTCCGACGTGGACATGGTGAGCCTCACGGGGTCCGTCGGGACGGGCATCAAGGTCGCGCGGGAGGCGGCCCGCGGCCTGAAGAAGGTGATCCTCGAGCTCGGGGGCTCGGACCCGTTCCTCGTCGCGGGGGACGCGGACCTGGACGCGGCAGCGAAAGGGGCCGTAACGGGGCGGTTCATCAACT
>MGWD01000005.1:51584-73608 GCA_001800825.1 Euryarchaeota archaeon RBG_19FT_COMBO_69_17 | reverse complement strand
GCCGCGAAGCGCTTCTTTGCGGTCGACGAGGTCGCGGACGAGTTCATCGCCCGATTCGGGGAACAGGTCCGCAGGCTCAGGGTCGGCGATCCCCTAGACCCGGAGACGGACATCGGACCCCTCTCGAGCGCCGCGCAGCGGGACGAGATCGAGGGACAAGTCGCGGACGCGGTGCGCGGCGGCGCCTCCGTCGTCGCGGGCGGACGCCGGAGGAAGGGGAAGGGCTTCTTCTACGAGCCCACGGTCCTCGCGGGGGTCACGCGCCGGATGCGCGTCCTCCGTGAGGAGACGTTCGGACCCGTGGCCCCTGTGACCCGCGTGCGGGACCTCGAGGAGGGGATCCACGAGGCGAACGACTCCGAGTTCGGCCTCGGGGCGAGCGTGTGGACGCGGGACCTGTCCCTCGCGGACGACGTCGCGCGCAGGCTTGAGGCGGGCCTCGTGTTCGTGAACGGGGCCGTGCGCTCGGACCCGCGCCTCCCGTTCGGGGGCGTGAAGCACAGCGGGATCGGACGGGAACTGAGCCGGTACGGGCTCCTCGAAATGGTCAACATCAAGTCCGTCGTCGTGTACCCGCCGGAGTCGGGGCAGACGGTCCAGCAGGCGCGGAGCGAGTGAGATCGCCCGGGCCAGACGACAAACGTTCCGCCTTTGCCGGAGCCGCCGGGCTCCCGTGGGGACGCTGAGGGGGAGATTCGAACTCCCGAGGGCCTTGCGACCCACCAGATCTCAAGTCTGGCGCGTTCGACCGGGCTTCGCTACCTCAGCGGCCCGCCATCGTCCCGCGACGGAAATACTTTGGTCCGTGGACCCCGTGGGCACGCTCGGCGGGTCGCTTCTACGAGTCAGGCGAGGAGGATCGACTCGAGGTCGATCTCGAGCGCGATCGCGGGCTGCACGAGCGCGTAGGCCTCCAAGATCCGCGGGTGAATCTCCCCGAAGTGCCCGAGGTCCTTCCCGCCGACGAGGATTGCGGCGGAACGCCCGGGGATGAAGTTCGGATCCTCGACGGCCTCGACCTCCCCCTTCCGCCCGACGTCGCGGAGCAGGCTGAGCGCGAGGGACTTCGCCTCTGTGAAGGACGCCTTGTGGTGGATCGCGGCGACGCCGAGCTTCCGGACGTTCCTCCCCCCGATCACGACGTCCGCGACCTCGAACACACGCTGGGGCAGTTCGCGGTGCTTGTTGAGGCGGAAGATCCCGAAGAGGCCCGGGACCAGGGAGGACCGGAGGGTCGTGAGGTCCTCCCCGACGGGGTTCCGGATCGTCGCCCGGTCCGGCGTGTCGAAGTCGTCCTGGGCGGCGGCGACCGTGAGGGACATGACCTCCTGGTATCCGTACCCGATGAGGAGGACGCGCAGGGCGTCGCTGAACTCGTTCTCCGCGGTGGGCGTCCCGTACGTCTGCTCGCGGGGGAGGCCCTTCGGATACCGGTCGTAGCCCCATGCGATCGCGAGGTCCTCCGCGATGTCGACCTCGTGGAGGAGGTCTGTCCGATACGCGGGCGCCCGCACGTGAAGGAGGTCCCCGTCCGCGCGGGCGTCGTACCGCATCCTCCGGAGGGCCTCGACGGCCTCCAGGGTCGGAACGCGGAGGCCGAGGCGTTCGTTCGCCCGAGGGAGGTCCACCGTGTGGTCCCGCGGCGCGAGGTCCGGCGTCTCGAGGATCCGGTCCGCCACGACCGTCCGAACCGTCTCAATCCGACCGCCCCGTTCCGCGAGGGAGGTGCAGAGGATCGTCAGGGCCGAGCTCACCGCGACCGCGTCCGTCCCCGTGACGTCGATGAAGAGGTTCCGCGTCTCCGGGGTGAGCTGGCTCACGACCCCGTTGATCACGGGCGGGAAGCTGAGGACCGTGCCGTCTCGGTCCGTGATGATCGGGAACACGGGCTTGTCCGCGACGATGGGTCCGTACTCCCGGCCCTTCTCGTGGCGTTCGAGGATCTCTTGGAGGTCCATCTCCTCCGCCATCCCGAGGGGCACGAACCGAAGGGACCTCGGAGGGACCCCTCGGAACGCGAAGGGCGGCCGCACTTTGTCGAGGTCGTGAATGCCGATCGCGACCTTCCGCCGACGTCGGCCGAGGGTGAGGTGGAGCTTCTCCTGAAGGTCCACGAGGGACCGGAGGAGGCGGTCCTCGAGGTCCACGCCCCGCACGACCCCGCCCACGCCGTGGGGCCGCACGGCGGCGACGCTCGGGTCCACGACGAAGTCGATCCCGGACGGCGACGCGGCGTACGTCGACAGGCCGACCTCGAGGCCGAGGAACCCCCGGAGCCCCCGGGCGATCCCCTCGACGGAATAGAGGTCGGGGCGGTTCGGGAAGATGTCGAACGTCAGGACGTCGCCCTGGACCCCTTCAGGCCCCGAGCCCATCATCGTGATCCGATCGACGAACTCGTCGACGGACAGGCGCTTGCCAACGAGGTCCACGAGGTCCTCGTACGTCACGTCGACGTTCGTCACGGTGGGCGCGGATGAGCTTTCGATATAAATAACGTTTGAACGAGCCGGCGCCGCCCGGTCGGGCGATCATCACACGGGCTCGTCAACCACGAGATCGTGAATCTGCGCCGACTGGGCCGCGTACAAGCCCTGTTTAGTCGTCCGGAACCGGGGAGATTGTGGACCTCCGCCCTCCGCCACGAACGTCTTCGCCCGTGTCTCCAGGACCGACAGGAGATCGATCCGAACGAGGTTCTCGGTCTCCTCGGATACGTCCTCGGACTCCACGTCGTGGAACATCGCGGTGAGTTCTGTCAACGAGAGCCCTCGATCTCCCCGCTGACTTATGGCCATGAGGATCCGCTGCCGGAGAACCCCCCTCGCCCGACGCTCCCTCCCCGCGGCCAGAAGGTCGGACACAATCCGAAGGACGAGCCCATCGATCGCATCGCCGACGCCCTCCCCGGTCTTCGCACTCGTGGAGGTCATCCGGGCGAGGGGAAAACGGTGCCTGATCCACGCGACCTCTTCGGGGCCGACCCGGACGCCCGGACCGAGATCCTCCTTGTTCAGGGCGAAGTGGAACGGGACCCCGCCCGTTGCTCGGGACACGGCATGGATCCACTCGAGGCTTCTGGAGACGGTCTCGGGCCTCCCGAGGTCGCACACGACAAGGGCTCCATGGGTCCCGTGGAACAGAGGGTCCCGGAGCACGCCAAGGGCGTCCTCCGTTCCGCCGACGTCGAAGAGAGTCAGGTTCGCCTCCACGGGATCTCCGGCGTCGGACTCAAGATCGACTCGGAGGCTTTCCATCGTGGCACCCATCGTCCGCGTGTACTCCGATTGGAACTCATCGTGGACGAGGCGGCGGAGGAGACTCGACTTGCCTCCCATTGAATCTCCGACTAGACAGATCTTCAGCCTCATTCGACGGAGCACCGGAGCGGCGATGAGAGCGGCAACCGCCGGATGCGCAAAAGGACGCCGTCGCGATTATCATCGCCGGAAACCAGAGCCGATGGGTCTCCGGACGCCAGGACGCGAAAACGCTCACGCGACGCCGGACGGTCCTAGCGATACGTTAATGTCCTTGCGACCCAATGGTTCCCCCGTGGAAGCCCTCGACGAGACGGATCGGGAGATCCTGGATCTCCTCGTCGTCGACGCCTCGCGGAGCATCGCGGAGATCGCGAGGCTCCTGAGCATGCCCCGACCCACGGTCCAGTACCGCGTCCAGAAGATGCGGGAGCGGGGGATCATCAAGGCGATCAAGGCGATCCCCGACTACGCAAAGCTCGGGAAGCAGGTGACCGCCTTCGTCCTCGTGAACTTCCTGCCCAACCCCGACGTGTCCCAGCGCGAGCTCGCGGAGAAGGTGTCCAAACTCCAGGGGGTCCACGAGGTCCACGTGATCTCCGGGGAGTGGGACCTCCTCCTGAAGGTCCGCGTGGGCTCCATGGAGGAGTTGGGCCGCATGGTCATCGACAGGCTTCGCGCGATGAAGGGCGTGGGGCACACGGTCACGTGCGCGTCCTTCACCGCCGTGAAGGAGTGAGGCGCGCCCGCGCGACCCTCGCGAGGACGACGAGCCACACGGCCTCGAACACGCCCGCGAAGATCGCGGGGAGCGCAGCCACGGGCCCGAGAAGGGAGAGGGCGAGCGCCGCCGCAAGGGTCTGGTTCTTGTAGCTCGCGAAGAGATCGTAGGAGATCCGCTCGGGACCCGGGATCTGCGTCCCCCAGGAGGCCGCGGTCCAGACGCCGAACGCCCCCGCGACGGCGAGCCCCGCCCCTCCAAGGACCGCGGCCGTCCCGAGGGGGTCGGTGAGGACGATGTCCCGCACGGCCGCCATGACGAGGACGAAGACGACGAAGAAGAGGAGGTTCCGGCCCCGGTCGAGGGTGCGGGTGGGCAGGTGAACGTGATGGACCCCGCGGGACACGAGGAGGGGCACGAGGACGAGGAAGGCGGTCGCCTGGACGAGGGGGACGAGGCTGACCGCGGACGCCAGGATAAGGAGGGAGATCCCCGGGAGGTACGCGAACGCGGCGCCGTACGACACGAGGGTCCCCGCGAGGGCGACGCGGGTCGCCCCCCGCAGGACGATCGCGTACGGGATGACCGACACGGCGGGCGGGGCCGCGGCCAGGAGGACCCAGCCGCCCCACGTGCCCGGCGGGTACAGGAGGCCCACGAGGAGGAAGGCGGGGGACAGGATCCCGAGGCTGACGAGGGTCGCGAGGATCCCTTCCGGAATCGCCCTGCGCAGACCTTCGAGCCCGAATGGCGAGAGGGCGAGGGTCATGAGGGCCGCGAGGACGACAATCGCCACGGCGCCGATGCTCGGGATGTCTACATCGAGGACGAGGCCGAGGGCCATCCCGGCGAAAATGAGGACGAGGGGACGGTCGAGGAGGCTCTCCTCGGGGGTACGGGCCACGACGGCGGGAACCGTGCGAGCCTCTTAGCCGTTCCGGGCCCGGGGACCGCCCGCGGGCCCGATCTGGGCCTTCGCCCAGAGGAGCCGGTTGAGGGCCTCCATCGCCGCGTCGACGGACGTCGTGACGATGTCAGGCCCCACGGCGCGTCCGATCGCGGACACGGGCGCGGGCTCCTTGTCGCCGAGGCGGACGGTGACCTGGCACAGGCTGTCGGACCCGCCCGTAATCGCCTCGAGGCGGAACTCGTCGAGGGTGATCCCCTTCGACACGGCGGAGCGCATCGCCTTGAGGGCCGCGTCGATGGGCCCCACGCCCGTCTCCGAGGTCCGGCGCTTCTCCCCGTCCACGATGAGAGAGATCGTCGCGGTCGGCGTGAAGTTGAAGCCTGTGATCGCGGTGAACTCCTCGAGTCGGATGGGCCGCTGGCCCTCCACGCTCTTCCCCTGGACATCATACGCGAGGGCGAGGAGCTCCGCGTCGTCGACCTGCTTCCCGTCCTCCGCGAGCTTCTTGACCCGCTGGGTCACCATCCCGAGCTGCTCCTTCGTCAGGCCGAAGCCGTACTCCTTGAGGCGGCTCTCCACGCTGTGGACGCCCGTGTGCTTCCCCACGACGATCTTCCGGTCCCGCCCGACGACGTCGGGCCTTATGGGCTCGTACGTGGACGCGTCCCCGAGGATCCCGTGGACGTGAATCCCCGACTCGTGGGCGAATGCGTTGTCCCCGACGATCGCCTTGTTGGGCTGGACCGTGATCCCCGTGAGCCGGGAGACGAGCTTCGAGGCGAGCATGAGCTTCGTCGTGTCGATCCCCGTCGTGATGCCGAAGAACGCGTGGAGGCCCATGACGACCTCCTCAAGGCTCGCGTTCCCCGCCCTCTCCCCGATTCCGTTCACGGTCACGTGGACCTGCTCGGCCCCCGCATCGACGGCCGCAAGGCTGTTCGCGGTCGCGAGCCCGAAGTCGTTGTGGCAGTGGACCGCGATCGGGATGCGGGAGACGGACCGCAGCTCCCGGACGATGTACCGCATCGCCTCCGGGGTGATGGACCCGACCGTGTCTGCGACGTCGAACCGGTCCGCCTTCGCCTCCTCGACCTTCCGGATGACCTGCTTGAGGAACCCGATGTCCGTCCGGGTCGCGTCCTCCGCGGAGTACTCGACGACGAGCCCGTGGGCCCGCGCGTAGTCGACAGCCCACACGGCCTTCTCGAGGACCTGCTCCCGCGACATGCGGAGCTTGTGGGTCAGATGGATGTCCGAAGTCGCGATGAAGACGTGGGCCTCGTCGACCTCCGCCTTGATCGAGGCGTCGAGGTCCGCCTGGTTGCAGCGGTTAAGCGCGCAGATCTTCGCCTTGAGCCCCGCGTCCGCGATCGCCTTCACGGCCTCGAATTCCCCCGGCGAGTTCACGGGGAAGCCCGCCTCGATCGAGTCGACCCCGAGGTCGTCGAGGACCTGCGCGATCTGGAGCTTGTCCCGGGTCGAGAGGGCGACCCCGGGGGTCTGCTCCCCGTCCCGGAGGGTCGTGTCGAAGATGCGGACCTTCCGGTCGGGATGGCGTCCGAGGACGGCCTCGTTGTACGGACTCACGAACAAGGAGCGTTCCGTTTCCTTCATGGGAATCACCAAAATGCGGGCCCGAGGACGGACGGCCGGCGGGATCCGGGACCGTTCCTCCCCTAGGCCTGCGGGAGGAGGCGCAGGGTAAGCAGAAGCGGCTTCCGGAATTGGGGCTCCACTGCGTCGCCTCCCTGCTACTGGATAGCAGAGCGACCGGAGAAGCCCGAGGATGGTTTTAAAGCTTATTCATAGGAATCGGATTCATCAGACTGCCAAGGACCCTCCCCATCCCTTCCGGGAGCTCGTTCAGCCCGACGAATCGCGCCCCAGAACCTTCAAGTAGGTCCGTGAAAATGTAGCACGGACGCGCGACCGGTGCGCGAGGCGGAGTGCGATGGCACGACCTGAGGACGACCTGACGAGCGCCGAGGCGGGGACCCGCCCGGCCTCCGACGTTGTTGCGTTCCCGTCGTTCCCGCAGCCTCGGGCCGGCGCCGGCTCGCTGTGACCTCCGCCTCCGCGGACGTCACGACGGGGTGTTGGGCGCATGGACGGCAATCGGACGATCGGCATCGCTGGCGTGGGCAAGATGGGCGAAGCGCTCGTGAAGGGACTCGTCGTGGGGCGCGTCGTGCCCCCGCAGAGAATCCTCGTGAGCGACGCGATCCCGCAACGGGCGAAGGAGATCGCGGCGAAGTACGACGTGACCCACGTCCCGACGACGGCGAAGCTCGCGGAGCAGTCGGACATCCTCGTCCTCGCGGCGAAGCCGAAGGACATGCCCACCCTCACGGACTCCCTCGTCGGGCACGTGCGGAAGGGCGCCCTCATCATCACCCTCGCGGCGGGCGTGCGGACCGCGTTCATCGAGCGGATCGTGGACGACTCCGTCCACGTCGTCCGGATCATGCCGAACCTCGCGTGCGCAGTCGGGGAGGGCGCGACAGCCTTCGCGCTCGGGAAAAGCGCCACAGACCACGACGCCCTCGTCGTCGAGGAATTGTTCGGGTCACTCGGCCGCGTGACGATGGTCGAGGAGCCCATGCTCGACGCGGTCACGGGCTTGAGCGGGAGCGGGCCCGGATTCATCGCGGCCCTCGCGAACTACATGATCGAAGGCGGGGTCCGCTCGGGCCTGCCGAAGGAGGTCGCGTACAAGCTCGCCCTCCAGACGATGAAGGGGACCGCGGAGCTCCTGCTCAGCGACACGATCGACCCGATGACCCTGTTCAAGATGGTCGCGACGCCGAACGGGACGACGGAGGCCGGCTGGAAGGTCATGGAGGCCCGCGGCGTACCCCAGGCGATCAGCGACGGGATCGTCGCGGCGTCCAAGCGGGCGGCGGAACTCGCGGACGAGACTGCGAGGGCCCACCAGTGAGGCGAGCCTCGTGACGTCCCGCCGCCCGCGCGCAAAGGTCGCGTACCAGGGGGAGCGGGGCGCGTACAGCGAGGACGCGGTCGCCGCCGTCTTCGGCGAGACGGTCGACCCGATCCCCTGCCTCGAGTTCCGGGACGCCTTCGATGCCGTTGACTCAGGGGCGGCGACCCACGCAGTCCTGCCCGTCGAGAACTCCATCGAGGGGACCGTGGCCCAGGTCAACGATCTCCTCCTCGAGCACGACCTCACCGTGACGGGGGAGGCGATCATCCCTATCGACCACTGCCTGATCGCGAACCCCGGAGCGGCTCTGGCCGACATCCGGGTCGTCTACAGCCATCCCCAGGCCCTCGGGCAGTGCCGGAAGTTCCTCGCCCGCCACCCGAAGTGGAAGACCGTGCCGGCGTACGACACGGCGGGGAGCGTGAAGCTCATCCAGGAGCGCGGCCGGAAGGAGGAGTCCGCGATCGCGAGCCACCGCAGCTCGACGCTCTACGGGATGTACGTCCTTGCGGAGGGCATCCAGACGGAACACGAGAACCACACGCGGTTCTTCGTCCTCGAGAAGCATCCTCGCAAGATCCCCGATGCGGACAAAACGTCGATCGCGTTCGTCGCGAAGAACGTGCCGGGGTCCCTCCACGCATGCCTCGGGGAGTTCGCGAAGCGAGGGATCAACCTCACGAAGCTCGAATCGCGCCCTCGCAGGGCGCGTCCTTGGAACTACGTGTTCTTCGCGGACCTCGAGGGGACGATGGACGAGCCGCTGTGCCGCGACGCGGTCGGGGCGCTCGTCACGACCGCCGGGTTCGTGAAAGTTATCGGGTCCTACCGACGCGCGCGAATCCAGGTCCCGTCCTGAAGCGCCACGCCAAACTGGTCATGTCGGAAGGTTCTTTAAGGGCTGCCGCACGTGAGCGGCCAACGCAGGAATGGACATGCGGACGAACACGGGGCTCGGAGATGCGGCAGGGAAGGCGGTCGTGGACATCCTGAACGACGTCCTGGCGGACGAGTTCATCCTCTACACGAAGACGCTGAACTATCATTGGAACGTCACGGGACCCCAGTTCCACGACCTCCACGAGTTCTTCGGAAAGCAGTACGGAGCCCTGGCCGAGGTCCTCGACGAGGTCGCCGAGCGGGCGCGGGCCGTGGGCGGCCCCGCCGTCGGGTCCGCCTCGGAGTTCGTCAAGCGCGCGAGGCTCAAAGAACATCCCGGGGAGATCCCCGCCGCGAGGGCCATGGTCGGGAACCTCTTGGAGGACCACGGGGCGGTCATCCGGACCCTCCGGAAGGACCTCGAGACGGTTGCCAAGGATCACGGGGACATGGGGACGAGCGACTTCCTAACGGGGCTCATGGAGCGGCACGAGAAGATGGCCTGGATGCTCCGAGCCTTCCTCGAGGGCAAGGGCCTGTAGGGTCTCGGCCGGACCCGCGAGGGTGCGGGACCTACTCGCACACGGCCCCCCGGGCCGCGGAACCCACCAGCTTCGCGTACTTCGCGAGGGCGCCCCTTGGGTAGCGGGGCTTGGGACGACGCCAGGACTTCCTGCGCTTCGCGAGATCCGCCTTCGTCAGCTCGACGCGGAGCTTGCGTTCCGGGACGTCCACCTCGATGACGTCCCCGTCCCGCAGGAGGGCGATGGGCCCACCCTCCCACGCCTCGGGGGACACATGGCCGACCATGAGCCCGCGGGTCGCCCCCGAGAACCGGCCGTCCGTGATCAGGGCGACCTCGTCTCCGAGGCCCTGGCCGACGAGGGCCGCGGTCATCGCGAGCATCTCCCGCATGCCCGGGCCGCCGCGAGGCCCCTCGTACCGGATCACGACGACCTCCTGAGGACGAATCTCCCGGTCCTGGGCCGCCGCGAAGGCCTCCTGCTCCGCGTCGAAGACACGGGCGGGCCCCCGGTGACGGAGGTGCTTCACGAGAGCCGTCTTCACGACCGCGCCGTCCGGGGCCAGGTTCCCCTTCAGGATCGCGAGGGTCCCCGAGGGGCTCAGGGGCCGGTCGATCCGCGCGACGATGTCTCCGGGGATCGTCCTCGACACGTCCCGCAGGACGTCTCGGATCCTCGCCCCGGTGACCGTGAGCGCGTCCCCGTGGATCTTCCCGGCGTCGAGGAGCCGGCGGAGGACGATGGGCACACCGCCCGCTTTGTGGAGGTCCGACATCACGTACTTCCCAGCCGGTTTCATCGTCACGAGATGTGGCGTCCGGCGGGAGATCCGCTCGAAGTCGTCGATCGTCAGCTTCACGCGGGCCTCGTGGGCGATCGCCAGAAGATGCAACACCGCGTTCGTGGACCCGCCCATCGCGGCGTCGAGGGCGATCGCGTTTTCGAAGGCCTCTCGCACGAGGACGTCCCGCGGCCGGATCCCCAGCTCGAGGACCCGGAGGGCGGCCTCCCCGACGCGCACGGAGTGGTCAATGCGGGCCGGGTCGAGGGTCGGGATGGCGGCGTCCCCGGAGAGGGCCATCCCCAGAGCCTCCGCGCAGGAGGCCATCGTGTTCGCCGTGTAGAGCCCCGCGCACGTCCCCGCTCCAGGGCAGGCGGCCCGCTCGAGGGCGTCGAGGGCCGCGGCGTCGATCCGCCCGGCCGCGTACGCCCCGACCGCCTCGAAGACGTCCTGGATCGTCACGTCCCGGCCCTCGTACCGCCCCGGCAGCATGGTCCCGCCGTACGTGAACACGCCCGGGACGTTCAGGCGGGCGAGGGCCATGAGGGACCCGGGGATCGTCTTGTCGCAGCCCGCGACCGTCACGAGCGCGTCGTACCCGTGGGCGTGGATCATGAGTTCGATGGAATCGGCGATGATCTCGCGGCTCACGAGGGACGCCCGCATCCCCTCGTGGCCCATCGCGATCCCGTCCGACACGGCGATCGTGTTGAACTCGCGCGGCGTCCCTCCCGCGGACCGGATGCCCTCGCGAACCTTGCGGCCGATCGCGTCGAGGTTGATCTGGCATGGCATGACGTCGTTCCAGGTGTTCGCGATCCCCACGAAGGGCCGGGCGATGTCCTCGTCTCGGAGGCCCATGCTCCGCAGGTACGCCCGGGCGGGGGCCCTCTGGGGCCCCTCCGTCACCTCGCGGCTCCGGTGCTTCAGGTCCTGTGGGCGTCTCGCCATCCTCGTTCCTCCGTCCCGCGGGGGATTCACCTCGACCGCAAATGGATATCGATGATGTCGCGTAGGAGCGCGCCGGACGTCTCCCGCCCACCGGCCCCCTTCCCAATGAGGGTGATGGGGCCCACGTTGTCCGTGACGTACGTGACCGCGTTGAGGGGACCCGGGACGTTGAGGGGGTCCGTCGTCGGGATGAGCTCGGGCCCAACGGACGCCTTCTGCCCGTCGAAGCGGGCGATGAGTTTGACGACCATGCCTTTCGCCTTCGCCCGTTCGATGTCCGAGCGCGTCACCCCCGCGATCCCCCGCACGGCGACGTCCGTCACGTGGATCTTGGAGCCCATCGTCCAGTGGGCCAGGATCGTCAGCTTGATCGCCGCGTCCGTCCCCTCGACATCGTACGAGGGGTTCGCCTCCGCGTACCCGAGCTTCTTCGCCTCCTCGAGGGCCTCGTCGAAGTCGAGCCCCTCCGCCATCCGGGTGAGGATGAAGTTCGTCGTGCCGTTCACGATCCCCTGGATCTGGAGGACGCGGTCCCCGCGGAGGCTCTTCCGCGCGAGGTCGAGGACCGGGGTCCCGCCTCCGACGGTGCCGCTGAACCGAAGGGCGACCCCCTGCTCCTCCGCGAGGGACGCGAGGTAGGAGTTCGCGAGGACGACGGGTCCCTTGTTCGCCGTCACGACGTGGCGCCGGGTCTTCAGGGCCCCGCGGATGTGGGACATCGCCGGCTCTCCGTCGACGATGTTCGTGGGCGTGACCTCGACGACGAGGTCCGCGTCGACCGTGTGGATGATCTCGAGGGCCCGGCGGCCTGGCCGGAACCAGGGTTGGAGGTTCGAGAGGCCGCCCGGGGCTCGCTTCCCCTTGAGGAGGGCCTCGGGATCGATTCCCGAAGGCTGGACGACGGCCCCGCTCGTGTCCAGGGCCGCGACGATCTTCACCCGCAGGCCGTAGGTGTCGAGGAGCTCGGGCCCCTGTCGGATCAGGTGTCCCAGAAGACCCTGGCCCAAGGCCCCTAGGCCCACGAGGATGGCCCGCATCAGGGCTCCCCCTGCGCGGCCGCAACGATCGCTTCGACCGTGGGCTCGACGGGCGGGATGTCGGGGAACGACTCGAGGACCGCGTCCGGGTCCTTCAAGCCGTGGCCCGTGCAGACGCAGACGACCCGCTCCCCGGGCCGGAAGAGGCCCTCCTTCGCAAGCCGCAGGGCCCCCGCGATGCTCGCCGCGCTCGCGGGCTCGACGAACAGACCCTCCTCCCGCGCAAGGAGGGACTGGGCCCTCAGGATCTCCGCGTCGGGGACCTTGAGGGCCAATCCGTCCGACTCCCGGATCGCCCGCATCGTCTTCCGCCAGTTCGCGGGGTTCCCGATCCGGATCGCGCTCGCGACCGTCTTCGGGTCGTCGACGGGGACGATCTCGTCTTCCTCGCGGAGGATCGCGTCCGCGATCGGCGACGCGCCATCCGCCTGGACGCCGACGAGCCGCGGCAGCCGGCCGACGGCCCCGAGGCGGAACAGCTCCTCGAAGCCCTTCCAGTACGCGGCCATGTTCCCGCCGTTCCCGACGGGGCAGATGAGCCAGTCCGGGACGTCATGGCCGAGCTGCTCCCACACCTCGAAGGCGGCCGTCTTCTGGCCCTCGAGGCGGTAGGGATTGATTGAGTTCAGCACGTACGCGTCGAGGGCCTCCGCGACCTCGAGGATGTTCCCCATCGCGTCGTCGAACGTCCCGTCGAGGGCGATGACCCTCGCGCCGTTGAAGAGGGCCTGGGCGAGCTTCCCCTTCGCGATCCCGCCGGAGGGCACGAGGACGATGCACTCCATGCCCGCCCGGGACGCGTAGGCCGCGAGCGAGGCCGACGTGTTCCCCGTCGACGCGCAGATGACCCGCGTCCGCCCTAGGTTCTTCGCTCGAGTGACGCCCACCGTCATCCCGCGGTCCTTGAAGGATCCCGTCGGATTGAGGCCCTCGTTCTTGGCGAAAAACCGCACGTCTTCCGCGAAATCGCGGAGGAACCGGACCTGGACGAGGGGGGTCCCGCCCTCGTCGAGGCTGACCTCCTCCCCCGTCACGGGGAGAAGTTCGCGGTAGCGCCAGAGGCGAAAGGGCCTCTCGCGCCACCGCGGCCTAAGGTACTCATAGGAAAGTCCCTGCATGTCCACGATCACCCTAATGCCGTCGCCGCATTCCTCGCATTCGTACAGCTCCTCCTGGGCCGAGAACGACGCGCCACATTGCACGCACTCGAGACGGGCGGCTTGCATGGAGCCCCTCGGGATCACGTGAACATCTTGCGCACGTCGCGTCCGACCTTCTCGAGCAACGAGTTCGGCATCTCGCCCCGCGCCTTCACGAGGGTCGGCATCCCGCGCTTGTACTCGTCGACCCAGTCCTTCGCGAACGCACCCGTCCGGATGTCCGCGAGGAGCGACTCCATGTTCCGGCGGACGTGGTCGTCGATGACCCTCGGGCCGCGGGTGCGTCCCCCGTACTCCGCCGTGTTCGACACGTTCGCCCACATGGTCTCGATCCCGCCCGCCTGGATCAGGTCGACGATCATCTTGAGCTCGTGGAGGACCTCGAAGTACGCGAGCTCGGGCTGGTAGCCCGCCTTCACGAGGACGTCGAAGGACGTCCGGATGAGCTCGGAGACCCCGCCACACAGGTCGACCTGCTCCCCGAACAGGTCCGTCTCCGTCTCCTCGACGAACGTCGTCTCGATGACCCCGACCTTCGTGGAGCCGATTCCCTTCGCGATCCCCAGGGCAATCGACCGCGCCTTCCCCGTCGCGTCCTGATGGACCGCGAGGAGAGCCGGCACGCCGGAGCCGCGGAGGTAGTTCTCCCGGACCGCGGCCCCCGGGGCCTTCGGGGCGATCATGATCACGTCGACGCTCTTCGACGGGACGATCGTCCCGAAGCGGATGTTGAACCCGTGGGCGAAGTCGAGGGCTGCTCCCTTCTTCAGGTTCGGGGCCACGTCCTTCGCGTACACCTCGGGCTGGACCTCGTCGGGGATGAGCATCATCACGACGTCTGCGGAGGCGACCGCGTCGCCCACCGGGGCCGTCTCGAGCCCGTCCTTGGAGGCCGCGTTCCACGACTCCCCCTTCGGGCGGGCGCCGACCGTCACGTCGACGCCGCTGTCGTGCAGGTTGAGGGCCTGCGCCCTACCCTGGATCCCGTACCCGACGACGGCCACGGCCTTCCCCGTGAGGGCGCCGAGGTCCGTGTCCTTCTCGTAGTAGAGCTTCGCCATGCTACCTTCCTCACATCGCTCCGTAGACTTTCACGAAGGGGGCGCCGTCCGACTCGGCGACCTTCGCGTCGACGTCCTCCGCCTTGCCCGAGACCGGTCGGCGTCCTTCGGGCGTGCGGAAGAGCGCGAACCCCTCCGCGTTGTTCTCGATGTAATCCGCCTCGATCACGTCGTGGACCCGGCGGACGTGCTCGAGCATCTTCGGGAACTGGGGGTGCTGGGAGGCCAGGATGACCCGCGCGCAACCCTCCCTCTCGCACGGCCCGGCGAGGATCGTGTCCACGCTGATCCGCTTCCGCGTGAATACGGCCATGATTCGTTGGGCCACGCCCCAGTCATCATGCACGAGCAACGACAGGACTTGCAACCGTCTCACCTCCCTTCCAGATGCACCGTGGGCCGAGGATGATCTCCTTCGCCGACTTCCCCGGGGGCATGATCGGGAGCATGTCCTCGTCCTGGTCGATCGTCACGTCGATCACGACGGGCGTGTCCGCCTTCGTCGCGCGCTCGATCGCCTCGGGGATCTCCCCCTCCCGCTCCACGCGGATCCCCTCGCACGAGTACGCGTCCGCGATCTTCGTGAAGTCGGGGATCCGGCCGAGGTGGACCGCGGAGTACCGCTGTCCGTAGAACATCCGCTGCCACTGGAGGACCATCCCGAGGGCGTTGTCGTTCAGGATTAGGACGGCCACGTTGAGCCCGTTCTCCCGGGCCGTGACGAGCTCCTTCATCGTCATCTGGAACGAGCCGTCCCCCGCGAGGTCCATGACGAACCGGTCCGGCGCCGCGACCTTCGCGCCGATCGCCGCCGGGAACCCGAAGCCCATCGTGCCGAGCCCGCCCGACGTGATGAACATCCGCTTCCCGCGGACTTCGAAGAAGTGCTCCGCCCACATCTGGTTCCGGCCGACCTCCGTCGTCAGGATCGCGTCGGACGGCAGGTTCCGGTTCAGCTCCCAGACGACCTTCTGGGGGAGGATCCGCTTCGCGGAGTAGTTGAAGTCGCACGCGCACTCCTTCTTGAGCCCTGCGACTCGCTCCATCCAGGCGGAGCGCTTCTTGATCGCGCGCTGCTCGAGCCCCGCGATGAGCGCGTGGACGACCGTGTAGACGTCCCCCACGAGGCCGACGACGTGCTTGACGTTCTTCCCGACCTCCGAGGAGTCGATGTCCACGTGGACGATCCGCTGCTGCTTCCCGAACTCGCTCATCTTCCCCGTGGACCGGTCCGAGAACCGAGTGCCGAGGGCGACGATCGTGTCGCAGTTGTTCAGGACGTACGTGGCCACGAGCTTCCCGTGCATCCCGACGGGGCCGAGGACGAGGGGGTGGTCATCCGGCACGGAGCCCTTCCCCATGAGGGTCGTCACGATGGGCGCGTGGATCATCTCCGCAAGGCGCAGGATGTCCGTCCCCGTCTCGGACCAGCGAGCCCCGCCCCCGACCATGATCACAGGAGCCTCCGCCTCCTCGATGAACTTGATCGCATCGAGGAGCCTCGACAGGTCGCGGGTCGGCTGCCTCCGGGGGACGAACTTCTGCTTGATCTTCCCCTCGTCGACCTCCTCCCGCTGCACGTCGAGGGGCAGGTCGATGTGGACGGGGGCCGTACGGCCGTGGCTCGCGACGTGGAACGCCTCCCGGAAGACCCGCGGGATGTCGTCGCTGTGCTCGATCCTCCAGTTGTGCTTGACGACGGGCATCATGAGGCCGAACGCGTCGACCTCCTGGAACGCGTCGCTCCCCATGACGGACGTCGCGACTTGGCCCGTGATCGCGACGACGGGGGAGGAGTCCATGTAGGCGGTCGCGATCCCCGTGACGAGGTTCGTCGCCCCCGGGCCCGAGGTGGCGATGCAGACGGCGGGCTTGCGCGAGACGCGCGCCATCCCGTCGGCCATGTGGGCCGCGTTCTGCTCGTGGCGGGTGAGGATGTGCCGGATGCCGATGTCGTAGAGGTCGTCGTAGAGGGGGAGGACCGCGCCCCCGGGATGTCCGAAGACGGTCCTGATGCCCTGCTCCTTCAGCATCTCGAGCGCGACGCGCGATCCTCTCATGGTCGACCACCCACAAAGGGGGCCGCCGGGGGCCTCGTTGGGGACCCCGGCGACCGTTCGTCCGCGGCGGAAGGCATGTTCGCACCGGGGCACGGTGGGCCGCGGACGCCACGAACGCGCCTCCGGACGACGCGGATTCTATTTAACGCTTGCCGACATCGATACCGACGGATGTCGATAGACACCGTCACCCGCCGAAGGGGCCGGGCGTGCGCGACGGGACGGAGGCCGGGGGCCATGGTACACGCTCAGGTGCCCGACTCTGCCAGGGAGGCCCAGTAGTCGAGGTACTCCCGGGAGAAAGGCGGCCGCTCGTTCCGCGGTCCCTCGTTCGCCGTCGCTCCGCTCACGGTGCCCGCGGACCCGCGGGCGGGGACCTCGTCGGGAGAGTCCACTCTGACCACCATCGATCTCAAAACCCATTCAGGATGAGTCGTGGCGGTCGTGCGTCTAGCACGGCCGCGTAATAAGCCCGATACCGAGTACGGTAAGGGTCGATCTCATCCTTGTACCCGGCTCGATGGGCGGCGTGGTATAATTATCTTTCGGGGACGCGGATTAATTTCGCGTCACGGCGTGACAAGGGAGAACCGCGGGCCCGCCTTCGGGAGGGCCGGCCGGAGGGGGACCGAGTTGTCAACGTGCGTCGTGAAGGCCTTGGCGATTGTCTCGTGGCGCCCGAAGGCATCCCGCATGGCCTTGGCGGACTGCTCAGCCAGGGCCCGGCGGGGGGCGATCGCGAAGACCGTGGACCCGGACCCCGCCATCGCGCATCCCGTGGCGCCGGCCTCCAGGGCGGCGGCCCGGACGTCCTCGAACCCGCGGAGGAACGGGGCCCTGCGGGGCTCCGCGATGCGGTCCTCGAGGCACCGCCCCGCGACGACGGCGTCCCCGCGGACGAGGGCGAGGGCGAGGGTGGCCGCCTTCCCGACGTTGGACACGGCGTCCTGAAGGCGCACCTGTCTCGGGAGGACCTTCCGCATCTCCGCCGTCCGCATCTCCGTGGCGGGGACCGCGACGGCGAGATGGATCCGCGGGCTCACGGGCTCCCGGACCAGGACGAGGGGCTGGGCGGACCCGATGGACACGAAGCCGCCGAGGAGGGCCGCGGCGACGTTGTCGTAATGGCGGCCCGCGACGGCGGCCTCCCCCTCCACGGCCGCGCGAAGGAAGACCGCGGCGCCAAGCCTCGCGGTCTCTGGGTACGCGCGGACGAACGCCACGGCCGCGGCGGCCCCCGAGGCGGCGGAACTCCCCAGGCCGCGGCCGGGCGGGACCCCCTTCCGCACGAGGACCTCGAGAGGGTCCCGGACACCGGATGCGCGGCGGAGGGCCTGGAGGACGATTCCCGCCGTGTTCCTTTCGAACGACGCTGGGAGACCCTGCCCCTCGGGGCCCTCGACCTCGAGGGAGTCGGAGCGCGCGGCACGCAGGAGGACCTCGTCCCCGAGCCCCCGGATCGCCATGCCGAAGACATCGAACCCGGGCCCGATGTTCGCGATCGTCGCGGGCGCCCGCCCACGGGACTCCCCGGAGCCCATGGGCCGCTCAGCCGCCTGCGATCGCGGGGAGGAGGTCCACGGTGGCGTCCCGGCCCACGGGCGTCTCGAGGCCGCGGAGGTACCGCGCGTCCTCGCCGTTGACGTAAACGTTCACGAAGCGCTTGAGCCCCCCGTCCCCGTCGAAGATGCGCTGCCGGAACTCCCGGCCGTACCGCTCCGCGACGGCGTCGAAGAGCCCGGCGAGGGTCCCTTCGTACTCGATGTCGATCTCCCGTTCCCCCCGGGTCGCGACCGCGATGGGGGAGGCCACGACGAGTCTAACCATGGGGGATGCCTCCGAGGAACGCGTCGACCGCCGCGGGGCTCGGGGCCACGGGCGGGATCTTCGGGAACTCGCTGTGCATGACGTGCATCGCCTTGAGTCCGTTCCCCGTCACGAGGAGCACGACCCGCTCCGAGGGGTCGATCCGCCCGTCCGCGAGGGCGCGGCGGAGGGCCGCGAGGGTCACCCCGCCCGCGGGCTCCGCGAAGACGCCTTCCGTCCGCGCGAGGAGCTTCTGGGCCTCCACGATCTCCGCGTCCGAGGGAGCGTCCGCGAACCCGCCCGTGCGGCGCATGATCTGGATCGCCTCGTGCCCCGAGGCGGGGTCGCCGATCGCGAGAGACTCCGCGATCGTGTCGGGCCGCTTCACGGGGACGGGACGGCCGTCCTTGGATTCAAAGCCTCGCACGATGGGCGCGCACCCTTCCGGCTGCGTGCCGACGATGCGCGTCGCCCGTCCGTCCACCTGGCCGATGTCCTTGAGCTCGCGGATCGCCTTGTCCACGGACGTGAGGAGGAGCCCCGAGCCGAGGGGCGTCACGAGGACGTCCGGGAGGTCGAACCCGAGCTGCTCCCACGTCTCGAACAGGAGGGTCTTCGAGCCCTCCGCGTAGTAGGGCCGGAGGTTGATGTTCACGAACCCCCATCCCCGGCGGTCCGCCGCGAGGAGGGCCACGCGGTTCGCGTCGTCGTAGGTCCCGTCGACGGGGACGACCGTGGCCCCGTACAGCCTCGGCAGGAGGAGCTTCGTCTCCTCGAGCGACGCGGGGACGAACACGTAGCAGGGGAGCTTCGCCTTCGCCGCGGCCGCGGCCGTCGCGCCGGCGAGGTTCCCCGTCGACGCGCAGCCGACGGCCTCGAGGTCCCACTCCCGGGCCTTGGCCACCGCGACCGCGACGGGCCGGTCCTTGAAGGAGTACGTCGGGTTGACCGTGTCGTCCTTGACCCAGACCTCGCGGAGGCCGAGGACCTCCTCGAGGTTCCCCGCTCGACGGAGGGGCGTGTATCCCGGCTGCATGTCCACCCGGGCCCCGTCCTCGACGACGGGCAGGAGCTCGCGGTACCGCCAGAGGGTCCTCGGGCGGTGGGCGAGCCCCTCGCGCGTGAAGGCCTCGCGGACGGCCTCGAGCTCGTACGCGACCTCGAGGGGGCCGAAGCACCGCTCGCAGACGGTGATCCGCAACGGGGCATACTCGGCCCCGCACTCGCGGCACCGGAGGCTGCGCACGTAGCCCATAGGAAGTCCTCTAGCGCGTCGCGGCCTCCGACACCTGGACGCTAGATAAGTCTTGCGACACGAATTAGTCCGACAGGAATCGGGCCATGCCGTAAGGAATGTTCGGGCCCCTACGCCTGGGACACGGTCTGCCACACGGCCTCGTAGACGGCGAGGGTCGCGGGATCCAGCTCCTGGAGCGGGCGGAGCTTCGCCATCGTCGTGGGGTCCGGGTAGATCGCAGGGTCCGTCCGGAAGGACTCCGGGAGCCAGTCGTACGAGAGGCGGTTCGCGTTCGGGTACCCGATGTACTCGCTGTTCAGGGTCTCGTTCGCGGGCTCGAGCATGAAGTTGATGAACGCCTCCGCGGCGGCCTTGTTCCTCGCCCCCGCCGGGACCACGAAGTTGTCCACCCAGAGGACCGCGCCCTCCGTCGGGACGACGTAGTGAACCTGGGGGGCGCCGAGCCGCATCTGGACGACGTCCCCGTTCCAGGCGTGGGACGCGGCCCAATCGCCCGCGGGGAGGGCGGCCATGTACTCGGCCGCGCTCGCGTACTTCGCGAGGTACGGTTTCTGCTCGATGAGCCGGTCGCGGGCCTCGTAGAGATCCGCGGCGACCGTCGTGTTCACGCCGTGGCCGAGGAGGAGGAGGGCCGCCGCAAGGGTCTCTCGCATGTCGTCGAGCATCGTGACCTTCTTGAAGTTCGCCTGGAGGAACGGAACGTCGAAGAGGTCCGCCCACGACGTCACGGCCCCGGCGACCGCGGCCGTGTTGACGCCGATCCCCGTCGTCCCCCACACGTACGGGACGCTGTGGCTGTGCTCCGGGTCGTACGCGAGGTCCTCGAACGTCGGCAGGACGAGGTCCAGGTTGGGGACGTTGCGGGCGTCGATCGGCAGGATGTAACCCTGGGCGACGGCCTCGGGCACGTACCGGTCGACGAGCAGCACGAGGTCGTAGCCGCTCGGGGCCCGCTGGAGCGCCTGCCACACCTGGTCCCCGGACTCGAACGTGTCGTACCGAATCGCGGACACCCCCGTCTGCCGGCGGAACTCGTCCAGGAGGGGCTCAAAGAGGTAGTAGGACCAGTTGTAGATCGCCAACTCGCCGCCGATGGCGGACCCCGGGAGTGGTCCCGACAGGGCTCGGAACGCGTAGCCTCCCGCCGCCCCCGCCGCCGCACCTGCGCCCGCAATGCCCGCAACCTTCAGGAACTCACGTCGTGTGACCATCGCGTCCACCTCTCATGGCCTCTCTTGATCCAGGATCGACAGGGATGATTCGGCCTCCACCGGCACGGGGTCGGTCGGGGCGTGGACGAGCCGCGAGACGCCCGCGCGGAGGACGGGCTCGAGGAGCGCCTCGATATGGCGCGTCATCGCACGGTCCCCGTCCCACGTCGCGAGGAACCTCCCGTGCTCGCGCTCGATCGTCCCGAGGGTCTTCTCCATGACGCGCGGGAACAGGACCCCCGCGCGGCCGCGGTAGATCGCGGCCAGGAAGAGGTTATCCCCGAACGCGAGGGAGCCCTCCAGGTCGCCGAAGCTCAGGGACTTGAGGCCCCGGTCCCCATGGTAGGCAAAGGAGTCCCGGACGAAGTCCTGGATCGCCGTGAACATCGCGGAGAAGGTGTCGGGGTCCCGCGAGACGAGGCTCGCCCGCGACCGGTGGGCGACCAGGGTCCCGTCCTTCCGGATGAGGAGGACGTCCTGGACCTCCTGCGCCCCGACGAGGCGGCGGAGCCCGAGCACGACCCCCGCGATCACAGGCATCAGGATCGCCGCGGCGACGAGGGGGTTTGCGAGGGTGAAGAACCCCTCCTTGGGGGTGACCCGGACGAGGACGGACGAGGAGACGATCTCGGCGGATCCATCCCCGTAGGCATCGGAGTACGTCGCGGTCAGGGACAGGCCGAGGACGGCCTCGAACGACTCCTCGTTGTCGACCTGGAAGGTGACCTGGAACTCGATCGCCTCCCCGGGGGACAGGTCCGTGAAGGCCCAGGCGATGAGGCCGCCGGCGAAGGTGGGCGAGGCCGTGCTGTCCGTCTGCACGAACCGGAGGCCGCCGCCGAGGGACTGGGTCAGGCTCAGGGACCGCGCGCCGTCCCGTCCCTGGTTCTGGACGAGGACCGTCTCCTCGATCAGGTCGCCCGGACGGAGGCGGGCCGAGGGCGCCGTGAGCCGCACGGAGATTCTCGGGCCCGCGAGCTCGAGGGTGACGAGGGACGAGTATGCCCGGGGCAGCTTGTGGCCGAGGCCGTCCGTCGCGTCCACCGTCGCGAGGTTCCCGATGCGGGATCCGTCCTGGAGGACCGCGAGGGCCGCCATGAAGGCGTGGTACGTGAAGCCGCCGACGGAGACGTTCCGGAAGCGCCAGGAGATCCCCGCGCCCGTGAGGACGAGGTCCCCGCCGACCCGGTCGTCCCCGCGGAACTCGAGGCGAGGGTCGAGGGTGAAGTTGACCCAGACGTCCGTCGCGGTGCCCGTGCCGTTGTTGTCCACGCGGAAGGTCAGGCTGAACGCGTCCCGCGACCTCAGCAGGCCGACGGACGACGCGAGGGCGACGTCCACGTCGGGGACGTCCGCGCGGGTCTCGAGGAGCGTGTCGAGGAGCCGCCACGTCGTCCCGTTCTCCACGAACGTCACGAGAGCGCGGACCGCGGACATGGCCGAGGGGACTGCGACGACGGCCGT
>MGWD01000005.1:51475-51564 GCA_001800825.1 Euryarchaeota archaeon RBG_19FT_COMBO_69_17 | reverse complement strand
CACGTGACGTTCGCGGTCGTCACCGTGGCCCCGGGGGACGCGCCCGTGAACGCCCCGTTTTCGAGGAACTCGAACCGCGCGCGGACGGA
>MGWD01000005.1:35411-51457 GCA_001800825.1 Euryarchaeota archaeon RBG_19FT_COMBO_69_17 | reverse complement strand
CGGATCGTTCGTGATGTTGATCCAATACGCCACGTCGGAGCCCGGGACGGCCCGCGACGCCGAGGCGTTCGAGGAGAGGGTGACCTGGTAGCCCCGCACGAGAACGACCCCGAGGCCGTCCGGGGCCTGGCCGACCGTACCGTTCGCAGCCAGGTACTCGAGCCGGGCCGAGACGTTCCGCGTGGACCCCGGGACCGCGGTCGCGTCGACGTCGATGCGGAGGCGGAACGCGTGGCGCCCGGGGGCGACCTCGCGCAGCGTGTACCGGACGGACGAGGCGTCCGTCGTCCTTGAGACGTTCACCGAGCCCGCGTCCGCGTCGTCGCCCGCATAGGAGAGGTTCTGGTCCAGGGTCACGTTGAGCCAGGCGACGGCGAGGGTGTGGCGCCCGGAGAGGGAGACCTCGAAGCGGACCTCGAACGCGCACGATGGCGTGACGATGTCCGCGGACGTCGTGAGGACGAGGTCCACCGCATAGTCGTCGTGTCCGTAGAGGAGGAAGGCGAAGTCGTCGGACCGTCCCGACCACGACCCCGCGAACTCGGCGGCGGCCCCCGTCGTGTTCGCGTCGTACCCGGAGTTCCACCAGAGGTGGCCGTCGCCGGGCACGCGGCCGTCCGTCAGGACGATCCAGTAGGGGACGCCGGCGACGAGGGAGACCGGGGACGGCAGGGCGGCGGAGACCCAGGCGAAGGCGCTCCCGGCGTCCAGGGCGGTCCCGGCGAGCCCGGGGGACCCCGGGCGGCCTCCCGCGTCGGGTGCGATGGAAAGGCTCGCGGGACCCGACGTGCCCGCGTCGCTCAGGTTGAGCTCGACCCGGAACAGGACGAGGTCCGCGGAGGGGCGGAAGGACTGGGCGAGGAGGCGGCCCGCGTTCGTCTCCACGCCGCCGCCGAGGGACGTCACGGGATTCCCCCCGAACGGCTCCTCGGGATGCGCGGCCGCGGGGGGCGCGAGGGGGAGGAGGAGCGCGAAGGCGATGCCTGCGCACCAGGACACATGCCGAAGGGTCACGCCGGAGTACCTGGCCCACGACGAGCCCGGAGGCACATCAGCCTGCTGTCAACCGTATCCGACCAGATAATCAGGACGAGGGGCTCCCGAGCTGGTTCCGCCGGCACAGGACGGCGAGCTCCCGGAACGCGGCCTCCACGTTCTCCCCCGTCAGCGCGCTCGCGGGGTACCAGGCCATCCCGAACTCCTTCGCGACCGGATCGATCTCGTCTGCGCTCACGCGGCGCTCCTGGACGAGGTCGACCTTGTTCGCGAGGAGGATCGCGGGGACAGGACCCACGATGTCCCGCACGCCGGCGACCCAGGGCCGGAGGTTCGCGAGGGTCTCCGGCCGCGTCACGTCGAACACGGCGAGGACGGCCTGTGCGCCCGCGAAGTAGGCCTCCCCGAGGAGGTCCATGAAGACCTTCTTGCCCATGACGTCCCACACCATGAGGTTCATCGTGACGGGGAGGTCCCCCTCCTTGGGGAGCGGGATGCTGCGCTTCGAAACGACCGCGCCGATGGTCCGGAGGTACGCGGGGCTGTAGACGCCGTGGACGAAGCGCTGGATCAGGCTCGTCTTCCCGACCCGCTCGTCCCCGATGAGGCAGATCTTGGCCGTCGGCTGGCGACCGGCTGGAGGGGCCATCGGGAGGGACGGTAAATCCTTACGACTTAAACCCGTTGTCATTGAAATCCGTCCTGATTGCGCGGGCGGAGACGAGTGGGCCCGGCCAGATTTGGACTGGCGACCTCCCGGTTATCAGCCGGGCGCTCCAACCAGGCTAAGCTACGGGCCCGCGGGGCGGCGGTAGTCTCCGGGTCGATTTAAACGTTCCCTCCTCCCTTCATCTCCTGTGCGGTCCGCCTCGATGGGAGGAGGCGGGAATGGGTCCGACGGGGCACGCGCACCGCGCACGGCATCCCCGGGCGGGTGCGACCGATTCGAGGGATGCGGGCCGACGCGGCGCGTCCGTTCCTCGCGCCCGTCCGTCGAGACCGTGCGATACGGCTCTCTCTGTATCCCAATAACGGCATGGAAACCCTTATTATCACCACGCCAAATGCGAACGCCCGGGACCTTATGGAAGTCCTCGAGGCCATCAAGTCGGGGAAGAGCGTGAGCAGGTTCAAGCCCGACCCGATCCCCGAGCAAAAGGTCCATGCCGTCGTGAACGCGGCCCGCCTCGCGCCGTCCGTCGACAACCTCCAGCCGTGGAGGTTCATCGCCGTGTCGGACGAGGACATGAAGCGGAAGCTGATGGGGATGACGACGAACGGGAGGCGCCTCCCCGAGGCGCCCGTCGTGGTCGTCGCGTGCGCGCGGATGGACGAGGCGGTCGGCATGATCGGCGGGTACATGAACTCGTACCCCGTCGACGTCGGGATCGCGCTCGCGCACCTGACCCTGGCGGCCACGAGTGAGGGGTTGGGGACTTCCTGGGTTTTCGCCTTCAACGAGGAGAAGGTGAAGGCCCTCTTGCGCATTCCGGAGGACGCCCGGGTGGTTGGGTTGACACCCTTGGGCATCCCCGAGGCCCACGAGCCTCCGTCCGGCCGGAAGCACCTCTCGGAGATCCTCTCGTACAACGCATACGACTGAGATCCGAGGGAAACGATCCTCGGGCAGGCAACCCATGGCCCTCCGCGCCCTCACTCCAGGCAAGGCCGCCTACTGCAGCGAATGCGGGGCGGAGACCCTCCCGGAGGCGGACGCGTGCTCCGAATGCGGGAAGGCGTTCGAGGGGTTCATGGACGCCCTCCTCTGCCCGATCTGCAACGCGGTGAACCCGATCGAGTCGACGGAGTGCGCCCGGTGCGCGGCGCGCTTCCCCGAGCCGACCGTCGCGGAGCCCCTGCCCCCCAGGGCCGCGGGCTCCGCGGAGGAAGAGTACCTCCGCAAGATCCTCCAGCTCAGCCGCCAGAAGGCGAAGGCCCGGGGCGCGCCGACGGAGCCCCCAGCGGGCGTGGAGCCGGAACCGGAGCCGCGGTCCCTTACGGAGGACGCGGAGTCCGACGACCTCGAGCGGGCCCTCTGGAGGCTCGCAGAGCCCTTCGACAAGATGCTCCAGACCCGCCGGCGGAGGCTCGAGCAGATGGAGAGCCTCATCGACCGCGCGCGGAAGCGGATCAAGGGCCTCGAGGGCTCCTCGAACCCCCTCGAGATCCGCGAGCGGGAGGAGCTGAAGAAGCAGATCGAGGACCTCCTCCTCGAGAAGGAGGACATCCTGCGCCTCCAGGAGGGGCTCGTCGAGATGGAGAACACGTACCGGTCCATCCTCCGGATGCAGCAGGAGGAGCTTCGGGCCCGGGAGACGTCCCTCCGCGGCCGCCTCGACGCGTTCCGGAAGGAACTCGAGTCGCGGGAGCGGGTGTTCGGGCAGCTCAAGGAGCGGGAGTCGGACATGGTCCGACGGGAGGACGAGTTCCGGCGCCTCGTGAACCGCCTCCACGAGCGGGAGAAGGAGCTCGGCCAGCGGGAGGAGCTCCTCCGCGAGAAGGCCCGGCTCCTCGACGAGAGGCACCACGCCCTGAGCGAGGCGGAGGTGGACCTCGAGCGGAGGCGGTGGGACCTCCAACAGAAGGCCTCGGCCCTCGCCGCGGGGAAGGGGCTCGAAAGCACGATCATGGTCCGCGCGCCGGACGAGGAGATGCATGAGCTCCGGAGCCGGCTCACGGAGCTCGAGGAGCAGATGGAACAGGCGACGGAGGAGAGGAACCGGCTGAACGAGGAGCGGGCCCACCTCGCGACCCTCCAGGCGGACGTGAAGGACGTGATGAAGATCCTCGACGACCTCCTCGGGGAACTCTCGGAGGAGAAGATCCGGACCTTCGCGAAGTCGGACAAGTTCGCGCTCTACGAGAAGGTCCTCGACCGACTCGAGCTGTGATCCCATGGGACTCCGAGAGAAGGCGCGGAAAAGCCTCGAGGAAACCGAGCCGGAGGCGGCGAAGCCCTCCGACGTCGAGGTCCTCGTGGACTTCGACGCCCGCCTCGCGGAGATGGAGGATCGCCTCAAGGAGCGCGAGGAGCTCCTCGCGCGGGAGCTCGACGAGGCCCGACGCCTCTCCGAGGCGAAGACGGCCCAGATCGCGAAGCAGGAGCGGGAGATCGCCGCGCTCCAGGAGCGGGTCCGGGATCTCGATGGGAAGGCCGAGGCCGCGGAGCGCGAGGGCGCCCGCGCCGTGAAGGACCTCGAGGCCCGGCTGAAGGAGGCCCGGTCGGAGGTCACCTCCCTCCGGAAGGCGGGGGCCACGACGGCGGACGCGGAGGCCCGGCTCGAGGAGCTCGAGGCCCGGCGCAAGGCCCTGGGGAGCCGCGAGGGCTCCGTCGCCGAGCACGAGGCGGAGCTCGCGAAGCTCGTCGCGTCCCTCGATGCCCGGACGAAGGACCTCGCCGTGAAGGACAAGGTCCTCGCGGGGAAGGCCGAGGAGCTCGAGGCGTCCCTCAAGAAGCTGCGGGACGCGGAGAAGTCCCACGAGAAGACCCGGGCGGAGATCAAGGAGCGGGAAGCGGAACTCGAGCGGTCCGCGAAGGAGAGCCGCGCGCGGACCCAGAAGGCCACCGAGGAGCTCGAGCGCCAGGTCCAGGACGGCCAGAAGGACTACGGGAAGGCCCTCAAACAGCTCGAGGCGACGAGGGTGGAGCTTGACGGGCTCCGGAGGGAGGCCCAGGGGAAAGAGATCGCGCTCACCGCGGAGATCACGAAGGCGCGGGACGCCGTGGACCGGGAGAAGGACCGGGTCGCCCGCCTCGAGGAGGAGCTCGACGCGCTGCGGAAGCGCGCGGGCCGCGCGGGCGAGCTGACCGCGAAGGAGACGGAGATCAAGGCGCAGTGGGACAAGCTCGAGGCGCGCCTCAAAGACCTGTCCGACCGGGAGGCAGAGTCCGCGGCAAAGGAGAAGGCGGTCCAGGCCCGCGAGGCGGACCTCCAGAAGGCCGCGCGGGCGGCTGCGGAGCGCGCCCTCGAGGCGGAGACGGCCCTCAAGGCGGTCCGGGAACGGGAGCGGGCGGTCGAGAAGGCGGAGAAAAAGCTTCGGGACGCGCAGGAGAAGGCGGCCGAGGAGGCGAGGGTCCAGGATGCGGCCCGGGCCCGTGAGCTCGACGAGGCGAGGAAGCTCGTCGTGGTCCGCGATCGCGAGATCGCGAAACGGGAGCGGGACCTCGAGGCGCTCAAGGAGTCCGTCAAGGCCGCGAACGGCCGCCTCCAGGAAGTCGAATTCCAACTCACCGCGGAACTCACGAAGGTCCGGACGGCCCTGGAGACGGAGCGCCACCGGGCCGAGGGCCTCAAGGCGGACCTCGAGGCCGCGAGATCCAGCGCCGCGAAGGCGGGGAACCTCAACGCGAGGGAGATGGAGCTCCAGCGGGCCCTCGAGGACCTCGAGGAGCGCGAGGGGTCCCTGAAGGTCGCCCAGGCGGACCTCGACTCGCGGATCAAGATCGTCCAGAAACGGGAGGAGGACCTCGGGAGGCGGGAGACGGCCGTCGGCCGGTCCGAGGCCGAGCTCCAGGGGACGTCGAAGTCCGTCCGGGACAGGGAACGGGAGGCCGAGCGGGCGGAGAAGCGCCTCGAGGAGAAGGCGAAAGCCTTTGACGCCCGCGTCGCCCGGCGGGACCAGGAGCTCCAGGCGCGCCAGGACGGCCTCGCCCAGGCGAAACGGGAGATCGAGGCCCGCGGGAAGTCCCTGCAGGACGAGGCGCGGGGTCTCACGGAGACGCGCGACGACCTCGCCCGGATGCAGGACGAGCACGATCGACGGGAGGCCCAGCTCCGCCGCGCTTCGGACGAGGCGGCCGCGGGCGCGAGCGCGCTGAGGGCCCGCGAGGACACCGTGGCCCAGCGAGAGGCGAAGGCGACGGCCCTCGCCGCGGACCTCCAGGCTCGCGAGGCGGAGGTCGAGAAAGCCCGCGCGAGGATCTCGGAGGAGAAGGCGGTCCTCACGAAGGCGCGGGAGGAGATCGCGTCGCGCCAGACGGAGCTCGACCGGCTCCAGAAAGGGATCAAGCTCACGGCGGCGGAGATCGGGGAGCGGGAGGCGACCCTCCTCGCCCGACAGGACACTGTCACGCGGTCCGAGAAGGACCTCGAAGGCCTCCGGGCCCAGGCGGCGGCCCAGGTCGACGTGGTCCGGAAGGCGGAGCGCGCCGTCAAGCAGAAGGAGGCGGCCCTCGCCCGACGCGAGGAGGACTTCCATGAGAGGGCGGAGGCGCTCGAGGACAGCCGCCGGGCCCTCCAGGCGGAGAAGGTCGAGGTCCAGCGGGAACGGGAGGACCTCGCGAAGCGTCACGATCAACTCGCGTCCCGTGGGAAGGACCTGGACCAGAAGGACAAGGAGCTCCGCGGCGCCGCGGATGCCCACAGGGCGACCCTCGCCCAGCACGCGAGCCGGGCCTCGGCCCTCGAGAGGCGGGAGGACGAGGTCGCCGCCGCGGAAGCGGACCTCGCCCGCCGGGAGGGCGTCCTCGCGAAAGGGCGGGCGGAGCTGAAGGAGAGATTCGCGGACCTCGGGCGCTCAGGCAAGGCCCTCGAGGCGGACCGGAGGTCCGTCGACGCCTTGCGCGTGGAGCTCGCGGCCAAGATGGAATCCGCGGAGGCGCGGCTGAAGGACGCCGCGTCGAAGGAGTCGGCCCTCGCGGAGCGGGACCGCTCCCTGACCCTCGCCCAGGCGGATCTCGAGAGACGGGAGAAGGCGCTGGCCGCCGCGGCCCGCGACCTCGACGTCCGCAGGACGGCGATGGACGCCGACCTCCGGCGCCGGGAGAAGGAGGCCCGCACGGAGCTCGAGCAGGCCCGCCGCCTCGTCGCGCTCACGGAACGGAAAGAAAAGCAGATCGCCCTCCAGGAGACGTCCCTCAGGGCGAAGGAGGACGGCCTGAGAACCCTCGAGTCCGACCTCGAGAAGCGGGAGACCGGCGTCAATGCGGCCCTCAAGGCGTCCGCCGGGCGAGAGACGGCTCTGGGGGAGCTCGAGTCGCGGCTCGCCCAGCGGACCCGCGAGGTCGGCGAGCGGGAGGCCGCGCTGAAGGAGTCCCTCGCGGAGTCCGCCGCGGAGAGCAAGGAGATCGAGGCCGCCCGGACGGCCCTCCGGCGGGAGGCGAAGGAGGTCTCCGCGGCCCAGCACGAACTCACCCGCACCCGGGCGTCCCTCTCCACGGCGGAGCGGCGGATCAGGTCCGATTCCAAGCGGCTCGAGGAGCGCCAGGTCGCTCTCCGCGATCAGGAGGCCCGCGCGTCCCAGGCCGACGAGAGCCTCCGGTCCGGGACGGCCGACCTCACACGACGGGAGGCCGACCTCAAGGAGAAACTCGCGGACCTGGCGAAGGCGTCCGCAGGCGTCGTGGAGCAACGCCGGGAACTCGCGGAGCGCGAAGACGGCCTCAAGGTGCTCACGTCGACGATCGAGAAGAGAGCGACGGCCGTGGACCAGCAGGCCCGGGCAGTCGACCAGCGGACCGCGGAGCTCGCCGCCCTCGACCGGTCCCTGAAAGAGGAGAAGGCACGCCAGGCCACGGAGGCGCGGCGGCAGGCCGAGGAGCGGAAGGCGCTCGAGCGCGCGCGGTCGGACCACGCGAAGAAGGGGAAGGCCCTCGAGGCGGAGGCCCTCGCCCTCGATGGGAGGGCGAAAGAGGCCGCCGACCTCAAGACGAGGGCGATGAGCCTCCTCCGCTACGCGGAGAAGGTCTCCGAGTCGAAGCAGCGGGAGGTCGCGGAGCGGATGGCTGAGGAGAAAGCCCTCCTCGAGGAGCAGCGGGCCGAGCTCGAGGCCCTCGCGCGGGCCCGCGACGAGGTCGAACGGCGGGAGGCTCGCCTCGAGTCCGCGACCGCGGAGCACGGGGCTCGCATGAAGGCGTTCGAGCGTCGCGAGGCGCGGCTCAAGGAAGAGACGGAGGTCCTCGGGCAGGAGCGCGCGGAGCTCAAGGCCCTCTGGAAGAACCTCGAGACGGAGGGGCAGCGGGTCACGAAAAAGGAACAGGCGATCGAGACCCTCGTCGCCCGGATGCTCGACAAGGAACGCGCATCCCTGGAGGAAGAATCGCGGAAGGTGCGGGACGTGTCGTTGGCCCTAGGCCGGAAGGACAAGGCGATGGCGAAGGAGGCCCGGAAGCTCGAGGCGCTGGAGTCCGACCTCCGGGCCCTTCAGTCGAAGCTCGACGCGCGGGAGCGGGCCCTCGAGACGAGGGAGCAGGACCTCGACCGGCAGAAGGACGAGATCCGGCGGATGCGGGAGCAGCTCGAGGCCCTCCTCTGACGGCCCTCCCTCGAGGCGCTCGAGGGGCTCCGGAACCGGCCGCGACGACGGCCAGCCGTTCACGTGGAGGTACGTGAACATCGATCCGAAGAGGGGGACGAAAAGGAGGCTGCTCGCGATGTGGACGAGGGTGAAGGGGACCTGGAGCTCGAGGACGTGGAGGAAGGACCATCCGAACGGAGGATGGCGGCTGATGAGGAACCAGTCCCCGAACGCGGTCCAGAGGTCGAACAGGAGGGTCGCGGGGATCGAGAGGGACGTCATCACGGCGATCGCCCGCGTCCGGAAAAGGAGCTTGGGCCGGAACCCGGCGCCCATCGCGGCCGCCGCGACGAAGCCCGAGTAGACGAAGAGCCCCAGGCCGAAGACCTGGATCGGCGAGTAGGCGCCGGACCAGCCGAGGAGGTACGTGAGGACGTCCGTGAGGACCATCGCGGCCACGGGGACGATCACGACGTAGATCCCGCCGAGGAGCATCCCCGCGAGGAGGGCCACGACGAGGATCGTCTCCACGTTCGGGAGGTCCCACAGAAGGAGCCGCCCGAGGGCGCCGAAGGCGATGAGGAGCAGGGCCATCTGCCAGTCCGGGATCCTCCCTTTCCGGCGCGGCCGGAAGCTGAAGGGGGACAGGACCATGCTCACGCCTCCGTCGGCGGGTAGGACCGGAAGGCCCAGAGCACATCGCTCCCGTCCGCGAGGGCCGCCCGATCCGCGCCGCTCTCCCCGTACCGGCCGTCGACCCAGTACAGCCACCAAAGGTCCTCCTCCCCGTTCTCGGTCCCGTTGATCGACGTCACGAGGACGGAGTCGAGGGGCGGGGCGAACCGGCGATACCCGACGTCGAACCCGAGCCGGTCCGCGGCCTCAAGGAGCAGGGAGAACGCGGTCCCGTTCGGCGTCGCCTGCGTCGCGTACGTGATCGTCCAACCGGGCCCCTCGATCCGCACGCCGACGTCCCGGACGACGCCCGGCTCGGGGGGACGGGTCATCGCGGCAGCCGCGGCGAAGAGGCCCGCGGACGCGACGAGGACGACGGCCGCGAGGACGGCCGCCTTCCGGGGCTCCGGTAGGTCACGGAGCGTGGTTCCGCCTCCTGGGGATCCGCCAGAGGACGAGCGCGACGAGCCCCGCGGCGACCCCTACGGTCAGCGCACTGACGACCCGCAGATCCCCCAGGGCGACCGGGCCGCCGCCGCGAGAGGCGTCGTCGATGCGGTAAAGCCGTCCGTTGTCCGAGGCGATGTACAGGGAGCCCTCGTAGACGACGGGGGAGGACAGGATGAACTCCGAGGGCTCCGGGACGAGGGACCACCGCACGGCTCCCGTCGCGAGGTCGACGGCCACGACGGTCCCCTCCGCCTCGTTCGTCGCGGCGTAGACGAGGGGGCCTGCAATCGTCGGAGACGCGGAGACGGGGCCCGACAGGGCGACCTGCCACGCCGCCTCCCCGGAAGGCCGGAAGGCGCGCAGGCTGCCGCCCGAAGGGAGGAGCCCGTCCCCGACGACGACGAGGCCCGCCGAGACCGCGGGAGAGGCGATGGACGGCCCGATCGTCCGGTTCCAGAGGAGGACGCCGTCGAGGCCGATCGCGAGGAGCTCCCCCGCCTTCGTCGTCGCGTACGCGACGCCGTCCCGGATCGCGGGGGACGACGCGACGGGCCCGAGCGTCGGATGGAACCACGCGTCCTCACCGGTGTCCGCGTCCAGGGCGAGGATCCCGAAGGGCGGCCCGGACGTCAGGTCCCCGGACTGGAACCGGCCCATGAGGCCGACGACGAGGGTCCGTCCCGAGATCGCGGCGCTCGACAGATGGACGGACGAGGTCTCCCGCGACCAGACGACCTCGCGCGTGTGGAGGTCGATCGCGTAGAGGGTCCCGTTCCCGCCCGTCTCGTTGAACGTCCCGAGGAAGGCCTTCCCGCGGGCGATCCGGGGCGAGGCCGTGACCCCGGAGAAGACGGGGTCCTCCTGCAGGCTGACGTTCCACGCCTCCCGGCCATCGTCCCGATCCAGGGCGTGAAGCCGACCGTCCCGACCGCCCGCGTACAGGAGGCCGCCGTGCAGGGCGGGGGAGGACGCGCCCGCGACGTCGGGGTTCTCCCAGAGGAGGGATCCGTCCTCGGCCACGGCGACGACGCCCGTCCACGTCTCGAGGAAGGCCACGCCGTCGGCGAACGCAGGCGTCCCCGTGATCTCGAAGGATCCCGTGTCAAAGGCCCACGCGACGGCCGCGCGGTCGGGTCCTGCGGAGCCGGCGACCCCTTGGCCCAGGAGGTCGTATCGGAACATCGCCACGGGGTAGGGATGGTCGGGCGTCGCCTCGGGCTTCGGGCCCGGCCACGGCGACTCGTAGTCCCAGGTGGGATCGTCCCGGGACAGGGACCAGCCCAGGATGAGCGCGTCCGCGACGGGGAGGGACGCCGCGCCGAGGTCCGCGACGTCCCATCCCTCCGCCCCCCAGACGAGGAAGTGCCAGTAGTCCGGCCAGACGGGGTCCGCGTCCCCGATGTCCGTCACGAACACGCCGTACTCCGACCACGAGGCCTCCAAGTTCAAGCCGAGGCCGTCCGCGGCGAGGACCGTCGCGTTCCATGCCTTCCCGCCCGCGGGCACGGGGACGTCCGCCCACAGGACGCGCCCCGTCCCGAAGTCGACCATCACCCGCACCCGGACGTCGGGCGACGCCTCGACGGGCGGGACGGAGACGGCCAGGAGGGCCGCCGCGACGAGACCGATGAGGACCTTCCAGCGCACTTGGGCCTCCTCCTAAAGCAAACTTTAATGTGTTTCAATACGCTTGAGGATATAAAGACCTTCCTCCGAGGCGAGACCATGCGACTCCTCCGCGATCTGCGCGAGAGCACGACCCTCCTGATCCTCCTCGCCGTGACGTCGGAACGGCACACGAAGCTCCAGACCCTCGCGGACGGGCTCGGGATGACCGTGCAGGGCGCGTCCGACTACGTGCGCCGGATGACCGCGGACGGCCTCCTCCAGGTCGTGGACGGCGAGTACCGCGCGACCCGGAGGGGCGTGGAGTTCCTCCAGGGGCGCTTCCTCGAGCTCCGCGCCTTCGTGGACCGGGCGGGCCAGGCGATCGCCTTCATCGAGACAACGGCCGCGATCGCGGGCGGGCCCCTGCGGCGCGGGGAGCGGGTCGGGCTTTTCATGGAGGGCGGCGTGCTCGTCGCCCACGCGGGGCGGGAGTCGCCCTCCACGGGGATCCCACTCCAGGTAGCGGCGCGGGGGGACGACGTCGCGATCCGGAACCTCGAGGGGATCGTCGCCCTCGAGCCCGGACGGGTGACCGTCGCGCGCCTCCCGTCCACGAGGGACGGAGGCACCCGGGCCCTCCCGCCGACCGCATCCCGGCGGATCGCCTCCCGGGCCCGCGACGCCGTCGTCGCGGCGATGGACCCCACGGGGATCGTCGCGGCGCGGAAGCTCGGGCTCCGCCCTCGGATCGAGTTCGCCGTCCTCCCGGGGGTCATCGAGGCCGCGGAACGCGGGGTCGACGTCCTCCTCCTCGTCCCCGAGGACCGCGCGGCGGAGGCCGTCCAGGCGATCGAGGCGGCGAACGCGCGGCTCGAGGACAAGATTCCCTACGAGAGCGTCGCCCTCCGCTGAAGGACGTCATTCGAGGACGGAGACCCCGTCGGGCCGGCCGTCCCCGTCGCGGTCCTCCCCCGCGACGACGCGGTAGAAGTCCCGACCCGGCTCGTACCCCTCGAGGACGTCCCCCGTGAACTGGGTCAGCCCGAGGATCGACGCGCTCGTCCCCGCGTAGTGGGATCCGCTCAGCACGACGACGACCTTCTCGGGGTTCCACGGGTTCCGGACCTTCGCGACGAGCCCGACGTTCTCGTCCCCGTACGTCCTGCGCGTCCGGGAGGACTCGATCCGCCACACCTGCTTCCAGTCAAAGTTCACCGCGAGGTGCGGGTTGAGGTCGAGGGTCACGATGTTCACGACGGGACCTCCGACGAGGATCATGTTCTCCCGGTCCATCCCCGCGGCCTTCACCTCCGTGTCGAGCTTCACGACGAAGCCGCGGGGCGGCGCGAACATCCGGCCGAGGAAGAAGCCGAGCTGGACCGCGTACGGGGAGTCGCGGGCCATCGTGAGGAAGGGGCCGTGCGGGTAGGGGGAGCCGACGACGATCGACCCCTGGAAGACCCCTCCGCGGGAGAACTCCTCGAGGAACGGTCTCAACGACCCCGCGACGGGGAGGGCCGGGGCGGGGAGGGGCGTGCCGCGGCCCTTGAGCAGGATCGCGAACGCGTCCGCGGTCGGGGCGAGGATCCGCGCGGCCGCGCCCTTGCGGGCCTCCGAGCGGACGACCCGGAGGAGCCCTGCGGACTCGAGCTGCCGGACGTGGTAGTAGACCTTTTGCTCGTGGAGGTGCAGGCGGGCCGCGAGGTTGCTCGGATAGTCGGGGGACCGGGCGAGCTCCTGAAGGATCCGCCATCCCACGGGGGAGCCCAGGGCGGCCACGCGGCCGGGCCGGTCGAGGACCTCGGCCTCCCGGGCCTGGAGGCCCTCCGGGGTCTCCTCGACGAGGTAGCGCCGGGCCATGCCGAGGGGAAGGTGAGACGAGTTATGAATCTTTTCATAGCGGTATCGGGAATGTTATAGAAGTCCTTTTAATGGTCCTACGACGTATCCGCAGGGCATGTCCGCCGTCGATCGCGGCCGGGGACCCGGTCCCCCGCCCGCATTCCCGCCCATGATAACCGTCCCGGAACGGATATACCCGGGAGGCTCCGGATGGGGCCGCGGGACGTTCTCGAAGGAGCGGTGAGCATGAAGGCAGTCATCCTGGCCGCGGGGGAGGGCGCCCGGATGGGCCCCTTCACGGCGTCGGAGCCGAAGGTCATGATCCCCGTCGGGAACCGGCCCATCCTCGAGTACGTCGTGCAGGCGCTCGTGGACAACGGGGTCCACGACATCCTCGTCGTCGTGGGGTACCGCCGGGAGCGGATCCTGTCGTACTTCCAGGACGGGAAGGCGTTCGGGGCGCGGATGAAGTACGTCGTCCAGGGGAAGCAACTCGGGACGGCCCACGCCGTCGCGGAGTGCCGGCCCCAGCTCGACGGAACCTTCGTCGTCCTGAACGGGAGCAACATGGTCGACGCGAAGTTCCTCGCCGACCTCCTTGGGCACGACGGCCCCGGGGTCATGATCACCCAGAGCGACCGCCCGCGCAGCTACGGCGTCGTGACCGTGAAGGGCACGAAGCTCGTGTCGATCACGGAGAAGCCCGCGGAGGTCATCTCGAACCTAATCAACACGGGGGCCTACGCCCTGGACCCGTCCGTCTTCCCCGTCATCGAGGGTCTCGCGGGGGAGGGCAACCACGACCTCCCCGCGGTCCTCACGGCCCTCGCGGCCTCCGTCGGCGTCGACGCGGTTCGCACGGATGGGATGTGGGTCGACGCCCTCTACCCGTGGGACCTTCTCCGGCTCAACCAGGCCGCCCTCAAAGGGGTCCACGACGTCCGCGCGGGGACGATCGAGCCCAACGTGACGATCCGCGGGCGGGTGTCGATCGGGGACGGTTGCACGATCCGCTCGGGCGCGTACCTCCAGGGCCCCCTGTCCCTCGGTGCGGGATGCGAGATCGGCCCGAACGCGGTCCTCCTGCCCTCCTCGAGCCTCGGGAGGAACGTGCGAATCGGCGCCCTCACGACGGTCGCGAACTCGATCCTCATGGATGACGTCAGCCTGGGTCCATCGTCCGTCGTCCAGGACTCCGTCATCGGGTCCGGCGTCACGGCGAGGGCGGGCCTCCTCGCCGCATCGGGGCCCGGGGATGTCCAGATCGAGGGCGAGTGGCACCCGGTCCCCCAGATCGGCGCCCTCCTCGGGGAGGATTCCGAGCTCGGGAACGGGGTCACCGTGGATCCGGGGACCGTCGTCAACGAGCGCGCGCGCGTGTCGGGCGGGGCGCGGCTCCGCGGGACGATCCCGTCGGGCGGCGTGGTGCTCTGAGATGTGCGGGATTGTCGGGTACGCGGGGCGTCGTCGGGCCATGGGGATCCTGCTCGACAGCCTCAAGCGGCTCGAGTACCGCGGGTACGACAGCGCGGGGATTGCCGTCGTCGGGAACGGCCTCCAGGTCTACAAGGACAAGGGGTTCATCGCGAACCTCGAGGCCCAGCTGCCCTCCCTCGAGGGGACGACGGGCCTGGCCCACACCCGCTGGGCGACCCACGGGCCGCCCTCCAAGGTGAACGCCCACCCCCACGTGGACTGCGCGGGGCGGATCGCCCTCGCCCACAACGGGATCATCGAGAACTTCGCGGAGCTCCGGGATCGGCTCAAGGAGAAGGGCCACGCGTTCCGTTCCGAGACGGACACGGAGAGCCTCGTCCATCTCGTGGAGTCGCACTATGAGGGGGACCTCGAGGCCGCCGTGCGGTCGGCCCTGCGCGAGGTCCGCGGATCCTACGCGATCGCCGCCGTCTCGTCCGAGGAGCCGGGGATCGTCGTCGGCGCGCGGAACGAGAGCCCCCTCGTCGTCGGCGTGGGCCCGGACGAGACGTTCCTCGCCTCCGACGTGCCCGCCCTGCTCAAGCACACGGACAAGGTCCTCTACATGATGGACCGGGAGATGGTCGTCCTCACGCCGGATGGGGCCGTGATCAAGGACCTCGAGGGCCGCCCCGTGGACCGGGAGCCCCAGCGGATCACGTGGACCTTGGAGGACGCAGAGAAGGGCGGCTTCGAGCATTTCATGCTCAAGGAGATCTTCGAGCAGCCCGCGGCGATCCACGAGACCCTCCTCGGGCGCGTCGCGAACCTCGACGTGAACGGGTTCTTCCTCGACGGCTTCACGAGCGTGAAGCTCGTCGCCTGCGGGACGTCGTACCACGCGGCCCTTGCGGGGAAGTACATCCTCGAGGAGATCGCGGGGGTCCCCGCGTCCGCGGAGCTCGCGTCGGAGTACCGGTACTCCCACGGCCCCCAGGAGCGGCCCCTCGTGATCCTCCTGTCCCAGAGCGGGGAGACGGCGGACACCCTCGGCGCGGCCAGGGAGGCGAAGCGCCGCGGCTGCAAGACCCTCGCGATCTGCAACGTGATCGGTTCGAGTCTGACGCGGGAGGCCGACAAGACGATCTACACACGCGCGGGGCTCGAGATCGGGGTCGCAGCGACGAAGACCTTCGTGACCCAACTCGTCGGCCTGTACCTCATCGCCCTCCGCCTCGGGCTCGACCGGGGGACCCTCGGGGACGAGGAGGCGGACCGGCTGAAGGACGAGCTCCGGTCCCTCCCGCGGGCCGTCCAGGGGATCCTCAACCGCGCGGACGACATCCGGGCCCTCGCGGAGAAGTACGGAGACGCCCGGGACATCTTCTACATCGGGCGGCACGTGAACTACCCGATCGCCATGGAGGGCGCCCTCAAGCTCAAGGAGATCTCGTACATCCACGCGGAGGCCTACGCGGCGGGGGAGCTCAAGCACGGCCCCCTGGCCCTCCTGACCCCCCAGACGCCCGTCCTCGCGGTCGCCGTCCGGGACCATACGTACGAGAAGATGCGCTCGAACATCGGGGAGGTGAACGCCCGCGGGTCCCCCGTGGTCGGCGTCGGCACGGAAGGGGACCGGGAACTCCCGAAGTTCGTCGACGACGTGATCTGGGTCCCCGAGCTGTCCCCCGTCTTCGTGCCCGTGCCCGTGACCGTCGCGATGCAGCTCTTCGCCTACCATGCCGCGAGGAAGCGAGGATGCCCGATCGACAAGCCGCGGAACCTCGCGAAGAGCGTGACCGTCGAGTGAGGGACGCGGGCCG
>MGWD01000005.1:33338-35352 GCA_001800825.1 Euryarchaeota archaeon RBG_19FT_COMBO_69_17 | reverse complement strand
GCGTGTCCCGGGGGACGGGGGCCAGCCCACCGGCCCCGGGCTCCGGGATCTCCCGCTCGCCCCTCGCGACGACATAGGCCCCGAACAGGATCAGGCCGCCGCCGACCAGGGTGAAGCCGCTGATCGCATCCTGAAGGAACGCTGCGGACAGGAGTCCTGCGACGATGACCTCGAGGAGGATGAGCAGGGCCGAGATCGTCGGGGAGATCGTGCGCATGCTGTACGCATACAGGAGCATGGGCGGGAACGTCGGGACGATCCCCAGGTAGAGGATCCCGATCCACGCGTCCGTCGTCGCGGGCAGGGGCCATCCCGTGAAGAACAGGGGCACGGACGCGGCCACGGACGTCGTCGCGAAGATCCCCGCGACGAGGGCGATGTAGTCCCCGCCCCGGTCCACCATCGCCTTCGTCCCGACGACGTAGAAGGACCATGCGATCCCCGCGGCGAACACGAGGAGGTCCCCCACGAACTCCCCGCCCCCGAGGGACCGCGGGTCGAGCCGGGTCGCGAGGAGGACGACCCCGACGAGGCCGATCCCGATCCCCACGACCTTCTGCCACGTCACCCGCTCCCGGTACACGAGGACCATGAGGGCCACGATGAACACGACGTTCACGTTGACGAGGAGGGCCGTCTTCGTCGCCGTCGTCGCGTCCATCCCCATGTTCTGGAGGTCGAACGCGAGGGCGTTGACGACCCCGAGGCCCCAGACGTACGGGTTCCGGAGGACCCGGAAGTCGAGGCGCCGGAGGAGGGCGAGGACGACGAAGCCCACGACGGCGCCGAGCCCGAGGCGAGCGAAGGAGAGGAAGAGGGGGTCCACGGCGCCGAGGACGAGCTTGCCCCCCGGGAACGACGTTCCCCAGAGGACGGCGGACAGGATGACGAGGCCGTAGTCCCGTCCACGCGCGCCCATCGGCCCCGCGACGACCGCGTGATTGATGAGGGTTTCGCCGCCGCGCGGGGGCCGGGTCGCCGCGTCACCATGGTTCGCGGGTGACAACGGCGGCCGCGCGTTCCCCCGCCCTGCCCCCCAGAAACGTTTATGGCCCTTCCGCCGCTTCGGCGCGCATCCCGATGTTCGACCGACCCCGGGGAACGAACGACTGGAGGCCCGACGACATGGCCAGGCGGCGTCAGGTCGAGGCGGCCTTCGTCCGGACCGCGGAGGCCTTCGGCTTTCGGGAGGTCTCCACGCCGACCTTCGAGAGCCTCGAGCTCTTCACCGCGAAATCGGGCCCGGGGATCGTCCGGGAGCTGTACGCGTTCAAGGACCAGGGCGGACGGGACCTCGCCCTGAGGCCCGAGTTCACCGCATCGATCCTCCGTTTCTTCGTGTCGGACCTGCGGAGCCTCCCGAAGCCCGTGAAGGTCTACTCGACGGGGAACGTGTTCCGGTACGAGGAGCCCCAGAAGGGGCGGTACCGGGAGTTCTTCCAGCTCAACGCGGAGATCATCGGCGGGGCCGCCCTCCCTTCCGACGCGGAAGCCGTCGCCCTCGCGATCCGGACGATGCGGGCGATCGGCCTCACGCAGGTCCGCGCGCGGATCGGCCACATCGGCATGCTTCGCTCCTTCCTCCCCTTCTCTCCCGCGGACCAAACCCTCGTCCTCCATGCCCTCGATAAACGGAACGTGCCCATGCTCGAGGCGGAACTCGCCCGCCTCGGACGGATGGAGCTCGCGGGGCCCCTCCAGGACGTCATCCGGCTCGCGGGGGACGCCTCCGTCCTCGAGGAGGCGAAGGAGATTCTCGGCGGCGCGGGCGGCGAGGCCTTCGTGTACCTCCACGCCCTCTCCGAGCAGCTCTACCACTACGGAATGCCCGCGACGGACTATGCGTTCGACATGGGCGTCGTCCGGGGGCTCGACTACTACACGGGGATGGTCTTCGAGATCGACTCCCCGAACCTCGGGGCGGAGAAGCAGGTCGGCGGCGGCGGGGCGTACCCCCTCGCGGAGGTCTTCGGCGGGGAGCCGGTCCCCCAGACGGGGTTCGCCCTCGGCCTCG
>MGWD01000005.1:31269-33331 GCA_001800825.1 Euryarchaeota archaeon RBG_19FT_COMBO_69_17 | reverse complement strand
GGCCCTCGCCCCGGCGGCCCGCCTCGACGCGTACGTGGTCCCCATCGGGGAGGCCATGCGCGGGAAGGCCCTGGAGATCCTCGCGTCCCTCCGGGCCGCGGGGCTGCGGGCGGACGTCGACCTCGTCGGCCGGGGGCCGTCGAAGAACCTGGACTACGCGAACGCGATCGGAGCGCGGCACGCGGTCCTCGTCGGGGAGCGGGAGGCGAAGGGCGGGGCCGTCGCGGTCCGCGACATGGGATCGGGGAACCAGGAGCAGGTGTCCCTCGAGTCCCTCGTCGCGCGGCTCCGGTCGTCGTGAGGGCCGTCAGGTCCCGAGCCGGCGGATGCGGTCGGCCCACGCGCGGAGCCGCGGGAACTCGGCGGGGATCGTCTCCCCGATCGTGAACAGGGGCGAGAGGCTCCCGTACACCCCGAAGTCCGCGAGGCCCGGGGCCCCGAGGACCCACTCCCGGCCGTCGAGCATGGCCTCGACCATCCCGAGGGGCTTGACCATGTCCTCGCGGAACTCCTCCCGGCGCATCTCGAGGACGTGCCACGGCCCGCGGGCCCGCGTCTGCATCTCCTCGAAGACCCACCGTTCGTGCTCGTCCCGGAGGACGGGCGGGACCTTCGTGACGACGTAGCGCCACACTCGCTCTTCGAGCACCTGGTGGCCCCAGTGCTCGATCGTCGCCGCGAGGCCCCGGTTTCCATAGGGATACAGGGTCGGCTCGGGCCGTCGTGCCTCCAGGAAGTCGGGGATGTCGTGCCACATGACGACGTCGCCGTCCCAGACGAGGGTGGGGACGTAGTCCGTCCCCGTAGCCTTGAGGAGCTCCCGCCTGTCGTGGTACGGGACGTGGATACTCTCGAAGGGGACCCCCTTGAACGCGAGCATGCGGTCCGCGGAGACGCAGTAGTGGCTGATCGGCATCGTGAACAGGATCGGCGCGGTCATGGGGACCCGATGGCGGCGCCGCTCTTAATCCCGCGCCGCGGCGGGTCAAAAGCTTCAATACGCGACGCGGGCTCTCGCTCCTCCCAGAAGAGGAACGCGTGTGGCGGACTTTATGCCGATCGGCCCGCTCCAGATTCTCCCCCTCGTCGCCGCCGGCACCTGGTTCGTGCTCGCGGGGCTCCGGATCCGCCGGAACCGCCTCGCGTCGCCCCTGGAGATCGCGCTGACCGTCTTCCCCATCCTCCTCGGCACGTGGATCGTCCTCGACTGGGCTCGCTTCGGCCTCCTCGCGGGGCAGCCCGACGCGGTCGTCGTGGGCGTGAGCATCGTGGGCCTCGCGATCATCTCCGGGGCGGTCCTCGCGCTCCTCCTGTCCGCGAAGTGGCTCCTCCTCGGGCACTCCCGCTGGGACGCCCTCCTCGCCGTGCCGCCCGCGCTCGCCCTCCTCCCGATGCCCTTCGGGGGCATCGGCCCCTTCGAGGCCGCCGAATGGGGGGTCGCCGTGAACGTCGACGCGGCGCTGTTCCTCCCATGGGCCGCGGTCCAGCTCGCCTACGTCCTCGGCGCCGTGGTCCTTCTCGGAGGGCTCTCCGCCCGTTTGCGGCCCCCCGACCAGAAGCTCCATCGCCTCTTCCTCGGGATCGCGGGCGGCTTCCTCCTCCTGTTCGTCATCGGGAGCCTCTCCGCGGTCTCCAGCCTCGTCACGGGGCCCACCGGGTACCCGTGGTACAGCAGCGCGATGGCCCTCCCCGCGGCCGCCCTCCTGGCCGTCTTCCTCCGGCTGGGTCCGGAGGACCTCGCGGACCTCCTCCGCGCCCTCTCCCGCATGGAGGAGCGCGTCGTCGCGGTCCAGGCGTTCTACCGGGACGGGCAGCCCCTCGTGAGCCTCTCCGCCCGGCGTCTCGGGGACATCGACACGGGGAACATCCAAGGGATCCTGCGGACGATCGAGGCCTTCGTCGAGACGAGCCTCCCCCTGAGCCGCGGGTATGCCGTGACGGGCGTGCGGTTCGAGGGGCAGGGGGTCCTCGCGGTCCGCGGGCAGTACATCATCGGGGTCGCCGTGTACGACGGCCCGGCCTACGACGCCGTTCGGTCGGGGCTCGTCCGGGCCGTGCGGGA
>MGWD01000005.1:31108-31253 GCA_001800825.1 Euryarchaeota archaeon RBG_19FT_COMBO_69_17 | reverse complement strand
CGGGACTTGGGAGAGCGCGGCCCGCCTCGTGGAGGCCGCGGCCCAGAAGCTGTCCACGGTCCTCGGCGCACCCCGCGCGGACGGTGCCTGAGGGCGTCCCGCCGGGACGGGACTCCCCAGCGAAACCTTTTCGTCCCGCGGGTCC
>MGWD01000005.1:30775-31058 GCA_001800825.1 Euryarchaeota archaeon RBG_19FT_COMBO_69_17 | reverse complement strand
GCTCGTCTCCGCGGCCGTCTGGTTCGGCATCGGAGCCCTCCCCGTCCTGCGCCGCCGCCTCTCCTCGCCCTTCGAGGGGTCCCTCACCGGGTTCGCCCTGCTCATGGGCCTCTGGGCGTTCCTCGATTGGATCTTCCTCGGGTTCGCGGACCCCTCCCAGGCGGATCTCGCCGTCCTCATCTCAAACGTCCGGATCACGGTGATCACGGGGGCGATGGCGACCCTCCTCTTCGCGTCGAAGTGGATCTACCTCGGTCACTCCCGCTGGGATGCGCTCCTCCTG
>MGWD01000005.1:30394-30705 GCA_001800825.1 Euryarchaeota archaeon RBG_19FT_COMBO_69_17 | reverse complement strand
CCGGTCCGGTACTCCCTGTGGGCGGCCCAGCAGGTCGCGTACCTCGGCGCGGCGATCGTGATGATCGCCGCCCTCTCCCGGCAGCGGCGGGACATCCCTCAGACCTCCCGTTTGCGGATCTTCTGGACCGGGGGGAGCCTAGGGGCGTTCCTCGTGATCTGGCTCGCGACGAACATCTACAACAACGTGACAGGGTCCTCCAATGTACCCTGGCTCTCCTCCCTCCTCGTGGTCCCCGGCGTGATCATCCTCATCGCCCTCGGCCCCCTCTCGTCGGAGGCGTTCGGGACCCTGTTCCGGCAGGCCGCGGA
>MGWD01000005.1:28069-30337 GCA_001800825.1 Euryarchaeota archaeon RBG_19FT_COMBO_69_17 | reverse complement strand
CCTCGCGTCGTCCCGCACGTTCCCGATCGAGCCGGAGCGGATGCAGTCCATCCTCTCCGTCGTCGGGAGCTTCGTGGAGACGAGCCTGGCGTCCGGGTCCGCGTACGGGGTGACGGCGCTCCGGTTCGACGCCCAGGGCGCGGTCGCCGTCCGCGGTCGGCATGTGATCGCCGCGGCCCTGTACGACGGGCCCGCGTACGACGCCGTGCGGAGCGAACTCGTCCGGATCGTCCGGGGCTTCGAGGCGGCGAACGTCCGGGAGCTCGAGACCTGGGAGGGGGCCACGACCGTCGCGGAGGCGGCCGCGGACGAACTCTCCCGCCTGCTCTCGCGGGCCGACAGTCCGGCCCCGTGAGGAGGCCCGTCGTCGAATCGCGGTTGTTCCGTTTTGACCGGAGAACGGGGGCGAAACTCATATCCCCCATCGCCCTGTCGTCGGCCCGTGGCTTCGCCCCTCGAGATCGCGGTGAACGGGGCGAACGTCGCGATCAGCCTCCTCATCTTCGGGTTCGTCATCGTCCTCGGGAACTTCGTGAGGACACTCGGCAAGGACGTCGTGATTGCCGCCCTGTACCTCAAGGAGCGGGAGTCCGTCCGCGGGGTCTCGGCCCTTTTCGCCGGCATCGTCGTGTTCCTCATCTCGAACCTCCTCGAGCTCTACGGCGATCTCCAGTCCATCGACTGGACGCTCAACGAGATCGTCGAGACGATGGCCCTCGCCCTCATCCTCCTGGGCGTCCTCCGGTTCTTCGCGCTGTTGCGCCGCCCAGCCGCCCTGAACGTGGGACGGCGATAGGCGAAAGGGCGTCCACGGGTCGCGGCGGAACGAGCGTGGCAGGGGCATGGACGGCAGGTCGATGCCATGGGGCCGACCCGAGTCCCGTTGGGAAACGCCCGCGTCGGGGGGTACGTCGCCCATTCGCGTTCGTCGGATGGACCCCCAGGCAGGTCCCTGGCGTCGGTTGCGTTCCCCTCATGCGGGGCCATCTCTGCCCGCCCCCTCCCTTCCCCCTCCCGTTCGCGATCGTGCGAAAGCGGCCTCCAAGTTCCCCTTCGCCCCGAGGTCATTCGGGAATCGGGAATGGCTATAAGGCCGAACGAGTCTTCGCCGGCCGATGCGCGTCTCCCCGCGGGTACGAAGGTGGCTCACGGGCCCCAAGTCCGACCCCAGCGTCCGGGCACGGTTCCTGGTCGAAGTGGAGGGACGGCCGCCACAGGATGTCCGGGTGCGCGAGGCCGTCAAGTCGATCGGCCGGGTGGGCTGGGCGGCGTCTCTCCTAGCCCACCAGTGGCCCGACGGGCATTGGGTCACGAAAGGCACGTCGGGCGAGGATCTCTACCGCCCGAAGTACATCGCGACGAACTGGCTCGCGATCGTTCTCTCCGATCTCGGCATGACCCGGACCGATCCTCGTATCCGACGGACCGCGGACATGATCCTGGACCGCTGGAGCAGGCGGGGAGGGGACCTCTCGGGGAAAACCGGGGAGATCTGCGTGACAGGAAACGCCGTTCGAACCCTGATCCGATTCGGATATCTCGACCACCCGGTCGTTCAGCGCTCGATCGCTTGGATCGTGCGCGCTCAGAAGCCGGACGGCGGTTGGCACTGCTTCCCCTCGCGGTCGGGCACGCTCGACGGCTGGGAAGGGCTCGCCGCTCTTGCAGAGATTCCCGAGGAGGCTCGGGACGAGTCCGTGCGCCGGTCCGTCGAGCGAGGAGCGGAATTCTACCTCCGTCGTCATCTCATGGAGGAAGGTCGAGTTCGGTACCCGCCCTGGTTCCGGATCCACTACCCGAACCACTACTACTACGACCTCCTCGTGGGCCTCCGGATCCTGGCCCGACTGGGTTACGGCGCTGATCGCCGGCTCGCCCCTGCGCTCCGCTGGCTCCGCCGCAAGCGCGGCCGCGATGGGACGTGGGCCCTCGACGCGGCCCACCCTGACCTCGACGCGGCGCATGGCGGGTACTCGTTCCGGAGCCTCGTGTTTCCGACGCTCCTCGAACCGCTCCACGAGCCGAGCCGGTGGGCGACCGTTGAGGCCCTGAGCGTCCTGACCCGCACCGGCACCTCTTGAACAAGGGCCTGACCGCGGAACAAGGGTCGCACGGACCGCCTCCTCACCTAGGTCGAACGCCCCGGTCGGGGGGAATCTTGCCGCAGTCGGATGGCTCAAGTCACTCATGGGGAATGGGTCGCCATCCACTCCTTGAGTCGTCCCATCTGGTCCCAGGTCTCGCCCGCGCCTACGACGGACTGGATTG
>MGWD01000005.1:25771-28049 GCA_001800825.1 Euryarchaeota archaeon RBG_19FT_COMBO_69_17 | reverse complement strand
TCTTCTGCACCACAAGCCAACCCCTTCTCTTTAGCCGGAGGAGTGCCCACGCAAGCTCGTCGGGGCGAGGGAGGCCGCGTTCGATGTAGTCGAACGTGTCGAGCAACTCTGCGAGCGATTCGGGCTTCTTGTCGAAGAACAAGACGTACGCGACCATAGGCTCCGTGAACGGCGTCCCCGAGGGCGGTTCATAGTCACCTGACAGAGCCGCGTTCACCGCAGGCCCGTACTTCTTCTCCGCGTCGGCATCCCTGAAGGCCTGCGCGTAGTCGGCATTGGCCTCTCTGAGGGCCTTGTCGATGTCCGCCTGGCTACATCCTGCCGCCCTGAGCGCCGCAATCAGGTCGCCCACGGTCATCGGACCGGGCGACCACCACGGGTGCCCCCCGCCCTCCGGCGGGGTCACCTCCGCCGTCCACAGCTTGTTCTCAACAGTGAGGCTCTGAGGCGTCAGCCTGATTGGCATTAGTCCAATCCCGAAGAGGTGGTCTGCTTTTCAATCCAGCGGCTAGGGCACCGCCTTCGCTGCTCGCGGACGTACCCAGGAAGGCGCCGGGCGGTTGGGCCCAGCATGAGGGGAACTCGGCCAAGGTCAGGAACCCACCTGGGGGTCTATCGTACCAAGTCCCTTCATGAAAGCGCCCCGGTCGGGATTCGAACCCGAGCACCCGGCTCGACAGGCCGGGATCATAGACCGCTAGACCACCGGGGCAGCGGGCGTTGGCAAAGTTGGGAGCCTAATTAGGCTTTTGGTCGGGACGGGTCCGCCATCCTTGACCCGGTCGTCTCCTGGGGTCCCCGCCGCTCCAACACGGGAAGGAGGGCGAGGAGGGCCGCGGTGAGGACGAACGCCACCGCCAGGAAGATCGCGGTCGGGACCGTCGTGAGGGGGACCGCGCCCGTCAGCGCGAGGTCCGCGGCGAGGATGGGGACGAGGATCGCCAAGCCCGTCGCGAGCCCGATGCGCATCGTCGCGCGCGCGAGCGCGGCATCGATCCCTCGGCGGGTACCCTGCGGGAGCTCGCGTTCGTACAGGGGGCCGAAGCGCTCCGCGAGCACGCGGAGCTCTACGTGGACGATCCCCAGGGTCACGTAGGCCACGGCCGGGATGACGTCGACGCCGAGTTCGAGGACGCGCGCCCCGACGTACGCCGCGCCGAGGAGCACGAGGCCGAGGCGCCGTAGCGGGCGAAGCCTCGGGACCTGTCCGAGGACGGCGCAGCCCGCGCCGAGGAGGAAGAGGGCCTCCAGGGTCACGTCCCATCGCGGCCAGGTGATGCGGGACACCTCGACGCCGGTCCAGGCCAGGAGGGCGGCCAGCGACACGTACGGCGCCGCACGCAGGGCGGCGGCGATCACGCGCGGCGCGGGAGCACCCCCGTCCGGCGGAGGGACGCGGCGAGCGGGACCTCGGGGTTCCAGTCGACGACCTGGGCGACCCGACGAAGCTGGGCGATGAGGTTCTCCCGCTCCATCCGGAGGATCGCGTGGGCCGTCGCCTCCGCGGGACCCTCGAAGGCGAAGCTCCTCTCGATCTCGAGGGGGGACGGCGACACGACGGCGACGTCGTACCCGCGGCCCGCGAGGTCGATGACCGCTTCGAGGGCGTCCCGGTCCCGCAAGGGGCTGATCAGGACGACGAGGCAGTCTCGTGGGAAGAACCGGCTGAGGACCCACGCCACGTGCCCGAAGGGCCACTCCCCGCCCGCGCGGACGTGGACGAGGTGGTCCAGGATCCGGTACAGCTGACGGCGGCCGAAGGCGGGATACACCCAGTCGAGGACGTCCCGCTGGACGACGAGCCCGACCCGGTTCCGGGAGGCGAGGACGTGGTCCGCGATCCCGAGGGCCGCGCGCACGCCGAACTCCACGGGGTTCTCCGCCTCGGACCCGACGACGGACTCCCGCCGGGCGTCGAGGACGATCACGACGTCGCCGGACCGCTCCCCCTCGACCTCGTTCGATAGGAGGCGGTCGAGGCGCGCGGTCGCCTTCCAGTTGATCCTCCGGACGTCGTCCCCCGGGACGTAGTCCCGGATCCCCCAGAACTCAAGGCCGATGCCGCGCTGGCGGGAGGCGACCTGCCCGAACCACGGGCGGGTGCGCCGCGGGCCGAGCCGCGCTCGCCGCATGTCCTCGAGCACGGGGGCGACGACGACCCTCGACGTGCCGCCGGCCTCCGCGTCCTCGTACCCCAGGGCGAGGGGGTCGAGGGCCCGCACCCGGAGGGGGCCCATCCGGTAGTCCCCCTTCACGGCGGGCCGTACGGCGTAGTCGA
>MGWD01000005.1:22967-25737 GCA_001800825.1 Euryarchaeota archaeon RBG_19FT_COMBO_69_17 | reverse complement strand
GCCTCAAGCCGGAACTCGGGCGGCAGGACGTCGCGGATCTCGACGAGGTCGAGACCGGGGCCGTCGTTCACGACGAGGACAGACGCCTCGAAGGCCTGCCCCGCCTCGATCCGGTCCCTCGACAAGGTCCGGGTCGCGCGGATGACCGGAACGACGGGTGGGACGAGGGCCGCCGTCGCGAGGAACGCGAGGGGCGGGAGGGCGAGGAGCACGAGCTGCCAGCTCCGGAACCCGAGGCCGAGGAGGACGAAGACGAAGGCGAGGGCCGTCAGGCCGCTCGCGAGGGGGGTCCGCATCTCAGGGCACCTTGGGCACGGCCACATGGCCCAGGACGTCCGCGACGACGGCGGGCGTGCGCACCCCGCGGATCCAGGGATCGGGCTTGAGCAGGAGGCGATGGGCGAGGGCGGGCCCCGCGACCGCCTTCACGTCGTCCGGGGTCACGAAGTCCCGGCCCGCAACAGCGGCCCGGGCGCGGGAGAGCTTGAGGAGGGCGAGGGACCCCCGGGGGCTCGCGCCGATCTCGACCTGGCTGTGGGCCCGCGTCGCGGCGACGAGGTCAACCATGTACGCCTCGACGGACGCGTCCACGTGGACGTCCTCCACGGCCGCCTGGAGGGCCCGCACCCGGTCCGGGGTCGTGACGGCCCGCACGTGCATCTCGTCCGTCCGCCGTTCCCGCCGGCGGCGGAGGATCTCGATCTCCTGCTCGCGCGTCGGATACCCGACGTCGATCCGCAGGATGAACCGGTCCACCTGGGCCTCGGGGAGCGGGTACGTCCCCTCGTGCTCGATCGGGTTCTGGGTCGCGAGGACGACGAACGGCGGGTCGATCGGCTGGGTCTCCCCCTCGAGGGTCGCCTGGCGCTCCTGCATCGCCTCGAGGAGGGCGGACTGCGTCTTCGGGGGCGCCCGGTTGATCTCGTCCGCGAGGAGGAGGTTCGTGAACACGGGGCCCCGCCGCAGGACGAACGCGCCCGCGTTCCGGTCGTAGACGTAGGTCCCCGTGATGTCCGCGGGGAGGAGGTCCGGGGTGAACTGGACGCGCCGGAACGCGAGGCCGAGGCCCGCGGCGAAGGACTTCGCGAGGAGGGTCTTCGCGAGACCCGGCACGTCCTCGATGAGGACGTGGCCGTCGCTCAGCACGGCCCAGAGGACCCGTTCGAGGACGGGGCGCTTCCCCACGATCACGGTCTCGAGCTCGTCGAGCAGCTCCGCGCCCACCCGGGCCACGTCCGCAAGGCTCACCGCCATCCCTCCATCCGCTCGAGCACGTCCTCGAAGCTCTCCACGAACCCGTCTCCCTCGCGGACGTCCCGGACCCAGCGGTACCGGTCGTCCCGGTCCCCGCGCTCGAGGTGCAGGAAGTCCCCGAGGACAGGATCCCCCACGACGGCCCGCAGGCGCTTCGGGTCCCCCTGGATCTCCCGCATCCGGTCCGCGGAGAGGCCGCGGGCCAGACGAACCCGCTCCGCGAACGCATCCCGCGCGCGCTGGGCCACGGTGACCTGGCTGAATTCCAGGCCTTCCCGCGCCCGCCCCACGGCGTCCGCGAGCTCGCGGAGGTCCCCCTCCCGGAGCGCCTTCCTCGGGGGGTCCCGCACGAGGGGGGCAGGCTCCCGGGCCTGTCGGGAGACCCGGGACCAGGCGATTCCCGAGACGATGGCGAGGAGGGCGATCCCGAGGGACCACCGGATGGCCCCCGTGAACCCGGACGTGGAGAGGAGGTACGCGAGGACGACGAACCCGAGGCCCGCGACGAGGATGCCCGCCGAGGCCGTCGTCAGGGCCCGTCGCCGCCCCGAGGGAGGCCTGGAAGACGGCATCACGCGAGGGCGGGGCAAGGATCAGCCCTCCAGGGATCCCTGGATCGCCCGGAGGCTGCGCAGGGCCCGGTCCCGGGCGGTCTCCCCCAAGGGATGCTCGGAGTACCGCGCCTCCTCGAAGAGGGCCGTGAGGGCGGACGCATCGTCGGCCCCGACGTGGAGCTTCCGGATCGCCGCGTCCTCGATCTCCCGCGGGGTCATCGCCTCCTGGTCCCGGAGCCCGCGCATCCCGAGGAGGGAGCAGAACCGCTGGAAGCACGCGAGGACCGTCATGCGGACGTCCCCGCCGAGCTCGAGGTCCGCGATCGTCTCCCGGACGACCTCCGCGGCGGCCCGACGGGGGAGGACGGGGCCCGAGCCGGGCGGCCGCCGGCGAAGCACGGGGGACCGCCAGACGATGTACGCGAGGACGAGGAAGCCCGCGAGGACCCCGAGGACGAGCAGGAGGGCCTCGGGTGGCCCGACCGCCTCCGGCCACGCGCCGACGCCCCCCGCCCCGGCGTCGCCGGAGGAGCCGTCCCCCTCGCCCCGGATCCCCTCCGAGATCCGCGGCCACAGGAGCACCAGGAGTGCGAGGATCCCGAGGCTGACGAGCGGGCCGATGAAGTCCCACGTCCTCCGGACCCTCACCTCCCGCCGCGGCCGGCGGCGCCGGAACAGGAGGACGTAGCCGACGCCCACGATGAGGGCGGCGAGCTCCAGGGAGAGGACGAGGCTGACGAGGGTCCGCGCGTCGAGGAGCCCCCGCGGGGACGGGCTCGTCCCGCCTGCGTCCGGAAGGTCGGGGACGTCGGGCCCGCCCGGGTCGAGGTTCGCGAGGTTGAACGCGAGGCCCGCGATGAGGACGACTCCGAGGAACAGGAGGATCGGGGCGGCCCAGGCCCCCTTCCCCCGCTCCACCCCGATCACGGGCGTCACGAAGGCGGGGGCCCACATAAGAGTTT
>MGWD01000005.1:13852-22917 GCA_001800825.1 Euryarchaeota archaeon RBG_19FT_COMBO_69_17 | reverse complement strand
CGAACAGCTCGGCCCGGCGGCGCCGCCCGTGCCAAACGAGGAAGGCCCCTGCCGCCGCGGCTCCGGCCGCGAGGACGAACGCGAGGAGGCTCCCGAGGGGGACCCCGCCCGCGACGGGGGTCGAGAAGAACGGGGCAACCCCCGAATCGAGCGTCGCGTTCCGCCCTTCGAGGGGAGCCCCCGCGATCCCGCCGAGCATGTAGAACATCCCGACCGCCGCGAGGGCCGCCGCGCTGCTCAGGGCGACGACGATCGACACGCGCTCCGGGTGGAGGATCTTCTTCCCCTTGTCCGTGAGCTCGTAGTAGATCCACTTGCGGCCCTCGTCGATGCGCTTCACGAGGACCGCGTTCTGGAGCTTTTCGAGGTGTTCGAGGAGGGTCGGCTTGCTGAGCCCCATGAGGTTGCTCAGGTCGGTGACCGTCTGGCGCCGCTCGTCGAGGACCTTGAGGATGCCCACCCGGACGTCGGAGGCGAGGGCCTTGAAGCTCGCCTGGTCCAGGGTGATCTTGGTCGGCCCCGGCATCATCGCGCCGGTCGATGCCCCTGGGGCCTCTTGAAAGCATCCCCTCGATTCGGGGAGAGCCTAACGACACGACGGGCGACGGGGAGCCAACGGGGCCCTCATCGCGGGACCTTCTTCCAGTCCTCGAGGAACCGCTTCAGCCCGACGTCGGTCAGGGAGTGCTGGGTCATCTTCTTCAGGACGTCGAAGGGCATCGTGACGACGTCGGCCCCGAGCTTCGCGGCCTCGATCACGTGGAGCGGGTGCCGGATGGACGCCACGAGGACCTCGCAGTCCCAGTCGTAGTTCCGGAAGATCTCGACGATCTCCCGAATCACCTGCATCCCCTCCTGCCCCTGGTCGTCGAGCCGCCCGATGAACGGGCTCACGTACGCGGCCCCGGCCTTCGCGGCGAGGATCGCCTGGTTCGCGGAGAAGATGAGGGTCGTGTTGATCCGGACGCCCTCCTTCGAGAGGGCCTTGATCGCCTTGAGGCCCTCCGCCGTCATCTGGACCTTCACGACGACGTTCTTGTGGAGCTTCGCGAGCTGGCGGCCCTGCGTGACGATCTCGTCCGCCTGGGTCGTCGTGACCTCGAGGCTGATCGGACCGTCGACGAGGGCGAGGACGTCCTGGATCACCTCGGACCACTTCCGGCCCGTCTTCGCGACGAGGGTGGGATTCGTCGTCACGCCGTCGAGGACGCCCCACGAGGCCGCCTCCCGGATCTCGTCGATGTCCGCCGTGTCGAGGAAGATCTTGACCATGGGCTTCCGCCAAGGGACGAAAGGCGGGTCCCGTTAAGAAGATTTCAGGTGTCCGCGCTCCGCGTCCGCCGCGGCGTTCCGAACGTCCGCGGGAGGAGGGTAGACCGAGAAAGGGAAGATCGGGGCCGGGCGCCCGGCCCCGGGGTTCGTTCAGCCGACGAGGTAGTTCATCCACTTGTTCTTCTTCACGAACTTCGTGTTCGCGAGGACGCCGTCAATCCCGAGGAAGCGGCTCGGGCTCACGAAGAAGAACATGAGGAACATCATCCCGTAGATCACGCGGAAGTCCACGAGCGGGTTCGCGTTGGCGGTGTCCGCGATGGGCCACAGGGCCGCCGTGAACAGGAGCATCTGGAGGGCCCCCGCGACCGCGCCCAGACGGGTGAAGATCCCCAAGACGAGGGCGATCCCGACGAGGAGTTCCCCGTACACGACGAGGATCTCGACGCCCCAGTTCCCAGAGAGGCTGTTGAAGAACCCCTGGAGCGGACCGCTCGCGCTGTTCGCGAGGAATCCCCTCGTCGCCATCCCGCCGGACAGTTCCGTCTGCACCTTGAAGTAGGCGCTCCAGAGGAACAGCCAGCCAAGGCTCAGTCGCCCGAACAACAGTGCCCACGCCCGCCCAGATCGGAACTGGGTCCCGACCAGACTCTCGTAGATCGTCTGACGCTTCGTGACCGTTGGGTATCCTCCCATCGGCTTCACCTCGAACGGCCCGAGCGCGCGGACGGAGATAGTCTCCGTCGAAATACTCTCTGTCCTTGTATATACGGGGGCCTGCAGGGAGGTGTGGAGGCGGCCTACGACGTCTGTAATGACCCTCGAGGGAGCGGCGGAAGCCTCGCCCGCACGCCCCGCGGGAGCGAGGCAGGACCCACGAGACCCGCGAGGAGGACTATCCTCGCCGCTTCCGCGTGGCCCTCGCGACGTCCACGATCCGCTCGACGGTCAGGCCGTACTTCGCAAGGAGCTCCTCCGCCTCCCCGCTCTCCCCGAAGACGTCCTGCACGCCGACCATCCCGAGCGGGACGGGATGGTTCTGGGCGAGGACGGAGGCGACGGCGGCCCCGATCCCATGGACGACCGTGTGCTCCTCCGCGGTCACGAGGGCCCCCGTGTCCCGGGCCGCCTTGTCGATCGCGGCTACGTCGAGAGGTTTCGCCGTGGACAGGTTGAGGACCCTCGCCGACACGCCGTCCTTCTCGAGGGCCTCCGCCGCGAGGAGGCACCGGGACACCATGAGGCCGCAGCCGATCAGGGTGACGTCGGAGCCGTCCTGCAGGGTCGTCGCCCGCCCAATACGGAAGGGTTCGTCCGCCCGCGTCACGGTGGGCACGTCCGTCCGGGAGAAGCGGCAGTACACGGGCCCCGGGTGCTCCGCGGCCGCGTCCACGCAGCGCCCCGTCTCGGGCCCGTCCGCGGGCACGAGGACCGTCATCCGCGGGATCCCCCGCATGAGGCCGATGTCCTCGTTCATCTGGTGGGTCGCGCCGTCGGGCCCGACGCTCAGACCTGCGTGGGAGCAGAAGATCTTCACGTCGAGGTTCGTGTAGGCCACGTTCTGGCGGATGACGTTGTACGTGTGGGCGCTGCCGAACACGCTGTAGGTCGCCGCGAACGCGATCTTCCCTGCGGCTGCGAGTCCCGCGGCCGCGGAGATCATGTTGGGCTCCGCGATCCCTAGCTGAACGAAGCGGTCCGGGAACGCCTTCCCGAAGTCGTTCGTCTTGATGCTCTCCGTCGTGTCGGCACCCACAACGACGACGTTGGGGTTCCGCCTCCCGAGCTCGAGGAGGGCCTTCCCGAAGTAGGACCGCTGGCTCTCCGACTTCCATCCGGCGGACGTCACGGGGGCACCTCCAGCTCGTGGAGGGCGACTTTGAGCTCCTCGTCCGAGGTCGCGGCCCCGTGGTACTTGATCTTGTTCTCCATGAAGGAGACGCCCTTGCCCTTCACGGTCCGCGCGAGGATCACCGTGGGTCGGCCCTTCACACGCTGGGCCTCCTCGATGGCCGACAGGATCTGCCGGTAGTCGTGCCCGTCGATCGTGAGGACGTGCCAGTTGAACGCCTCCCACTTCTCCCCGAGCGGCTCGAGGGGCATCACGTCCTCCGTGCGCCCCTCCTGCTGGATCCCGTTCCGGTCGATGATCGCCGTGAGGTTGTCGAGCCCGTACTTCGCGGCGGCCATCGCGGCCTCCCACGTCTGCCCGATGTCCTGCTCGCCGTCCCCCATGAGGCAGTACACCCGCCAGGGCTTGTGGTCCATCCGCGCCGCGAGGGCGAGCCCGACGGAGAAGGAGAGGCCCTGGCCCTCCGCGCCCGCCGCGTTCTCCACGCCCGGCGTCGTCCCGAGCTCCGGGTGGCCCTGGAGACGGCTGTCGATCTTCCGGAATGTCATGAGCTCGTCGACGGGGAAGAAGCCACGCTCGGCGAGGGCGGCGTACCACACGGGACAGGCGTGGCCCTTGCTCAGGACGAACCGGTCCCGGTCCGGCCACCGCGGGTTCTTCGGGTCTACCCGCAGGACGTGAAAGTACAGGGCCGTGACGAGGTCGCAGGCGCTCAGGGATCCGCCGGGATGGCCGCTCTGCACGTTGTGGGTCATCCGGAGGATGTGGCGCCGGAGGATCGTGGCTTGCTTCCGGAGGCCTCCGATCGTCTCTTCCGTGATCTCGACCATCGTTTCCTCCCACCCGGTGCCGCCCTGAGGAACGGGCGGGAGTAGGCGCGCCGGACTTAAGGGCTTTGGTCGGGGACGGTCACCTCCCGCGGGACGCCACCGGGAGGGAATCCTTATCCTGCGCCCCGCGCTTCCGCGGCCGAATGCCCGTCAAGATCGCGCCCTCGATCCTCTCCGCGCGGTTCGACCGCCTCGGAGACCAGGTGAGGGAGGCCGTCGCCGCGGGCGCGGACATGCTCCACATCGACGTGATGGACGGGCACTTCGTCCCGAACCTCACGATGGGGCCTGCCCTCGTGAAGTCGATCCGGCCCCTCACGAAGGTCCCGTTCGACGTCCACCTCATGGTCACCCGCCCCCAGGACTTCGTGAAGGCGTTCGCGGACGCCGGGGCGGACGACCTGACGGTCCACGTGGAGAGCGAACACGACGTGCGCGAGACGGTCCGGGCGATCCATGCGGCGGGCGTGAGGGCCGGCGTCGTCCTCAACCCGGACACGGCGTTCGAGAAGGCGGAGCCGTTCCTAGGGGAGGTCGAGTTGCTACTCGTGATGACGGTCCATCCGGGGTCCGCCGGGCAGACGTTCCGCCACGACGTCGTGCCGAAGATCCGCCTCGCCCGCGCGTTCCTCGACAAGCTCGGGTACGACGTCGAGCTCCAGGTCGACGGCGGGATCAAGGTCGACACGGCGCAGGTCGCCGCGGAGGCGGGCGCCGACATCCTCGTCTCCGGCTCCGGGATCTTCCCCGACCGGGTCGCCGAGACCCTCCGCGCGATCCGGGCGGCCGCGGAGCGGGCGTTTGAGGGACGATGAGCCCGGGGACGGGATGCCCCACGCCGGGCGGGCTCACGTGACAGGCTGCCGGACGATCGTCTTGAGCTTCTCGGGGGCCGTGCGGTTCGGGTCCGATAGGTAGATCTCGTGGTGGCTTCCTCGCGCCCGGAGGCCTTCCTTCGCGATGAACGCGAGCATCGTCCGAATCGTGGGTTCCTCCGCCGAGTAGGGGCCCACGTGGAGGAGCTGGGCCGCACGTCCCTCGTCGAAGGTCCTCAGGGAGACCTGGGACAGCGAGGTGGGGGCCTTCTTCGCCGCGACTGCGCGCCGCGCGGCTTCGACCTCGTTCCGGGTCACGAGGTCGGGCACGACGATCATCGCGGTCCACTTCCATTCCGCCCGGTCCGCCGGGTCCAGGGTGCCATCCGGCCGGTTCCACCACAAGGCCTCGAGCGGCATGACGGAGAAGTCCCCGGTCCCCGCCTTCTTCATCGTGAACTTGATCGTGTACACCAGGGGGTACAGGGCCTGGATCGCGTCACGGAACGCCGCGGAGGTGTTCGGGTTTCCCGCCCCGTCCACGGCCAGGACGCTGAGCCGAGGGACGTCGACGAGGGAGGGCCGCGACGACGAGGGACGGTACAGGGCCCCGAGTTCCTTCCGGAGGTCAAGCTTCTCCACGGCCGACCACCTCACAGCTCCGGCTCGAGGGGATCCGCGACGACGACCCGGCGCCACCGTCGCTCGCCCACGATCGCGGCGCCCAGGAACGACGCGGCCAGGGCCGCCAGGCCTGCGAAGGAGGCCGCGAGGGCGGCCTCCCCCCGGCCGAGGTAGAACCCGACGCTCGAGAGCGCGGAGTACACGAAGAGGCCCGAGGCGACGAGGAACGCCGGGAGGCCCCATGCCTCGCCGCGCAGGAGTCCGACGCCCGCGAGGAGGAGGCCACCGACGGTGAGGGCCTCCGGGACGAGATGGTCCGTGAAGGGGAACACGCCCGTCCCCGAGACGACGTCGTGGCCCGTCGCGAGGAGCCCGACCCAGATCGCCGCCAGGGTCCCGCCCGTCCCGATCGCGTAGACCGCGGCCGCCTTCCTGAGGTCCATGGGACCACCCGGCGCCCCCCGGGGAGCGCACGGGCTCCATCCGGGGCCGCGCCCCCTTAAGGCTCGCGGACGGAATCTCCGCACTATACATACCGCGGTCCGCGTCGTAAACCTTTAAGCCGTCGAGGCCATCGAGGCGCGCGTCCCGATGGCCCGCGCCCCCCTCTTCCTCGTCCTCGGATACGGTCTGCCTACCGCCCTCCTCGCGGCGAACCTCATCTTCGGATACGGAGGGATCCTGGCGACGATGGGACTCTTCGTCTGGATCGGCCTCGCGGTCCTCATGTCGCCCACGGAAGAGGAGGCCTAGCCGCCCTCGTACAGGGCGTCCTGCGCGACGGAGAGCTCGAGCCAGTCCCCGATGGACCGGACGTCCTCGAGCATGACGTTGACCATCTCCCCCTTCTCGTCCTCCACGATGAACGAGTCGAGGACGTCGTCCGCCTCGACCGTGTCGCGCACGATGCCGACGAACTCCCCCTGGGCGTCGAGGACGTTGAGGCCCGTGAACATCTCGAGCGCGGTCCCCCGGAGGACGACGCGATCCTCGATCCGCTGGACGAAGCGCCGCCCGAGCCGGAGCCGCCCCGTGGCCCCCTCCCCGATCACGAGGAAGTCCGGCTCCTCCCGCGAGACGTACCCGATCTCCGTGCCCTCCGAGTCGACGACGGAGCGGCCGACGATCGACGGACCCCGATGAGCCATCGCGGAACGACCCCCGAGACGCCCCGGACCGCGGGGCGCCCGGACCCGTGGCCGAACAAGGGCCGCGTACTTGAAGCTTTTCGGGCCTCGCGCGGAACCGGACGCGAGCCAGGGGTCCCGAGCCATATCGTTATCATGACCGATTACGAGGACGCTTGGTTTATACCCGCCAGGCCGCGTTCGACCGATGTTCCGCGCCAGCCTGAGCGTGGGGCATCCCGGGCGTGTGCATGGCTCGCTGCGTCCTCTGCGAATCGGAGTTCCCGGACGGGTGGCCCTCGTGCGGCGCCTGCGGACATCCCCTCGGCCGACCCGTCAACCCGCGGAGCGCCCCGGAGCCCGTCCGGAAGGCGATCGAGGCCGCCCGCAAGGACCTCGTCTCGGGCCCCCACGGCAGGGCGGACCTATCCTTCGCCCGCGCCCTCCTCGAGCGCTCCGAGCAGACGGAGGCCGCGGGGGACCTCGGCCGTGCCCTCGACCTCGCCCGGGGCGCCCGACGCGCAATCGACCTCGCGAAGCGTCGCACCCGGGTCGACGAGGAGCTCGCCCGAGCGGACGTCGTCCTGCGGCACGCCCGGGAGGCGGGCATCGAGACCCTCGCTTTCGAGCGGAACCTCGCGGCCGCGCGGGCCCTCGTGGCCCAGGGGGACCTCGAGAGCGCGGAGAAGCTCCTCCACCGGGTGTCCGTCCGCACCCTCGACCAGCGGCGGGAGAAGACCATCCAGGCGATCGTAGACAAGGCCGCCGCCCGCGTGAAGTACGCGAAGGAGCGCGGCGCCGACGTGGCCCAGGCGGAGTCCCGGCTCGCGGAGGCCCGGGAGGCCCTCGCCCTCCGGGAGTACGGGAAGATCCGGATCCTCGCCGCGAAGGCCGTCGAATCGGCCGAGGCGGGCCGCCGGTTCGCCCGGGCCGAGACGATCCTGAACCGGATCGCGACGGAAGTCGGCGAGTCCCGCGAGTCCGGGGTCAATGTCACGGAATCACGGAAGATCCTCACCCACGCGCGAGAGTCCCTCCGGAAGGGGCTCTTCGCGGACGTCCAACGGGACGCCCTCCGGGCCCGACGCCTCCTGCGAGAAGGACGCGCATACGCCCGCGCGGAGGCGGTCCTCCGGGAAGCGGAGCGCGAAGCGACCCGGGAAGCGCGCCGTGGGGCCGACGTCTCGGCCGCGGAGTCGATCCTCGACAACGCCCGTCGCGCCCTCGAGGCGAACGAATACGCGAAGGTCGCGGCCCTCGCCCGGGAGGCGTACGACGCCGTCCGCATCGCGGCCCTCCTCAAGCACGTGCAGGACGCCCTCGCGAGCCTCCGCCTGGACGCGGAGGACCTCGCCCGCCAGGGGATCGAGGCCCCCGACTTCTCCGACGCCCTCGGGCGGCTCGGGGAGGCGATCGCCAAGAGTGACCTGCCCATGGCCCGGCGCCTCGTCGAGGAGACCCGGCGGGCCGGAGAGTCCGCGCGGGAGGACCATCTCCGGGCGGCCCGGGACCGTACCCTCGCGGTGATCCTCGCGAACGCCCCCCGGGGCCTCGACGCCGCCGTCGCGAGGGACCTCCTCCGTCAAGTCGAGGACGCGATCTCCCTCGGGAAGCAGGTCGACGTCCAATCCCTCATCGACGCGCGGATGACGGAGGCGGACGCGGTCACGACGAGCTCCCTCCAGGAGCGCATCATGAAGGACCGCGACCTCATCGTAGAACTCCGGCACGCGGCCCAGGACACCCTCGCGATGGAAGGGAAGCTCGCGGACGCCGCGATCGCCGTCACGGAACGTCGGTTCGTCGCCGCGGACGGCCTCCTCGACTCCGTCGAGCATGATGTCTACGCCCTCCGGGAGACCCTCCGGGGGGAGGCCGCGGAGAGCCTCGGGCATGCGAGGGAGCACGTCCACCATGCGAAGGAGGACGGGATCCCCGTCGAGGCGGGCTTCCAGCACCTCCACGTCGCGGAGGTCGCGTACGGGGAAGGACGCTACGCGGACACGATCAACGCGGCGCGGGAATCGATCGCGGAGATCGACACCGTCATCGCGAAGATCCACGAGGACCGTCGCCGCTCGGAGTCGGAGGCGCTCCAGGCCCAGCGGGAACGGGTCCGTCGGATCCAGAGCCGGATGGACGCCGTGCGCCAGGAGATCGCGGTCCTCGTCCGGGACAAGGTGGACCTCGCGAGCGCGCTGGAGTCCCTCGGGGCCGCGGAGCGGGCGGTTCAGACCCAGGCCCTCGACGACGCGGAGCGGCACGTCGCCGCCGCGGAGGGGCTCGTGAACGGCATGAAGTCGGCGCTCCGGACCCAAGCCGCGGAGAGACTCGAACGCATCCGACGCCGGGTGGAGGCCGCCCGCGAGGAGGGCCTCCTCACCCCGGAGCTCGAGCAGCAACTCGCGGACGCGGAGGCGGCCATGGCCGAGGGCCGGTCGAAGCGGGTCCTCGAGCTCGCGACGGCCCTGGAAGAGGTCCTCGACGCTCGACGGAAGGAGAAGCTCGCCGCAGACCAACGTACGGCCATGGAGAAGGCCCGGAC
>MGWD01000005.1:0-13843 GCA_001800825.1 Euryarchaeota archaeon RBG_19FT_COMBO_69_17 | reverse complement strand
CCGGTTCATCACGGTCAAGAGGCTCATCGAGGACCTGCGGAAGGCGGACATCGAGGTCGCCGGGGCCGAGGAGGCCCTCAAGGCGAGCGAGCGCGCCCTCCAGGAGAAGGCGTACGAGAAGGTCGACGAGATCCTCGCGGACCTCGACGCCACGGCGAAGGAACTCATGACGGAACTCACGTCGGCCGCGAGGACCCTGATCGACCGCGCGGACCGGCGGATCCACGATGCGCGGGCCGCGGGGATCGACGTGGACGAGGCCCGGTCGACCCTCGCGAAGGCGGAACTGCATTTCGAGCACGGGGACTTCGACGACTCCGTCGAGTACGCCCGCGCGGCGGAGAAGCGGGTCCAGGAGGCCCTCGCGAAGATGGAGGACGCCCGGGAGGAGGAGACGCGGGCGATCATGGAGTCCGCCCGAGCCGAGATCACGGCTCTCAAGAAGGTCATCGCGGACCTCGGCCGCGCCGACATCTCGATCATGAACGCGGACGGGGCCATGCAGCGGGCCGAGTCCGCCTTCGAGGCGGGCCGCTACGAGGAGGTCCTCGGGGAGCTCGACGAGGTCCGGGACATGGCGGACAGCCTCACCGTGGGGCTGGAGGCCGCCGCGAAGGATCTCGTCGCCACGGCTGGGCGGGAGATCGAGGCCGCGAAGAAGGACGGCCTCACGTCTCCCCGTGCGGAGCTCGTGCTCGGGAACGCGATGGACGCGATCCGCGATCGACGGTTCGTCGAGGCGATCGAGTACAGGAAGGTCATCGAGGACATCCTCGACGAGCAACGGCAGCACCGGACTGCGGCGACCCTCCACGACAGCATGAAGGAGCTCCGGGCGAGGATCGACGCCCACGCGAAGCTCGGGGCCGACGTCCGGCTCGCGTCCGAGCTCCTCGCGAAGGCGGAGGCGCGCGCCGGGAAGGAGAGCCTCGAGGACCTCCAGGACACCGTCGAGCAGGTGACCGTCGCGATCGAGGCGGGCCGGAAAGCCCACCTGGGCGTACTCATCGAATCCCTCGGACCCCTCATCGAAGAGGGGAGGAAGCTCGGTGTCCCGGCGGAGGAACTCGACGAGCTCCGGACCCACGCCTCGGAGGCGGCCGTCTCGGACGACCTCGAGGAGGTCTACCGGATCAAGGGGGACCTCCAGGAGCGGATCCTCGACGCGAAGGGCCGGGCCGTGCTCCGGAAGGCGATGGACGAGGTGCAGGTCCTGGAGGACCAGCTGGTCCAGTCCGAACGGATCGGCGTCCCCATTGGGGCGGCGCGGGCCCAGCTCGATGCGGCCCGCCGGGCGATCGAGGCGGGCGACGCGGCGACGTTCCAGCGTGGGGTCGTGGACGCCCGGGAGACCCTCGACGCGAGCCGCCGGCAGCATCTCACCCAGAGATACGACACCCGCGTCCGCGGCGTCAGCGTGATGATCGCGGACGCGAAGCGCCTCGGCGCGGAGGTCGGCGAGGCGGAGCGGACGATGAAGGACGCGGAGGAGGCCATCCGGACGAACGAGCTCGCGATGGCGGACATCCTCGTCAAGCAGGCGGAGGTCGCCGTCGGGATCCAGATCCAGAACTTCATCAAGAACCGCTACCCGAACCTCGTCCTCCGGCTCCCCTCGGCGGGCCTCCAGGCGAACGTCTGGAACCGGTACTCCTTTGAGGTCGAGAACCGGGGGAAGCTCCCCGCGAGGAACGTCGAGTTCACGTTCGGCGGATCCGTCGAGGCGAAGGGCGCGACCCCCATCCAGGAGCTCGGGGTCGAAGAGACTCGGGTCGTCGAGATCGGGCTCAAGCCGACGGCGGACGGGGCCGTGCCCATGGAGATCGGGGTCGGCTACCAGCGGATGTTCGACGAGAACCGGTACGAGCTCCGGGACACGAAGGACCTCAAGGTCGAGCCCCAGGGGACGTACCTCGTCGAGGACGTCTTCCTCATCCATTCCGACGGCCGACTGATCACCCATCAGTCCCGGAAGTTCCGGGAGGCGATCGACGAGGACATCTTCTCCGGCATGCTGACGGTCGTCCAGGATTTCATCAAGGACTCCTTCCGGCGCTCCCGGACGGCCCTCAAGCGGCTCGAGTTCGGCGACTCCACGATCCTGATCGAGCGGTCCCCTCACACGTACCTCGCCGCGGTCCTCATCGGGGAGGAACCCAAGCTCCTGCCCCTATACATGATCGAGATCCTCAAAGAGGTCGAGGACCGATTCGGCGGGATCCTCGAGCGCTGGACGGGAATGCTCCACACCCTCGAGGGAATCGATGAGGTCGTCGGGAAGCTCATCCACGTCGCGACGAGGTCCGATGCGGACATGGGGGCCCTCGCGGACAGCCCCGTGACCCTGACGGCCCGCGTGATCGACGCCCTCGGCGTCGAGCAGACGTTGGAGATCAACGAGCTCCTCAAGGAGGCCCAGTCGACCCTCGAGACGGACATCCGGCTCTCCTGGGACTTCATCGAGAAGGCGAAGGCCCAGGCGGAGGCGGCCCGCACCCATCTCGAGGACCGGATGAAGGAGCTCCTCGCCGCGGCGAGGGACACGGTCTCCGAGATGCTGGCGATCGGCGCGGACACGAGCCAAGCGGAGCTCCTGCTCCGGGAGGCGGAGGAGGCGATGGCCGAGGGCAAGTACGAGCGGGTGCGCGAGATCCGCGACGGCCTCCACGAGTCCGTGGAGCGGGCGAAGGGCGAACTCGCTGCGAAGAAGATGGAGGTCGAGCTCGCGAGCTTGATCAACGACATCCAGGTCGCCCGGAGCCAGAGCCTCGACGTCCGGGAGGCGGAGTCCTACCTCACGAAGATCGAGGGCGCGATCCAGAGGAAGAACCACCGCCAGATGGAGGAGTACCTCAAGCGAGCGAAGGACTCCCTCGCACGGCAGCGGCGACGGAACGTCATGGACATGGCGCGGGAGGACCTCGCGCGGCTCCAGACGACCCTGGCCGACGCGAAGGTGGTCCACGTGGACCTCGGGGACGTGGAGGTCCTGCTCCTCAAGGTCGAGGAGGCCCTGCGGGACGAGAACCTGAAGGAGCTCGAGCCCCTCCTCGACCGCGCGGAGTCCATCGCGAAGGCCCGCGTGGAGGAGGTCATGCGGGAGCGCTACCCCCGCCTCTTCCTCGAGCCGAGCCACTCGGGGCTCCAGGCGAACCGCTGGAACCGCTTCACGCTCAACGTCACGAACAAGGGGAACTGGCCCGCGAAGGACGTCACCCCGACGGTCCTCGGGCCCGTGGACGTGCAGGGTCTCCATCCCATCCCCTCCGTGGACCCCAACGAGAAGGTGTCCCTCGAATTCGGCGTACGGCCGAGGGAGGCGGGGACGATGGACCTCGACTTCGAGGTCCACTACACCCGGCCCCTCGACGACGCGAAGCACCAGGTCACGGACACGACGTCCGTCCGGGTCGAACCGGAGGGTGGCTACGCGGTCGAGGATGCGATCCTCCTCCACGAGTCCGGGGTCGTGATCTGCCATGAGAGCCGGGCGTACCGCGCGGGGGACGAGGCGGCGAAGGCCGCGACCCTCGAGGGGGAGGCGAAGGCCCTCGTCACGAAGGCGTTCCCCCAGGGCGCCGGGAAGGGGATCCGGCGGGCGACGATGGGCGACCGCGGCCTCGTCGCGGGGCGCGGGCCCCACATGTTCCTCGTCCTCGTGGACGCAGGCCCGGAGCCCAAGGCCCTGCCCCTGTACATGGTCCAGTCCATCAAGGAGATCCACGAGGCGTACGGCCTCAGGATCGAATCGTGGGACGGGCACCCCGAGGCCCTCGCGGGGATCGGGGACCTCGTCCGGAAGATCCTGTTCGCCACGGACGCCCCCGGGGTCTCCTTGGGACCCCTCGAGGACACCCCCGTGAGCCGCATCGCCGTCCTCACGGAACGAGGGCTCCTCGAGGCGCCCGACGGAAAGGACTTCCTCGGCTGGGCGCGGAACATCGTGGAGACGTCGAGCTATGACGAGGGCTTCGACATCCTCGACCAGGTCGCCCACGCGGGTGCGGCCCCCGCGGAGGAGATCTCCGCCCAGATCCAGCAGGCCGTCCTCGCCTCGAAGGAGGCGGGGGCCCTCCAGCTCAGCGACGAGCAGGTCGCGGCCTACGTCGACGTGCTCCGGCGATGCCTCGAGGCCGTGTTCCAGGCGAAGGCGCGCGGGCGGATCCAGCGGTACTGGCCCCTGTCCCGCATCGCGATCAAGGTCGCGGACCCCCTCGGCCTCGATGCGGTGAGCGCGTTCCGAAAGATCATCGTCGGGCAGAGCGGCGCGAAGGAGCTCGACATCATCGGGCCCAACGAGTCCTGGCGCGGGATGAAGATCGACATCAACGTCCACATGGACTCCGTGAGCGCGGCGTACAAGCTCTGGGCCAAGAAGATCGAGATCCTCCTCCGTTCCCAGGACTCCTGGAAGATCAAGGCGGGGCTTGAGAAGGGGGAGTACTCCGTCGGGATCGAGGGGCAGAAGGTCCGGATCGATCCTTCCATGGTCTCGTTCGTCGAGTCCGTCCCCGAGCACGTCGTCGAGGAGCCCTTCGCCGGCGGCATCGTGTACCTCGACACGCGGATGTCCAAAGAGCTCCTCGCGGAAGGGTACGCGCGAGAGATCGTGAACCTCGTCAAGGAGACCCGGAGGGACCTCAAGCTCGCGGAGGACCGGATCGTCCAGCTCGACATCGTCGCGGGGGAGAAGCTCCGCGGGATGCTCAAGCCCCACCGGGACCTCATCATGCGGGAGGCGAACGCCCTCGAGATCCGCTTCTCGAAGGAGGCCCCGCCCGACGCGTACGTGATCGAGACGACCCTCGGCGAGGACTCCTTCTACCTCGCGATCCGCACGGCGAAGATGTGAGGACAAAGCCTTTACCGTCCGGGGCCGTACGCGAGATGCGATGGGCGTCGACCTCTCCGACATCGTGACGCCGCAGCCGCGGACCCTCGAGGATTTCCGGGGGAAGGTCCTCGCCGTCGACGCGTTCAACACGCTGTACCAGTTCCTCGCGATCATCCGCCAGCCCGACGGCACGCCCCTCATGGATCGCCAGGGCCGGGTGACGTCCCACCTCTCCGGGCTCATCTACCGCCTGTCCAACTTCGTGGCCGCAGGGATCCGCCCCGTGTTCGTGTTCGACGGGCAGCCGCCGAGGCTCAAGGCCCGGACCATCGAGGCCCGGGGCGAGGTCAAGGTCCGCGCGGAGCGGGAGTGGAAGCAGGCCCTTGAGATCGGGGACCTTGAGACCGCGCGGACGAAGGCCATGCAGACCTCCCGCCTCACGGGGGAGATGGTCGCGCAGTCGAAGCGGCTCCTAGACCTCCTCGGCCTCGCGTGGGTCCAGGCTCCGGGGGAGGGGGAGGCCCAGGCGAGCGCGATGGCCCGGGCGGGGACCGCCTTCGCGGCGGCCTCCCAGGACTACGACGCCCTCCTCTTCGGCTCCCCGCGGCTCGTGAAGAACCTCGCGATCTCCGGCCGGAGGAAGCTCCCGCGGAAGAACGTCTTTGTGGACGTGACGCCCGAGGAGCTCTCCCTCGAGGGGACCCTGGGCGCCCTCGGACTCACGAGGGAGCAGCTCGTGGACCTCGCGATCCTCGTGGGGACGGACTTCAACGACGGCGTGCGGGGGATCGGACCCAAGAAGGCCCTCGCGGCGATCCGGAAGCACGGGAGCCTCGGTCCCGTCCTCCAGACGCTCGGCGTCGAGATCGAGTCGAAGGAAGAGGTCCGGAGGATCTTCCTCGAGCCGAGCGTGGACCCCGACGTCGGGATGGAGTTCCGGGACCCCGACGCGGAAGGCGTGCGGACGATGCTCTGCGACGAGCACGACTTCGCCCGGGACCGGATCGACGCGGCCCTCGCGAAGTTCGCGGAGGCGCGCGCGGGCCAGAAGCAGAGGTCCCTCGACGGATGGACCTCCTGACGGACCCACGAGGCCGGGAAAGGCTTTATGCGGCCCGCTCCTTGCCCGCGGCCATGCCCCTGGACCTCGTCGGGTCCGCCCTCATCAGCCTCGTCCTGTGCGGGGTCCTCAGCGGCCTCGCGTACAAGCGGGCCGTGCTGAGCCTCGACGGGACCCTCGCCGCCTTCGGCGTGGGCATGGTCATCGGGGTCCTCGGGGACGTCACGTGGCTCCTGCTCCTCCTCTTCTTCCTCCTCTCGAGCTTCCTGGCGACCCGGTACCGCTTCGCCCTCAAGGAGGCGATGGGGGTCCAGGAGGGCGCGAGGGGGGAGCGCCGCGCGGCGAACGTCTTGGCCAACGGCTTCGCCCCGATGGCCGTCGCCGTCCTGTCGGCCCTCGACCTCGAGGCCCTCCCCAAGGGCGTGAGCGGGATCCTGTTCCTCTCCGCCCTCGCCTCCGCAGGCGCGGACACCCTCGCGAGCGAGATCGGGGTCCTGTCGAGGCGCGTGCGGCTCATCACGACCTTCGAGAAGGTCCCCCCGGGGACGGACGGCGGGATCTCCGCCCTCGGGGAGCTGTGCGCCCTCGGGGCGGCCCTGTACACGGCCGTCGTCGGCTGGTTTGCCCTCTCCTTCCTCGCGGACGCCTACGGGCTCCTGCGGACGATGCCCGCGTCCACGACGTTCATCCTCATCCCGATTGTCACGGGCTTCCTCGGCTGCCAGATCGACAGCGTGATCGGGGCGACCCTCGAGCGACGGGGCCTCGTCGGGAAGATGACGAACAACCTCGTCTCGACGAGCACGGCGGGGGCCCTGGGCTTCGTGCTCCTCCAGGCCTCGGGCGCCTTCACGCCCGCCTGATCGCCTCGCGGATGAGGTCCGCTCCCTCCTTCGCGAGGGCCTCCGCCCGGGCCTCCGTCCTCGCCTCCGCGTAGATCCGGAAGAGGGGCTCCGTGCCCGAGGGACGCACGAGGACCCAGCCGTCGGGCGCGTGGATCTTGACCCCGTCGATGCGCTCCACGGTCCGCCCCTCCGCGAGCCGCACGAGACCCTCGAGGACCGCGGCGTGCCGGTCCGCGGGGACCTCCACGCCTCCCTTCCGGAGGACGTACGTCGGGAGGGCGGCCGCGAGCTCGGAGAGGGGCCGGCCCTCGCGGGCGAGGAGCTCGAGCATCTTCGCGACGGCCATCGCGCCGTCCCGGCAGAACTGGTGCTCGGGGAAGATCACCCCGCCGTTCTCCTCCCCGCCGAACGTGGCCCCGGTCTGGAACATCGTGCGCGCGACGATCGGCGCGCCGACCTTCGTGCGCACGACCTTCCCGCCGTGCGCCCGCGCGACGTCGTCGAGCATGCTCGACGTGCTCACGGGCGTGACGACGGTCCCGCCGCGGCCCCGGAGGGCGGCCCCCGCGAGGAGGGCGAGGCTCCGGTCCCCCTGGAGGAACGTGCCCCGCTCGTCGACGAAGATCGCCCGGTCCGCGTCCCCGTCGTGGGCGACCCCGAAGTCCGCGTGCGTCTCCCGCACGAGGCGCAGGAGGTCCCCGAGATGCTCGGGGACGGGTTCCGGCGGGCGGCCCGGGAACGTGCCGTCGGGCTGGCCGTGGAGGGAGATCACGCGGCAGCCGAGGGCGGCCAGGAGGTACGGGGTCACGAGGCAGCCCGCCCCGTTCCCCGGGTCCACGGCGACCGTAAGCCCGCGGCTCCGGATCGCGTCCCCGTCGACACGGGACAGGATCCCCGCGAGGTACAGCTCGATGGCCCCGCCGTCGGACCGGATCGAGCCGACGGAGGACCACTCCGCGACCTTGGGCCGCCCTCCGAAGTACACGGCCTCGATCGCCTCCTCGTCCTCCCGTCGCAGCTCCATCCCCGCCGCGTCGAGCACCTTGATCCCGTTGAACTCGCGGGGGTTGTGGCTCGCGGTCACGACCACGCCGCCCTTCAGGCCGCCCTTCTTCGCGAGGTAGTACTGCTCCGCGGGCGTGGGGAGGACCCCGAGGTCCACGACGTCGCAGCCCGCGGACATGAGGCCCGAGGCGACCGCCCGGGCGAGGAGGGGGCCGCTGAGCCGCGTGTCCCTCCCGAGGGCCACGGTCCCCGGGCCGAGGACCGTCCCGACCGCCTTCCCGACCCCGAGGGCGAGGTCCGGGGTCATGTCCTTCCCGACGACCCCGCGGATCCCGTTCGTCCCGAAGAGGCGGGTCATCCCTTCATCCTCGCGTCCGCGAGCCGGGCATGGGGCGGGACCTGCACGCCGTCCCCGATGATGCTGTCGACGACCCGGGCGCCTTCCCCGATCGCAGCGCCCGCGCCGACGAGGCTCGACCGGATCTCCGCCTTGTCGTCCACGCTCACGTGGTCGAAGAGCGCGCTCTCCGCGACGGTCGCCCGCCCGATCCGGCAGCCGTCCCCGAGGACGACGTGGGGGCCGACGGCGCCCTCGACGAGGCAGGCCGAGCCCACGAGGACGGGGTCCGCGATCGACGCGCGGGCCGTGTCCGAGTCCCCCGCGATGCCGCCCCGCCCGGAGTCGAGGAGAACCGCCTGGGCGACGAGGTACGTCGTGAGGGTGCCCGCGTCGGACCAGTACCCTTCATAGCGGTACGCGGCGAGTCCCTCCACGACGAGTCTCGGGAACACCTCCCGCTCGAGGGAGACCTCGCGGCCCGACTCGATGAAATGGAAGACCTCGGGCTCGAAGATGTAGCGCCCCGCGTTCACGAGGTCGGACGGGGCCTGGCCCTTCGGCGGCTTCTCCACGAACCTCCGGATCCGCTCCCCGTCGAGCTCGACCACGCCGAAGCCCGCAGGGTCGGGAACGGGCCACACGCCGAGGCTGCCGATCCTCCCGTGCCGACGATGGAACCGCAGGAAGGCCTCGAGGTCGATCGCGTCGATCACGTCTCCGTTGAACGCGGCGAACGTGCCGCGGACGTGGCCCTCCACGTTCTTGAGGGCCCCGCCCGTACCGAGGGGCTCGGGCTCCTTCACGACGACCGTCTCCCGCCCGACGTCCGCCGAGCGGAAGAAGTCGCGGACCGCCTCGTACCCGTAGTTCACGGCGACGATCACGCGGTCCACGGCATCCGGGAGGCCGTCGAGGAGATGGAGGACCTGGGGGCGGTTCAGGAGGGGGACGAGGGCCTTCGGGCGATGGAACGTGAGGGGGCGCAACCGGGTGCCGAGCCCGCCCGCGACGATGACGAGCTCCATCCGCGGTCGGATGCGGCGCCCCGCATATCTAGTTTCTGCCGCGGCTCACCGGGGGACGATCGTGACGACGTTGTTCCCGCGGAGGACGACGGTCCCCACGCGGCGGACGTTGTCCTCCTTCGTCTCCTCGGTGTCCTCGAGGACCATGTTCATGTAGTCGTCGTAGCCGACGAGCTTCCCCTCGAGGATCCGGTTGTCCTTGAGAAGGAGTTGGACGCGCTTGTTGATGGACTTCTCCAAAACGTTGAGAGGCATCACCACGAAATAGGTTCCCCCTTCTGGGGCGACGGAAGTGGCTCACTCCATTTAAAGATTTGCCACCCGCGCGTCCCGCGACGCCGTCGTCTCGGCTCTCCGAACCTTTTTGGGTCCGCGGGACGTTCCCGGGTCCGATGGAGCGCGCGAAGGTCGGAGAGGTGTTCCACTACTTCGGCAAGATTGGCGTGGCGGCCCTCCGCCTCACGGACGGCGACCTCGCGGTCGGCGACACGGTCCAGATCCAGGGCCCCACGACGAACCTCACGTGCACGGTCGAGTCCATGCAGATCGACCGGACGGACGTGCCGCGGGCGACGAAGGGGCAGGAGGTCGGCGTCCGGGTCACGGGGCAGGTCCGCGAGCGGGACCTCGTGTACAAGGTCACGTCCGCGTGATCAGAGGAACGGCAGGCGCACGAACTCGAAGCCGAACGTGTAGTACAGGGCCGCGAGGGACCCGAGGACCGCGAGGCCGTAGCAGAGGGCGATGAGGAGAGGGTCCGCCCGCTTGAGCCCCGCGTCGAGGAGGATGTGGCGCAGTCGGTGCATCCCGTGGAACAGGGATCCCCCGATGAGGACGAGGAAGAAGAGCCGCACGAGGGGATCCGCGAAGCGCGCGGCGAACGCGCCGTACGCGATCCGGTCCGCGGGCCAGAGGCCGAAGGGCACGGCGAGGGACAGGAAGAAGATCGTCACGGGGAGGAGGAAGGCGGTGATGAAGCCGCCGAGGGAGAAGAGGCCCCAGACGATGGGCTCGAGGACGGCCTCCCGCTCTTCCTGGAGGCGTTCCGCCCCCGCGCGAACCGCCTCGCGGCCCGGGCCCCACTCCGCGGATCCCCCCGCCATGTCACAGGCCCCCGAACACGATGTACAGGACCGCCGCGGAGACGACGGCCCAGAGGACGAGGTTCCCGGCGAAGGCCCGCTCCCAAGGGATCGGCTTCTTCGTGAGGGCGACGGGCTGGGCCTTCCCGATGAGCATGAACCACGTGACCGCGTGGACGAGGACGAAGGCGAAGACGACGAGGGTCAGGATCAGGACGGGAGGAGTCGTGAGGATCCCCTGGAACCAGGCGAACGCGTCCTCCCCCCGGTGGTATTGCCTCAACTCGTAGAGGAGGACGAGCCCGTACAGTGCGGAGAGGACGCCGCCGACCTCACGCGCCTGGAACAGCAGGTACCGCGGGTTGCGCAGCCACCAGCCCGCGGGACGCTTCCAGGGGTGCATGCGGGCCATGGGCTCACCGCCTCGCGGACTTCGGCAGGAGCAGGCGGCGCATCTGGCGCATCGACGCGAGGACCTTCAGGTTCTGGATCGCGCCCGCGGGGTCGACGTCCTTCGGGCAGACGACGGAACACTCGCCCACGAACGTGCACTCCCAGATCCCCGTCTTCCGGGAGAGGACGTGGAGGCGGTCCTCCGCGCCCTCGTCCCGCGAGTCCCGGATGTACCGGTACGCGAGGGCGGACGCCGCGGGGCCGATGAAGTGGTCGCTCGCCCCGTACACGGGGCACGCGGAGTAGCACAGCATGCAGTTGATGCACATGCTCTGCTGCTTGTACGCGTCGACCTCCTCCGGGGTCTGGAGGTACTCCCCCTCCGCCACGGGCTTCTCCGCCTCCCGGACGAGGAACGGTTTGACCGACTGGAGCTTGTCCATGAAGTCGTCGAACTCGACGACGAGGTCTTTGATGATCGGGAAGTTCGACATCGGCTCCACGACGACGGTCCTGCCCCGGACGTCCTTGATGAAGAGGCCGCACGTGAGGACGGGCGCGCCGTTCACGCGGGCGCCGCAGGACCCGCAGATCCCCATCCGGCACGACCAGCGGAACGTGAGGGTCGGGTCGACCTGGTCCTTGATGTAGTTGAGGCCGTCGAGGACGACCATGTCGTCCGTGTACGGGATCGTGTACTCCTGCCACGTGGGCTCTCCGCCGCCCTCGGGGCGGTAGCGCTTCACGCGGAACACGACCTGCTTCCCGGCCATCTCAGTACACCCTCGCCGCGGGCTGCCACTTCGTGATTGTCACGGGCGCGTACTCGATCCGCGGGGCCCCGTCCGCGCGGTGGGCGAGGGTGTGCTTGAGGAACCGCTCGTCGTCCCGCTTCGGGAAGTCCGTCCGGCTATGGGCGCCCCGGGACTCTTGGCGGGCGAGGGCGCTGTGGGCGATCGCCGCGGCCACGTCGAGCATGAAGTCGAGCTCGAGGACGGACGTGAGCTCCGTGTTGTACACGCGGTCCTTGTCCGCGACCCCGACCTTCGAGAAGCGCGCCCGGAGCTTCCCGAGCTGGGCGCAGGCCGCGGAGAGGCCCGCTTCGTCCCGGTAGATCCCCACCTGGCGCTCCATGAGCTGCTGCATCTCCCTCCGGACGCCGGCCACCGTCTCGTCCCCGCGCTCCTGGCCCAGGAGGCCGTCGAAGACCCGGGTCTCCTCCCGGGCGAAGGTCTCCCGCGCGGCCGCGCCGGAGGGCCAGTCCTTCTTCCTCGCGTACGCGGCCGCGGCCAGGCCCGTCGACGCCCCGAAGACCAGGCACTCGCTCAGGCTGTTCGAGCCCAGGCGGTTCGCGCCGTTGATCGACACGCACGCCGTTTCCCCGACCGCGTAGAGCCCGGGAAGACCCGTCTCCCCACGGGCGTTCGTGTGGACCCCGCCCATGATGTAGTGTTGCCCGGGCCGAACGGGGATGAGCTCCTTCACGGGGTCGATCCCGACGTACTTCTCTGCGAGCTCCCGGACCATGGGGAGCTTCCGCTCGATCGTCTCCTCCCCGAGGTGCCTCAGGTCCAAGCCGACGTAGTGCCCGTACGGACCGTCGAACGCCCGGCCCTCCCGGATCTCCGTCATGATCGACCGGGAGAGGATGTCCCTCGGCCCGAGCTCCATCTTCTCGGGGACGTAGCGCTTGAGGAACCGTTCCCCGTCCTTGTTGATGAGGTACCCGCCCTCCCCCCGGGCGGCCTCCGTGATCAGGATGCCCGTCCCCGGGAGGGCCGTGGGGTGGAACTGGACGAACTCCATGTCCTTGAGGGGCACGCCGGCCCGGTACGCGAGGCCCATCCCGTCCCCCGTCTTGATGAAGCCGTTCGTCGTGAACTCGTAGATCCGCCCGCAGCCGCCCGTCGCGAGGACGACGGCCTTCGACGTGATCCTGGCCATCTCCCCCTTCCGGAGGTCGATCGCGACGACGCCCGCGGCGGCCCCGCCCTCCCGGATGATCTCCGAGACGTACCACTCGTCGAACCGGTGGATGTTCTCGAACTTCATCGTCGTCTGGAAGAGGGCGTGGAGGATGTGGAAGCCCACCTTGTCCGCCGCGAAGACAGTCCGCTTGACGGACATCCCGCCGAACGCGCGCTGGCTCACCTTGCCGTCCGCGTCGCGCGACCAGGGGCAGCCCCAGTGCTCGAGCCGGATGATCTCCTCGGGGCACTTCTGGACGAAGAACTCGACCGAGTCCTGGTCCGCGAGGTAGTCCGACCCCTTGACCGTGTCGAACCCATGAAGGTCGAAGTTGTCGTACGGCCGGAGGACGGCCGCCGTGCCGCCCTCCGCGGAGACCGTGTGGCTCCGCATCGGGTAGACCTTGGAGACGAGAGCGATGGTCAGGGCTGGATCGGCTTCGGCCGCCGCGATCGCCGCGCGCAGGCCCGCCGCCCCTCCGCCGACCACCACGATGTCGTAGGTGGTGCGGTCCATTCCGGGCGACGGAATCTGGCCTCCTGTCATAAGCCTTTGGCACGTATCCGGCGATTTCGGGAAGCCGGGAGGCGAAACGCGGCGACGGCAGGAACGGGGTCCGACTCACCCGAAGTGGACCGTAACGCGCTCCCGCGCGACGAAACCTCAAGTAGAGGGGTCGGGTTCGTCGGAACCCATGGACGTCGTCGAGGTCGAAGGCCTCGGGAAGACGTACCCCAAGGGGACTGTGGCCCTCCGGGATGTCTCGTTCCGAATCGCGAAGGGCGAGGTGTTCTGCCTCCTCGGCCGGAACGGCGCGGGGAAGACGACCCTCCTCCGGATCCTCGCCACCCAGCTCCGGCCCACGACGGGCCATGCGCGGGTCCTAGGCCACGACGTGCAGCGGGAGCCGCGGGCCATCCGTCCGCGGATCGCCGTCGTCCCCCAGGAGGCGCGGCCCCAGATGATGCTCTCCGCGTGGGACCACGTTCGGCTCATGTGCATGATCCGCGGGATGTCCAAGGAAGACGCCCACCGGCGGGCCCGGGCCGTCATGGAGGAGTTCGAGCTGTGGGAGCACAAGGACAAGCTCTCCGCGGACCTGTCCGGGGGGCTCCAGCAGCGGGTCCTCCTCGCGATGGCCTTTACGGCGGACCCCGAGGTCCTGTTCCTCGACGAGCCGACGATCGGATTGGACCCCCTCGGGCGGCGGCAGGTGTGGTCGATGGTCCGCCGGCTGACGTCGGAGGGGGTCACGGTCCTCCTGACGACACATTACATGGACGAGGCGGAG
>MGWD01000004.1:9432-13528 GCA_001800825.1 Euryarchaeota archaeon RBG_19FT_COMBO_69_17 | reverse complement strand
CGGGGGCGCCTCGACGTCTGCCGATGCCATCTTCGACACTTTTATATAGGACTCCGCGCCTCGGTCGCGACATGGAGCCGCCGAGGGTCGAGTTCCAACTCCGGGAGAAGATCGCGGGGGAGATCGCCCTGTCCGACCAACCCGGGAAGACGATGCGGAAGTGGCGGGAGGAGCTCCGGATTTCCCAGACGGACCTCGCGAGGCACATGCGGGTCTCGCCGAGCGTGATCAGCGACTACGAGGCGGGGCGGCGCTCATCCCCCGGGATCAAGACGATCCGCCGCCTCGTCGACTCCCTCATTGAGATTGACCAGAGATCCGGACGTCGACTCTCGAAGCGCTTCGAGGAGTTCTCCGACGTCATCCCATCCATGCGGGACTGGCCCGTGGGCCTGAAGGCCGCGGACTTCCTCCGGAAGATCGAGGGGAAGGCCCTCACCCACGGACCCAACGTGCGCCGGATCGTGAACGGGTACACGGTGATCGACTCGATCAAGGCGATCACGACCCTCGACGCGAACGACTACCTCCGGATCTACGGCACAACGAGCGAGCGGGCCCTCCTCTTCACGGGGGTGAAGTACGGGCGGTCGCCGATGATCGCGATCAAGGCCCACCCCCTCAAGCCCGCGATGGTCGTCTACGTGAAGCCGGAGAACATCGACGAGCTCGCCGTGAAGCTCGCGGAGCTGGAGAACATCCTCCTCGCGCGGACGGACCTCGAGGTCGACGAACTCATCGCACGGCTGGAGAGGATCGCATGAAGGTCGGCATCGTCAGCTACGGCGGGTACATTCCTCGCTACCGGATTACGCCGAAGGACATCGGGGCCGTGTGGGGCTCCGACGGGGAGGCCATGGGACGGGCCTTGAATATCCGCTCGAAGAGCATCCCCGCCCCCGACGAGGACGTGATCACGATCTCCGTGGAGGCGGCGAGGGCCGCGATGGCCAAGGTCGAGATCGACCCGACGGACATCGGGGCCATCTACGTCGGCTCGGAGAGCCATCCGTACGCCGTCAAGCCCACGGCCACCGTCGTCGCGGAGGCGATCGGCGCGGCGCCCGTCCTCACCGCCGCGGACTTCGAGTTCGCGTGCAAGGCGGGGACCGCGGCGATCCAGACGTGCATGGGCCTAACCCTGTCGAAGATGTACCGGTACGGCCTCGCGATCGGGGCCGACACGTCCCAGGGCGCCCCGGGCGATGCCCTCGAGTACTCCGCGTCCGCGGGCGGCGCCGCGATCGTCATCGGCACGGAGGGCGTGGTCGCGGACATCGACCACACGATCTCCTACACGACGGACACCCCGGACTTCTGGCGACGGGAGGGCCAGCGGTACCCGAGCCACGGGGGCCGATTCACGGGCGAGCCCGCGTACTTCAAACACGTCCTGAGCTGCGCCCAGCTCCTGTTCAAGCGGGCGGGGACGAAACCCGAGGACTACGACTACGCGGTCTTCCATCAGCCGAACGGGAAGTTCCCCGTCCGGGCGGGGAAGCAGCTCGGGTTCAAGGAGGGCCAGCTCGACAAGGGCCTCCTCGTGCGGGACATCGGGAACACGTACAGCGGGGCGATCCTCTTGGGCCTCGCCGCGATCCTCGACGTCGCCGACCCGGGGGACCGGATCTTCGCCGTCGGCTACGGGAGCGGGGCGGGCTCCGACGGGTTCGACATCACCGTGACGGAGGAGATTCGCAGGCTCAAGCGCGCGGGCCCGTCGATCCAGGACATGATCCAGGACGCGAAGTTCGTGGACTACGCGACGTACGCGAAGTTCCGCGGCAAGATCCACCTCGGGGAGGCCGCCGCATGAGGGACGTCGCGATCATCGGCGTCGGCGAGACGCCGTTCGGGGAGCTCTGGGAACGATCGTTCCGCGACCTCGGGATCGAGGCGGGCCTCAAGGCGATCCAAGACGCGAAGATCGGCTCCGATGACATCGACGCCGTGTACATCGGGAACATGAGCGCGGGGAAGTTCATCGACCAGGAGCACGTGGCAGCCCTCGTGGCGGACTACGCGGGCCTCGCGGACCGGCACCTCCCGACGGTCCGGGTCGAGGGCGGAGGGGCCTGCGGGGCCCTCGCCCTCTTCCAGGCGCGCCTCGCGATCGCCTCGGGGATGTACGACATCGTCGTCGTCGGCGGGGCGGAGAAGATGACGGACGTCGGGGACGTCCAGGCCGCAGAGATCCTCGCGGGGACCGCGGACCAGGAGTGGGAGAGCGTCTTCGGGGCGACCTTCGCGGGCTTGTACGCGATGATGGCCCGGCGCCACATGCACGAGTACGGGACCAGGCGCGAACATCTGGCGGCCGTTGCGGTGAAGAACCATAAGAACGGCTCCCTGAACCCGAACGCCCAGTTCCAGAGGGAGATCACGATGGAGACGGTCCTCCAGGCCCCCTGGGTGGCGGAGCCCCTGGGCCTCTTCGACTGCGCCCCCCTGAGCGACGGGGCCGCGGCCGTCGTGCTGTGCGCGATGGAGAGGGCGCGGTCCTTCACGGACGCGCCGATCCGGATCCTCGGGTCGGGCCAGGCGAGCGACTTCCTCGCCCTCCACGACCGGCGGAGCCTGACCGCGATGGACGCGACGACGGAGGCGGGCGCGCGGGCCCTCAAGCAGGCGAAGCTCGCGCCGAAGGACGTGCAGGTCGCGGAGGTCCACGACAACTTCACGATCACGGAGATCCTCGCGATCGAGGACCTAGGGTTCGTGGAAAAGGGGAAGGGCGGCCCCGCGACCCTGGACGGGGTCACGGCCCTCAACGGGAAGGTGTCCGTGAACCCGTCGGGCGGCCTCAAAGCCCGCGGCCAGCCCGTCGGCGCGACGGGTGTCGCCCAGGCCGTGGAAATCGTGAGGCAGCTCCGCGGGGAGGCGGGCAAGCGCCAGGTCGTCGGGGCGAAGCACGGTCTCACACACACCCTGGGTGGGACGGGGGCTACGGCCGTCGTCCATATCTTCGGGAGGGCGGATTGAGATGGCGATTCCTAGGTTCTGGCGGGAGATCCCGAGCCGGTACAACCTCATCGGTACGAAGTGCGGGAGTTGCGGGAAGGTCGACTTCCCCCCGAGGGAGATCTGCCCGGACTGCGGGCGCAAGAGCCTCGGGAAGATGCACAGCTTCCGGCTCAGCGGGAAAGGGTCCCTTGTGACGTTCGCCGTCGTCCACGACGCGCCGGCCCAGCTCGAGATGCAGAAGCCCTACGTCGTCGGGATCTTCGAGATGGATGAGGGGGTTCGTCTGACCTCCCAGCTCATCAGCGTCGAGCCGGGCGATGTGAAGATCGGGATGCGGGTCCAGGCCGTGTTCCGGAAGCTGGGCCAGCAGGGCGAGGCGGGCGTCATCCATTACGGCTACAAGTTCCGCCCGTCCTTGTAGGGCCTAGGACCGCTCGGGCTCCGGGAGCCCCTTGAGGGACCCCGCGAGCGCGGCGGCGTCCTGCCGCTTCGCCTCGATTTCGTTCTCGAGGACCCCGGACCACTTCTTCTCGGCGGCCTCCCCATGGCTCCCGTACGCCCGGGAGGCCTGCTGAAGCCGTTCGAAGTCCCCTTTCTCAAGGGCCTCCGCGAGGTCACGTCCCAGGGCGAGGGCCTCCGTCGCGGTCCCGAGCTTCACGAGGAACCCGACGAGGGCGGGCACCCGGCGCCGGAGCACCCCCACATCCTCCGTCCACTCGATCCGGAGGGACCGGCTCGCGTCGTCGCGGACGAGCTTCAGCCACGGCCACGCCGCGTCGAGGGCGGACCGGACGAGGCGCGCGTCCCCCATCGTGTGGGTGAGCTTCGCGTCGGAATACCCCGGGAGCTCGAGGAGGCCGTAGAAGGACTTTGCCTGGAACGACGCCCTCGCGGGGTCCTCCTCCCCGAGCAGCTTCAGGAGCGGCTCCGCGTCCGTCCCCCGCGGCGGGGCGGGGATCCCGATCCCCCCGCCCTGGGCTGCGTCCAGGAGGATAGGAATCGCGACGTCCCCGCGGGCCCGGGCGAGGAAGTCCTGGTAGTCCCGGGTCATCGCCTCGTTGAACGCATCGACCCGCCGGACGAACGCCCGCGAGTCCGCGGGGGAGGCGGGCGGCTTCGGGACCTTCCCGAG
>MGWD01000004.1:583-9414 GCA_001800825.1 Euryarchaeota archaeon RBG_19FT_COMBO_69_17 | reverse complement strand
GAGGGCGCGGATGCGGGCCTCGACGGCCCGGTAGGCGTCACGGTACGACTCCTCGAGGCGTCGGACCTCCGCGGCCTGGTCCGCGGTCTTGTCGAGCTTCCTCCAGGCCTTGCGGGCCCCGTAGAAGTCCCGTTTCTTCATCTTTCGGAGGGAGAGGTCGAGCACGGCGACGTACTTCGGGGCGAGGCGCTTCTCCTTCGCGGCCCTCGCGACGTCCCCCGCGAGGGCGTCGACGTCCCGAACGAAGATCTTGACCTGGCGCCAGTTGTCGACCTCGCTCTCCCGGATCAGGCGGTCGATCCGCTCGCGGAACCGGTCCAGGGTGCCGTCGAGGATCCCCGGGATCCCCTCGATCCGCTTCCTCGCCCGGGCGATCTCCTCGAGGAGCTCCTCCGCTTTCCCGCGGAACGCATCCCCGTCGAGGCCTTCGCCTCCCGGCATGGCGGCTCCGGAAGGACGTCGGGGTTATTTAGGTTGGGACCGACGCGAGGGCCCCGCGGACTCCCGCGCCGCGGGTCCCCCGGGCCACCCGTCCGGGCCGGAAAAGCTTAAATCGAGGGGCGCGGTGGGCCGCCCTCGATGCAGCTGCGTCTCCTCGAGAAGGGGAAGAACTCGATCCGGATCGAGATCTCGAACCCCGACGACACGGTCGTGTACCCGCTCCTGACGGCCCTCCTGCGGCACGAGGACGTCTCCGACGCCCGCTACTTCACAGGCCACCCGCAGCTCGACAAGCCTGTCCTCACGATCGAGACGAAGAAGGGGAACCCCCAGACGGTCCTCAAGAAGGTCGCCGAGGACCTCGCCTCGGAATACGCGAGCGCGAAGCAGCTCCTGGAGAGGGAGCTGAAGTAGGCCCATGGAGTCCGACCTCGGCATCCGGGGCTACCTCACGTCGACCCCGGGGGTCGGGGGGACGCTCAAGTCGAGCCCGGACGACTTCATCGTGGACGAGATCCCCGCCCCGCCGCCCCCCGACCCCGAGGGCGGGGTCACGATCGCGACCGTCCGCGTGCGCGACTGGGAGACGAACCGCCTCGTTCGCGAGCTCGCCCGGGCCCTCCGCATGAGCCGCCGACGGATCGGCTTCGCAGGGACGAAGGACAAGCGGGCCCTCACGACGCGCCTCGTGTCCTTCGAGGACGTCCCCGAGGACGCCGTCCGGGGCCTCCGGCTCAGGGACGTCGAGGTCCTCGAGACGTACCGCGCTTCGAAGTCCCTCGAGATCGGCGATCTCCTCGGGAACCGGTTCCGAATCGTCCTGCGAGGCCTACGGCCTCCGCCCGAGGAGGCGGCCCGCGCTGTCGAGGAGACGGCGCGCCAGGTGCGCGCCTTCGGGGGGTTCCCGAACTTCTTCGGCGTCCAGCGGTTCGGCTCCGTGCGGCCCATCACCCACCTCGTGGGCCGTCACATCGTCCTGGGGAAGCTCCGGGAGGCCGTCGAAGCGTACGTCGCGAACCCGATCCCCGGAGAGGGCGAGGCCTCCTTCGAGGTCCGCCAGGCGCTGGAACGGACGGGGGACGTCCGGGAGGCCCTGCGGAGCTACCCGCGCTCCTTCACGTTCGAGAAGGCGATCCTCAACCATCTCGCGACCCATCCCGGGGACCACGTCGGGGCCCTGAGCGAACTGCCCTTCAACCTCCTCCTCATGTTCGTCCACGCCTACCAGTCGTACCTGTTCAACCGGATCCTGAGTGAGCGCCTCCGCCGGGGCCTCCCGATCCACGAGCCCGTCGCGGGCGATCTCGTCCTCCCCGCGGACCGCCGCGGCTTGCCGGACCGGGACCGGCACATCGAGGTCACGTGCGACAACCTCGAGAAGGTGACGGCCCGATGTCGCGAGGGCAGGGGGTGGGTCAGCGGCCTCCTCTTCGGGTCGGAGCCCGTCTTCTCAGGCGGGGAACCCGGCCAAATCGAGCGGGAGGTCATCGCCTCGGAGGGGGTCCGGGCGGAGGACTTCATCGTGCCCGACCTGCCCAGGATCTCCTCCCGCGGGACCCGGCGGGAGATCCTCGCGCCCGTGGCGGATCTCGAGGCCCGGGTGGAGGGACGGGATCTCGCCCTCGCATTCCGCCTCCCTCGAGGCGCCTATGCGACGTCCCTCGCCCGAGAGTTCACGAAGTCGGGGTGAGGGGCCGGACCCGGCCGGGGAAGGCGGTCAGGCTCGCAGCCGGAGCCAGTTGTCCGCGAACCGGTTCACCGCGTCGTCTCGGAAGCTCTTGCGGTTCTGCACGAGGAGCTTCGCGACGCCCTCGTGGTCCCGGAGGGCGAAGACGCTCTCCCGATCCCGTCTCGTGCGGAGGAGGACCTCCCGCTCGAGCATCTTCTTGAGATGGTACGAGAGGGTCGACTTGGACACCCCGACCGCGGCCCGGAGCTCCGCGAACGTCCGCTCCTGGTACCCGAGGAGCTCCATGATGATCTTCCGGGGCACGTCCTGTCGGAGGACCCCGATGATCTTCCGCTGAGCCTCGGCGAACGCGCGCGCGTCGAAATACCGCCGGCGGTGTCCCTCCTCTTCGGACCGGAGGAGCCCGCGGCGCTCCATGTACCTCAGATGGTAGGAGAGCATCCCCGTCGACATGCCGAGGACCTTCCCGATGAGCCGGAGGTGGACCCCGGGGTTCGCCTCGAGGAACTCGTAGATGCGTCGGCGGCTGTCGAGATCGAGGACTTCCGTCATGGACCACGGGCGGATGACCGTGTCGCGCCTCGGCGACGTTCCATCCGACCCGTCTCAAGTGGCCTCTTGGGAAAAGCTTTGTTTGACGGCTGTCGATGGAGCGGCTCGGCCGGCGGTCCGACCCCTCGCGCGGACGGTCGGGTTCGACGCGGGGTGACGTACTTATATCCGCCCGGGGTTCGCGGGGCCGATGCCCGCGGACGAGGTGTGCGGGATATCGGGCTGCGGCCAGAAGGCGGCCCGATCCCTCTCCACGAAGAAGGTGAAGGAGGTCCTCCCGGGCATGTCCCTCGTCTCGGACGCCCGCCGCACCCACCTGTGCCGGGACCACTACCGCCAGTTCCGCAAGGCCACGAAGGAGGAGCGAGAGCTCGAGCGGCTCGGCTGGTAGCGCGGTTTTATCCCGCCCTCCGCCATCGCCGACCGTGCGGCCCCGGCACATCAACTTCCTCACGAACGCGGCCGCGTCGTCGTCGGGGATCTTCATCCCCCTCGTCGCGAAGTCCCTATCGGCCTCGCCGGACCAGATCGGGTTCCTCGTCGCCGCGTTCAACGCGTTCGGCTTCACGTCGTCGTTCCTCTTCGGTCGTGCGGCGGATGTCGAGGGGGCTCGCAAGGTCCTCCGCGCGGGGCTCCTCCTCTCCGCGGTCGCCGCGGTCACCCAGCCCCTCGCCCGGGATCCCCTCGAGCTCGCGATCAGCCGCTCCGTCCTCGGCTTCGCGGTCGGGATGTACCCCGCGGCCCTCCTGGCGTACGCGAAGACGGCGGACCGTCTCATGGGCAAGTTCGCCTCGTACGGGTCGCTCGGCTGGGGCTTGGGCAACCTCCTCGCGGGCGGGGTGGCGTCCCTCTACCCGGGGATCTTCTGGCCCGTCTTCTCGATCTCCGCGGTCCTCTGGTTCGTCGCCTTCCTCGCGGCGACGGCCGCACCCCTGTCGGGGACGGGCGGGATGAAGGTCCCGTTCTTCCCCGTCGCGATCCTCCGGCGGAACCTTCCGATCTACCTGACGATGTTCATCCGCCACGCGGGCGCGAACATGGTGTGGGTCGTGTTCCCCCTCTACCTCAGCGAGGTCCGTGCCTTCAGCGACTGGCAGATCGGGGTCTTGTATGCCTTCAACCCGTTCGTCCAGTTCGCCGTCATGCAGAGGATCGATCGGTACCGCGCGTCCCTCCTGATTGTGACCGGCCTCGTCGGGTCCTCCCTCACGTTCCTCGTGTTCATCGTCTCCGCGGACTTCGTCTCCATGATGGCGGCGCAGGGCCTGATCGGGTTCAGCTGGGCGACCTTCTACGTGGGGTGCCTCAAGTTCATCACGGAGGCGAACCCGGAGACGGGGACCGCAGGCGGGCTCTTCAACGGGGTGATGAGCTTCTCGTCGATCGTGGGCCCGGTCATCGGCGGTTTCCTCGCCCTCTCCTCCTACGAGGCGCCGATGTACGTCGCTGCGGCCCTGTCGACGGCGTCTCTCGGCTTCTACGCGTACGAGGCCCGCCTCGTCCGCATCCGCCGAGGGTCGCACCCCGCGGAGAGATAGGTTCACTCGAGGACGAGCTCGCGGAGCCCCGTCCCGGGGTTGAAGGCCCGGTTCATCCGAATCCCATCGAAGCGGACGAGGTGGATCTCATTCACGACGGCGGCCTTCGCCCGGAACAGGTGGCCCCCCACGACCCCATGGTCGGGCCGCCCGACGGCGACGTGGAGGTGGAGCCGGGGCTCCGCCCGCATCGCGACGCTTCCGTGGAGGGCGAGGAGCTCGTGCCGGTCCGCGAACGCGGCCTTCTCGTACCCGTTGGGCCCGAAGAAGCCGATCTCGAAGTCGCGGACCATCCCGATTCCCCAGAGGACGCTCCCCGAGTCGATCCCCTGCTCTGTGGCGACCCGCTCGAGGCTCGGGAACAGGTCCTCCCCGTCGGAGAGCTTCACGAGGACGTGCTCCCCTTCGCGTCGGCACTCCATCGTCTCACCGGCCGCGGAGGGGCTCCGCTCTGATCCGGAGGCGCCGCTCGACCTCCCGCGCGAGGTCGGGGGCGTGGCTGAACACGGGGTACACCCGCCTCGGCGCGCAGGCCTCGATGAACCCCATGACGTCCTCGAAGTCCCCGTGGTCGCTCAGCGGGAACTGGGCGTCGAGCCCGTACCGCCGGCTGAAGTCGAAGAACGCGGCCCATCCGGACACGTACGCGGCACGGAGCCGCAGGGAGCCGAGCCACGACACGCTCTCGTCGAGGGGCGGCCGGAGCCAGCCCGGCGGCAGGATGTACACCCGCGGGTCCCGGCGCTCCGCGTCCGACAGGTCGGACAGGCGGCGGTACTGGAGGCGGATCCCATGCCGGACGTACGCATCGGCGAGGTCCGCGATCCGGTCCGAGACGGCGACCTCGACGCCGAGGCGGTTCACGAGGGCGATGAGCTCCTGGGACTTGCCGAACTCGTAGCCGCCGAGGGCCACAGGCCCGTCCGCGAGCTCCATCTCGAGCCAGGTGAGGAGGTCCGCCTCGACCTCGTGCTTCGGCGGGAAGTTGAACGTAGGCTTCCCGTACGTCGCGTCGACGATGAGGGTGTGGACCTTCTCGGGGACCGCCTTCCCGCACGTCGCCCCGCCCTCCGGGTTGAAGTCCCCCGTGTACAGGAGGTCGTCCACGCGGACCATCGCGCTGCCGAACACGTGCCCTGCATCGCTCAGGCGGACCGCGAAGCCCTCCCGATCGACCTCCTTCCCGTACGGGAGCTCGACGCCGTCCCCCGTACCTTTCCGGATCCGGAGGACCTCCAGGGTCTCCGGGGTCATCATCCCGCCCGACGTGAGATGGTCCAGGTGCCCATGACTCACGACGGAACCCGGCGTCTTCCGGCTCGGGTCGAGGACGATCTCGCGAAGGCCGTCCTGGACCCGGATGCCGCCGTCGTACGTGACGCGCATCAGCCCCGCCTCGTGAACACGTACCGGGTGGGGACCCGCTTGCGGAGCCCCGTCCAGTAGCCGCAGCGGGAGCACCGGTATCCGAGGGTCACGGTCCCCCCGAAGACGGTCATGTTCCGCACGCGGGCGAGCCGCTCCGCGCACACGGGGCAGCGGACCAGGCTCCGCATCTCGATCGTCTCCCGACAGTGGATCTCCAGATCCACCTTGCCCGAGTCGATCGCGATCTGCCGGAGCCTCGACTCGCCGACCCGGAACACCTCGTCCGCCTTGAGGTCCTTCTCGACGAGGCGCTTGAGCTGCCGCTGGGAGTTCACCGCATGCCGCGTGCTGAAGATCCGCGCGATGGATTCCCTCACGCGGTCGTCTTTCGCGATGCGGTACTCCACCATCCAGGGCGGGAAAGACCGGCCCCCATACTAAGGTTTGCCGGGGGCGTTGGATCAATCATGCCGGGAGGTTCGCAGCGGAAGCCTCATGCCCGCGGGACGTCGTGGACGGGGCCATGGCGGCCGACTCCCTCGAGGCCCTCCGCGGGGACGTCGTCTCGTGCCGACGGTGCCCGCGCCTCGTCGCCTACCGCGAGCGCGTGGCCCGGACGAAGGTCGCCCGGTTCCGCGATTCGGCGTACTGGGGCCGACCGGTCCCCGGGTTCGGGGATTCGCGGGCGCGGGTCCTCGTCGTCGGGCTCGCCCCCGCGGCCCACGGCGGGAACCGGACGGGTCGAGTCTTCACGGGAGACCGGAGCGGAGACTGGCTCTTCCGCGCCCTCCACCGAGCGCGCTTCGCGAACCAGGCGACGTCCGTGTCCCCCGGCGATGGGCTCCGGTTGCGAGATGTGTACATCACGGCCGCCGTCCGTTGCGCGCCACCCCAGAACCACCCGACGCCGCCGGAGTTCGAGCGGTGCCGGTCCTTCCTCGCCCGCGAGGTGGCCCTCCTCCCGCACGTGCACGTCGTCGTGGCCCTCGGCGGGACCGCGTGGGGGGCGGTCCTCCGGACGTGGGCGGTCCTCGGGCGAGACGTCCCCCGGCCCCGGCCTCCCTTCGCCCACGGGGCCGAGGCCCGCCTCCCTCCCCGTTGGGTCCTCCTCGGATCCTACCACCCGAGCCAGCGGAACACCTCCACGGGCCTCCTTCGGGAGGCGATGCTCGACGACGTCGTCCGCCGAGCCCGAGTCCTCGCGGAGGTCCCGGGGGACCTCCCACGTGCGGGGAAGGATGACCGGACGTAACCGAAGGACGCGTCGCGTAACGACAAAAAGGATAAGACGGGTCCGGGGTTGCCCACGGCATGGCAGAGCCTCGACGCGTGATCATCCTCGGCGCCGCGGGCCGCGACTTCCACAACTTCAACGTCTACTTCCGGGACCACAAGGAGTACCAGGTCGTCGCCTTCACCGCGACTCAGATCCCGGGCATCGAGAGCCGGAGGTACCCCGCGTCCCTCGCGGGGTCCCTCTACCCGGAGGGCATCCCGATCCACCCTGAGGAGGAGCTCCCCCGCCTCATCCGCGAGCACAAGGCGGACCTGTGCGTGTTCTCCTACAGCGACGTGGACTACGCGTACCTCGGGCACCGGGCCGCGATCGCGAACGCGAACGGCGCGGACTTCATGCTCCTCGGCGCGGAGCGGACGATGATCGCGTCGAAGGTCCCCATCGTCGCGATCTGTGCGGTCCGGACGGGGAGCGGGAAGAGCCAGACGACCCGGCGCGTGGCCCACATCCTCCGGGAGCACGGGAAGAAAGTCGTCGTGATCCGCCACCCCATGCCGTACGGGGACCTCGCGTCCCAGACCGTCGAGCGTTTCGCGACGTACGCGGACCTGGACAAGTACGAGTGCACGATCGAGGAGCGAGAGGAGTACGAGCCCCACATCGACAAGGGGACCGTCGTCTACGCGGGTGTGGACTACGAGCGGATCCTTCGCCAGGCGGAGATGGAGGCGGACATCATCCTCTGGGACGGCGGGAACAACGACACGCCGTTCTACAAGCCGGACCTCTACATCGTCGTGGCGGACCCCCACCGCCCCGGGCACGAGCTCACCTACTATCCGGGCGAGACGAACGTCCGCATGGCCGACGTCATCGTGATCAACAAGATGGACACGGCCACTCCGGAAAACATCGAGACGGTCCGACAGAACATCCGGGCGGTGAACCCCGATGCCGTCATCGTGGAGGCGGCCTCCCCGATCACGGCGGTCGACGACGCTCCCGTCCGGGGGAAGCGGGCCCTCGTGATCGAGGACGGTCCGACCCTCACCCACGGCGGGATGACGTTCGGCGCGGGCTACATCGCCGCGGAGCGGTTCGGGGCCTCTGAGATCGTCGACCCGCGGCCCTACGCGGTCGGCTCGATCAAGGAGACGTTCCGGAAGTACCCGAACGCGGCGAAGATCTTGCCCGCGATGGGTTACGGGGCGAAACAGATCAAGGAGCTCGACGCGACGATCGACGCGGTCCCGTGCGATGTCGTCGTGAGCGGCACGCCGATCGACCTGGGGCGCGTCCTGACGCCGAACAAACCGATCGTCCAGGTCCGCTACGAACTCGACGAGATCGGCCACCCGAACCTCGAGGACGTCCTGAAGGACTGGAAGATCATCTGAGGGACGCCCGCCGCATCCGGCCCCGGGAGGGGCGGAAGTAGAATGGGCATACTTGGTATCCTCTTGTCCGTGAGCGCCACGACGACGGTGAAGGTCTCCGCGCGGACGAGCAAGCAACTGGACGCGCTCCAGGCTCGGGTCCGGGTGCAGCGGGGCAGACGCGTGACGAAGCAGGCGTTGCTCGAGGAGCTCGTGGACCGAGCCCTTGACGAGTCCGAACTCCTCGTCCTCCTGCGCGCGCCGAAGAGGCCCCTGTCTCCTCGCGCCCGCAAAGCCCTCCTGGAGTACCCCGTGCCTTGGGGTGTCGCGACGAGCGAGGAAGACATCGACGCGATCCTCTACGGTGAGGAGCCGTGAGCATCTTCCTGGACACAGGGGTCCTCGTCGCGTTCGCGAACCCAGAGGACGCCAACGATCGGGCGGGCGTCGACATCATGCGGGGCGTCGCAGACCGGCGATGGGGGGACACGTACACGTCGGACTATGTCCTCGACGAGGCGGTCACGGTGACTCGCCGCCGGACCCGCCGGCCCGAGCGGGCCATCCACGTTGGCCGCCTCATCCTCGGATCCGCCGAGATGGGGCGGACGATGGGGCCACTCTTCGTC
>MGWD01000004.1:0-538 GCA_001800825.1 Euryarchaeota archaeon RBG_19FT_COMBO_69_17 | reverse complement strand
TCGTCCCGGGGCCTGAGCTTCACGGATTGCACGTCGATCTGCCTCGCCCAAGAGGCCCGCCTCGACGCGATTGCGAGCTTCGCCTCGGGCTTCGACGGCCTGGTCGCCCGCGTCGCGGGCACTCAGGGCCCCGCGTAGGGGCCGGAGGCCATTTATCCATCCGCGCGTATCCGCGGCCCGGCGGCGGGCCCATGGCGTCCAAGGTCGCGGTCATCGGTGCGGGGGAGATGGGGCACGGCATCGCGGAGCTCGCGGCGCTCCGCGGGTTCCACGTGAGCGTGCGGGACATCAAGCAGGAGTACGTCGACCGAGGGATGGAGCGGATCCGCTGGTCCCTCGACAAGCTCGTGGAGAAGGCCCAGCTCACGCGGGAGCAAGCGGACGAGGCCCTCGGGCGGATCCGAGGTGTCCTTGACCTCAAGGAGGCCGTGCGGGACGCGGACCTCGTCATCGAGGCGGTGTTCGAGGACCTCGAGCTCAAGCAGAAGGTCTTCCGGGAGCTCGACGCCGCCGCGCCCGCGAAGGCGGTCCTCGCGTC
>MGWD01000003.1:56884-60181 GCA_001800825.1 Euryarchaeota archaeon RBG_19FT_COMBO_69_17 | reverse complement strand
GGTGAACATGGCTCCGCGGGCGGGAGAAGGACGGGAACGCCGTCGACAGGCACGGAAACGACTCCAACGAGAACGAAGACGAAACCAACGGCCACAGAAACCACGCCGATGAACACGAGGACGACAACGGATTCCCGAAGGCGACGTCGTCGAAGTGGACGGCATGAAGTTCCTGCAGACGCTCACGGATTCGAAATCATCCCTTGACACTGCGGAGACCTTGATCACGAGAGGCTAACGCACTCGACCTTGCTCCCGCGTCCACCTCCCCTTCCATGCCCAAGAGGAGGTCAATGGGCCTTATCCGGGACACTCTGGTAGGGAGTCCAGAACTGAGCGTGGAAACAGGGGGAACAGTACGGCTTGTCTGCAAGGCTGAACCAATTGACTCCAAGGGCCTTCCCGCAGAAATCGCATTGGGTTGGCTCTTTGGTGGGCGCTCCGGACTTCCCGAGGCGTTCCTTGGTGCTGTCGGCCTCTGACCCTGTACCGGACCTCTTTCCTGTCATGCCTGTCCCCGCGTACTTGGCGGAGCCTAATAACCTTGCTCTGACCGTTTCTGTCGGCGGGGCTCGTCGTGCCGGGCTTACGGCGGTCACATGGCCCCCCTCAGGGAGGTCGTCAACATGATCCCCCGAATCGGAGGACCGCCCGCACGGCAGGCGCCGGTCGGGGACTGGTGGGTTGAAGTACCAGTCGTCTATCGGGGCCCGATGAACGGAACTCGTCGGGTGGCTCGGAAAGCGCGACAGGAAAAGGCGCGGTTGAGACGGGAGCGGAAAGCACGGAAGTAGATCGGACAGCGCCCTGAGGCAGGGTCAAGGACCGCGGAAGATCGGGGTCATACCCGCCAGAACCGCACCGGTTACGTGAACGCGCCTTTCAGGAGGAGTGCTCGGTGGACAGCTCAAGGGGGCAGAAGTTGAGGTTCGACTCCGACAATCGTATCACGCTTGACTTGTTCGGGCACCGCGTGACCGACGCAACCTTATAAAGCGCTATTCAAATCCCGTCCGAGCCGACCGCGCCGGGACCCACGCCTCCGGCCTATCGGAGGTGTTTCCTTGGCCAAGTTCAAGATCGAGAACGTCGTCGCCTCGACCTCCCTCGGGGCAGAGCTGGATCTCAAGGCGATCGCCCTCGGCCTCGAGAACGTCGAGCACGAGGGCGAGCAGTTCCCCGGCCTCGTGTACCGGATCGACGTGCCGAAGGTCGTCGTCCTCCTGTTCGGGAGCGGGAAGCTCGTCTGCACGGGCGCGCGCAAGCCCTCGGACGTCGAGCAGGCCGTGAAGAAGATCACGGCCGAGCTGAAGGCCGCCGGACTCCTGCGTTGATTCATAAGGCGGGCGTGGGGACGCGTGTCGTTGCGTCCCGTCGAGGTGCGCGCGATGCCCCTATGCGGCACGGGGCTGCGACGCCACAAGTATGGCGAAAGTGGCTTCGCGAGGACGGCCTTCAGATTCAAGATCGGGTCGTGGCCAGCCACGGTTCGAATGGGGCGGTCCGCGTGCTGTCGAGTCGCGGGTTTCCGCCGCAGGCCCTTGGACGTTGGATCACTAATAGGCCGGGAACTCGAAAACTGCAAGCTCGAGTCGAGCCAGGCTTCCCCAAATCGGCGCCTTGGTAAGGCGCCGTGACTCCCTCCGGATCTCGCGACGGGACACGCACCATCGGCCCCACGCTGTGTCGGCATTCGCCGGCCGCGGGGGGCGTCACGGCAAGTATCGGATTCAGGAACGACGCCGTCCTGTTTATGAGCCAACACCCGTCTGCTGGTCCGCGAGTCGACGTGAACTCGGACGGAGGTCTCGACGATCCCAAAGCTCCGTGACTCCCTGGACATCCGCGAGGAACAAGGCCGCATCGAGCTGTTCGGCGAGCGGTTCTGGCTCTCCCACATCGCGGAGTTCGCGTCCTTCCAGAAGGCCCAGGAGGACGTGATGGGCGTCGCCTCGAAGGCCCTCGTGTACGACGCGGGGAGGCGCATCGGCGAAGGGTACTATGCGTTCTTCCGAGGGGCCCTCGCGAAGGACTTCGCGGGTCGGGACTCGCGCGGACAGCTCGAGCTCCTCATGAGTTGGACAACGCGGATCGGCTACGGCCGTTTCCAGGTCCTCGATGTCCGGGCCGACGAGGCCGTGTTCTCCCTCGACGACAGCATCGAGGTGGAGTCGTACGGCACGTCCAAGGGACCCGTCTGCTACTCGATCGCCGGCATCGTCGGCTCCCTCGTGGAGGCGGTCCTGGGCGGTCGGGCCGAGTGCGAGGAACGCGCGTGCGCGGCGGCCGGTGCCCCTCGCTGCGAGTTCGTCATCCGTCTTGCCCGCGACGTGGACCCGGACGGTCCTCCTGGGGACGGGTAGTCTTTCAGCCGGAAGCCGGCGACCGGCCCGACGACATACCTTTCGCCGAGGAAGCCGCAGGGGGGAATTGAACCCCCGACCTGCGCCTGTATGGCCGTCCTTCTGGGCGGTTACCAAGGCGCCGCTCTACCCCTAAGCCACTGCGGCGGCTTCCTGGCCAAAGGGGGGACGTTACTTAGGCCTATCGGACCTCATCCATCCCCGCGCGGACGGGCGTCGAACGCGTCCTTACAGCAGGTTCCGCACGTTCATGGTCCCCCGCCGTCGTGCCCGTGCGCATGGAGCTGCAAGACGCGATCCGCGGACGGCGGAGCGTCCGGGCGTTCCGGGCGGACCCCGTCCCCGAGGAGAGGCTCAGGGAACTCCTCGAGATGGCGCAGTGGGCCCCGTCCGCGGGGAACCTCCAGGCGCGCGACTTCGTCGTGGTCCGGGAGGACGGGGCCAAGCGGGCCCTCGCGCGTCTGAGCCTCGACCAGGGTTTCGTCGCACAAGCGCCCGTCGTCGTGGTCGTGTGCGGGAACCTCCGGCGCGTGGACACGTACGGGCGAAGGGGGAGGGACCTCTTCGTCGTCCAGGACGCCGCGGCGGCCACCCAGAACCTCCTCCTCGCGGCCCACGAGGTCGGCCTGGGGACGTGTTGGGTCGGCGCCTTCGACGAGGACGGCGTGCGGAAACTCCTCGGTCTGCCGATCCACGTGAGACCCCTCGCCCTCGTGCCGTTGGGGCGACCCGCGGAGGACCCCGAACCCTCGACCCGGTTGCCCCTGGACGAGCTCGTCCACTGGGACGCGTGGTGAGACCGCCACCCGGGCGCTCCGCCGGTTCGGGCCGTGCTACATCTGGTGGTCCGAGGAGTCCGACGGCGAGGGTTCCGGCATCCACACGGGCGCGGGCTCGGAGGGCATCGGCGGCGGGGCCATCTCGGGGGCGGGTT
>MGWD01000003.1:53099-56846 GCA_001800825.1 Euryarchaeota archaeon RBG_19FT_COMBO_69_17 | reverse complement strand
TTCGACCGAGAGCGCTTCCTCGCCGGGGCCTTCTTCCGGGGGCGGGCCTTCGCGCTCTTTGCGCGGGCCTTCCCGCGGCCTCGCTTCGCGGCCTTCCGCGGCCGCTTCCCGCGGGCCCTCTTCGGGGCCTTCCGACGAGGCTTCCGGGCCTTCCGGGTCTTCCTTGCCTTCTTCGCTTTGCGACGGGCCATGAGGATCCTCCTGGAATGTCGAGAGCTTCCGACCCCCGAACCGCACGATGGGCTTAGAAGGTTGCGTCCCCTCCCGCGCGACGGGCCGCACCGGCGCCTATTTATCACGCGCGACGTTGTCCCCCGAGCCCGCGGCCGAGGTGGGGCCGCCGGATCGAGGAGGAGGGGACGATGGCGACCCACGGGAAGGCACGCCCGAAGGGCTCCAGGCCCTCGAGGCGCCGCGCGCGATCGGAGTCAATCTTGGACCGCCTCTCGACGGGCGCCGTGCTCGGGGACGGCGGCTATCTCATCGAACTCGAGAAGCGAGGGTATGTCCAGGCGGGCCCCTTCACCCCCGAGGTCGTCCTCGAGCACCCCGCGGCGGTCCGCGAGCTCCATCAGGAGTTCCTCGACGCGGGGAGCGAGGTCCTCCAGGCCCTCACGTTCTACGCCTCGAAGGAGAAGCTCGGGACGACGGGCTATGCGGACCGAGTGCGCGAGCTGAACCGCGCGGCCGTGCGGATCGCCCGAGAGGTCGCGGGGGACCGCGCGTTCGTCGCGGGGAACCTGAGCCTGACGTGGCTGTACGACCCGAAGGACGCGAAGTCCCCGGGCCGCGTGAAGAGGGAGTTCGAGGAGCAGCTCGAGGTCCAGGTCCGGGAGGGGATCGACTTCGTCATCGCGGAGACGTTCTCCTGGCTCGCGGAGGCCGTCCTCGCGACGGAGGCCGCCAAGGCCACGGGGCTGCCCGTCATGACGACGATGTGCTTCGAGCAGAAGCCCGTGAGCGCGGAGGGCCGCAGCCCCGCGGACTGCGCGAGGGCCCTTGTGGCGACTGGCGCGGACATCGTCGGGGTCAACTGCCTCCGGGACCCGCGGCACACCCTGCCCATCGTCGCGGAGATGCGCAAGGCCGTCGACGCGTACGTCGCCGCCCAGCCCACGGCGATCCGGACGCCGGATGACCGGCCGGACTTCACGAGCCTCCCCCAGTTCCCCTTCGAGCTCGAGACCCTGACCCTCTCCCGGAGGGAGATGGCCGCCTACGCCCGGGAGGCGAAAGCCCTCGGGGTCGAGTTCATCGGCGCGTGCTGCGGGACGATCCCCGTCCACATCCGGGAGATGGCCCGCGCCCTCGGCAAGATCCCGCCCCAGGACCGCGCATGGCGCCTCGACTACGGGAAGCCCATGTCCGCGTACGAGTACTACGACCATCACGAGAGGCCTCCCGGGTCCACCTGAGGCCGGGACACGAGGGAGACCATGCCCGGGTTCGACGCGGTCGTCGTCGGCGGGGGCCACAACGGGCTCGTGTCCGCGGGCTACCTCGCGAAGGCGGGCCTCAAGGTCCTCGTCCTCGAACGCCGCCCCGTCGTGGGCGGAGCGAGCTGCACGGAGGAGCTCCTCCCCGGAGTCCGGTTCTCCCGCCTCGCGTACTCCGCGGGCCTCCTCCGCCCCGAGGTCGTCAGGGACCTCGAGCTCGCCCGGTTCGGGTACGAGGCCCAGCCCTTCGACCCCCAGTTCTTCCTCCCCTTCCCGGACGGGGACTCGATCCTCCTCTGGAACGACAACGACCGGAACCTGAAGGAGCTCGCCCGCTTTTCGAAGAAGGACGCGGAGGCCTACCCGAAGTACGTCGCGTTCTGGACCGACGTCATGGAGCTCATCGAGGCGATGGTCCTCGAGGCCCCGCCGCCCCTCGCGGACCTCCTCGGGATGTTCCAGGGAGCCGACGCGGAGGAGCTCGCGAAGCGGATCCTGCTCCAGAGCGCGGCGTCCCTCCTCGACGAGTTCTTCGAGTCCGAGGAGGTCAAGGCGATGCTCGTGACCGCGACGACGATCGGCCTCCCTGCGGGCCCGAGGACCCCGGGGACGGCCCTCATGCTCGGCCACATGCTCCTCCACGAGATCAACGGGGTCAAGCAGACGTTCGGATACGCGAAGGGCGGGATGGGCGGGATCTCCTTCGCCCTCGCCCGCGCGGCGGAGCACTTCGGGGCCACGATCCGCGCGTCGACGGGAGTCCGACGCATCCTGACGAGGGACGGCCGGGCCGTCGGCGTCGAGACGGACGACAGCACGCGGATCGACGCGAGGGCCGTCCTCGCGAACGTGGACGTGAAGACGACGTTCACGCGGCTCCTCGACCCGGACGTCGTGGACCCGACGTTCCTTGGGAAGGTCCGGGCCATCAAGGCCACGGGCGTGGTGACGAAGGTGAACTGCCTCCTCTCCGAGCTCCCGGACTTCTCGTGCCGCCCGGGGAAGACGGTCCAGCCCCACCACCGCGGATATATCGACGTCTGCCCGTCCGTGGACTACCTCGAACGGGCGTGGGACGACGCGAAGTACGGGAGTCCGTCAGAGGAGCCGTTCCTCGACTGCGTCCTCCACTCCGTCACGGACCCGAGCCTCTGCCCGCCGGGGAAGTTCACCCTGTCCATCTACTCCCAGTACTCCCCCTACGCCCTGCGGTCCGGTTCGTGGGACGACCGGAAAGAGGGGGTCGGCGACACCGTCGTCGAGACCCTGGCCCAGTTCGCCCCGAACCTGACCCGGGCAATCGAGTGGCGAGAGGTGATCACGCCCCTCGACATGGAGCGGGAGTGGGGCCTCCCGGGCGGGTGCATCTACCAGACGGACATGACGCCGGACCAGCTGTTCTCCCTCCGGCCCGTGCCGGGCTGGGCGGGGTACCGCACGCCCGTGGCGGGCCTCTACCTCTGCGGGAGCAGCTCCCACCCCGGCGGCGGGGTCACGGGGGCCCCGGGGCACAACGCGGCCCGCGTGGCCCTCGAGGACCTGCGCCCGAGCGGATGAATCATTAAGTAAAGCCCGGGCCTTCGCGGCTCCGCCCATGAAGGCGTCCCTCTCCTCTTTTGACCTCCGGGCCCTCGTCGCGGAGTGGCAGGGCCTCGTCGGGGGATACGTCGACAAGGTGTACCAGCAGGACGACGAGGTCCTCCTCCGCCTCCACGTCCCCGGGCGCGGCAAGGCGGAGCTCTACTCGAGGTCCGGCCGGTGGCTGTGCCTCCACGAGGTCGAGGACCGGCCGGAGACCCTGCCGCCGTTCGCCCAGGGACTTCGACGGGCGCTCGACAACGCCCGGGTCGTCGGCGTGGAGCAACGAGGCCTCGACCGGATCGCGATCTTCCATCTCGAGCGCGGGCCGGACCGGTTCGACCTCGTGTTCGAGGTGTTCCAGAAGGGGAACCTCGTCCTCGTGAAGGATGGCGTCGCGGTTGCCGTCCTCGTCAGCCAGGCGTTCAAGGACCGTACCCTCCGGGTCGGAGAGCCGTACGCGTTCCCTCCCCTCGGGGCGGACCCCCTCGAGCTCGACCGGGAGGCTCTCGGGCGGGCCCTCCGGGACGCGAAGGGGCAGGTCGTCCGCGTCCTCGCGAGCGTCCTCAACCTCGGCGGGCAGTACGCGGAGGAGCTGTGCCTCCTGGGGGAGGTCCCCAAGGAGACGAGGACCAAGGACCTCTCGGAGGCCCACGTGGACGCCCTCTACACGGCCCTCAACAACGTCGCGGTCGCGGTCGAGGAAGAACGTCGGCCCGCCGCCGTCCTCAAG
>MGWD01000003.1:17819-53090 GCA_001800825.1 Euryarchaeota archaeon RBG_19FT_COMBO_69_17 | reverse complement strand
CGCGGTCCCCATCGACCTCGCTCAGTACGCGGGCTTCGAGCGGCAGCCGTTCCCGACGTTCAACGAGGCCCTCTCCCACTTCCTCCGGGTCGCGCTCCCCGAGGAGGCCCGGCCCGACGACGTCGCCGCGAAGTACGAGCGGCGGATTGCCCAGCAGGAGGGGACCCTGCAGGCCCTCCGGGAGGAGATCGCCCACCTCGAGGCCCAGGCCCACCTCCTCTACGCGCACTTCGCCCCCTTCGACGAGCTCCTCCGGACGGTCCGGGAAGGCGGGGAACCTCCCTCCCAGACGCAGGTCAAGGCCGTCGACCGGGGCTCGCACACGGTCACCCTCGCGATCGGGGACTTCGACGCGGTCACCCTCGACTACACGAAGGACGTCACAGGGAACGCCCAGGCCCTCTACGACCGAAGGCGGGAGGCCCAGCTCAAGGCCCAGCGGGTCGAGGAGGCCATCGTCGCGACCCGCGCGGAAATGGAAGCCGCCCGGACGAAGGCGGCGAAGGTCGCCCGTCGCCCGCGGGTGAAGGCGACGAAGGCGATGTGGTTCGACGCGTACCGCTGGTGCCTCTCCTCCGAGGGCCACCTCCTCCTCGGCGGGAGGGACGCGCGGTCGAACGACCAGATCGTGAAGCGTCACCTGAAGGAGGGGGACCGGTACGCCCATGCGGACCTTCATGGGGCGCCCTCCGTCGTCGTGAAGGAGGGCTCCCGGGCGGGGGAGGCGACCCTCCGGGAGGGGTGCGAGTTCGCCCTCGCCTACAGCAAGGCCTGGTCCGCGGGCCTCGCGAGCGGGAGCGCGTACTGGGTCCTTCCGGAGCAGGTGTCGAAGCAGGCAGAGTCCGGGGAGTTCCTCCCCCGCGGGGCGTTCGTGATCCGGGGGAAGCGGAACTACCTCCACGACCTGCCCGTGCGGATCGCGGTGGGAGAGGTCGAGGTCGACGGGCACCGGAAGGTCATGGGCGGATCCGCCTCGGCCCTCGCGGCCCGGTCCTCCCGGTACGTCGTCCTGGGCCCGGGGAAGGGGGACCGGGAGGCGTTCGCGAAGCGGCTCGCGGCGACCCTCGGCGTGCCCATCGAGGAGGTCGTCCGGGCCTTGCCCGCGGGGGGACTCTCCGTCCTCGAGCGGCACGGGCTGGACGTCGACGAGGGCAGGCCCGCATCAACTTGATAAGGGACGTCCGAGTCCCCAAGGCTACCGAGTCCAAGGGTGTGGACGGCATGGGTGCCTACGCGCGACTCGCCGCGCTCTTCGCGGCCTTGACAGCCCTCTTCGTCGTGTTCGGATGGGCCATCGGGAGCCTCATGTACAACGACTGGGTGGGCGGGGTCCTCTGGTTCCTCGTCCTCGCCGGCGCGATGAACCTCTTCGCGTACTTCGCGTCGGACAAGATCGTCCTGTGGTCCTACCGCGCGAAGATCGTCACGGAGGCGGAGGCCCCCGAGTTGCACCGGATCGTCCGCCAGGTCTCCCAGATGGCGAACCTCCCGATGCCCCGCGTGGCCCTCGTCCCCACGGACACCCCGAACGCCTTCGCCACGGGCCGCAGCCCGAAGCGGTCCGTCGTCGCGGTGACCCAGGGGATCCTCCGGCTCCTCTCGGAGGATGAGCTCCGGGGCGTCCTCGCCCACGAGATCTCCCACGTCGGGAATCGGGACGTCCTCGTGATGTCCGTCGCGGCGACGATCGCAGGGGCGATCTCGTTCATGGCCCGGATGTTCTGGTGGAACTCCCTCTTCGGGGGCTCCCGGAACCGGGAGGGGAACGGGCTCGCGGCCCTCCTCGCGGTCGTCGGGATGGTCCTCGCGCCCGTCGCGGCGGCCTTCCTCCAGCTCGCAATCTCCCGAGGGCGGGAGTACAAGGCGGACCACACGGGAGCGAAGACGATCGGCGACCCGCTCTCCCTCGCCTCGGCCCTCGAGAAGCTCGAGGCCGCGAACCGTCGCCGGCCCCTGCGGTTCGGCAGCCCCGCCTCCCAGGGACTGTTCATCGTGAACCCCTTCTCGGGCGGCGGGCTCGTCCGGATCTTCAGCAGCCACCCGCCGATCCAGGAGAGGGTCGCTCGCCTCCGGGCCCTCGCCCGGGGCGTGGATCAGTACTGAGGGCTCAGCCGAACTCGTGCCCGACGTGCCGCCCGTGGCGGGCGTCGAGATCCCGAATCTGCTCCCGCACGTCGAGGTTCGGCTCGAGGACCTCGAACTCCTCGAGGTACGCGCGATCCTTGTACAGGACCGTCGTCCGGCCGTCCTTCGTCACGCGGACCACGAGGTTCAGATCGCCCCCGCCCTCGGGGCCCTCGTACAGGGTGTAGAAGCCCAGGAAGTGCCCGAGGATCTCCTCGAAGCCGTGCTGAGGGTAGAAGAACCGGAGCCGCACGCGGTCGCCCGGGAAGACGTCCATCCGGTCGATGAGCTTGTCGTCGAGGATGCGGGCCTCCTTGAGGATCCGCCGCTCTTCCGTGACCGCATCCCGATTCTCGGCCATGGCCCCGGACGCGTCAAGCGCACGGTTGGACTTAAACCCGCGGGACATCAGAGGATGGGGAGGAACCGGTCGAGTTCGTAGTCCGTGACCCGGATCCGGTAGTCGTCCCACTCCTGCCTCTTGATGTAGAGGTAGTGGGGGAAGATGTGGGACCCGAGGGTCTCCCGCATGAGTTCGGAGCCCTCGAGTTCGTCGAGGGCCTCCTCCAGGCTGCCCGGCAGGGAGGCGATCCCGAGCTTCCGGCGCTCCGCGGCGGTGAGGGCGTAGATGTCCGTCTCCACGGGCCCGGGCGGCTCGAGCTTCTTCTCGATCCCCGCGAGGCCCGCGGCGATCATCCCCGCGTACTGGAGGTACGGGTTCCCCGCGGGGTCCGGGTTCCGGACCTCCATCCGCGTCGACATGCCGCGGCCCTGGGGGATCCGGACCATCGCGGAGCGGTTCCGGTTCGCCCAGCAGATGTACACGGGGGCCTCGTAGCCGGGCACGAGCCGCTTGTACGAGTTGACCCAGGAGGCGAGGAGGGCGCATGTCTCCCTCGCGTGGACCAGGGCGCCCGCGAGGTAGTGCATCATGAGCTCGGAGAGCTCGTGCTTCGCGGTAGGGTCGAAGAACGCGTTCTCCCCGTCCGGGGTGAGGAGGCTCTGATGCACGTGCATCCCACTCCCATTCACGCCGAAGAGAGGTTTCGGCATGAAGGTCGCGTGGAGGCCGTGCTCGAGGGCCACGGTCCGGATCGCGTGCTTGAGGGACATGACCCGGTCCGCGGACGTCATCGCGTCGGAGTACCGCAGGTCAATCTCGTGCTGCCCGGGGGCAACCTCGTGGTGGGAGGCCTCCGCGTCGAAGCCCATCTCGTTCGCGTACATGGACACCTTCTTGCGGACGGCCTCCCCGGCGTCCATGGGGAGCTGCTCGAAGTAGCGCCCGGAGTCGGAGGGTTTGGGGATCGGGCGTCCGTTCCCGTCGAGCTTGAAGAGGAAGAACTCGTACTCGGGGCCCGTGTGGGGGACGTACCCGAGCTCCCGGGCGTGCTTCACGACCCGCTCGAGGACGTACCGCGGGTCCCCCGCGAATCGGTTCCCCTTCGAGTCGTAGATGTTCGCGACGATCCCCGCCGTCTTCAGGTCGCCCGAGGTCCAGGGGAACACCCGGAACGTCTCGGGCACGGGGAACGCCCGCATGTCGCTCTCCTCGATCGTCGCGTAGCCGACGACGGAGGACCCGTCGAAGACGACCCCTTCCGTGAGGGCCCGCTCGAGCTTCGTCGTCGGGATCGTGACCGTCTTCACGAAGCCGAGGAGGTCCATGAACTGGACCTGGACGAAGCCCACCTTCTCCTTCTTCGCGGTCTCGAGGATCCGCATCTCCTTCGGGTCGTCGGCCATCGCGCGCCTCCCACGGATGTCGTCGCGAACGGGAGGGGGGCCATAAAGGTTCGGGGGGTACCGTGGGTGTGGGCTACAACGCGGGCCGCCCCGTCCGGATCCCGAGGAGGGTCCCAAGGGTGCCCGCGGCGACACTCCCCGCGACGGCGAGGAGGCCCGCGAACCCGAGGACGGAGAGGATGCCCGCGACTCCCGGGGTCCCGCGGACAGCGGCGTCGATCCCCGCGAGGACGAGGAGGAGCCCCAGGGTCCCGAGGACCTGATGGGCCCGGGTCGCCCTCCGGATCGCGGCGGGCCCGCGGGCCGCGTACGGGGGGAGGACCTCCGCGAGGACCCCGAGGATGCTGAAGCCCGCGAACCCGAGGAGGTTCACCCACCCGTGGGCGGGGGCCCATCCGAGCGTGGCGACCGGATCCACGCCGAAGGCCACCCCGAGGGCGACCCCGAGGGAGAGCCAGAGGCCCGCGAGGACATGGAACGAGGCCGCGGGCCGACGCTTCCCGCTCGTCCACCACAGGACCCCGACGAGGGCGGAGAACAGGAGGGCCGCGAGGGCCTCCATGGACGCGACGAGGACGAAGAGGGGCCGCAGGGGGTCCGCGAACGAGTGGAGGAGGGGCATCAGGAGGGCGACCCCCGCGGGGGAGGGGAGCGCGAGGACGAGGAGGACCCGGACGGCCGCGCGGTTCGGGACCGCGTCGAGGAACCGCGGGAGGAGATGGAGCCCCACGCCGAACACCATGAGACTGATGAAGCCGAGGGTGTACAGGTGGAGGAAGGAGAACCAGTGGACGGTGACCCTCGCGGGGTCCCCGGGGAGGGCGGCCAGGAGGAAGCCCACGGAGGCCGCGAGGAGGTACAGGATCGCGGCCCCCGTCATCGGGATCGCAAGGCGGTCCACGCGGCCGAGCCCGGGGCGGCGCTCCATGGGACGGACCCCGATCTCCTCCGAGCGCAGGGTCAGTAGGATGAGGACGACGAACAGGAGGGCCGCGAGGGCCCACAGGCCCAGGCCGACGAACTCCGCCTCGGGGGGCAGGGTCAGGGTGAGGGCGACCCCCGCGTCCGCGACGAGGACCTGGGCCATCGCGACCCGCCCGTCCCAGAGCGCGCGACCGGAGAACATGGGGACGAAGTGCTGGGCCATCCCGAGGATCATGAGTCCGATGAAGCCGAGGAGGGGCAGATCGTACGTCCACGCGCGCCGGGACAGGAACGCGGTGACGTCCGTCCGGCCGGCGAGAGAGGCGAGGGCCTCGAGGAGGGACGAGCCGAGCCAAAGGACGAGGAACATGAGGCTCGAGACGACCGCGAGACGGGTGGACGGGTACCGCATCGTCCCACGTGATCCGAGATGCCCCTAGGCCTCGTCAAGGGAACGGCGCAGGTCCTCGAGGACCCTCCCGAGGGCGATCCCCCGGAGCTCCGCGTTCGTCCGCAGGGTCGTGTCCCCCGCGCAACACGAGCACAGACCGTAGGAGAGGAGGACGAACTCGGCGGCCGGGTACGCCGCGAGGATGTCCGCGAGGCGTTCGTCCCCCGTGAGGGACGCGGGACCCGACGCAGGTTCCCGGGCAGGGGCTGCCTCGTCCGGTTTCGCGAAAGGGCTCTTCCGAGGCCGCATCGCCTCACGATGGGGCCGCGAGACGATAGGCTTTGACCCGAACCCGTACGGGTCGGCCGCGTGCCGGCGACATCCGGGGACCCGACCGCGGGCGTCCGTCAGGCGTCCATGTACCGGTAGAACTCGTACGGGGAGGGCCGCAGAGACGTCTGGAGGTGCTCGTCGAGCTTCATCTCCTCATACTTCTCGAGGAGGTCCTGGGTGAAGACGGTCTTCAGGAACATGTAATCCGTCTGGAGGTACTCGACGGACTCCTTCAGGGACCCGGGCAACTCCCGCACCCCGTACTCCTTCCGCTTGTGGCTGCTGAGATGGTACAGGTCCTCGTCCACGGGGTCGCCGGGGTCGATCTTCCGCTTGATCCCGTCGAGGCCCGCGCACAGCATCGCCGCGAACGCGAGGTAGGAGTTCGCACTCGGGTCCGGCGTTCGGTACTCGATCCGCTTCGCCGCCTCGATCCCCTTGTAGTACATGGGGATGCGGACATTCGCGCTCCGGTTCCGCTTGGACCAGGCGATGAACACGGGGGCCTCGTAGCCGGGCACGAGCCTGCGGTACGAGTTCGTCGTGGGGTTCGTGAACGCGCAGAGGGACCGTGCGTGGTCCATGAGCCCGCCGATGTAGTACCGGCACGTCTGGCTGATCTCCGCGTACTCGTCGTCGGGGTCGTACATCCGGTTCTTCCCGCGGGCCCAGAGGCTCTGGTGGACGTGCATCCCACTCGCGTTGTCCCCGAAGATCGGCTTGGGCATGAACGTCGCGAGCATGTCCATCTTATGGGCGACCATCTTCATCACGTACCGGTACGTGATGGCCTTGTCCGCCATGGGGACGAGCTCGTCGTAGCGCATGTCAATCTCGCACTGCCCCGCGGTCGCGACCTCGTGGTGGTGGGCGTCGAGGACCATCCCGAAATCGTCCGTGAGGACCTTGCACGCCTCGTTCCGGAAGTCCTGGAGCGTGTCCACGGGCGGGGCGGGGGAGTATCCCTCCTTGAAGCGGATGGGGACGTTCTTCCCGCCGTTGTCGTGCCAGGGGGCCTCCCGGGAGAGGATCTCGTACCCGGCCCCCGACGAGGGGTTCCGGGCGTGGTCCGGGGTCGGCGTGAGGCGAATCCCGTCGAAGACGAAGAACTCGATCTCGGGGCCCCAGTACGTCGTGTCGTAGCCCTGGTCCGCGGCGAACTGGGCCGCCTTCTGGGCGATGTACCTCGAGTCGCGGGTGAACCGATCGTGGGTCGCGCCCTCGTAGATGTCCACGAACATTCGGGCCGTCCGGTGGTCCCCTGTGTACCAGGGCAGGACCGCGAACGTCGAGGGGTCCGGATTCATGACCATGTCCGACTCGTGGATCTCCTTGAAGCCTTTGATCGAGGACCCGTCGAGCTTCCCCACGCCTCGCTTGAACTCCTCGGGGCCCAGGGAGGTCGAGGGGATCGTGATGTGCTGGAGCCCGCCGAGGAGGTCGACGAACTGTAGGTCGATCCACCGGATTCCCTCGGACTCGATCCGCTTGAGGACACCGTCGATGCCGTTGGCCTTCCTAGGTCTCATGATCCACCTCCCTCAGAACCGACGCCCGTCACCGCTTCGGAGACTCCCAGGCGTTGCACTGAGGAGGATTTTCCTGCACATATATAAAGTATGTCGAGAGGAAATCGAACATTTGCACAATGACCATGCATCTTCACGTACATATGCTCGATTAGGAGCGCCGAAATCCGGCCTCCCTCGGTCAACCGAACGGCCCCGGAATGGTATTATGCGACGGGGCGATGGACAGGCGGGAACCATGACGACGTCCGTCAAGCTCGACGAGCTCGACCTGGACATCCTGCGCCACCTGAACACGGACGCACGGAAGTCGTACCGGGACATCGCTCGGGAGGTCAAGGCGAGCATCAGCACGGTCTCGAACCGGATCCGCCGGCTCGAGGCGGAGGGAGTCATCACGGGCTACGCGCCCCTCATCGACGAATCGAAGCTAGGTTTCGACGTGATGGCCGTCGTCGGGGTGGAGATCCACAAGGGGAAGCTCCTCGACGTCCAGCGGAGGATCGCGAAGGACGACCGGGTGACCCACGTGTACGACGTCACAGGGGAATGGGACTCCATCGTCGTCGTGCGCCTCCGGAATACCCGCGAGCTCGACGCGTTCATCAAGCGCCTCGGGTCCATGGAATACGTGGAGAACACGTACACCCAGGTCGTGCTCAACGTGGTCAAGGAAGAGCGGCGCGTGCTCCTCTGAGACCAAAGGCTGTGGCTCAGGAGCGATTGAGGCCCCTGGCGTGAGGATTCCAACACAACGTTTATGGTCCAATCCCTGGATATGGCGGCGCCGGAGGGACGGACGTGGGGGAGTTACTCAACTTCAACCCGAGCCGCAACCTCGAGTTCGACCCTTGGCGGTCCCTCGAGTTCGAGGTGGGCCGACGCCTGAGCTTCGATTCGTCCCGCCAACTCGAGTTCCAGCCGAACCGGGACCTCGGCTTCGGCCGCCGCGGGGTCGTCTTCCGAGGCTACGTGTGCCCGATCTGCGGGGCCCTCGTGGCGGAGGACGCCCCCCAGTGCACGGAGTGCGGGACCGTCTTCGACCGCCGGCCGAGGGCCGCGGGCCCGCCCGTCCCGGCGGCCTCGCCGACCCCCACGAGGGAGGAGCCCCGGAGGGGCTCGAGGCCGACGCCGCCGAGCGCGGAGGGCCCTGCCCCACGGGCCGAGCCGCCCCGGCCCCGCCCGGGGTCCTTCTGCGCGTACTGCGGCGCGAAGCTGCACCCGGGGGACGCCTTCTGCTGGAATTGCGGGACCCGGTCCGTGGGGTCGACGGAGGCCGTCAGACTTCCGTCCCAGAAGTCGGAACGCGTGACGAGGGAGTGGAAGTGAACCGATGACGATCGTGCTTGGCCTGAGCTTGTACACCTGGGTGATGATCGCGTTCTTGGTCCTCCTACTCATCGTCCTCGTCCTTGGGGACATCGGGGATCTCGGCTTTGACTCCGATGTGGGCGCGGACATCGACACGGGGCTCAGTCCCCTCAGCCTGCCCATCATCGCCGTCTTCGGGACCGCCTTCGGAGGGTTCGGCACCCTATTCGAGATGATGGAATTCGGTCCGTTCTTCACCCCCGTCCTCGCGATCGGCGGGGCGATGCTCGTCGCGGGCGGGATGTGGGTCGTCATGATGAACGTCTTCGTGAAGACCCAGGCGGAGACGAAAGTGGAGCTCAAGGATCTCGTCGGGACGAAGGGGCAGGTCATGGTCCCCATCCGCCCCGGGCAGACGGGGCAGATCCTGGTTATCACGGAGGCCCGCGGGCGCACCCTCGTGGACGCGGTCGCGGACGATCCGATCAGCACGGACGAACACGTCGTCGTGGATTCCGTCATGGGGAACGCAGTGAAGGTGCACAGAGCGTAGGGGAGAGGAGGTGTTGGTTGTGGCAGGGCTTGGCTTCGAGCGATGGGTCTTTCAGACGGCGGGGGACATCCAGGGGCTCGTCATCCTCGTGATCGTCGTCGCGGTGTTCGCCGCGATCGCGATCGCCGCGAGCCGCTACAAGAAGGTCCCCCCGAACATGGCCATGGTCGTGTACGGGAAGCGGCAGCGGGGGATGGGGGGCCGAGGGTACCGGGTCATCTCGGGCGGCGCGAAGATCATCGTGCCCATCGTGGAGAGCGTGGAGTGGCTCAAGCTCGACGTCCGGACGCTGGACCTCGTCGTACCAGACATCGTGACGGACGTCAAGCGGTCGGGGGCGAAGATCAACATCAAGGCCGTCGCCCAGGTCAAGGTCTCCTCCGACGAGGCGACGCTCAACACTGCAGCGGAGAACCTCCTCGGGAAGACGGACCAGGCGGTCAACGAGATCGCGCTGAAGACCCTCGAGGGTCACGTCCGTGGGGTGTGCGCGACCCTGACCGTCGAGGAGGTCAACTCGGACCGGGACGCGATCGCCTCGAAGATCCTCGGGATGGCGGGGAACGACCTCCGGAACATGGGGATCGACATTCGGTCCTTCGTGATCAAGGAGATCGAGGACGCGATGGGCTACCTGAACGCCCTCGGGGTCAAGCGGACGGAGGAGGTCAAGCGGGACGCCCGGATGGGGAAGGCGAACGCGAACCGGGAGGCGACGATCGCGGAGGCCCAGGCGGCCCAGCAGGCGGAGAAGGCGAACGCCGAGGCCGAGGCCAACGTGGCCCAGTACCATCGGGACCGGGACATCATCAAGCAGCAGTCGGAGACGCAGGTCGAGCTCGAACGGGCGAACAAGGAGATCGCCTTCCAGCTCCAGACTGCGAAGCGGCAGCAGGAGCTCATCGTCGAGCAGCGGAAGATCGACATCCGGAACAAGGAGCAGGAGGTCCTCGTCCAGCAGCAGGAGGTCAAGCGGCGGGAGCAGGAGCAAATCGCGGCCCAGGTCGTCCCCGCGAAGATGGCGGCGGACGCGGTCGCTGCGACCGCGGACGGCGAGAAGCGCAAGCTCATCGTCACGGCGGAAGGGGAGAAGGAGCGGGCGATCCTCGTCGCGGAAGGGGAGCGGGAGCGGCTCGCCCGGACCGCCGCGGGGGAGGCGGAGCGGATCCGCCAGGAGGGGACCGCCGAGGCGGACATCATACGCCTGAAGGGCGAGGCGGAGGCCTACGCGATCAAGGCGAAGGGACTCGCGGAAGCCGAGGCCATGCGGAAGAAGGCGGAGGCCTGGGAGCAGTACGGCAGGGCGGCCGTGACCCAGCTCATCGTGGAGAAGCTCCCCGAGATTGTCGCAAACGCGGCGAAATCCCTCGAGAGGACGGAGAAGCTCATCATCATGGGCGAACGAGGCCCGTCCCAACTCGTCGGGAGCGTCGTCGACATCGCGGCGACGGCCCCCGCCCTCGTGAAGGCCCTGACGGGGATGGACCTCGCGGAGCTCGCGGGGAAGCTGAAGGACATCGCGAAGTGAGGCCGTGGCGGCCTCGCGGGTCGGGTGGTCCCTTCACCGGGACCCCGACCTCATCACCGAGATCTGGTCCACCGCCGCCCTCATCGAGGCCGTCGTGGCCGCGCTCCTGGACGACCCGGACAACCTGAGGAGGGCCCTCGAGGCCCTCCGGCCCGCATCGAACGAGGGGTCGGCCTAGAGGTTCATCACGACGACGTCCCGCACCGCGCGCATCCCGTTGAAGGGCAGGACGAGCCGCCCCTCCGGGTCCGTCTTGAAGGACCTCGGGGACACGTTCTCCGCGGGGAGGACGAGGACGTCGGACAGCTTCCCCGTCTTCGTGTTTATAATGAAGTTCTCGATCGTCCCGAGGATCTGGCCGTCGTTCGTCATGACGGTCTTCCCCGTGAGCTCCGTCGCAAACCGCTTCATCCCATCACCCGGACCGGTGAGGGCCCCCCGCGACCCCGTCGCGAAGGGATCCCATCCCTGTGTCTGACAGACATCTGACGCTCGCTATTTGAACGTTCCGACCCCGCCGCCGGGGATTCAGCGTCCCGGATGCCAGGTCCTCGGCCCGGGCGGGTTCAGCGAGCGGACGCTCTGGATATAGGGCAGGGCGACCCCGACGGACCCCAGGAGGAACCCGACCAGGAGGGCCCACCAGCCGAGGCCTGCGCCCCACGTGAGCTCCCCGTTCGGTGTCGTTGTTGCCACGGGACCGCCCCAATAGCCGCCTCCGACGGGGAGGGGCGCGAGGTCCGTCGCGAGGCCCCCGGGGAGCACGACGACAGGGTAGAACAGGGCGATCACGCCGAGGATGATCACGGCGAGGCTCAGCCCGAGGTGGGCGAGGGGGCCCATCGTCCGGAACCGCGGGAGGGCGAGGACGAACGCGGCCCCGGCGAGGACGATGAGGAAGACGAGGGTGAGCCAGTACGTGGCCCCCATCGTCGCCGCGATGGAGAGGTCGTCGAAGTTCGGGGAGGCGTACGACTGGACGATCGTCCGGTCCCAGATCCCGTTCTCGTACTCCTCCTGGGTGAACGTCGTCCAGCCGTACGTCCGCGTGGACCAGTCCCCACCGCCCCCGTTGAACGTGAACGACCACAGGGGCGACGCGAGGGCGAGCAGGAGGAAGAGGACGCCGACCGCGATCGCGAGGCGGGAGGGGCCTTGCTTGAGGATCAGGCGGGTCCAGTGCTTCAGGGCGTCCGCGGCGCGCATGGGGACCCGAACAGGCCCTTTGGATAAAAAGGGTCCGACCCCGCCGGGGGACGAGCTTCGCGAGGCCTTTTCATCGTGACGTGCGGTCCCGCTCCGAGGATGGACATGGCGCCCGCGGACTTTGCCGTCGTGAACGCCCGGATCTACACCGCGAACCCCGCCGAGCCGTGGGCCGAGGCCCTCGCGTCGTCGCGCGGCCGAATCGACATCGTGGGCCGCCGTCGGGACGTCGAATCCCGGATCGGCCCCCGCACGGACGTCGTGGACGCGGACGGCCGCCTCATCCTCCCGGGGTTGATCGACAGCCACGTCCACCTCATGTGGGGCTTCGAGCTCGGCACGTGGATCGACCTGACGGACCGCCCGAGCCTTGTGACCGTGCAACGGCGGATCGCGGGGTACGCTCGGGAGCACCCGGAGGAGGAGCTGTTCATCGGCCACGGGTTCGACTACGCGGCTCTCTCGCCCGAAGGGCTCCCTGGGAAGGAGGACCTCGACGCGGCGGTTCAGGACCGGCCCGTGGTGATCAGCGCGTGGGACGGCCACACGGGCCTCGGGAACGGCCGGTTCGTCGAACGGGCGCTCGAGGCCTTCCGTGCCGCGGGGAAGGAGCTCGGACAGCCCGTCCGGGACCCCCGGACGGGCGAGCTGACGGGGGTGTTCCACGAGGTCTTCGACCTCACGCCGTACCTCCCGGAGGTCCAGCGGCGCCGGTCCCTCGACGGCCTCCGCCGGACCGTCGGGATGGCGAGCCGCCTCGGGATCACGACCGCGTTCGACGTCCAGGTGAACCTCGCGGACCTCCACGCGTACGCGACTCTGTGGAAGGCGGGCGAACTCACGGTCCGGGTGCGGGTCGCGATCTACCATCCCGTGGAGACGACGCCGGCGGAACGGGCGTCGTTCGGGGAGATCGCGCGACCCTACCGGGACGACTCCTTGTGCGTGGGAGCGGTGAAGGTCTACATCGACGGGGTCCAGGAGACCCGGACCGCGGCCCTCCTCGAGCCGTACGCGGGCGACCCGTCGTGGCGGGGCCCGACCCAGTATCCCGAGGAGGCGTACCACGCCCTCGTCGCGGACCTCGACCGCGCGGGGTTCCAGGTCTGCACCCATGCGTGCGGGGACCGCGGGGTCCGAATCGCCCTGGACGCGTACGCGGCGGCCGCCCGGGCGAACGGCACGTCGGGGCGGCGTCATCGGATCGAACACTGCGAGAACCTCGACCCCGCGGACATCCCGAGGTTCGCGCGGCTCGGGGTCGTCCCGTGCATGATGCCCCGCCACGCGTCCCCCGAGCTCACGGCCCGCTGGCGGGAGGTCATCGGCCCCGAGCGGACCCGGATCGCGTTCCCCTGGAGGGGCCTCCTGGACACGGGCGCGACCCTCGCCTTCGCGAGCGACTGGCCCGTCGCCTCCATGGACCCCCTCGTCGGGATCGAGGAGGCCGTCGCCCGGGAGGCCCCGGAGGGAGGCCCGTCGCCCCACCGCCTGACCGTTGCGGAGGCGATCGACGGCTACACCCGCCGAGGTGCCTACGCGTGCCACGCGGACGACACCCGCGGCACCCTGGAGCCGGGGAAGTACGCGGACCTCGTCGTCCTGTCGGAGGACCTCTTCGAGATCCCGCCCGAGCGGGTCACGCGGGCGAAGGTCCTCCGGACCGTCGTCGGCGGGAGGACGGTCCATCCCAAGGCGTAGGCCGGATCAGCGGAGGTACGGGAGTTCCTCTTCCCGCCGCCGGCGGATCGCGCCGCGCTCGAGGCGCTTGCCGATCTCCTCGTAGAACTTGATCGTGTCCTCGTCGAGGCTCGGCGGGACCGTCTTCAGCGCTTCCTGGAAGTGGGGCATGCCGACCTTCTTCGCCTTCCGGTTCTCCCGGAGGGCGATCATCGCCGCCTCCCGGCACAGCCCCTCGATGTCCGCGCCCGTGTAGCCGTCCAGGTCCACGGCGAGCTCCTCGAGGTCGACGCCCTCGATGGGCATCTCCCGCGTGTGGACCTTGAGGACCTCGAGCCGCGCGGCCTTGTCCGGGGCCGGGACGAGCAGAATCCGGTCGAAGCGGCCCGTGCGCAGGAGCGCGGGGTCGATCAAGTCGGGCCGGTTCGTCGCCCCGATCACGACGACGTCCTCGAGGCTCTCGAGGCCGTCCATGGATGTGAGGAGCTGGTTCACGACCCGTTCACTCACCCCGCTGTCGTTGTCCATCCCCCGCCGGTGGGCGATCGCGTCGAGTTCGTCGAGGAACACGATGCAAGGGGCGACCTGCTTCGCCTTCTTGAAGATCATGCGGACGGCCTTCTCCGACTCGCCAACCCACTTCGACATGACCTCGGGGCCCTTGATCGAGATGAAGTTCGACTCGCTCTCTGTGGCGACGGCCTTCGCGAGGAGGGTCTTCCCGCTGCCAGGCGGTCCCGACAGGAGGACGCCCCGCGGGGGCCGGATCCCGAGGCGACGGAAGGACTCCGGGTCCTTGAGAGGCATCTCGACGGCCTCCCGAAGCTTCATCTTCACGTCCTCGAGGCCGCCGACGTCGGACCACTGGATCCGCGGGATCTCGACGAGGACCTCCCGCATCGCACTGGGCTCGACCTCCTTGAGGGCGTTCTTGAAGTCGTCCGCCGTCACTCGCATCCGCTCGAGGACCTCCGCGGGGATGGGCTTCTCGAGGTCGAGCTCCGGCAGGTACCGCCGGAGGGTCTTCATGGCGGCCTCCCTCGCGAGGGCCGCGAGGTCCGCTCCGACGAAGCCGTGGGTCACGTCCGCGAGTTCCGTGAGAAGCCCTTCGCGCTCCTCCTCAGATCCCTCGATGGGCATCCCGCGGGTGTGGATCTGGAGGACCTCCTTCCGGCCTTCCCGATCCGGCACGCCGATCTCGATCTCCCGGTCGAAGCGGCCCGGCCGCCGGAGGGCGGGGTCGATCGCCTCGTCCCGGTTCGTCGCGCCGATCACGATGACCTGGCCCCGGCCCGAAAGGCCGTCCATGAGGGTCAGGAGCTGGGCGACGACACGCCGCTCGACCTCCCCTGTGACCTCCTCCCGCTTCGGGGCGATCGAGTCGAGTTCGTCGATGAACAGGACGCTCGGGGCGTTCTTCTGGGCCTCCTCAAACTTCTCGCGGAGGCGCTCCTCGCTCTGCCCGTAGTACTTCGACATGATCTCGGGGCCCTGGATCGAGGAGAAGTTGGCCCCCGCCTCGTTGGCCACGGCCTTCGCGATGAGGGTCTTCCCCGTCCCCGGCGGGCCGTACAGGAGGACGCCCTTCGGAGGGTCGATCCCGAGCCGCTCGAAGAGCTCCGCGTGCTTCAGGGGGAGCTCGATCATCTCGCGGACCTTCATGAGCTCCTCCTTGAGGCCGCCGATGTCCTCGTAGGTGACCGTCGGGGTGAGGACCTCGCCTTCCCGGACGGGCTCCTCCTTCATCTCGATGATCGAGTCGTCGTGGATCTGGACGACGCCCTTGGGCTGGGTCTTGATGACCATGAACGGGAGGGCTCCACCCATGAGGGCGATCCCGGGGACGATGACGACGTCCCCCTTCGTCACGGGCCGCTTGAGCAGGCCTCGCTTCACGAAGTTCTCGATCCCCTGCCCAAAGGAGATCTTGTGGCCCTCGCTGATGATCGGCGCGATCGTCACGCGCTCGGCCTGGAACACCTCGGCCTTGCGGACCTCGACCTTGTCCCCGAGGCTCACGCCGACGTTCCGCCGGACGAGGCCGTCGATCCGGAGGATCCCCTTCCCCTCGTCCTCCTGCATCACGCGGAAGAGCTTCGCGGCGGTCGACTTCTTCCCGATGATCTCGATGATCTCGCCCACGTCGACGCCGAGCGCCACGCGGGTCTTCGTGTCCACGCGGGCGCGGCCCAGGCCGACGTCGGACTGGGGCGCCTCGGCGACCTTCAATTGGACCCTTTCGGGCACGGGGCGTTCCAAACCTTCCGGCTTATAAGAAACTTGTGTACCGGGAATCGAACGGGGGTCGGCTCATCCCTTGGACACGCCCGTCGTCGGCCCTCGCCGCTCGAGGACCTCGCTCGATTCGTGGACGACGAGTTCCTCCGCCTCCACGGCCTGGATGCGGCAGTGGGGGCCGATCGTCACGCGGTCCCCGCGCACGAGGTTCGCCGTCGTCCCCTCCAGGTAGACGGAGTCGGCGTGGATCGTGCCGGCCCGGAGGTCGCCCCGGGTCCGAAGGAGCCCGCCCGTGACCTTGACGCGGACCTCGTCCGCGTGGACATCCCCGACCCGGGAGCTTCCGCCGAGCTCCACGGTCACGTCGTCCGCGACGAGGGACCCCGCCACGGCGAGGCTCCCGCTCGCGTGGAGGCGGTCCGCGCGGAGGGACCCGCCGACCTTGAGACTCCCGCTCGAGACGACCTCGTCCGCGGTGAGGTCCTCCCCCACCTCGAGGGAGCCGCTCGACTCGACGCGGTCCGCCGTGAGGGCCTTGGCGACCCGCACGGAGCCGGAGGAGCGGAACGCGTCCGTCGTGACGCTGCCCTCGAACGCGCACGCACCGGCCACTTTCGTCTCGTCCGCCTCGAGGTCCCCCTGGACCCGGGCGCTCCCCGCGGACTTGAACATCCGCGTGCGGACGGGCTGCCCCGTGACGACACCCGCCCCCGCGATCCGGATCGCCTCGTCGCTCAGCCTCACGCCCATCCCCGAGAACTCGACCGCGCGCATGGCCTCGCCGACCGCGCGGGAGGCTTCGTCGCCCGCCCGGGAAGCCTCCGTCGTCGCCCGCGCCACGGCGTCCGCGATCGTCGTCTCGAGGGACGGGGCCTCCGCCTCCGGGACCTCGGGCTCCGCGTCGTACCGGGCCTTGATGCCCAGGTACGTCGCCTCGGAGATCTCGCCGCGAGCGAGGCGCTCCTCGAGCCGCTGGAGGAGCTCGGATCGCTTCATGGGTTCCCCCGGGGAGCACGGGTCAGCGCCAAATATCTTTCCCTGCGCGCGAGGAGCTCGGGCGGGGTCCTGGGCTCGAGGATCTCGGGGCCCCGGCCGCGCCGGAGCCTGCGGAGGAAGCCGCCGTCCCCGGACTCGAAGGAGCTCGCGAGGACCCTGCTCATGCCGGACGACTTGTTGGCGAACATCGGGCCTACCGAGGGTTCGCCGTTTATTTATACAAGAGTCGCAGACAAAAACGATAGGCTCCGCCCGCGCGGAGAGATCCTCTCCTGTCCGGGAGATGACGTCGTGGCGCGCGCGGACGAACGTTGAAGTAGGCCGATGCGGCTTGCGGCGCGCCCATGCCGGAGCCGTTGGAACTCGTCCGGGTCGCGTCCTCGGAGACCCGACGGCAGATCCTCCGGCTCCTCCGGCAGGGGTTCGACCATCCGGAGGACCTCGCGAAGAAGCTGAAGATCCGGCGGACGTCCGTAGACAAGCAGCTCCTCGAGCTGTTCGACTGGGGGCTCGTGGACCGGGCCGCCGTCTTCCCGGCCGGCGGGCGGCCCCGGATCGTGTACCAGGCGACCCAGCGGGGGAGGGACCTCCTCGAGCTCCTCGAACGCGTCGTCACGGAGTACTCCCAGGGGTTCCGGGCCGACTTCGAGCGGGAGCTCGAGGCCCTCGAGGCGAGGCTCGCGGCGGGGGAGATCGCGGAGGAGATGTACTTCAAGCGCCGGAAGGAGATCGAGGCCCGCTACCGGCTAATCCTGTGAACGACGGTCCCGCCGGCGCTGTCTCGCAATCGCCTGGTCGAGGGAAACCTCCCCGCGAGCGACGGCGCCCGCGAGCTCCGACGTGATCGTGACCTCCCCCTCGCTCCCGAGTCGGGACCGCCGCTGGATCTCCCGAAGCTCCCCTCGCGTAGGGTGGACCTCGAAGGGCGGGACGGCCCGGACCCCCGGCGTCCGGGCGATGTCGATCGCCGCGTCGACGTCGGGCTGGGCTGTGCGGCGGGTCGTCCCCGCCTCGTCCACGACCTCGACCCGGAGGTCCTCCCGGGCCAGGGTGTTCAGGATGCGGTTCCGGTTCGTGGGGTCCCCGTGGCCGACCCGCACCTTCACTCGGTCTGCGGGGAACGTCCGGAGGCTCCGGCGGACGTGCTCGAGGACGGCCTCGGGGCTCTCCGCGAGGCGCGTGTCGATGACCTCCCCGTCCCCGATGACCGCGAAGCCCGGCTCGTGGCCCGGGTCGATCCCGATCAGGAGCTCGCGCCAGGAGGACTTCCCGCGGAGGAGCTGGAGGGCCTTCGCGAGGCCGTTCTCGATGTCGTCGACCGCGACGTGAGGGCCGCGGACCCTCGCGGTCTCCGCGGGGGACGTGAGGACGACGCCGACGTTCTCGGGCACGCGCTTGGCAAAGGAGAGGCTCGTGAACGGGATGTCGCGGGCCTTGAGGGCGGCCACGAGGTCGTGGTACAGCCGGAAGTCCTGGGTCAGGATCCCGAGGACCTTGCGCATCGGGCCGACCAAGGGCCTCGCGGGAGATAATCCTTGGCCGGTCCCGGCGTTCTCAGGAATGATTCACACGTGTGAAAATTGTCCCATAAGCGATTCATAGCCACAGGCTCCTTCGGAGAGAAGAGGAGCGTCCCGTGCCACCCGAGACCGCGCAGGATCTGGATTCGAAGGGCTTGCTCGTCCGAGACGCGCTCGCGATTCTCACGGTCGTCGGCGCCCTCGCCGCCTTCTACGGGATGATCAAGCTCGTATCGTTCCTCGCCGGGATCCCGTTCCCCTAGGGGGACCGGGACCGGTCGAAGACTCCGCGCTTCTCCCGGGACTCTCGCTCGAGCCGGCCGAGTTCCTCGAGGAGCTTCCGTTCCTCCCCGCGGAGGCGGGTCGGGGTCGTGACGAGAACCCGGACGAGCTGGTCCCCCCGGCCCTCCGCCCGGAAGCGGGGGAGCCCCTTGCCACGGAGGCGGAGGAGGGTGTGAGTCTGCGTGCCCGGCGGGATCCGAAGGCGCGCGGTGCCTTCGAGGGTCGGCACCTCGATCTCCCCGCCGAGGGCCGCCTGGCTGAACGTAACGGGCAGCTCCATGATGACGTCCTCGCCGTCCCGCAAGAACGTGGGATGGTCCTTCACCCGGACGACGACGAAGAGGTCCCCGGGCGGTGCGCCCGTCTCCCCGGCCTCCCCCCGCCCCTGGACGCGGAGCTGGACGCCGTCCGGGACCCCCTCGGGGATCTCGACGGAGACCGTCCGGGATGAGGCGACCCGCCCGGACCCCCCGCACGCGCGGCACGGCGTCTCGGGCCACTGCCCGCGGCCCCGGCACTTCGGGCACGTCGTGATCGTGATGACCTGGCTGTAGCCGCGGCGCTGGGCGCTGCTCGCCTGGCCCCGGCCCCCGCAGGTCATGCAGGTCGTGAGGCGGCCCCCTTCCGCCCCGGAGCCGCCGCACGACGCGCAGGCTGTCGGGAACGTCAGGGGGATCTCCTTCCGGAGCCCGCGGAGGACCTCCTCGAGGGTCAGGCCGACCTCGACCTGGTAGTCCCGGCCCGCGGCGGGGCCCCGGCGTCGAGCGGGGCCGCCGAAGAAGTCCTGGAACAGGGACCCGCCGAACCCTCCACGCCCGAAGATGTCCTCGATGTCCTGGACGTGGGTGAAGCGGGACCAGTCGAAGCCTTGTCCGCCCCAGACCTGCTGCTTGAGCCCCTCTGCGCCGTACTGGTCGAAGATCCGCCGCTTCTCGTCGTCCGCGAGGACCTCGTAGGCCTCGGAGACCTGTTTGAACTTCTCCTCCGCGGCCTTCGCATCGTCCTTGTTGAGGTCCGGGTGGTACTTCTTCGCGGCCCTCCGGTAGGCCCGCTTGATGTCCTCCTTCGACGCGGTCCGCTCCACGCCAAGGAGCCGATAGTAGTCCTGGTCCGCCATACCGCGCTCTTCCGACCACATGTCGCGCGACTACTTCTTGTCGACGTCTTCGAAGTCCGCGTCTACGACCCCTGGGGCGTCGGACCCCCCGGCCGCGCCCCCCGACGGCGGCGGAGCGGCCTCGGCGCCGGGACCCTTCTTCTGGACCTCCACCCCGATCTTCAGGCGCTCCTTGTTCAGGCCCTCCATCGCCGTCCGGATCTCGGAGATGTCGTTCGCGGCGAGGGCCTTCTTGAGCTCGTCAATCCTCGCCCGCAGGGCGGCCTTCGTCTCGTCCGACAGCTGGGACGCGTACGTCTCGAGCTCCTTCTCCGACTGGTACGCGAGGCCGTCCGCCAGGTTCCGCGTCTCCACGAGCTCCCTCCGGCGGCGGTCCTCTTCCCCGTGGGCCTCCGCGTCCCGGACGGCCTGATCGATCTTCGACTGGTCCATCCGCTGGGGCGCCATGATTGTGAGCTTCTCCGACTTCGACGTCGCCTTGTCCGTCGCGGTCACGTTCAGGATGCCGTTCGCGTCGATGTCAAACATGACCTCGATCTGGGGCATCCCGCGGGGGGACGGCGGCATCCCCGAGAGGTAGAACCGGCCCAGGCTGACGTTGTCCGCAGCCATGGCCCGCTCCCCCTGGAGCACGTGGACCTCGACCGTCGTCTGCCCGTCCGCGGCCGTCGTGAAGACCTCGCTCTTCCTCGTGGGGATCGTCGCGTTCCGCTCGATGAGCTTGTGGTACACCCCGCCGAGGGTCTCCACGCCCAGGCTCAGGGGGGTCACGTCGAGCAGGAGGATGTCCTTCACCTCGCCGCTAAGCACGGCCCCCTGGATCGCGGCCCCGAGGGCGACGCACTGCATGGGGTCCACGCCCCGCTCCACGCCCCGGCCCAGGACCCGTTCGAACCGCTCCCGGACGACGGGCATTCGCGTGGGCCCGCCAACGAGGATTACGTGGTTCACGTCCCCGGAGGACCAGCCCGCGTCCTTGAACGCCTGGCGGATCGGGCCCTCGAGGCGCGCGAGGACGGGCTCGATGAGCTGTTCCATCTTCGTCCGGCTGAGCTTCCGGTCCAGGTGAACGGGCGCGCCCGCCTTCTGGGCGATGAAGGGCAGGTTGATCGGGGCCTCCATCGTGCCCGAGAGCTCGATCTTCGCCTTCTCCGCGGCGTCCCGCAGGCGTTGGAGCGCCTGGCGGTCGGCGGACAGGTCCACCCCGTGCTCGCTCCTGAACTCGGCCACGAGCCACTGGATCAGAGCGTTGTCCATGTCCATCCCCCCGAGCTGGGTGTCCCCTGAGGTCGCGGCGACCTCGAAGACGCCGTCCCCCGTCTCCATGAGGGTGACGTCGAAGGTCCCGCCGCCGAGGTCGAGGACACAGATCTTCCCTTCGCCCTTCTTGTCGAGTCCGTACGCGAGGGCCGCCGCCGTAGGCTCGTTCACGAGTCGGAGGACCTCGAGGCCTGCGATCCGCCCCGCGTCCTTCGTCGCTTGCCGCTGGTTGTCGTTGAAGTACGCGGGCACGGTGATCACGGCCTGGGTGATCTTGTCGCCCAGGTAGGCCTCCGCGTCCGTCTTGATCTTTCGAAGGACCATCGCGGAGATCTCCTGGGGCGTGTAGTCCTTGCCGTCGATCCGCTCCTTGTGGTCCGTCCCCATCTTCCGCTTGATCTGCATGATCGTCTTGTCCGGATTCAGGACAGCCTGGCGCTTCGCGGGTTCCCCGACGAGGATCCCGTCCTTCGTGAACGCGACGACGGACGGGAACATCTTGCCTCCGTACGTCGAGCCCTCCGCGCTCGGGATAATCTTCGGCGTTCCCCCTTCCATGTACGCGGCCTCGGAGTTCGTGGTCCCGAGGTCGATTCCGATGATCTTAGGCATTCGAATCACCTCCGTTCCTCACGACGATGACTTGAGCGGGACGCAGGACGCGATCGTGGAGCCGGTACCCCCGGCGGACGAGCTCTTTCACGTCGCCGTCCTTCCGGTCTGCGTCGGGCACGCGCTCCACGCAGTCCATCAGAAACGGGTCGAAGGGGCGCCCCCCCACGGGAATCTCCTGGACTCCGACCTCCTCGAGGGCCCTCCAGAAGTTGTCCCGGACCATCCGGACCCCCGCCCCCGCGTCCCCGTCGAGACTCCCGAGGGCCGCCTCGAGCTCGTCGAGGACGGGGAGGAGGCGCGCGACGAGGGCCTCGTGGGCGTATTTCACGAGGGCCTCCGACTCCCTCGATGTCCGCTTCCGGAAGTTGTCGAACTCCGCCTGGAGGTACTTCATCCTCGTGAGGAGCTCCTCCCCCTTCTTCCGGGAGGCTTCGAGCTCCTCGCGGAGGGTTTCTTCCGCGGAGGGGGGAGCCTCCAGCTTCCCGCGGGGGACGTCTTCGATCGTTCGCGTCTCGTCGGACATGGGTCATCCCTCTGGAGCTGGAGTCGACGCCCCGCGGCCGGACAGGGTCGCGTCGAGGACGCCGTTCCGGTAGGTGGTCGCGATCCCGTCCAGATCCACGGGGTCGGGGAGTTCGAGCTCCCGCGCGAACGCCCGCCCGTCCGCGCTCGGGGCCTCAATCCGGATCCGGGACGGCGTCATCGTGACGTCGATCCGGTCGCGGATGGCGCCCGGAGGCTCGACGGTCAAATGGATCCGACGGGGGTTCTGGAGGGCCTCCACGGCGGGCTCCCGGAGCTCGAGTTCGGCCTCGAGGACGACCCCGGGCGGACCCTGCCGGGACGCGCGCGATCCGCCCGCGTCCCCGCCGGAGTCCTCCGTCCCTCCCTCGGTCGGGCCCAAGCCGTCGTCCATGGAGACCACCGGGGGCCTCCGGAGAAGACCCCGCTCAGAACTCTTCGCCGTCGCCTCCGTCGCCGCCCTCGCCGCCCTTGCCGCCGCCCTTCCCGGACTCGCCGGCCTTGGCCGCGATGACGTCGTCGATGCGGAGGATCATGACGGCCGCGTCCGTCGCGGAGGAAATGGCTTGGGTCCCCACGCGGATGGGCTCGATCACGTTCTCCCGCCTCATGTCGGAGACCTTGCCCGTGTAGACGTTGATCCCGGCCGACTTGTTCCCCTTCTTGTGCTCCTTCCGGAGGCTGATGAGGGTGTCGATGGGGTCCAGGCCCGCGTTCTCCGAGAGCGTGCGGGGCACGACCTCGACCGCGTCCGCGAAGGCCTCGATCGCCATCTGCTCCCGGCCCCCGACCGTCGAGGCGTAGTCCCGGAGGGCGAGGGCGATCTCCATCGCGCTGGATCCGCCGCCCGTGATGACCTTTCCGTCCTCGATCGCCACGGCCACGACGGACGTGGAGTCCTCGAGGGACCGCTCGACCTCGTCCACGACGTGCTCCGTGCCCCCGCGGATCAGAATCGACACGGCCTTCGGGTTCTTGCAGCCCGTGACGAAGGTCATCTCGTCCTCGCCAATCTTCTTCTCATACACGAGCTTCGCGTACCCGAGGTCGTCCTTGGAGAGCTCGTCGAGCTTCGTGACGACCTTCCCGCCCGTCGCCTTCGCGAGCTTCTCCATGTCGGACTTCTTGACCCGGCGCACGGCGTAGATGCCCTCCTTCGCGAGGTAGTGCTGGGCGAGGTCGTCGATCCCCTTCTGGCAGAAGATGACCTTCGCGCCGCTCTTCCGGACCGTCTCGACCATCCGCTTGAGCATGGACTCCTCCTCGTCCAGGAACGCCTGGAGCTGGGTCGGGTCCGTGATCTCGATCTTCGCGTCGATCTCCGTCTTCTTGACCTCGAGGGCTGCGTCGACGAGGGCGATCTTCGCGTCCTTCACCTCGTTCGGCATCCCGGGGTGGACACGCTCCTTGTCGACGATGATCCCGTCCACGAGCTCCGTGTCCGCGATGGAGCCGCCCTGCTTCTTCACGACCTGGAGGTTGTCCTCATCGACGGACCAGGTGCCGTCCGGCCGCTCCTCCGCGATCGTGGCCACGGCCTTGACGGAGATGTCCGCGAGGAGCTCCTTGTGGCCGCTCGACGACTTCGACGACATCGCGGTCATCGCGACCTTCTTCAGGATGTCCGTGTCCTTGATCGCGACCTTCGTGGAGACCTTCTCGAGGACCTCCCGGGCCCTCTCGCTCGCGAGGCGGTACCCCGCGGCGATGACGGTCGGGTGGATGTTCTGCTCCACGAGGTCCTCCGCCTTCTTCAGCAGCTCCCCGGCGAGGATGACGGCCGTCGTTGTGCCGTCCCCGGCCTCCTCGTCCTGGGTCTTCGCGACCTCGACGAGCATCTTCGCCGCGGGATGCTCGATGTCGATCTCCTTGAGGATCGTCACGCCATCGTTCGTGATGACGACGTCCCCGAGGCTGTCCACGAGCATCTTGTCCATGCCGCGAGGGCCGAGGGTCGAGCGGACCGCATCGGCCACGGCCTTCGCCGCGGCGATGTTGTTGAACTGCGCTCCCTTGCCGCGCTCGCGGCGCGTCCCTTCCTTCAGTACGAGAATCTGTGTGCCGGCTGGCATCATAGGTACTCCTCCAATTGCCGTTTTCGGGCCAGTGCCTATGTGGGGGCTTCTATATAAACATAACGCTCCCGGAGGGGCCGCACCCGCGCGCCCCGGGACCCTCCCACCCGCCTCCGATAATCCTATATGAGCCCAGGGCCTAGCGCGCCTCGTGAAGGCGCTCCTCCTGGGACTCGCGGACGCGGTCCAGCAGGCCGTGGGCCAGCTCGGCGGGGACCCTGGCGAGGTCGTAGGCCGCGGCGCCGACGGGGGACCGAGCACGCGGATCGACCGGATCGCAGAGGCCGCGGTCCTCCGGGTCCTCGAGTACGAGGGCGCTGCGATCGACGTCCTGAGCGAGGAGGCGGGCCTCGTGGAGCGGGGGGGCGATCGGCTTCTCGTCCTCGACCCGATCGACGGGACCCATAACGCGCTCCGCGGGATCCCCGCCTTCTCGGTGTCCCTCGCGATCGGGCGCGAGCGCCTCTCCGACGTCGAGGAGGGCCTCGTGCGGGACCTCGTCTCCGGCGCGACGTACTACGCAGCAAAGGGGCAGGGCGCCCATCTCAATGGACGGCCCATCCATGCCCGCCCGTTCGACCCCGAGGATTCCCTGTTCAGCGTCTACCTGGGGACCCACGCCGCGCCCGCCGCCGCGGAGGTCGCCTCGCGTGCCCGTCGGGTGCGGAACCTCGGGGCCGCGTCCCTCGACCTCGGCCTCGTCGCGAAGGGCGCCGCAGACCTGTACTACATGCACAGCGCAGTCCACGAGACGAAGCTTCGCGCCGTCGACATCGCCGCGGGGGTCCTCCTCGTCCGGGAGGCGGGCGGCCGGGTGACGGGCCTCGGGGGGGAGGATCTCGACATGCCCCTCCGCCCGGACGCCCGGACGGACCTCCTCGCGTTCGGGGACGACCGCGTCCTGGAGGCGATCCGGTGAAGTTCGGGATCACCGCGAACCCCCACATCCCTTCTGCCCTCGTCGCGGCCCGCCGAATCCTCACGTACGTCGAGCGGGAGCACGAGGCCCTCATCGAGGCGGACCTCGCGGAGGCGATCGGACGCAGGGGGTTCCCGCTCGCCCACATGCGCCCCGACGTCCTCCTCGCCGTCGGCGGGGACGGGACGATCCTCCGGGCCGCCCAGCTTTCCGATGCGAAGATCTTCGGGATCAACTCCGGATCCCTCGGTTTCCTCGCGGAGGCCTACGCGGACGAAGTCGAGGGTTACCTCGACCGGATCGCCCGCGGGGACTATCGCACGGAGGCCCGCCTCCGCCTCAAGGTGACCGTGGACGGGAAGCGCCTGTTCGACTGCCTCAACGAGGCCGTCGTCCACACGGCCCACGTCGCGAAGATCCGTCACTTCGAGATCCAGGTGGGCGGGACCGTGGCCCAGCGCGTCCGCGCGGACGGGATCATCGTCGCCTCCCCGACGGGGTCGACGTCGTACTCGATGGCCGTGGGGGGCCCCATCGTGGACCCCGGGGTCGACGGGATCATCGTCTCCGCGATCGCGCCCTTCAAGCCGGCGATGCGGCCCTTCGTCTTCCCCGCCACCCAGGACGTCCACGTGAGGCTCGTGAAGCCGCGGGAGTGTCTCCTCGTGATGGACGGGCAGCACGAGGTCGTCCTCAAGGGGACGGAGGACGTCGCGATCACGGGGTCCGAGCGGCGGGCGACGTTCGTGCGCTTCCGGGACGACTTCTACCGCCGGATCGAGGAGAAGCTGTCCCGGCAGTGACGGGGTCCCATGCCCGCGCGCGTCGAGGCGATCTCCCGGAAGACCTTGCGGATGATCCTCGAGGCGTCCCGGGACACGTATCCGCGGGAGTTCGGGGCGATCCTACGGGCGGAGGGCGGCGTGATCACGGAACTCCTCCTGCTCCCCGGGACCGTCTCGGGGAACCGCCACGCGATCTTCCAGCTCCACATGCTCCCCGCCGACTTCACGGTCGTGGGGACCGTCCACTCCCATCCGAGCGGGGTCTTCGAGCCCTCCGACGAGGACCTCCATCTTTTCAGCAAGTTCGGGGGAATCCACATCATCGTGGGCCGTCCCTACACGGAGGACACGTGGGCCGCGTGGACTCACGCGGGGGAGCGCGTGCCGCTCCGCGTGGTCCCCTGAGCCCCGCGACCCTCGAGGACGGACGCGTACAGGACCTCTATCCGGTCCACGACCTTCGCGATCGTGTACGACCCGAGGACCTTCTCCCGGCCCCGCCGGCCCATCTCCCGCCGCAGGTCGGGCTCGCCGAGGAGCCGGCGAATCTTCCCCGCGAGGTCCTGGGGGTTCACGGGGTCCGCGAGGAGCCCCTCCCGGCCGTCCTCGATGACCTCCCGCACCCCGGGGATATCCGCAACGACAACGGGGCGCGCGGAGGCCATCGCCTCGAGCGCGACGATCCCGAAGGCCTCGAGGCGGGAGACGCTCGGGAGTGCGAACACGTCGCAGGCCGCGTAGAGGCGGGGCAGCGCCTCCTCGGAGACCCGCCCGAGGAACCGGACCCGGTCCGCGACGCCCATCCGGCGGGCGAGGGCGCGCATCCCCTCGAGCGAGGAGCCTTCCCCTGCGACGAGGAACAGGGCCTCGGGAACGTACCTCGCGGCCTCGATGAGGTGCTCGATCCCCTTGTGGGGGACAATCCGTCCCACGAGGAGGACGACGGGCCGGGCCGGATCGATCCGGAGCTTCTCCCGGACGGAGGCCCCGTCGGCGTCGGGATGGAAGCGGCGGTGGTCCACCGGATTCGGGATCACCTCGGGGTTGTACCGCCACACGGCGCGGCTCGTCGCCGCGTACGTCCGAGTCGTCACGATGACCCGTTCCGCCCGCCGCAGGGTCGTCGCGCCGATCGTCCTCCGGTACAGCCCCTCGAGGAGCGGCCCCGCGAGGGACGGCAGCTCGATGTCGCAGTGGTACGTGACGACGAACGGCAGGCCGCCGGCCTTCGCCGCGCGGGAGGCGTAGTGGGCGCTCAGGGGGGGCGGGGAGTGGGCGTGGACGAACTCCGTGCGGGTCCCCAGGACGGCGCCCATGATCCGGGGGGCGATCGGCGTCCGCACGAGGATCGCCCGGGGCTTCACTCGGACGACTTGGATTCCGTGGACCTCCGCGATCGCGGGGATGGCGGGGTCGTGCTTCGTCGTGATCACGCGGACGTCGTGGCCTCGGGCCACGAGCTCGCGGGAAAGGGACATCACGTGGCTCTCCACGCCGCCCAGGTGGGGGGCGAACCACGGGGTCACCTGGACGATTCGCATCGTCCCGCCTCAGTAGATTCGGCTCCGCGGCGCGACGTTCCCGCGGACTGTGGCCCCCGGGCCGATGAAGGACCCCTCCCCGATGATCGTCCCCGTGTCGATCGACGCGTTGATCCCGACCTTGACGTCGTCCCCCATGATGACCCCGAGCTTCCGGAGGCCCGTGTCGACCTCCGCCCCCTTCCACAGGACCTTGATCGTCGACTCGTCGAGCCGGAGGTTCGCGACCTTCGTGCCCGCCCCGAGGTTGCACCGCTCCCCCAGGATGCTGTCCCCGACGTAGTTCTGGTGGGGGACGTGGGTGTCGGCCATCACGATGGAGTTCTTCACCTCGCAGGCGTTTCCGACCTTCGCGCCCGGACCGATCGTCGTCGAAGGGCGGACGTAGCAGTTCGGGCCGACGTCCGCGCGGGGGCCCAGGATCGCGGGCCCCTCGACGTAGGAGCCGTGGCGGACCGTCGCGCCGGGCTCGACGAGGACGGGCCCCACGAGGGTCGCGCCCGCCTCGACGTCCCCGTGCACGGCGCCCTTGAGCCCCCTCAGCAGGGCCGCGTTCGCGCGGAGGAGATCCCAGGGCCTGCCCACGTCGATCCACTCCCCGGGCAGTCGGTACCCGAACACATCGCGGGTTGCGAAGAGGGACCGAATCGTGTCCGTGATCTCGAACTCCCCCCGCGGGGACCTCGGGGTCCGGTCGATGAGGGGGAAGATGTCAGGTTCGAAGACGTAGATGCCCGCGTTGATCAGGTTCGTCCTCGGGGAGCGGGGCTTCTCCTCGAGGGCGACGACCCGCCCGTCGTCCATCTCGACGACCCCGAAGGGCCTCGGGTCGGGCACCTCCGCGACAGCGAGACCGGGGCCTCCGACCTTGTTCGCGTGGGCGACGAGCCCGCGGAGCGCCTCCCCCGAGACGACGACGTCCCCGTTGATACTGAGGAAGGGGCCGTCCACGTGGGCCCGGAGGCTCCCGATCGCGTGAGCCGTGCCGAGGCGCTCCGTCTGCTCCTCGTACGCGAGGCGCATCCCGAGGTCCTCGCCCCGCCCGAACCGCTCCCGGATCCGGTGGCCCTGCCAGCCCACGAGGACCGTGACGTCCACGATCCCCGCGTCGCGAATCGCCTCGAGGGTGTGCCGCAGGAACGGCTTCCCCGCGACGGGCAGAAGGGGTTTGGGGAGGTTGGCGGTGAGGGGGCGCATCCGGGTTCCCTCGCCCGCCGCAAGGACGACGGCCTTCATGAGGCGCCTTGTGCGCTCGATAGGACCGTGCCGTATATCTCCTTTGCTCTGGCCTCCGTGCGCGCCTCCGCCAGGAGGCGGATCTTGGGCTCCGTCCCCGAGAAGCGGACGAGGGCCCAGCCGTCCTCGAACCGGAGGCGCCACCCGTCGACGACGTCGAGCTGGGCGGGGAGGGCCCGGAGGGCCGCATCGAGGCGTTCCTGGATCGCGGCCCACCGGTCCAGAGGATACGGAAGGGACCCGCGCACGATCGGGTACGTCGGGATCTCCCGGAGATAGGCGGCGAGAGGCCGCTCCGCGACGAGGGACACGAGGCGGGCCGCCGCGTACACGCCGTCGGGGCACAGGGACGCCTTCGGGAAAATCCACGTGCCCGACGGCTCGCCCCCGAAGTCCGCGCCCCGCCGCTTGACCTCCTGGGCGACGTAGACGTCCCCGACGCGGGTCCGCCACACCTTCGCCTTCGGGAGGAGGTCCTCGAGGACCATCGACGCGTCGACGGACACGACGAGGCCCGAGCGGACCTCCCGCTTGGCGAAGAGGGCGAGGAGCTTGTCCCCGCCGACGAACGCGCCATCGCGGTCCACAGCGACCATCCGGTCCCCGTCCCCGTCGTGGGCGACCCCAAGGTCGGCTCCCGTCGCACGCACGGTCGAGGCAAGGAGTGCGAGGTTCGCCTCCGTCGGCTCGGGGTCCCGGCCCGGGAAGCGGCCGTCGGGCTGGCCGTGGATCGCGAGGACCTCGCAGCCCATCCGCCGGAGGAGGAACGGGGTGATCGTCGCCGTCGCGCCGCAGCCGCAGTCCACGACGACACGGAGCTTCGCGGTCCCGACCTCCTTCAGTATCGCCTCCGTGTGCCGCTCGACGAGGTCGTGCCGCTCCTGGAGACGGCCGACGCCGTCCCAGGCCGCGCGGCGGAACCGACCTCCGTCGAGGGCCGCCTCGACCTCCCCCTGCTGGGTCTCGTCGAACGCCATCCCGTCCGGGTTCCAGAGTTTGATGCCGTTGTACGGCGCAGGGTTGTGGGACGCGGTGATCATCGCGCCGCACCCGTACCCCGCGACGCCCCGCGCGAGGGTCGGCGTCGAGACGAGCCCCGCGTCCGTGCCGTGGCCCCCGGAGGACAGGACGCCCGCAAGGAGGGCGCAGGCGAGCATGGGGCTCGTCGTCCTCGGGTCGCGGCCCACGACGACGTCCCCGTAGAGGTCCCCGAGGACCTGCCCGACCCGCAAGGCGAGATCCGGGGTCACATCGACGTTCGCGAGCCCGCGGATCCCGGAGGAGCCGAACCGAGGCACGCCCGGGGGTAGGAGGTCCCGCCTTGAAATCCCTTCGGGACGCGAGGCGTTTTCCTCCGTTGACCAATCATTAAATAGCGACGTCTGGATGCTCTGCCGCCGGGCCTCGCGGGCCCGTGCGCGTCAGGAGGGAATCGGATTGGTCATGGAACCGATCAGTGTCGAGGTCGCCATTGAGAAGGCGAAGAAGAAGGGACTCCGCCCCGGACGGGTCCGCGGGACGGACGGGATCCAGTTCACGAAGGGGCGGAACAACCGGCTCGAGGTCATCGACTGGGACGAGTTCCGTCGGACCCTCGAGGACCGGAAGCTCCAGGTCTTCGATTCGGGCGGCTGGATGAAGATCATGCGGAAGAAGCGCTGACGCGCCCGCGTGCGGCGCGGGGTGCCTCACGGGACGGGTCGTGCCTTGCCGCAGTAGGGGCAGACCTTCCAGTCCGGGAGGAGGGCGGCGCCGCAGGCCGTGCACGGCGGGGGCGGGACGGGGAGGGCACCGGACCCTCCGGGCCCCGAGGCCGCGGACAGGAACTGCCAGAACGCCCCCATGAGGTTCCTCGCGTCCGTCTCGTACTCGGAGTACGAGAGGGCCCCTCCCAGGACGGCGACGGGGAAGAATAGGACCGCTGTGACGGCGCCCCCGACGAGGCCCTCGTCCGTCACGCTCGCGCGGAACGTGAGGTCGACGGTCGTCGCGCTCCCCGCCTCGTCGAGGATCACGTCGAGCTCCCGCCGAAGACCGATCCGGGAGTAGAAGGAGGTGCCGTGGAACCGGTGGGGCCCCGTCTGGCTGAGCTGGAATCCCTGGCGCGTCCACCAGTCCCAGACCTTGGGCCACAACTCGTCCCGTCGGACCCCGAGGACGGGGCGTGCCTCCCGCTTCTCGAACACGGGGCTGCACAAGGAAGCGGGCCTCTTAAGAGATTCGACAGATTCCCGACGTCTCCGCAAGTTTATTACGCGTCGTCCGATTCGGCACATCCGCGGCGTGCGTGGGTTGCCAAGCTTGGTCAAAGGCGCAGGACTCAGGATCCTGTCCCGTAGGGGTTCGCAGGTTCAAATCCTGCCCCACGCATCCCGTCGCGCGACGCGCGGATTGCGGCGGGCGCAGGCCGCTGCCAATCCCTGCCGGGGACGCACCGTCTTCACGCGTGGCCACGGGACGCAAGGCGGGGTCGTTCACATTGTACGCAAACGTACATCGGACATCCCTCGGCCCCGCTCGCCGGATGCCATCTCGAGGCCCCCGAAGGCCCCCTTTGTACGTCGCCCGGATGGCTTTTATAAGGGCCGTTAAATAGCCGGTGACGGACGAACGTCGGACAGACGATATAGGTTCGACATTCATTTTTCTCTAGGAATCGATATGATATATAAACCCGCACCTAAGTGCGAAACCTATTCATAGTTTCCAGCCTTTGTCGTCCCTGCCCACGGGATGGGGCACGACGGGCTTCGTCCGGATCTGAACTGAAGAGGGGAACGGCTCCTCGGTCCCGGCGCGCCCCGACGTCCGGCCGGAGGCCGGGCGCACGGCCCGCGGGAGGTGGTCCCTTGCCCGCCCAGAAGTTCAGCCGGAAGTACGTCACGCGCCACAAGAAGAGCCATCAGCTGTGGCGCCGCGCCGCGCGCTTCATGCCCGGGGGAGTCCAGAGCAACATCCGGTTCTTCCGACCCCATCCTTTCGTGGCGGACTACGGGGACGGCGCGTACATCTACGACGTGGACGGGAACAAAATCCTCGACTTCATGATGGGCTTCGGGTCCCTCTTCCTGGGCCACAACAACCGGGACATCGCCCTCGAGGTCATCAAGCAGCTCGAGTCCGGCTCCATGCTAAGCGTGACGACGGAGCTCGACATCGCCTACGTCGAGACGATCCAGAAGGCGATCCCGAGCATGAAGAAGGTCCGCCTCGCGAACAGCGGGACGGAGGCGACGATGCACTCCCTCCGGACGGCGCGGTCCTACACGGGGAAGGACAAGATCGCGAAAGCGGAGGGCGCCTACCACGGCGGCCAGGACTACGCGCTCCACAACCTCGACATGGACAGCCGGGCCGTCCGAAAGGAGGGCAACTACCGCCCCATCCCGTACGGCCGCGGGATCCCGAAGAAAGTCTCCGAGACGGTCGTGATCTACCCATACAACGACATCGAGGGGACCGCCCAAGTCCTCGAGGAGAACGCGGACGAGGTCGGCGCCCTCATCGTCGAGCCCGTCCTCTGTGGGGCCGGCGTGATCGCGCCGAAGAACAACTACCTCAAAAAGCTCCGCCAGCTCACCCGGAAGATGGGAATCGTCCTCATCTTCGACGAGGTCCTCACGGGCTTCCGCCTCGCGTACGGGGGCGCCCAGGAATACTACAACATCCGGCCCGACATGACGTGCTTCGGGAAGATCGCGGGCGGAGGGTTTCCCCTCGCGGGGTTCGGGGGCGAGAAGCAGATCATGGACGTCCTCGAGCCAGGCAAGGGCTGGCGCAACCTGACGTATCACGGCGGCACGTACAACGGGCATCCAATCAGCGTGGCGGCGGGCCTCAAGGCCCTCCAGATCCTCGGGGAGCACCCGGAGTACTATAACCACGTGAACTCCCTCGGCCGTCAGCTGTTCGGGGGCCTCCAGGACCTCGCGGACGACCGGCGGCTCCCGGCCTGGGTCGAATACGTCGGCTCGATCGGGAACGTGTACTTCACGACGAAGGACGAGATCCGCGGGTTCCGGGACACCTTCAGCGCGAACACGAAACGCTGGTGGAACTGGTTCATCCACTGCCTCGGGAACAACGTCCTCTTCGGGATCCCGAACACGGGGGAGCGGGCCTTCATCTCCGCCGTCCACACGGAGGAGGACGTCGAATGGGCCCTCGAGGTCGCGGACAACGGCTTCGCGGCGGTCGCGAAGCAGGTCAAGCGGCAGAGGGAGCGGGCCCCGCCCGTGAAGCTTCAGGCGTTGCAGCAGCAGGCGGCCGCATACGGCGAGACGTCCGCGCCGCCGAGCGTGTAACCCTCCTCCCCGGCCGGACCCGGGAGGGCCCGGCCGGCACCCTTTTTCACGGGCCGCGGACGCGCTCCTCTCGCGGGAACGTAAAGTATATCGTCCGGGCGCGCGGTTCGCACGCCACCCTCGGGGGGACGTCATGGTGAAGTCTTCGAAGAAGGGCGGCTCGAAGCGCGCGTTCAAGATGTACATCGACGGGAAGTGGGTCGACTCGGAAGGCGGGGAGACGTTCGACCTCACAAGCCCCGCCTCCGGGGAGGTCCTCGGGACGTTCCCGAAGGGGACCCGGGAGGACGCGAGGCGCGCCGTCGAGGTCGCCGTGGAGGCCCAGGACGACGTCCGCTCCATGCCGATCCAGGAGCGCTGCCGCCTCGGCGCCCGGGTCGCGGAGGAGGTCCGGCGGTTCGTGAAGGAGTACGCGGTCGACTGCTCCCTCGAGCACGGGAAGCCCCTCAAGGAGTCCATCGTCGAGGTCGAGGACGTCATCCCGAACCTCCTGTGGCAGGTCGAGGACCTCAAGCGCTGGGACGCCCCCGTCCAGGAGGGCTACTCGAAGCCCGACGTCGTGTACATGTCCCTCCACGAGCCCCTGGGGACCGTCGCCGTCATCACGCCATGGAACTTCCCCTGGGTCCTCCCCTCCGAATTCGTCGTCCAGGCGTTCCTCGCCGGGAACTCCGTCGTCTGGAAGCCCGCGAGCAACACTCCCGTGAGCGCGGTCCATCTCATGGAGTCCGTCGACCGCGCGGGCGTGCCGCCCGGGTTCATCAACATGGTCACAGGGCCTGGCGGGGAGGTCGGCACGACCCTCGTCGAGCATCCCCTCGTGGACGGGATCGGCTTCACGGGGGAGACGACGACGGGCCTCGATATCGCGAAGCGCGCGGGCCTGAAGAAGCTCACCCTCGAGCTCGGCGGCCTCGGTCCCCTGATCATCATGGACGACGCGAAGATCGAGCCTGCGGTCGAGGACATCATGTTCGGCTGCTTCACGAACACGGGACACTGCTGCGTGGCCAACGAGCGCGTGTTCGTCCACGAGAAGATTCACGACCGGCTGATCCGCGTGCTCACGGAGAGGACGAGGAAGATGAAGGTCGGGTTCCCCCTCGATGCCGACGTCGACATGGGGCCCGTGAACAACCGCCCCACCCTGAAGAAGATCGAGGAGAACGTCTCCGACGCGGTCGACAAGGGCGCGAAGGTCGTCGCGGGCGGGAAGCGGATCCCCGGGATGCCCACGGACCTCTACTACGCCCCCACGGTCGTGGACGGCGTCACCCCGGAGATGGACTTCAACTCGGTCGAGACGTTCGGACCCGTCGCTCCCGTGTTCGAGGTCTCGAGCCTCGACGAGGCGATCGAGATGGCAAACGCGCCGCGGTACGGGCTGAGCATGGCGATCCACACGTCGAACCTCCGGGTCGCCATGGAGGCGGCGAAGCGCCTGAAGTCCGGGCAGATCTGCATCAACGAGCCCGTCTACTCCTGGGACTACATGAACCCCTGGGGCGGGTTCCGGAACAGCGGGCTCGGACGGATCGCAGGCCGGTGGACCCTCGACGCCTTCTCCGAAGTCAAGACGGTCATGATCAACGTCGGCCGGAGCCCGTGGCCGAGCTGAACCCGGGAATTCGGATCCCCCAAGGAATACGCCCGAGGAACGGTCAGCGCAGCACGACGATCGAGTTGTTCGGGTTCCACCCCACCCGCAGCCGCGTACCGATGGGGACCGTGTCGCCGATGTTCGAGATCTGGACGTTCGCGATGAGCCTTGGGCCGTTGTCGAGTTGCACCTGGATGCGGCTCGCGAGGCCGATGTACACCTCGTCGATTACCGTGCCCTCGTAGACGTTCACGCAACCGTCCGTGTCGGGACCCACCCGCAGCTTCTCCGGGCGGACGGAGACGAACACGTCCTGGCCTGCCGCCAATCCGTCGGGAGGCACGAGGACGGAGATCCCGGGCGCGTCCTTCGACATCTGGTGGACGACCGCGTACGGGTCCTGGAGGGCTTCCACCTTCCCGCCCAGGATGTTCGCCTCGCCGATGAAACTCGCGACGAAGCGGGTCGCGGGTCGCTCGTAGATGTCCTTCGAGTTGCCCATCTGCTCGATCCGGCCCTTGTTCACGACCCCGATCACGTTCGACATCGTCAGGGCCTCTTCCTGGTCGTGGGTCACGAAGATGAACGTGATCCCTAAGCGCCGCTGGAGTTTCTTGGTCTCCACCTGCATCTGCTTGCGGAGCTTCAGGTCCAGGGCCCCGAACGGCTCGTCGAGGAGGAGGACACGGGGCTCCGTCACGAGGGCGCGGGCGAGGGCCACGCGCTGGCGCTCTCCGCCGCTCAGCTGGTTGATCCGCCGCCGGCCGTACTTGCGGTGGGGAAGCTCCACGAGGTCCAGGCTCTCGTCCACACGTTTCGAGATGACGTCCTTGGGGACCTTCCGCATCCGGAGCCCGAAGGCGATGTTCCCGGCCACCGTGAGGTGGGGGAACAGGGCAAGGCTCTGGAACACCATGCTCGTGTCCCGCTCGTACG
>MGWD01000003.1:11141-17804 GCA_001800825.1 Euryarchaeota archaeon RBG_19FT_COMBO_69_17 | reverse complement strand
GATCAGCACGGTCCCCTTCGTCGGGGACTCGAGGCCGCCAATCATCCGGAGAATCGTCGACTTCCCGCTTCCGGATGGCCCGAGGAGGGTCAGGAACGCACCCTTCTCGACCCCGAACGACACGTCGTTCACGGCCCTCACCGTGTTGTCGAAGATCTTCGTCAGGCCCCGGACCTCCACGTCGTATTCAGGCACGATAAGTCCCCCTCGGTTCGTCTATCGCGATCAGATGCGGAATAGCTGGCCACCCCGCTTTCCCATCCGGTTGATTACAATGACGAAGGCGAGCGAAAGCAGGAGGACAATGGTCGACATCGCGTTCACGCGCGGACTGATGATCTTCTTCGCGATGAGCCCGTAGATGTACACGGGGACCGTGATCACGCCGCTCCCGTACAGGAACAGGGTCACAGGGAGCTCATCGAAGGAGAACGTGAACCCGAGGAGCATGGCCGAGATGATCCCCGGCATGATGTTCGGCAAGGTCACCTTGAGGAACGTCGTGATCTCGTCGGCCCCGAGGTTCATGGCGGCCTCCTCGAGCGTTCGGTCGAACTCCTTGAAGCTGATTAGGAGGACGAGGGTCGCGAGCGGGATGTTGAACGTCGTGTGCCCCACGATGACGGAGGCGAGCCCGAAATCCCATTGGACCGGGCCCGGGAACCCGTAGCCCAGGGAGAGGGGACCCAGGAGGTAGTAGTTCAGGAACCGGATGAGGATCGCGAGGGACACGCCCATCACGAGGCTGGGGATGACGAGTCCCAGGTACATTAGGGTGCGAAGGAACCCGCGAATGCGGAACGTATATCGCGTGATCGCGAAGGCCGCGAGCATGCCGAACATGACGGCCATGAGGGACGACGCGAAGGCGATCACGACGCTGTAGAAGATCGAGTCGATCGCGCTCTGGTCCGTGAACAGGCCGTCCCGCACCGCGCTGCCGACCCACCATTCGAGGGAGAAGCCCCCGAACTCGTTCAGGGAGTCGACGCTGTTGAACGAGAACACGGCGACAATGATCAAAGGGATGAAGAAGAGGAGCAGCATGAACGTCGTGATGCCTCCGAGGATCAGCTTCCCGCCCTTCTCCGCGACGACGTCCAGGATCCGCTCCCACTGGGCCTTCTTGATGGGTCCTTCGTGGCGGCGCAGAAGCGAAGGCGTGGCCGCCTCGCCGCCGTCGGGGAGCGCGACGGCCTCCGAGGGCTCCGCGGGCTTGCGGATCTTGAGGGTGCGCTTGATGAACCGCCAGAGGGGCTGGATGATCCGCGACTTGACCTCCGTCTCCCCCTCCTCCTCGAGTTCGGAGTACTTCCGGTAGACGCTGATCAGACTGACCGTGACGGCGATGATGAACAGCGCGGAGGCCGCCGCCTGGGGCAATCCCCCGATGAAATTGAACTGCGTCTGGACGTAGTTCCCGATGAGGAGCCACTCCCCGCCGCCGACCATCTCCGGCTCGATGAAGGCCCCCGTGGAGGTGATGAAGACGAGGATGGATCCCACGATCATCGCGGGATACGTCAGGGGCAGGGTCACGGTGAGGAAGGCGCGCCATCGGCTCGCGCCCAGGTCGTACGCGGCCTCGAGGAGGATGGGGTCCACCTTGGACAGGGAGGCGAACAGGGGGAGGACCATGAAGGGCAGCCAGACGTACATGAGCGTGAAGACGACCATCTGGCCCGTGCCGAGCTGGAAGAAGCCGGCAATGAGGGAGCTCAACCCGCCGAGGCCCACGCTGTTGAGCCATTTATGCACGAACGACTCCGTGTTCGTGAAAGGGAAGACGGCGTAGATGCGGACGATGAAGGAGACCCAGAAGGGGACGACGACGAGGCCCATGAGGAGCCCGCGCCACTTCTCCTTCGCGATCCGCGCGATGTAGTACGCCATGACGTACCCGAGGACGAGGGAGACGAGGGTCGTGAGGGTCGCGATCCCGAACGTCCGGGCGAGGATCGGGATGACGATCGCGTCGTGCGAGAGGGAGACCGCATCGAGGTAGTTCGACCCGTCCGGGGGCCACAGCCGGAGGAGGTACGCGTCGTCGTACCACGAGAACCCGTAGAGGGCGACGAAGGCGAGGGGCACGATGAGGAAGAGGGACATCCACGAGGTGGGCGTCGTGAGGATCAAGAACAAACGGAGCGGGCCTGTACTCCGGGTCGCGACGGCCAGCCACCGCCCCCAGCCCGTCGGCGCTCGCATGGACTTCGTGGTCGCAGGCCCCGTATCCCCAGGGCTCGTCCTCACTCCTCCCGAGTACCTCCGGACGGTATGAGAGCATCCTCTTTAACGGTTTGTGTAGTCCCTCCCGTGGAGGGTTCCACCCATGGGCCGAACCCTTATAAGCCGGCTCGCGCCTCACGATAGGAGAGGGTCGATTCCGTCGACTCCTCGGGTTGGAACGGGGCGGTCACAGTGGACCCAGGAACGCCGAACGGCGTGAGTCGTCGCTCGTTTCTCAAGTATGCGGCCCTCGGAGGCGTGGCCGCGTGGGGAGTCTACTCGGGCATCGTCTATCCGAGCGGCTGGGCCCGCTGGATGACGTACGGCCAGAAGCCCTGGGAGCTCGCCACGGGGGTCGTGGACTACGCGAAGGTCGCCGAGCACGAAGGGGCCATGGACGCCTTCGGGGTCCCCCGGTTCTACCGAGAAGGATCCGAGGACCGGAGGAAGCTCAACGTGGCCCAGTGGTACGACTACTGGCCCGGGAAGGTCATCCGCGACTTCGGGGTCTACATGGCGGAGAGGTTCAACCTGCCCGGCTGCGAGGCCCGATGGACCTCGAACATCTACACGTCGAACGAGGAGCTCTTCACGTGGATCAGCCAGACGGGTCGGAAGTTCGATGTGATGGTCCCGACGAACTACACCGTGGAGACGATGGAGAAGGCGGGACTCATCGTGAACATGAACCGCGAGTGGGTCCCGAACTTTGACTGCATGTTCGGCCCGGTGCCCTCCTCCGTCGACCACATCGACGTGTGGCGTCCGAATCCCTTCGTCACGACGTACCCCTCGTGGCCCAACGGCTACAACACGGAGGCGGGGTTCGACTTCCGGACGCCCGCTCTGAACGGATACATGTACCGGATGAACCGGGAGACGTACCCGAACCCGCGGGGCACGGACAACTTCACCTGGGACGAGACGAACAGCCTCCTCGCGGTCCCCTTCCAATGGGGGACGACGGGCATCGGGTACCGGAGCGACGTGTTCGAGCGAGAGGACATCGAGCGGTACGGGTGGGACGTCCTCGAGCTTCCCGAGTATCACAACCCGCGGACGGGCACGACGTACAACCTCCACAAGAAGAAGATGATGCTCGACGACATGCGTGAGGTCTACACCGCCGCGTTCAAGGACGTCGGATGGAAGCGGCAGGTCGACGAAGGCCTCACGCCCACGGCGGTCACCCGTAGCAACGGGGATTACCAGTGGTCCTCGAACGAGACCACGGAAGAGAAGCTCCAGGCTGCGACGGACTGGCTCGTTTCCTTCAAGGGGGACACCTGGGGCTTCAACACGCCCCAGCAGGGCCCGTGGCTCGTCGCGAAGCAGATGCTCGTGGACCAGGCGTGGTCCGGCGACATCATGTACGCCGTGCGGCCGAACTCGAACCAGCACCTCCCCGTGGAGTACTTCGTCCCGAAGCAGGGGGGCGCGCGATGGATCGACAACATGGTCATCCACCGGGAGTGCGAGAAGTTGTGGCTCGCGCACCAGTTCATCAACTACATCCAGGACCCGGTCGTCCAGGCGGACGTGTCCGCGTGGAACCTCTACGCGACCCCGAACGCGTGGTCCTTCGAGATCCTCCACGACGATCCCTCGTACGCCTTCCGGGGCCGGAACCTCGACGGCACCCCCTACTACTGGAACCCCGCGGAGGACAGCCGGATCTACGGGGACTTCGCGATCGGCTACAGCGGCCCGGAGATCCTGAGCCGGTGCGAGTACCAGAAGGACGTCGGGGTGAGGGCCACCCTCCGGTACTTCAAGTACTGGCGGTCCGTGAAGTTCTGAGCCCCTTTGCGGCGAAGTCGGGAAAGGGAGGGGGGCGCGCGAGCCCCCTCGAGATGCTTCGTCCGCGGGCTTTCTACCCGGGCCGGAACTCGATGATCGGCTCCCCGTAGAGCGGCACGCCCGTCGCCCCGGAGCTGAAGGGTCCCGCGAGGGAGACGACCCGGCCCCGGGCGTCCCAGACGTAGTACGGGTCCAACGGGTTCGCCGCCGGGGTCACCCGGCTCAGGGTCATGGAGGCCATCGTCGACTGGTACACCCCGATTTTGGCCACGGGGTCCCAGCGGGAGTTCACGGGGTCGTACCAAGGCACCTCAAGCGGGTTCCCGTCTACATCGCGGGGCAGGATGATCTGAAGTGTGTTGCCTGCGGTGAGGCGCCACCGGGTCGGGGCGAACGTGTACTCGTACGGCTCACCGTACGCGTAGCCCCCGGGGGTCGTGACGACCCGCGTCTCGTCCTCGTAGAACCGGAGCTCCGACTGGCCGTACCCGCCCTGGCCCACGCTGCCGGACCCGAGGCGCGGGACGTAGTCCATGTTCGCGGGCTCGAACACCCAGCGGGGCTCGTCGTCCCTCGTCCCGAGGATCTGGTCCCGGCCCGGGTCGGCCCCCGCGTAGAAGACATATCCCGCGACGGCGGTCATATCGAGGTCGAGGCTGCTCGTGATCCTCAGGTCGATCGACGCCGTCTCGCACCAGCAGATCTCCATGGGAGCCCAGCCGAGGGGCTGGATGGCGCCGTACGGCTGGGTCTCCGTGCAGTTCTCGGACTGGACGCAGACCGCGTCGCGGTAGCTCGCCTTGCCCCAGTAGAACCAGCGCGCCAGGAGGACGTCGTAGCCCCAGCCGTCCCAGAAGATCCGCACGTGGGTCGTCCCGTCGGGATCCACGGTCGCGTTCAGGTACGTGAGGTCCGTCTCGTAGAACCACTCGAAGCCGTTATAGATGTCGTACTTCACGTTCCCGTTGTCCTCGAGCCACAGGGCGACGTTCGCCTCGAGCGGGCCGGGGGAGCGCGGCGAGGTCCCCGTCCCCTCGCCCGTGTAGTTCCACCACCACAGCTGGGCCTCGTCCGCGTTGGCGGCCTTCACGCCGAAGATCCGCTTCGACATCGTGAGGTCCATCGTGATGTTGCCTTGGACGAGATACCCGAAGCCGTCGCTGTACTTCTGGCTCACGTACCATGGCGGGTTCTTCAGCGCGTTGAGCAGATCGGAGTCGAGGTAGTCCATCGTCATGTTGATGACGATGTAGGAGCCGAGGCCCGGGGTCACGCTGGAGTTGAAGACGGGGAGGACCACGGGATCGAGGAGGTTGTACCCGGGGTGGTTCCGGACCTTTGAATCCTGACGGTACGTCGTGTAGACCCAGGACGGATTGATGGGCTGCAGGGCCGTGGAGGCGGAGAACAGGACCCAGGGGTAGTAGCTCGTGCAGGGGACCGTGTCCGTCAGGATCTGGTCTCCGTAGGAGTCGTACCGGAGGTTCCAGTACTCGCGGTACGGGCAGTTGAGCTGGTAGAACTGGTCGAACACCACGTCGACGGTGGTCGATGCAGGGCTCACGAGACGGGTCGTGGACATCGTACGGGTGTCGTCATCCGTGACGGTCAGGGTGATCGTGTACCGGCCCGGGGTCGCGTAGGCGTGGGTGGCCTGCACGCCCGTCCCCGTGCTCCCGTCGCCGAAGTCCCACGCGTAGTTCGTGATCGCCCCGTTCAGGACGAACGAGGAGCTCGCGTCGACGGAGACCGTCATCTGGGTCGTGCGCGCGACGAACAGCGCGGTCGGGAGGATCGTCAGGGTCACGGACTTGGGGAGGGACCCGGCGGCGCCTCGGGCGTCCGTGGCGGTCAGGGTGACCGTGTACGTGCCCTCCGCATCGTAGATGTGGGAAGCTGTCTTCCCTGCATCCGTGGGGCTCGCGTCCCCCCAGTCCCATCGGAACGTCAGCGCGTCCCCGTTCGGATCCGTCGAGTTCGAGGCGTCGACGGAGAGCCGCAGATCCTGGCTGCTCGCGGTGAAGGCCGCTGTGGGAGGCGCGTTGAGGAGGCTCGTCACCGCGTACCATCCCCCGATGCCACCGACGATGGCGATCACGAGGACCAAGGCGACGAGCTTCGTGAGCTTCTTCTTCCGCGCCGCCTTGCGGTCCTCTTCCTCGAACTGCTCTTCCTCCTCGTCGCGGACTTCCTGGGATTCCTCCTCCATGAGATGCCACCCGGATGCGCAGTTGGCCGACGCGGCGATTGAGACGTCAGGCGGAGGCTGGAAGCGTCGGGACCTTATTTGAAGTTAGCGACCTCCACCTCGAGCCACCTGGCTGTAGCCCATGCTGGGCACGAGGCCGGACGGCGTCAGGAGTCCGAGCCGTCCTACCTGCGTGACCCGATGAGGAGCGGCTCGGAGCGGGCCGGCATTGCGGACGCCGCGAACGGCTGTGTTGGGAGTCCCTCGGAGAGGGCCGACGGAATCCCCGAGGTCCCAGAAGGGCCGGGGGAGGCAGCCGTGGATACGCGCCCCTGGAGGACGACCGTCGAGGGGACGAGTCGGATCGCGCCCCATGACTCCCACGCATACAAGTCGTCCGCGGTGCCAGGCGTTCCGTCGGGTCCCGGCGACCCGACCGGGCCGCC
>MGWD01000003.1:9472-11092 GCA_001800825.1 Euryarchaeota archaeon RBG_19FT_COMBO_69_17 | reverse complement strand
GCCCCATAGCTCGCGGGGTTCGTCGCGTTGTACTTGAGGGTCTGGGAGAAAGCGACATAGGCCCCCTCGGTTGGATCCGCGCCGTCTGGCGTCAGGTTCGGGTCGTAGAACACGACCGGCGTCGTGGGGAAGTCGAAGTGCCATGTCTGGCCCGCCGACAGGTCCCAGGAGATCGGCGCGTAGTCGTACGTCCTGTTCTGACCGTAGAAGGAGCTGGGCGAGCCTGGCGTCGAGTGCACGTAGCTGTAGGCCGGGTCCGGATACCGGTCCAGCTCGGAGAGCTGATGGGTCGGCGTGTAGTCGTTCGTGTAGTCCGACAGGATGGGACCCCACGTCCAGTAGGCCACGTCGTCCGTCTTGTCGAAGATCCCGTTCGGGCCGGGGAGGGCGCCCTGCTGGAAGTGGTACTGCATCGCGGAGTTCAGGGTGAAATCCATCGAGCTGGCCGTCAGGCTGCCCGTGAACGTCATGTCCTCGAACCAGGCGAGCTCCATCCCCCACCAGCCCGCGCGCTTCGTCGAGTCGAGGTAGTTGACCTCGTAGGAGGCGTTGCCCCAGTAGAACATGCGGGCGACGAGGACGTCCAGGCCCCACGCGACATGGTCAATCGTGACCACCGTCTCCCCCGTGGTCGGGTCCACAGTCCCGCTCATGGACGTGAAGAAGGGCGTGTACGCGTACTCGAAGCTGTTCACGACATCGTACTTGAAGTTGCCCATGTCGATGAACCAGAGCTCGACCGTGTCCTCCAGACTCCCGTACACGAGGCAACCCGGAACCGCGTTCGAGTCCCACCAGGACTGGGCCGCGGCGGGAGTGGCGCCGACGACGCCGAAGAGGCGGCGAGACTCCTGGAGATCCATCGTCAGCGTCGCCTGCCCGCGCATGATGAAGCCGTCGTTGCTGCCCGTGATACGGCCGCATCCTGCGTTCCCGAGCTGATCCGAGGAGGCCTTGTCCAGGTACTGCATGTACAGGTCGAACGAGAGGCTCGTCCCCCTCGGCTCCGCGTAGTTCAACACGGGGAGGAAGACGGGCTCGGACAGGTTGTACCCTGAGACATCGTTCCCCACGACGTCGAACCGGTACGGGGCGTAGATCATCGGGTTGTTGAACTGGTGTCCCGGCCGGATGCTCCCGGGGAGGGGATACCAGTTCGTATACGGATACGTCGCATAGTCGGGGACCGCGGGATTGTTCGGGAGGCACACGCCGTCCACGATCGACGTCGCGTTGAAGCACTCCGCGTTCATCGCGAGGTCGCCGTACACGCTGTATCGGTAGTCCCACCACTCGCCGTACGGTACGTTGAAGAAGTCGTAGTACCGGTAGTTCAGGCTCGTCGGACCGGGAGCCTGCTGAAGGGCCGGCGATGCAGGTCCCGACGCCGCGGCGCCGCCCAAGCCGACGAGGCCCGAGAAGGCCGCAGCCACTAGCAAGCTCACAAGCAGTTTCACTACGTTCCGTTGCCGGGTCGGTTTGGACGTCCTACCCCCTCCAATCGCCCACAGGATGGAGCGGGTAGCAATAGGCGATGAATCGTATTAAAGGTTAGGATGCACTCCGTACCCGACACGCCGCCCGTGCGGTCTGATTCCGTTATCGATAACGATTGCCTCG
>MGWD01000003.1:8570-9431 GCA_001800825.1 Euryarchaeota archaeon RBG_19FT_COMBO_69_17 | reverse complement strand
CGGAGCATCCGACTCCTGCGCCTGCGACCAAAGCGATGAGGCCCGCCGCACCCGAGGACCACGTACCCGGGGTCGGATTCGGTCCTCGGACGTCCGCTTGACCGTCCGGCAGTCCATCGAGGACGGTGGACGAGGTGGACCCGACGGTCACATGGACCGCGGTCGAGGGAGGCCCTTCCGTGGCCTGCGTGTTCACGGCCGCGACGACGTACAGGTAGGTCCCCGCGCCGGGGGTGTCGGCGCACCAGGTCGAGAGCGGGATGAACCCCCCGACCGGCTCGTAGGACCCCCCAGGGGACGCGGCACGGTACACGCGGTATCCGGCGAGGTCGGTCAAGGGACTCCCGTCGAGGTTCGCGTCCGGGGGAGACCAGGTCAGCCGGACGGTGGGGCCGTCCACAAGCGCCTCGAGGTCCCACGGGGGCGCGGGGACCGTCGGCTGCCAGTAGGCCGACGGGATGAGGGTGAGGGTGACCGTGCCCACGCTCGTCGCGGGAGCCTCCGGGGCGAGCTGAGGCGGGTCCACGAGGTAGGGGCTCGACCTCGCGAACACCCGGATGCCCGGCGACGTCACGGAATCCGAGTAGCGATAGGAGCCGGGCGCGTGGAGCCAGGTGCCGTGGTCCACCGTCCCGTTGTCGTAGAGGACGGTGATGGACACCGAAATCTCAGGCGCCCCGTCCGCCGCGACCGAGGACGTGAACGTGCGACGGAAGGCGAGGGTCGGCGGCTCCGATTCGTCGACCTGGCCCGAGAGGAGATCGGCAGATGTCAGAGCGTCCGCGGCGGTGAAGTCGACGCCGTTCACCCGGAGTCGGTCCCCCGTGGACCCGGCCTCCATGGCCTCGTGGATCGGATTCG
>MGWD01000003.1:8409-8474 GCA_001800825.1 Euryarchaeota archaeon RBG_19FT_COMBO_69_17 | reverse complement strand
GGGCTAGCGTGTAGCGCGCCTCGAGGACGGCCCGGCCCCAACCCGTCCAGATCACGCTGTCCTCC
>MGWD01000003.1:8068-8395 GCA_001800825.1 Euryarchaeota archaeon RBG_19FT_COMBO_69_17 | reverse complement strand
GGGGGGATAGAGCGCGAATCCGACCTGCGAGGTCCCGGTTAGCTCGATCCTCGTGAGTTCCGCGTCCGCGGAGGGGTGGTCTGCGACGAGGAGGAAGGACGCGGCGTACAAGGACAGGTCGTAGGCCCCCGTCGCGTCCGCGACGGTCTGCCGACTCACCTGGTTGTCGTAGTCGACGGCCCATATCGTCGCGGAGGCGAGGGATTGACCGGTCGTCGCCGACGTGACCCGCCCCTGGAGGCTCACGGGTGGGGGCTGGGCGAACGAACTCGCGGTGAAGGGGGCCGTTGGGACCATGGCCGAATCGAGGACGAGGGCCCCGGTCGC
>MGWD01000003.1:5985-8041 GCA_001800825.1 Euryarchaeota archaeon RBG_19FT_COMBO_69_17 | reverse complement strand
CGTCCCGATGTCCGGGCCCCCGAACCGGATCGACGCGATCCCAGGGCCCGGCCCGAGGCTCACGACAGACGCCGCCTCGGCAATCCAGCGACCGCCCTTCGAGAGGGACCCGGTCACGCGATACCGACCCTGCTCGGCGACGTTCACGAGCACGTCGACCCGGAGCCGATTGAATCGCCCGTCCCCATCGACGTCCTCGCCGGCTTGGGACGACAGCCCGACGAGGTCGCCCCGGAGCTCCTCTTCGAAATCCGAGAGGCGGTATCCAAAGGTCCGGAACCGGTCGTCGTCGACGAGGCCCCCCGCCGCGTCGAATGCCCGGAGGGTCACGTAGTACGGCCCATCCGCCCCCGCGGCCAGAAGCCGAGACCCCGGGATTGTCAGGACGACCGCGTAGGGCCCTGCGGGCGAAGACACGGTGAGCGCCTCCTCCGTGAGATTCCCGGGGACGCCTCCGGCCGACAGGGACGCGACGATTCTTGCGGTGCCCGCCACGTTGAACCGCGTGCCGATCGTGAGCCGGAGAGCCTCGTAGCGGCCGTCCCCGTCCAGGTCGACGCCCTCGTCCCGGTGAGGCGGGCTGAACGTGACCAGGAGGGGTTCGAAGGCGAGATAGGAGTAGGCGGCCGTCGAATGGGTCCGGGCATCGAGCCGGCGCAGCGCGGCATCGTACAGGGTCGCTTCGAGTCGGTAGGGCCCGCTCGCGGCGGACTCGAAGATGCGGTGCCCGTCGAAGGTGAGCGTCACGATCCTGGCGCCGGCGGACGCCGAGATCTTCGCCATCGCGTCCTGGATCAGGAAGCCGGAGCCCGTCAGGAGGCGGCCCGTGAGGGTGTAGTCGCCGGCCCATTGGAAACTCAGGCCGATGTCCGCGACGAGCCGGTCGAACAGGCCATCCCCTTCGTCGTCGACGCCGCGGTCCGTGAAGGGCGGGACGAGGGTCCCGGGCGGCGTCTCGAAAGAGGAATAGCTGTAGGCCGCCGTCGTTAGGAAGGAGAAGTCCACGAGGATGTCGCGGGAGTCATAGATGTGGGTCGCGACGAGGTACGGCCCGTTCTTCCCGGAGAGACGGAGGGGGAATCCGAGGAAGAGCTGCTCGAGGCTGTACTTGCCGGGCGCGAGCCGTCGGACCTGGGTCCACGTCTCTCCGACGGTGTAGCTTGAGTCCGTCAGGCTGCTGAACAGACGGTACGTGTCGTCCGTCGCCACCTGGACCGTGTACGTGATCGAGAGCCACTCGGCAAGGCCGTCCGTGTCGTTGTCGATCACCCTCTCGGTCGTGGGCGAGACGAGATCCGCCTTGTAGGGCTGGAAATCCGTGAACCGGTACGCCGCCGTCCGATGGACGCCCGAGGAGAGCTCGACGTCGGTGTCGCTCCGGAGGCTGATGTGCGCGTAGTACGGACCGTCGACGCCTCCATTGTAGATGTCCGAGCCGTCAAGCAGCACGGACACGCTCCGGAGGCCGGTGCCGAGATACCCGGTCTCGGCCGCCCGGGCAAGCTCCGCGAGATCGAGGTCATCCATGAGGACGACACGGACCGTGAACGTCCCCGACGAGGTGATGGAAAGCCCGACGTTGACCCGCAGGTAATTGAAGTACCGGTCCCCGTTCGTCTCGACCCCCACGTCGGAGTGGGGGCCCACGACACTCCCCGCCCCCGCGGCGTGCGCAGGTCCCGCGGCGAGGACGGAGGAAAGGAGAAGGGCCAGGACGAGGGACGCGAGCGCCGCGACCGCGCGGCGGGGGACGGTGGAAGGCGGGCGGCGAGGAGCTCGCCCCCTCCAATGAGACGGGAAGGTCGGAGATCTCGCACAAAGGAGGGCGAGGGTCTCCGAGAGGCCGTCGCGGATCGCGGCCCGCCCGCCCGCCTCTCGCTGACCACGGGGCCTTCGTGCAGCGGGGAGCCCCGTCAGCGCCGCGTCTTTGACCGTAATTCCTCCTCCCACAGGCGCCGGATGCCCGATGGCTGCATGAGTAGGGCCGTTATCCTCCATTTAGGTTTCTGTAGTCTCCCGCCTGATAACGACAAGCGTTTCCGGGATTTGAGGACGT
>MGWD01000003.1:0-5941 GCA_001800825.1 Euryarchaeota archaeon RBG_19FT_COMBO_69_17 | reverse complement strand
TCCAAAGAGAGCGGCAACTCCTCCCTTCGGTAAGGGCGAAAGCTACATGGGAGGTCGCCGCCTTGCGGACGCGCTCGACGACGGGGATCCCCATGTCCGAGAAGTCCATGGCGAAGCGCATGTTCATCGCCGGAGAGTGGCGCGACGCGTCGAACGGCGAGACGATGGCCGTCGTGAACCCCGCGACGGAGGACGTCATCGCAACCGTGCCGAAGGGCACGGAGGCCGACGCGAAGGCTGCCGCGGACGCGGCGCAGGACGCGAAGAAGAGGGTCCACAAGGTCACCGCCTGGGACCGGTACCAGTTCCTGTCGAAAGCCGCGCGGCTCCTCGAGGAGCATCAGGAGGAGATGGCCCGGCTCATCACCCTCGAGGCGGGCAAGCCGATCCGGGACGCCCGGATCGAGGCCCGCCGCGCCGTCATCACGTTCACGTATGCTGCCGAGGAGGCAAAGCGGATCTACGGGGAGGTCTTCCCGCCCGATGCGTATCCTCTGCCTCCGGGCAACGAGAACCGGATCGTCTTCAGCGTCCGGGAACCGATCGGGACCGTCGTGTGCATCAGCCCGTTCAACTTCCCCCTGAACCTCCTGTGCCACAAGGTCGCCCCCGCCCTCGCGGCGGGGAACTGCGTGATCGCCAAGCCCACGAGCGAGACCCCCCTCGTCGCGATCCGCCTCGTCGAGCTCCTCCTCGAAGCGGGCGTGCCGAAGGACGCCGTGCAGATCGTGACGGGCCCCGGTCGCACGGTCGGGAACGCCCTCGTGGAGAGCCCGAACACGGAGGCGATCACGTTCACGGGATCGACCCAGATCGGCACGCAGATCGCGTCCCTCGGCGGGAAGCGGGCGAAGCGGATCATCCTCGAGATGGGCGGGATGGACCCCGTGATCATCCTGGATGACGCGGACCTCCCGCGCGCCGTGGAGGCCGTCGCCCGCGCGACGTTCGGCCTCGCGGGCCAGGTGTGCATCGCCTCGAAGCGCATCCTCGCGGCGGAGAAGATCGCAGACCAGTTCTCGGGCCTCCTCGCGGACCGGGTCTCGAAGTTCAAAGTTGCGGACCCCGGCCAGGAGGACACGGACATCGGCCCCGTGATCAGCGCGTCCTCCCGGGAGTTCATCCACACCCTCATCATGGAGGCGAAGGCCTCTGGCGCGAAGGTCAAGACGGGCGGGGACAAGCTCCCGGGCAAGGGATACTTCTACAAGCCCACGGTCCTCGCGGACGTGACGAGCGACATGCGGGTCATGCAGGACGAGCCCTTCGGCCCGATCGGCCCCGTCCAGAGCGTCGCGAGCGACGAGGAGGCCGTCGAGATCGCGAACAGCTCGATGTACGGCCTCCAGTCCTCCGTCTACTCGAGGGATCTCCGGCGCGCCCTACGCCTGGCCCGAGAGATCAAGGCGGGAGGCGTGATGATCAACGATCCCACGACGATCCGCTGGGATAACATGCCCTTCGGCGGCGTGAAGCTTTCTGGGCTCGGGCGCGAGGGCGTCCGCTACGCGATCCAGGAGATGACGGAGACCAAGCTCATCAACATGAACCTCGCGTGACGCAAGGGGCCGCTCTCCGAACGCTTATATAGAGCCCGCCCGCTCAAATGGGCGGGTTGAGGGCGGAGGCGGTGTCGAGCACGCCTGCAGACGGCACCCGCAGGGCTTCCTCGGTGTCCCGCAGGGCGTTCTTGAAGTGGTCGGCTGCGCTCGGCCTGACGGGCACCCTGGGAGGGATGGGGGTCCTCTCCGGGCTGGGATACGTGAAGGGGCCTCAGGAGCCGAGGCCCGCATGGGAGACGGAGCCCGGACGAGTGGACTACTCACTCGTGCCTTCCCTCGCGGCTCTCGACAAGTCCCAGACCTACGTACTCAAGATCGCCCAGTGGTACGACTACTGGCCGGGGTCCTTCCTCTCGGACTTCCGGGACTTCATGAATTCCGAACACGGGCTGAGGGTCGAGACCCGGTGGGACGTGTATACGAGCAACGAGGAACTCTTCAACTGGATCACCCTGGGCAAGCGCCGCTACGACGTGATCTTCCCCTCGAACTACCTCGTCGACCTCATGAAGAAGGCGGGGATGATCTACAGTCTCAACGAGGGCTGGTTGCCAAACTTCCAGGCGAACATCGATCCGACCCTCATCGGCCAGCCCTTGGGGAACCCCTACGACCGGCTGGGCCCCCAGGGTCCCTTCGTTTCCGTACCGTACTTCTGGGGGACGACGGGCATCGGGTTCCGGACGACGGCCTTCTCCCCGGATCCGGCGAAGGCGAGGGAGGAGGTCGAGGAGGTCGGCTGGGACTTCCTCTGGATGGACTCCTATCAGCCGACGGACGCCTCGATGCCCCGCATCGACCTTCACAAGAAGATGCGGATGCTCGACGATGAGAGGGACGTCCTCGGCACCGGATTCAAGAAGGCGGGCTGGGAGTGGCAGCGGGGACTCGGCCTCGGCCCTTCCTATCCCAACGGATACGTCGTCGGAACCACGGATCCGGATGGGGACCCGGGGTACCAGTGGACGATGAACGAGACGGACCCGGCCCGGATTGGGGCGGCGGGGGAGTTGCTCTTCGCGGCGAAGCCGCACCTCTTCGACTTCAGCAGCACGGACCAAGCGACGTCCCTGATCGCGAACGTCGCGATCCTCAACCAGGCGTGGTCCGGGGACATGATGTACGCCATCCGACCCGACCAGTACTTGACGCAACCGATGGACTACGCCGTGCCACGCCAGGGTTCCACGTGGTGGATCGACTGCGGGGCCATCCACGCGAAGTCGAGGAACCTGGCGATCGCCCACGCATTCCTCGACTTCATCCACGACATCGAGCAGAACCTGCGCCTCACCTACTGGAACCTCTACTCGACCCCGAACAAGGCGGCGTTCGACGCCCTCCGGCCCTACAACAACGGCTACGACATGAGGACGGACCCGCGCCTCTACCCGAACATCAATGCGCCAGAGACTTTCCGCATCTGCGACCTCACGCAGGACGTCGGACTCGACACGCTGATCAACCTGTACAACCCCCTCTGGTTCGACCTTACGACGGATTGAGCCCATGGCGACGACGAGCTGGACGGGCCGCGCGGCCCGGCGCATCGCACTGGCCACGTCAGGGAGGGAAGGCCTCAAGGGCACACTCCTGTCTCTCCCTTCCTCTCTCTGGTTCCTCCTCTTCCTCGTCATCCCGATGGGGATCGTCGTGCTGTTCGGGTTCGCCACCATCGGACTTGACTTCACGATGTCGTACGACCGGCTCACCGGCGCCCACTACCTCCGCGCTCTCGACCCTTTCGGGAGCGTGATGCGGCTCACACTTCGCACGATCGGGGTGTCCATCCTCACGGCCGTCGGCTGTCTCGGGATCTCCTTCCCGATCTCCTACTATCTCGCGCGAATCGTTCCGGAGCGACATCGCGGTTTCCTCCTCTCCCTCATCATCATCCCGTTCTGGATCAGTTTCGTCGTCCAGCTGTACGCGGTCTTGCCCTGGGTCCAACGCAATGGATACGTAGGGCAGGCGCTTGACAGCGTGCGCCTCTCCGGATTTGCGGACTGGCTGTTCGGCACGTTCGGCTACGGGACGCCGAACATCGTCGCCCCGGTCCTCATTTGGATCTGGCTCCCGTTCATGATTCTGCCGCTCTTCACCTCCCTCCTGAAGATCGATCACGAGCTCCTCGAGGCCGCGCAAGATCTCGGCGCCGGGAAATGGAAGACCTTCTGGAGCGTCACCTTCCCCCTGTGCCTGCCGGGGATCGTGACGGGCTCGATTCTCGTCTTCATCACAGCCTTCGGATCCTTCGTCGAGCCGAGGCTCCTCTCGGGAAGGGAGGGGAACCTCGTCGGCAACTACATCTACGAGAGGTTTCTCGAACTGGGGAACCTCCCGATGGGTGCGGCGGCCTCCGTGACGGTCCTCGTCGCCTCCCTTGCGGTCCTCTACGCATACGTCGTCTTCTCGGAGGCGGATCGAGCCTTCGAGGTGGCGAGCCGTATCCGCGGGGGCATTGCGGCGATTCTCCCTGTGCGCGCCTCTCGGATGTCCCGGGCCGACGGCGGTTCTCGGGCGACGACCGAAGTCCGCGGCCCTCTCGAGCGGCGCTTCGACAGGATCGCCGAGCGGCACGGCAGGCGGCTCATGCTGGGCTTCACGGTCCTCGTCCTCCTCTCGTTCTACGTGCCCCTTGCCCAAGTCGCCGTCTTTTCGTTCAACGATTCGAACAACACAGTCGCTTGGGGCGGTTTCTCCCTCAAATGGTACTTCCCAGGCCCTCGAGGCCCGGAGGAAGTTCGCGCGTTCTTCGGAGACGAGGACATGATTCGCGCCCTCGCGAACAGCTTCCTCATCGGCCTCGCGACGACGGCCCTCGCCCTCCTCGTCGGTACGCCCGCCGCGCTCGCCCTTGTGCGCTATCGTTTCGGCTCCAAGGGCGTCTTGAACCTGATGCTGTACATGGGCCTCGTCCTCCCGAGCATCGTCATGGGGGTGTCCCTCCTGGCCTTCATCACCTTCCTCAACGACCTCTACCTGTGGCCGTACCTGCACGTCTGGTGGGACACGGGCTACGCGTCGATCATCGTCGGCCATGTCACCTTCTCGATCCCTATCGTCATCGTCGTCCTCATGGTAAGCCTGAGGGAGTTCGACCGGTCCATCGAGGAGGCGGCGATGAATCTCGGCGCGAACGAGATTCAGACGTTCTTCCGTGTGACCCTCCCGATCATCAAGCCGGGACTCGTCGCCGCGGCCCTGCTCTCGTTCACCTTCTCGTTCGACGAGTTGATCGTCACCCTTTTTCTGAAAGGTCAGGGCGTCGAGACGCTCCCCGTGGTCATGTGGTCGACCCTCTCTCGGAAGATTCCGACGCCGGAATTGAACGCGGCCTCGACCGTCATCCTCGCGATGGCCGTGCTCTTCACCCTGCTCGCGAACCGCGTGCAGAAGGGCGGGACGATGTTCAGATTCTGAGGGTCAGCCCCTCTTCTCGACCGCGGCCATCGACGCGTCGAGGACGTCGAGGCCCTCCTCGAGGGCGTCCATCGGCATGTTGAGGGGTGGAAGGAGCCGGACCACGTTGTTGTGCCATCCCGCGGAAAGGATGAGGGCGCCGCGGTCCCGGGCCTCCTTGATGATCGCGGCCGTCTCGTCCTTCGCAGGGGCCTTCGTCTTCCGGTCCTTCACGAGCTCGATCGCCCGCATCGCCCCGAGGCCGCGGACGTCCCCGATGAGCTCGTGCTCCTCCTCCATCTCGCGGAAGCGCTTCTCGATCACCGTCCCGAGCTTCGAGGCGTTCGGCATCGCCGCCTTGATGAGGTCGAGGTTCGCAATCGCCGCGACGCAGGCGAGAGGGTTCCCGCCATACGTCCCGCCGATGGACCCGGGGGCGGGGACGTCCATGATCTCCGCGGGACCCGAGACCGCGCTGAGGGGGAGCCCGGCCCCGAGGGCCTTGGCCGACGTGATGAGGTCCGGCTTCACCCCGAAGTGCTCGATCGCGAACCACGTTCCCGTCCGCCCGAACCCCGCCTGGACCTCGTCGTCCACGAACAGGATCCCGTGGTCCGAGCAGATCTTCCGGAGACCCTGGACGTACTCCTTCGGCGGCACGACGAAGCCGCCCTCCCCCTGGACGGGCTCGGCGACGATGCACGCCGTCTTGTCCGCGGGGGCCTCCGCCTGGAAGAGGTCCTCGACATACTGAAGGCACGCGACCCCGCAGTCCGGGTAGGACAGCTTGAGGGGGCAGCGGTAACAGTACGCGAAAGGAGCCTGGTACACGTGGGGCACGAAGGGCTCGAAGTTGATCTTGTACGGCGCATACTTCCCCGTCATCGTAAGGGTGAGGAGGGTCCGGCCATGGAACGAGTTTTGGAAGCTGATCACGTTCGGGCGGCGGGTGACCGAGCGGCTGATCTTGACCGCGT
>MGWD01000002.1:50699-50764 GCA_001800825.1 Euryarchaeota archaeon RBG_19FT_COMBO_69_17 | reverse complement strand
CCGCCTGCCATCTCGTGGAGTGAGGACGGCATGCGCGCGAGGCCCCGGGAGCTCGGCGTGCGGCT
>MGWD01000002.1:35244-50659 GCA_001800825.1 Euryarchaeota archaeon RBG_19FT_COMBO_69_17 | reverse complement strand
GTCGGGGAGGTCCGCGTCGGGCACGTGACCCTCGTCGAGGGCGAGGGGAAGCTCGTGCCCGGGAAGGGACCCATGCGGACCGGCGTGACGGTCATCGTCCCGCACCGCGGAAACGTCTGGCGGCAGCGCCCGAAGGCTGCCTGGGAGACGATCAACGGATGCGGGGAGCTCACCGGCGCCCTCGAGACCCGCGAGTTCGGGGTCATCGAGACGCCGATCGGCCTCACGAACACGATGTGCGTCGGGGCCGTCGGCTTGGGCCTCATCGAGGCCGCCCTCGAGGCGAACGTGGACGCAGGGATCGAGGAGGCGACCGTCGTGCCGACCGTCTCGGAGTGCGACGACTCCTACCTGAACGATGCCCGCGGGCTCCACGTGAAGCCGCGCCATGCAAGGGACGCCGTCGCCGTCGCGACGGACGACGTCCGCCTGGGCGCCATCGGAGCGGGCACGGGGATGACGTGCTGCCAGTTCAAGGGCGGGATCGGGTCCTCCTCGCGCCGGCTCGCGGCGAAGGACGGCGGCTGGACCGTCGGCGCCCTCGTCCTGTCGAACTTCGGATGGAAGGAGCACCTCACGATCGCGGGCGTGCCCGTGGGGCGGGAGCTCATGGCCCGGGAGGGGGGGGCCGTTCCGCCGGGAGGCGGCCACTCCATCGTCATGGTCCTCGCGACGGACGCACCCCTGTCCTCTCGCCAGCTCGGGCGGATCGCCCGGCGGTCCTTCCACGGCCTCGCCCGCGTGGGCTCCTTCAGCGGGAACGGGAGCGGGGACATCGCGATCGCCTTCTCGACGGCCCAGTGGGTGCCGTACGACGCGCCCGGGGACGCCCTCGCGGAGCGGCGGCTCCACGACGCCTCGATGGACGGCCTGTTCCTCGCGGCCGTCGAGGCCACGGAGGAGGCGATCGTCGACTCCCTCTTCACGGCGACGACAGTCGTCGGGCGGGACGGGAACACGTCCCCCGAACTGCCCGTCCCCGAGACGGTCGAGATCCTCGACCGCTACGGGCGGATCGCCTGAGCCCGCCCGACGGTCAGGCCGCCATCTTCCGGAGGATGTCCTCCGCGGCGCGGAGGGTCGCGTCGACGTCGGCCCGGGTGTGGGCCGTGCACGTGTAGAGGGGTTTGTCCGGGTGCAGGTGGACCCCGCGGGCGAGGAGCCCGAGGTCGAACGCCTGTCGGCGCTTGGAATCCGCCCGGAGCGACTCCCGGTAGTTCCGCGGCGCACGGTCTGCGAACAGGATGTTGAACGTCGAGTACGGGCCCACGGCCATCCCGCCCACCCCGAGGCGGCCGAAGAGGTCGTTGAGGCCGTCCCGCAGCGTGTCCGACAGGGCGTTGAGCCGGGCGTACGTCCCGGGCTCCTCGAGGGCATCGAGGGTCGCCATCCCCGCGGCGAGGACCGTGGGGTGGCCGTTGAAGGTCCCTCCATGGAACACGCGGTCGTCCTTCGGTCGCGTCACGGGGTCCACGACCCCGACGAGGTCCCGCCGGCCGAGGAACATCCCGATCGGGAAGCCGCCGCCGACGATCTTGCCGAGGCAGATCATGTCGGGCTCCACGCCGGAGCCGGTGACGGCGCCTCCGGGGCCTTTCATCCGGAAGCCGGACATGATCTCGTCGTAGACGAGGACGAGACCGAGGTCCTCCGTGGCCTCCCGGAGGCCCTTGAGGAACTCCGGGTCGCCGGGGATGAACCCCCGCTGGACGGGCTCGACGATGACGGCCGCAAGGTCCTTCCTCTGGGCTCTCAGCAGCTTCGTCGTGTTCTCGAGGTCGTTATACGGGAGGACGAGGACCTGGCCGAGGGCCTCGGTGGGGGTGCTGATGGACTGGGAGACCGCAATCGGCGCGGACGCGGGCCCCGCGCTCGCCACAGGCGGCGTCAGGCTCACGAGGACCTCGTCGTAGCTCCCGTGGTAGTGGCCCTCGAACTTCGCGATCTTGGGCTTGCGGGTGAAGCCGCGAGCGATCCGGAGGGCATGGAGAGTCGCCTCGAGGCCCGAGTTCGTGAACCGTCCGGCGTCGGCGAAGGGGAAGATCCGCTTGACCCGCTCCATCATCCGGGCCTCGAGCTCGTGGGGGGCGCCGAAGATGGGCGTCCCGTCGCGGGCGAGCTGGTCGTGGATCGCCTTCATCACGCGGGGGTGACCGTGGCCCAGGATCAGGGGGCCGAAGCACAGCATGTAGTCGACGTACTCGTTCCCGTCGAGGTCCCAGAGGTGGCCCCCCTGGGCGCGCTTCGCGTAGACGGGGTACGGCGCGTAGAACTTCACGTTCCCCGTGACCCCGCCCGGGAGGTGCTTCCGCGCCTCCTCGAACCAGGCGGCGCTCTTTCGCGTCCGCGCCTCGTACTCGGCCACAGGGTCGAAGGCGCCTCCCATGTCCCCTCACCCGAGGTAGATCCGCTCCGGGTCAAGGGCCCGGAGGACCTTCAGCTCTTCGGCCGTGGGCGGGGGGTTCTCCTTCACCGCTGCGGCGACCTTGAGGGGCCAGGGCGTGTTCTCCTGGACCTTCGCGACCGTCACGCCAGGGTTGAGGGCCGTGAGGGTCATCTCCCCCGTGACCTCGTCGAACGTCAGCGTCCCGAGGTCCGTGAGGACGGCGTACGGACCGCCGCCCTGGGCCTTGAGGCCGTGCCACCGCGCCTTGCCGTCGAGGAAGCCGGGGCTCGTGACGAAGTCCACCTTCTCGATGAACCGGCGCTTCTCGTGGGGCGTGATCACGAGGATCCGCTTCGCGTTGAGGGCCGTCTCGCACGCGCCGCCGGACCCGGGGAGGCGGACCTTGGGCTTTGCGTACGTCCCGATCACGGTCGAGTTGATGTTCCCGAACCTGTCGATTTGAGCTCCGCCGAGGAAGCCGACATCGATCCGGCCGCCCTGGATGTAGTACGCGAACTGCTCGTACATCGAGCAAACGGACTTCGCGCCCGTCACGAGGCACGGGTCCCCGATCGACAGGGGCATCCGCTGGGGGTTCGAGCCGATCGTCCCGGACTCGTAGATCAGGATGAGGTTCGGCGCGTGCATGCGCTTCGCGAGGTTCGCGGCGAGGTTCGGGATGCCGACCCCGACGAGGACGCTCTCTCCGTCCCTGAGCTCCCGCGCGGCGATCGTCACCATGAGCTCGCTCGAGGTCACGGTCGGGTCCGTCATCGTCACACGCTCCCGTAGTCCACGGGCGCGGCATGGGCCGGCTTCGGCAGGAGCCGTTTCACCTTCTCGGGGCCGAGCTTCCTCACGTAGGCCGCGCGGTCCTCGACCCCGTAGACCCACTCCTCCATCCATTCCATCGTGGACTCGTGCTCCTTCGTGATGTCATCCCAGGACACGTAGAACGCGTTGTCCCGGTCGTAGTAGCCTTGGGTGTACGACGGGTGCGCGCACCACGGTTCCCGGACGACCGCGCTCACGATGAAGTCGGGGATCAGGGTGCGGTTCGGGTCCGAGCGGATGATCTCCTCGTCGACGATCTCCTCCGCGCTGATGATCACGCGCTTCGAGGCGAAGGCGGCGTCCTTCTGTTCCCCGACGATCCCCCAGATGTGGGCGTTCCCCGCCGCGTCGCACCGCTGGACGTGGACGACGGCGACGTCGGGCCGGAGGGGCGGGACCACGGAGACCTCGTCCCCCGTGTAGGGGTCCGTCACGGCCCGGATGCGCGGGTTGTTCGCGGGGAGGTCCGACCCCGCGTTCGTCCGCACGGGGAGGAAAGGCATGTTCGTCGCGCCCGCGAAGAGCCGGCCCGAGAGGCCGAAGTGGGTGTACTCCTCGATCTCGATCCCCTGGGGGACGCCCTTCTCGAGGGACCGGCGGAAGCACCGCAGGCTCCCGACGCCCGGATTCCCGGCGTAGCTGAAGACGAGCTTCTTCGCGCAGCCCGCGGCGATCATCTGGTCGTAGATGATGTCCGGGGTGGCCCGGCACAGGGTCAGGTCCTTCTTCTTCTGGCGGATGATCTCGTGGCCGGCCGCGAAAGGGATCAAGTGGGTGAAGCCCGCGAGGTACGCGGTGTCCCCGTCCCGGACGAACTTGGAAACGGCCTCCTTCATCGGCATGACCTTGTGGGCGTCCATGGGCTCACGCTCCCTCCGCGGGGACGAACTTGAAGCCGTACCGGATCACGCCTTCCTCGCTGTAGATCCGGCGGAGCTCCGCGCGGACCCGCATGCCGATCCTGACGTCCTTCGGGCTGACGTCGGCCATCTGGCCGATGACCTTCGGCCCCTCGTCGAGCTCGACGATCGCCACCGGGTACGAACCGCCCGCCTTCTCCTGCTCCGCGAACTCGGGCGGGGCGCCCCCCGCGCCGATCAGGGTGAACGTGTGGACCCGGCCGAGGCCCTGGAGCTGGATCTCCTCGAAGTCGGAGGACGTCAGGCAGCCTTTGCACACGCCTTTCGGGGGGAAGTTGATCGCTCCGCAGGCCTTGCACTTGTGACCGACGAGCCGGTACCGCTGGGGGATCGTCCGCCAGTACATGGGGACGGAAACGTGGGCCATCTGCTCACCTCACTGGATCGCTCCCTTGATCTTGAGATACTGCACGTAGTCGACGTACTCCTTCCGGGCCGCCTCCTCCTTGACGGAGGGCGAGGCCTTCCGGTCCGCCGTCACGCGGAAGGAGAGCGCGTCGGCCCCCGCGCCGGACCCGTACGATACCGCGAGGACCCGGTCCCCGACCTTCGCCACGTCGAGGACCGCGGCGAGGCCCAGGGGGACGGACGCGGCCCCGAGATCCCCGAGGTACGCGGACACGAGGCCCGCGGCGAGCTGGGCGTCCGTGAAGCCGAGCTTGCCCGCGACGGACGCCGGCGCCCGGGCGTCCGGCTGCTGGATCACGACGTGGGCGTAGTCCTCGGGCTTCCGGCCGAGCCGCTTGAGGACGGCCGACGCGGCCTTCGTCGTGTTCGCGACGAAGGAGGACTCGGAGAACTTCTTCACGCTGAGGTCGTGGATCTGCTCCTGGCCCCTCGGGCGAAAGCGCTCCCCCGCGTGCTCGCTCGCCCAGGACGCGTGGCCCTCGAGCTCCGCAAAGATGTCGGAGGCGGACAGCACGAACGCGGCCGCCCCCGCGGCCAGCCCGTGCTCCACGGAGGACCACATGCTCGCGGTCGGTGCGTCCGCGGACGCGACGAGGACGTGGCCCGACGGGGTGCCCGCGAGATGCTCGAAGCCCGCGATCACCGCCTCCGTGCCCGCCCGCGTGGAGCTCGTGTGGTCCGAGCTGAACGCGTCGCTCGGGATCCCGAGGCTCACGAGGACGGTACCGGAGAGGAGCTTCTCCGCGTACGGCGGCGAGGTCGAGGCGAGGGCGAATCGCGTGACCTTCGAGGCGGGGAGGGGGATTGAGTCGAGGGCGCGCCGGCTGACCTTCGACGCCATCGTGAGGACGTCCTCGTCGTAGCCCATCACGGCCTTCTCGCTCACCCCTGTGGCGGAGAAGGAGCCCCACGCCTTCGCGTAGTCCTCCCGCTTGATCCGGAGCCGCGGGACGTAGACGCCGTATCCGGAGATGCCGACGGCCATCGGGTCACCGCCCCAGGATCGTGACCGCGACGGTCCCGCCCGAGCCGCCCACGTTGTGGAGGAGCCCGACCTCCGCGTCCTTCACCTGCCGCCCCGGCTTCTCGACGGAGCCGCGGAGCTGGTGGAACATCTCGTACGCCTGGCCGGTCCCCGTGGACCCAATCGGGTGGCCCTTCGCCTTCAGGCCCCCGCTCGCGTTCACGGGCCTGTCCCCCCCGATCTCGGGGTGGCCCTCCTCGATGTAGCGGCCGGCCTCCCCCTTCTTGCAGAACCCGAGGTCCTCGTACGCGAGGAGCTCTGCAATCGTGAAGCAGTCGTGGACCTCCGCAAGCTCGATGTCCTGAGGCCCCTTCGAGGCCATCTTGTACGCGCGGTCCGCAGCCCGCCGGGTCCCCTCGAGGGCGACGGTCTCCGCGCGGTCGTGGATCGCGAGGTAGTCGCTCGAGGTCCCGAAGCCCTCGATCCAGATCGGGGTGTCGGTGAAGGACTTCGCGGCTTCCGCGGAGCAGACGAGGACGGCGGACGCCCCGTCCGTCGTGGAGCAGCAGTCGAACAGGTTCAGCGGGGCGGCCACCATGGGCGCGGCCATCGCCTTCTCGAGGGTCGTCTCCCGCTGGAACTGGGCTTTCGGGTTCAGGGCCCCGTTCTTGTGGTTCTTCACGGCGACCATGGAGAGGTGCTCCCGCTTCGTCCCGAACTCGTGCATGTGCCGCTGGGCGAGGAGGGCGTACAGCCCGGAGAACGTCGTCCCGGCGAGGCGTTCGTACTCCGTGTCCCCGGAGACCCCGAGCCAGTACTTCCCCTTCGAGCCGGAGACGTCCGTCATCTTCTCGACCCCGCCCGCGAGGACGACGTCATGGACCCCCGCCATGACGTCCATCGCGGCCGTCGCGAGGGCGTACCCGCCCGAGGCGCAGGCGTTCTCAATCCGCATCGTGTGGATGTACGGGAGCCCGACGAACTCGGACACGAGGGCGGACAGGTTCCCGAGCTGGAAGCCCCCGCAGCCGAGGTTCCCAACGTAGGCGGCCCCGATCCGCTTCGGGTCGAAGTTCCGGTCCACGCTCGAGGCCATGTCCCGATACGCCTCGAAGAACAGCTCCTTGATGCTCTTGTCCGGGAACTCCCCGTACCGGCTCTGCCCCGCTCCCACGATTGCGACCTTTCTCATGGACGTCCGTCCCCCGTCGAGGGGGACCCCTGCGATGGGACATCGGATCCCGCCACAGGGGCCCGCGGCTCGGGTCGAATGGGTCGCGATGACGCCCTTGTCGATATAACCTTTGCCGCCGGGTCCTCCATACATATCCCCACCCAGGATACGTACGGAACGTCTACACGCCGGGGACCCGCTCGGGCGGGACGTGCCCTGCGAGGCGAGCTGTCTCGACCGTCCGGGACGCGTGGCCCTCGAGGACTGTTGCCACTCCTGCACGCACTACGTCCGGGAGGCGTGCCGCTCCCCCGCCGGGGCGGGGTTCTCCCCGCGGTTCCTGTGGCGGATCGTCCGCGAGGCGTGAGCCTGCGCCTTGATGCGGGGAAGGCCCTTTCAGGTCCCCCGTGCCCGTCCTATCGAACCCCGCGAGCGCGCGGCGGTTCTTCGATCGCCTCGCGCCCACGTACGATCGGATCAACGCGCTCCTGTACCGGCCCGAGTGGCTCTCGGAGGTGCGGGAGGCCATCCGCGGTCCGAGGGTCCTCGACGTCGGCGTGGGCACGGGCCACACGACGGGCCACCTCGAAGGCGCCGTCGGGATCGACCTCTCCCGGGAGATGCTCCGGCGGGCCCGGTACCGTGGAGCCCTCGTGAGGGCGGACGTCATCCGGTCGCCATTCCGTCCGGAGACGTTCGACACGGTCGTCCTCGCGGGATCGTTCTACTATCTCCCGGACCCCGCGGAGGGCTTTCGGGCCGTCGCCGGCCTCCTCCGCCCGGGCGGGACCGTCGTCGTCCTGTCCGCCGCGACGCGGCTCCTCGCGCCCCTCGTGCGGATCCTCTCGCGGGGGGAGTACGCGGTCCTCATGGAGGGCGCAGGCCTGAAGCTCGAGCGGTACGAAAGGAAGGGCTGGGCCGTCGTCCTCGCCGTGGGACGGAAGGGCTAGTCCACCTTCTTCGAGTGGGCCGGGCAGGGCCGCCCCGCCTTGCAGATCCGGCACTTCTTCGGATCGAGGATGGGCATAGGCTTGACCATCCGGCCGTACTTCCGGCGGGGCGTCTTCCGTCACCTCTCCCTGCGGGCCCGCGGCCCGCGGCCTCCGGCCGAGCTCAGACCGCCTCGACGAGGGGGATGGCCTCCTGGAATCTCTTGATGAGCTCGGCGACCTCGTCGAGGGCGGCGAGGTGGTCCTCGACGTCCTCCATCGTGTGGGCGACGGACGTCGTCCACTGCTCGTCGGGTCCCGTGGCCATGGGGATGATCCCGCGGTTCTTCATCGCCGTGTCGTAGGCCCACCACTTCCCCACGTCGACGTCCTGGAAGGAGCGCCAGTCGACGACGGGGTGGTAGCTGAAGTGGACGGTCCCCGAGATCCCCTTGTACTGGACGGTCATGAAGAGCCCATGCTCCTTGATCGTCCTCACGTAGCCCTTCCCGAGGGCGTCCCCGATCCGCTGGGCGTGGCGCATCCCCTTCGGCGTGAGGATCTCCGTGAGGGTCACGAGGCCCGCCGTGATGCTGAGGGGGTTCGCGTTGAAGGTCCCCGCGTGGGCGACCTGGCCCGGGACCGTCTGGTCCATGATCCCCGCGGTGCCCCCGACGACCCCGAGGGGGATCCCGCCCCCGATCGCCTTCCCGAACACCTTGAGGTCGGGCCTCACGCCGAAGGCCTCCTCGGCCCCGCCGTACCACTTCCCGCCCGTCTTGACCTCGTCGAAGATCAAGACCGCCCCCGTGTCGTCCGCGATCCTGCGGAGTCCCTCGAGGAACCCGGGCCGCGGGAGCACGAGCCCCATGTTCATCGGGACGGGCTCGAGGATGATCGCGGCGAGGTCGTCCGCCGCATCCTCCGCGATCGCGCGCGTGGCGTCGAGATCGTTGAAGGGGGCGATCACGGCGCTCGCGACGAGCTCGGGGACGAGGCCCTTCGAGGAGGGCACGGGGTTCGGCCGCTTCGCGTCCCCCGACCGCTCCTTCGCGGGCTTGATGGAGACCATGAGGGTGTCGTGGGAGCCGTGGTAGCATCCCTCGAACTTGAGGACCTTCCGGCGGCCCGTGACCGCCCGCGCGAGGCGCACGGAGAACAGCGTCGAGTCGAGGCCGGTCATGGAGAACTTGACCCGGTCGACGTGGAAGCGCTTGCACATGTGCTCCGCAAGGGGGGCCGCCTCGTCGCCCTCGTATCCGTAGATCGTGCCGTTCGCCACGCGGTCCTTGAGGGCCTTCACGAGGACGGGATGGCTGTGGCCCGCGACGAGGGCGCCGAACGCCATGTTGAAGTCGACGTACTCGTTCCCGTCGACGTCCCACAGGCGGGACCCTTTCCCGCGCCCCATGTACAGGGGGTACGGGTCCGTCAGCCGGTAGTTGCTGTTGACCCCGAAGGGCATGACTTTCTTCGCGCTGGCCCACGCCTTCGCGGACCCTTTCGTCCGCGCCTTGAACGCCTCAAACTCCTCTTCCCATGACATCATGGTATCGGATGTCCGAGCGAACGCCCGCAAAGTATAGATAAATTGCCGCAGGAGAGTAAGGGTCCGGGGCCGCATCGCGGGAGGGCGGAGGACGAAGCGTCCGCCTCCGTTCTCCATAGACGCGACCCGCGCGTCCGTTGCGAGGGGTCATATCCCTCGCGGGCTTTCCCGCCCGCATGCCCTTCGACGTCCTCGTTCGCAACGGTCGGGTCCTCGACGGCACGGGGACGCCATGGCGGGTCCTCGACCTCGGCGTGAGGCGGGGGCGGATCGCCCAGGTGGGACGCCTCAACCGGTCGAAGGCCTCCGTCGTGATCGACGCGGCCGGGAAGTACGTGGCGCCGGGATTCATCGATATCCACACCCACAGCGACATCGGGATCCTCGCGGAGCCGACGTGCGAGTGCGCGGTCCGCCAGGGCGTGACGACCCACGTGATCGGGAACTGCGGGGACTCCCCCGCGCCGATCAGCGACGTGTACCGCGAGCTCGCGGTCCGGCGGTTCACGTACTACGCGAAGGAGGGAGAGTGGACCTGGTCCACGTACGCGGAGTACCTCGCGTTCATGGAACGCCAGGGCGTGGGGATCAACGTCGCGGGGCTCGTGGGGCACGGGTCCGTGCGGCTCGCGACGATGGGCTTCGAGGAGCGCCCGCCGAGGAAGGCGGAGCAGCGTCAGATGCGCGCCTACGTCGACGAGGCGATGCGGTCCGGAGCGTTCGGGATGAGCACGGGCCTCGTCTACCCGCCCGGCTGCTTCGCGTCGACGGAGGAGGTCGTCGACCTCGCCCGCGTCGTGGCCCGCCACGGCGGCTTCTACGCGTCCCACATCCGGGGGGAACGGGAGATGATCGCGGACGCCGTGCGGGAATGCATCGAGATCGGCGAGAGGGCGGGATGCTCCGTCCAGATCAGCCACAACAACCCGAAGTACGGGGGCATCGGGAAAGGGCGGGAGGTCCAAGCCCTCTGGGAGGCCGCGCGGGAACGCGGGGTCGACGTCCTCGTGGACAACGACGCCCACACGGACTTCGGGCCGCCCTTGAGCCACGCCCTGCCCCAGTGGACCCAGAAACTCCCGACGGACGAACTCGTCGCCCTGCTCCAGGACCCCGCGAAGCGGGACGCCCTCCGCGCGGAAGTCAAGGGGGACCGGAAGCCCGCCGCCGGATACGTCGGGCTCCTCAAGCACGACCGCTGGGACCGGGTGTTCCTCCTCCGGTGCCCACGGGATCCGACGAAAGAGGGCCTCACGATCGCCCGGCTCGCGGAGAAGCGGGGGACGGACCCGTGGACCGCGTTCTTCGACGTGATCGTCGAGGAGCGCGACGAGGCCGTGGGCCTGTTCGACTACCAGGACCTCGAGGAGATCAAGGCGACCCTCCGGCATCCCCTCGTCATGATCTGCTCGGACGGCTGGGTCCTGCCGAAGGAGCGGCGGACGGCGGAGCCGCCCGTGTACGTGCCCTGTACGTACGGGGAGTACCCGGGGATCCTCGAACGGTTCGTCGTCAAGGAGCACGTCCTCCGGCTCGAGGAGGCGATCCACAAGATGACGGGCATGCCCGCGGCCCGACTCGGACTCCAGGACCGCGGCCTCGTGCGGAAGGGGTTCTGGGCGGACCTCGTCGTCTTCGACCTGCCGAGGGTCCGGGACCGCGCGACGAACTCGTGGCCCCACACCTACCCCTTCGAGAACTATCCCCACGGCCATCCCGAGGGGATCGACTGGGTCCTCGTGAACGGCGGGGTCGCCGTCCGGGAGAGCGAGCCGACGGGCGCGCTCGCGGGGAAGGTCCTCCGCCTCGGCGGCCGAGGCGTTTCAGCCGTGATAACGAGGGGCAAGCCTTCATAGTCGTCGGACGTCGAGTTCGTCGCGCGTGGACCTGACGGGAGTCTTGAAGGCCAAGGTGTGCCTCGTCGGGGAGGCGGCCGTCGGGAAGACGTCCCTCGTGCGGCGGTACGTCGAGGACTCCTTCGACGACCGGTACATCTCGACCCTCGGGAGCAAGGTGAGCCTGAAGAAGGTCTGGCTGACCCCGAAGGCGGACAAGTCGAAGGTCCTCGAGGTCCAGCTCTCGATCTGGGACCTCATCGGGGAGCGCTCGTACCTCGACACCCTCCACGTGGACTACCTCAAGGGGACCCAGGGGCTCATCGCCGTCTGCGACGTTACCCGGTACTCGACGTTCGAGGCCCTCGACCAGTGGATCCAGGCCGCGTTCAAGATCGCCGGGGACGTCCCGCTCGCGATCGTCGTGAACAAGACGGACCTCAAGGACCAGATCATGTGCCTCTACGACGACCAGGAGCCCCAGGAGAAGGCGCTCCGGTACGGGGGCTTTGCGATGTGGGGGAGCGCGAAGACGGGGGACAACGTGAATCCCGTCTTCGGGAAGCTCACCCTCGGGATCGTGCGGCGGATCGCGTCCCCCGAGCTCGCGTGAGGCCGGCAGCCGACACGTCGCCGCAGCAAGCGTCGACCTTCCCCGGGGTCTCGACGACCTGCTCGGGCGAGCGATGGTCCTCGCGTCGTGCCACGTCCGCCTGGACCGGGCCATCGAACCGCGGTTCGCCAAGGGAGGCCGCGACTGCGAGGCACGAGGTCATCGCCACCCGGACCGAACCCGTCCCCTGCATGCCGTCGGGGGGACCGGCGGCCTTATGAGGCGCAGGAGACTTGCGAACGGTCGTGCGGCGCGATAGGGTTCTCGACTGGCTGCTCGAGGCGGACCAGCCGTCAATCCGGTATCTCACCCAGACCCGGCTCCTCAGGAAGAGCGAGACCGACCCCGACGTCCGGGATGCGAAGGCCCGGATCCCGACGACCGGGTGGGCTGCGGAGATCCTCGCCCGCCGCGACCCGGGCGGCTGGTGGGTCCGCGACGGGCACCCCATGTATCCGAAGTACGTCTCGACGAACTGGAACCTGCTCGCGCTCTCGGACCTCGGCGCGACCTGCGCGATTCCCGAGGTGCGCAAGTCGTGCGAGCACTGGATGGGCAAGTCCCCCCTGAAGGGAGGCGGCGTCGGCGGGATGTCGAAGGGGAAGGGCCATCACTGCTACACCGGCAACATGGCCCGAGCGTTGATCCGGTTCGGCTACGGAGACGACCGCCGGGTCCGCAAGGCGCTCGACTGGCTCGTGAGGACCGCTCACCCGAAGGGAGGCTGGACGTGCTGGTCCTTCGGGGACGGACCGTCTCCGGCGCGGACCCTTGACTCGTGGGAGGGGTTGAGCGCCTTCGTCGCCTATCCTCGCTCGAAGTGGACGAGGTCGATGAAGGACTGCGTGGAGAAGGGGGCCGAGTTCTATCTCGACCGCGAGCTGCACCGCCAGGGTGCGCGGTACGAGCCGTGGTACCGCTTCCACTGGCCCGTCCACTACTACTACGATCTCCTCGTCGGCCTCGACATCCTGACCGCTCTCGGCTACGGAGACGATCCGAGACTGGGCTACGCGCTCACGCACCTGCGGAAGAAGCAGAGGTCCGACGGGCGGTGGAACCTCGACGCGGTCCGTCCAGAAGTGCGCCCGTCCGATCCGGGCAAGGGTCCCATCCCGCTCGCCTTCGAGACCGCCCGCCGCCCGAGCAAGATGATCACGCTCCGAGCGCTCACGGTCCTCTCCCGGGTCGGTTGACCCACCCCTGCGGGCATGCTCCCGACGGGATTCCTTGGGATAATCTCGGGGCAATGTTCATGCCCCGCACGCGGGTTCGGCCCTCGTGCAGCGCCGCCGCGCGGAGGGGGAGCCCGAGGAGGTCTTCGCCGAAATGCAGGGGCGCCTCCGGGCCGTCGGCGCGGAGCTGCGCCTCGTGGACCCCATGTCGATCAGCCTCCTCTTCGAGTTCGAGGTCACGGACCGGGGCCCTCCCACGATGTTCTTCCTCGCCGTCGTCCCGGCGGACGGCGGGGGCAGCAACATCGCCCTCGCCCGCAAGCGGAAGGGCGTGCGGAGCGACTTCCGAGCGATGGTCGTCGGGGAGGACGACCCGATCGAGACGCGGGTCCTCGACCTGCTCATGAGGGCTCCCTAGGGGCCCGCCCCCACGGGCTCAGGCCGTACCTGCGACGGGGGGCTCCGCCCGGAGGGTGTGCCGCTTCGCCCACGCCTGAAGGCCCTCGAACACGGAGTCGAGCTCCCGGGCCTTGTCCGTCGCCTCGTAGTCCACGCGGGGAGGGATCTCCCGGAACACGGTGCGGGAGAGGAGTCCCACCTCCACGAGGCCCTTGAGCCGTTCCGAGAGGGTGTTCGGCGACATCCGGAGCCGCCGCTGGAGGTCCACGAACCGGATGGGGCCCGCCTCCTCGTGGAGGACGACGTAGAGGATGTCGAGGACGTGGCTCTTCCCGAGGAGCGCGAACAGGGGCGTGATCCCGCAGCCCGTCGGCGCGGCCCCCCGAGCATCTCGCGTGAGGTCCGGGGCGCGGGACGCCCGGGCCGGTTTCCTGGCGACCATGGGGACCGCTATGATATCCGTAGCATTAATGCTTGTCGATAGGTAGTGAACGCACGTCCGAAGGCACCGCGACGCCCTCGAGCGACCCGGAGGATGGGCTCGACCGGATTCGAACCGGTGACCTTCACCGTGTCAGGGTGACGTCATGACCACTAGACCACGAGCCCGGCCCCGCGGCCTAAGGGCTGATTCCGCATAAGGCTTTCCCACCACACGGCCCGGAGGGCGTTCCGGCCGCCGCCGTCACGGGATGATCTGGATCGAGCGCCCGACGTGCTGGCGCAGGGCGGCGTCGTAGACGACATGGGCCGTGAGGGAGTCCTGGACCGCGAGGCCCGTGGAGCAGAAGGCCGTGATCTCGTCGTCCCTCTGGCGGCCCGGCTTGAGCCCCGCGACGACCTCTCCGATCTCCGCGTTCACGTCCTCGCGGCTCAGCTCGCCCTTCGACAGGGGCACGTTGATCTCTCCCGCGTGGCTCGCTTGCTCCCAGTCGTCGATCACGAGGTACGCCCGCTTCAGGATGCGGGGGTCCATCTCCTGCTTCCCGGGCGCGTCCGCCCCGATGCAGTTGAAGTGGGTGCCCGGCCGGGCCCAGGTGTCGAGGACGACGGGCTCGTGGGACGGGGTGACTGTGACGACGATGTCCGAGCCGACGACGCAGTCCTCCGCGCTCTCCGCGACCCGGACGCGGGCGACCCGGCCCTTGTGCCGCCGGCGGAACTCCCGCGCGAGGGAGCGGCTCTTCTCCGGGAACAGGTCGAAGATCCGGACCTCCTCGAACCCGCCGAACTGGGTCACGTGGGCGAGGACCTGGGTCCGGGCCTGGTTCCCCGCGCCGATGATCCCGAGGACCTTCGGACTCGGCCGGGCGAGATGCTTCGAGGCGATCGCGCTCGCGGCCCCCGTCCGCGCGTCCGTGATGTGGGTCGCGTCCATGAACGCGAGGGGCGCGCCCGTCCGCGGGTTCACGAGGACGAGGACCCCCATGACCGTGCGCAGGCCGAACTTCCGGGCGTTCTGCGGGTGGACGTTCACGATCTTGACCGCGGAGACCTCGAGGTCCTGGACGTAGGAGGGCATGACGCGGAGGTCCCCGTCGAACTCCGGGTAGAAGAGGTACGTCTTCGGCGGCATCTGGACCTTCCCGAGGCCCTTGTGGCGGAACGCGTCTTCGACCGCGTCGATGACCTGGCGCATGTCGAGGAGCCTCGCGACCTGCTTCCCCGTGAGGACGAGGGTCTTCACGACGCCGTGCTGCATCGGCATGAGGCCCACCTCGGGTGCGGTCGAATCGACCCCCTCGATATAAGCGTACGCTATTGAGGTCGGGGGACCCCGAGGATCGCGCGCCGGACGGGTTCCGTGGGGACTCGTTCCATGGGAACGCATCGGGACCCAAACGGATATCAGGAACGCCTCCCATCGTCGAGGGACGGGAAGCGATGTCGAAGCCCCCGAACCACAACCTCGAGTTCGCGCACGCGCGCCGGCGCGAGGTCGCGTGGATGTCCCAGAACACGAACACCCTCCCTGTGCACCCCGAGATCCTCGAGGCGATCCGCCGGTCCCTGGACGAGGAGGAGTTCCGGCTCTACCCGCCCCGCGCGGGGGTCCCGGGCCTCGCGGACGCGATCCGGGAGGACCTCGGCACGCCCGACGCCGACGTCTCCGTGACGAACGGCGGGATCGAGGGAGTGTACGTTGCGATGCGGGCCCTCCTCGAGCCGGGGGACGAGGTCCTCACGACGGACCCGGCGTTCATCCCCCTCCATGAGCAGGTCCGCATG
>MGWD01000002.1:18880-35221 GCA_001800825.1 Euryarchaeota archaeon RBG_19FT_COMBO_69_17 | reverse complement strand
CGACATCTACCGGGAGCCCTGGGTCCTGACCCCGGAGGCCGCGGAGGCCGCCGTGACCCCGGCCACAAGGATGATCCTCCTCGTGGACCCGAACAACCCCCTCGGGTCCGGTTTATCGGCCGCCCAGGTCCGCGGGATCGCGGAGGTCGCCCGGGACCACGCCCTCTGGCTCGTCCACGACGCCACGTACCGGGACTTCAACCCGGACCACGAGCTCGCGTGGGCGCACGCCCCCGAGCGCACCCTCGTCTCGTACTCCTTCAGCAAGGGGCCTGGGCTCGCGGGGATGCGGGTCGGGGCCATCCTCGGACCCCCCGAGACCGCCCAGAGGCTCCGCGGGTTCGACACGAACGTGCTCGGGGTCAACGTGCTCGCCCAGCGGGCGGCCCTCGCGGCCCTCCGGGTGAAGGGGGACTGGCTTCCTGAGCTCCGCCGGGTGTGCGAGGCGAACCAGCGGACGATCAAGGGGGCCGTGTCCCGCGTCGAGGGCGCGTCCCTCCCCGTGTTCCCCTCGAAGGCGAACATGTTCGTCGTGGACATCTCCCGGACGGGCGTGGACCCCGAGCGGGTCGAGGAGAGGCTCCTGAGGGAGCACCTCGTCCACGTCCGGGCGGGCTCCTACACTTCGAAGCGCTTCGGGGACCGGTTCCTCCGCGTGTCCTTCACGGTGCCCGAGGCGGACGCGGCCCGGTTCGCGTCGGGCTTCCCCACCGTTGTCGAGGCCCTCCGCGCGTAGACCATGGGCCCGCGCGATCGCGCAGGCGATCCGCCGTCGAGTGGCGCGTCGGCTCCGTGTTAACCTTGAACAAGGTTAACTTGAAGGGCGGGCGATGCAGCCTCAGAACGTCCCTCTCCCGTGGCCCCCGACCGGCCCGCGAAACGGACTTGGCGCGCCGCCGCCTTCCTACGAACGGTCGATCGAGGAGGGTCGCGTCTGGCGAAGTCGGAGCATCTCAACTACGTGGGCGGGGAATGGGTCCCAGCGGAGCGCGGGGAGACGCACGCGGCGATCAACCCCGCGAACGAGACGAAGCTCGCCGAGGTCTCGAAGGGCGGCGTGGCAGACGCGAAGGCGGCGATCGACGCGACCCGGGAGGCGTTCGACAGGGGCTGGTACTTCTCTCCAACGCTGTTCTCTGACGCGGGCCCGGGCATGCGGATCTCCTGCGAGGAGGTCTTCGGGCCCGTCGTCACGGCGACCCGCTTCCGCACGGAGGACGAGGCGATCGGGATCGCGAACGACGTCGTGTATGGCCTGTACTCGAGCGTCTGGACGAAGGACCTCCACCGCGCGTTCCGCGTGGCGAACGCGCTGCGCTTCGGGGCCGCGGAGATCAACGAGCACCTTCCCCTCGTGAGCGAGATGCCCCATGGCGGGTACACGCAGAGCGGGTTCGGGAAGGACCTCTCGATCTATAGCCTCGAGGAGTACACGAACGTGAAGCGCGTCCTCGTGGGCCTCCCGGACGCCGCGCGGAAGGGATGGCACTACCTGACGTTCGGGGACCCCACCTGAGACGGGATCACCCGGGGAGGGTCCGCTCGGACCGGCTCAGGGGGAGATCCCGCGCGGCCCACTCCCGGAGAACGGCCGCCGGGTCGAGGGCCTCCGCGGGGAACGCCCCGGGCTTCGGAAGCCCGCCCGCGCCGAGGAGGACCGCGCCGATCGCGGCCGCGCAGGCGGTCAGGTAGTACACGGCCGTCGTGCTCCGCCGCCGGTTCGCCTCCTGGTGGGCCATCACGATGTCCGCCCGGTGGACGACCCGGACGCCCTTCGCGCGGCCCTCGACCTCGAGGCTCACGGCCTTCCATCCCTCGAGGGGGAGGACGAGGGCGGAGGGCTCCGGGAACGCGGCGAGGAGGGCCCTCCGGAAGGAGACGAGGGACGACCCGATCCGGATGAGGCGGTCGTCCCGGAGGAGCCCGAGGCGGTCGAGGGCGAGGAGGGCCTTCACGAGGTGGGGGTCGAGGGCGTACTTGAAGTCCACCCGCGCGACGGGCTTCCCCAGGAAGCGAGGGAGGGTCTTGATCTCCTCGTGGGAGATCAGGTAGGTCTTCTGGACCCCCACGGGCTCCGGGAACGCGAAGTCCTCGGGCTCCCCCATGGGCTCCCGGTCGAGGAGGCGCCCATTGAGCCAGATCGAGGGCGGGATGAGCATGTCGGAGAGGAACGCGTCCCTCGAATACAGGGGGAAGGAGGTGAAACCCGGGAGGTTCACGAAGCCGCCGGACCGGATTCGGACCGCGTCGATCGTGTCGAGCTTGTCCGCCGCGTCCCGGGCGAGGACGTTCGTGAACCCGGGGTCGAGGCCCATGGACAGGAGGGCCCGGAGGCCCGCATCCCGGAAGCGATCGTGGAGCTCGAGCTGCTCGAGGATGCCCGGCGTGCCTCCTGGGACCGCAGGGCCCGTCCCCGCGATGTCGAGGTAGCTGACGCCGGCGTCGAGGGCCGCGCGCATGATCGCGAGGTTGTGCTTGGGGAGGGTCGCGTTCACGACGAGGTCCCACTTGCGGATCGTCCTGGCGACGGCCGCGGGGTCCGAGGCGTCGAGCTGGCGCGCCTCGAGGTGGACGCGCCCCTTCATCCCCGCGAGGACCTTCGCCCGCTCGGGGACGGCGTCCGCGAGCAAGAGGGCGTCCACCCTCTCGTCCGCCCGGAGCTCAGAAGCGAGGGTCCGGCCGACGCCCCCCACGCCGAGGATGGCGACCCTCATTACGGAGGCGAGGGGGCCTGGGGGCTCTTATCTCTTTCGCGCCGAGTTCGCAGAGGAGAGCGAGGCGCACGGAGGCCGAACGGCCCGGCGACGCGGGTCACGTCCCCGCGCGGAGCGCACGCGAAGCCCATCTAACGATCGCCTCGAGGAGCGCGTCGGGCGCCTCCCACATGGGCATGTGCCCGACGTCGGGGAGGATCGTCCGCTCGAACGGTCCCTGATGAGGGCCCGGCCGCGCGGCCTCCGCGATCGGGACGAGCGCGTCCGTGGTCCCGTGGACGACGAGGACGGGGCCGGAGAACGTCTCGAGGACGCTCGTACGATCCGGCCGGGACGCCATCGCGGCGAGCCCCGCGATCGTCCCGTCGGGGCGCGCCCTCACGATCTCCGCCGTCACGTGGTCGCGCAGGCGGGAATCCGATCTGGGGCCCAGGAGCTTATCCGCAAGGGACGGCAGGAGGGCCTGGGTACCGCCCGCGCGGACCTTCGTCATCGCCTCGAATCGCCCCCTCCTGGCCGCGTCCGGATCCGCGTGGGTGCGGGACGAGACGAGGGCGAGGCCGGACACGAGGTCCGGATACAGGTCCGCGAGGGCGAGCGCGACATAGCCGCCGAAGCTGTGTCCCGCGACGGCTACGGAGCCCCTGCCGAGGGCTCGGAGGAGGCCTGCGACCGCGTCGGCATAGGCCTCCGTGGTGGGCGGGTCCTTATCGAGCGCGGGACTGTCTCCGAAGCCGGGCAGGTCCGGGGCGATCATGCGGAACCCGCGCGGAGCGAGGCCGGCTCCGACGTCCCGCCAGATCGGCGCGCGGAAGGGCCATCCGTGCAGCAAGAGGACGATGGGCGCCCCTCCCACCCCATGGGATTCGAAGGCGAGCACAGGATCGAGGAGACGACAGAGGGACAAAAGGCTTCGCCGAGCCCGAGCCCCTGTGCGGCCATTGACCGACGCGACCGGGCGGTCGGTCAAGCGCCGCCGAGGGAGAGCTCAATGACCCGCGTGGCGAGGATGAACCGGTCCACCGCATGGATGGACACGATCGTCTCGTCCCCCAAGGTCCCCGTCGTCACCCCGGGCCACCGGTCGCTGAACTCCATCTCGAACCACAGGGCCCAGGCCGCGGCCGAGCCGGACGTCACGCGGATCGACACCCCGTCGTACCAGTTCCGCCACTGGTCGAGGCGGCAAGCGTTCATGAGGACGGTGTCGCGCGTCGACGAGGCGAGCCATCCCTGAATCTCGCCCCTCGCCGCTCCCTCCTCGAGGGCCACGACGGCCGTGGAGAGCTGGCCCTGCGCCCGGTCGGCGAGGAACTTCGCGCCCTCCACATCGCGGGCGGTCTGGTTCTCGTCCGCCCAAAGCGCGAACCGCTCCGCCTCGGCCAACGGGGTCTCGACGGCGCCGGCCGCAGACGGGGTCGCGGCGCCCTGGTCCGCCCAGAACGCGAATTCCTCCCGGGCCGTGCGAATCTCCGCGCCCGTCTCGTCCAGAGGGACCTTCGCGATCGCCTGGTCCACGCGGTCGGCCCCGAGGACCCGCAGCTGCACGATCTCGTTCCGGACGCCGTTCGTCACCCACGGTTCTCCGACGAACGTGAGGAGGGTGAGGGAAAGGCTCGCGCCGTCCGTCGTGGGTCGGTGCTCGATCGGAGGACCCTCCCGGACCAGGGATCCCCCGCGCTGGCGGACCTCGATCGCGCCGCCCTCGAGGCGCAGGGTCTGGGCGGGATACCGCCGGTTCGCCATGAACAGTTCGAGCGTGCCGAACGACGGCTCCAGGCTCTCCACGCTCCCGCACTGGAAGCTGCCTGTGTACCGGCGGCTGATCTCGAGGTAGATCCAGCGGATCTCCGCGGCCGTCGATGCGTGGTAGTACGTCCCGCCCGTCGCGTCCGCGATCTCCCGGAGCAGCGGCTCGTTGAGGTCGTTCCCGAGCCCGATCGTGAAGATTGTGGTCCCGAGGGCCTTCGCCTCCAGCGCCTCCGAACGAGCCATCGCGTCCGCCCCGACGACCGTGTTCCGGCCGTCCGTCAGGAGGATCATGACCCAGGCGTGGGTCCGGTCCCCGTATGCGACGAACTCGTCGTTCGCGATCCGGATCGCGTCCCCGAAGTTCGTCGAGCCGGAGGCGTCGATTGTGTCGAGGTCGGACTGGGCCTCCGTGTACGGCGGGCCGTTGTGTCCGACCGTGAACAGGTGGTGCACGGGCCCGCCGACGTTCGCCCGCGTGAACTGCGCGTCCGAATCGAAGTCGACGACCGCGACGCGGTCCGGGAGCGTGAGCTGCCCGACGTACTCCTTTGCGCTCGAGATGCGGAGCCTCGTGGGATCGTTCCACACCATGGAACCTGAGCTGTCCATGAGCAGGATGACATCCTGGTCGACCTTCGTCACGGAGGCGGCCTGGAGGTTCGGGACGAACCGCAGGGAGACGCTCATCGCGAAGCCGTCCCCGGGGAGGAAGCTGAGACGCCCCTCGCTCGGGGTGGAGAACGGGCCCCCCAGGGACGTCCCGACGGGGACCGTCACCGCGAACTGGGAGCCCGCCTCTGAGGCGACCTGGGCCCCGGCACGGAGCCGCCCGAACGAGTCGATGGCGCCGATCGAGCCGGCCCACTCCGCCTCGTACTCGCGCGCCGGCATGACCCCCGCGACGACGATCTGGATGAATAGCAGGACGATGACGATCGTGAAGATCGTCCCGACCGTGGACGCGACGCCCTCGGGGTCATGGCGGACGGCGCGGGCCATCCTGCGGGCGACGGAGTCCCGCAGACGAACTACCTTTCGGTTCGAAAATCGGCTGGGGGCGGAGGCCTCAGGGGAAACCCGGCGCCAAGTCTAAGTACGCCGTTCGCCTGGGACCGGACCGAAGGAAACGATGAGAGCGATCGTCCAAACGGGATACGGTTCCCCCGACGTCCTCGAGCTCCGGGACATCGACCGGCCCGTCCCCGGGGACGACGGCGTGCTCGTGAAGGTCCGAGCGGCGTCCGTCAACGCGGGCGACTGGCACATCACGCGAGGTCGGCCCCTCGCGATCCACCTGATCGAGGGCCTGCGCAGGCCCAAGAACCCCATCCGGGGGATGGACGCGGCCGGAATCGTCGAGGCCGTCGGCCGGAACGTCACCCGGTTCGGACCCGGAGATGAGGTGGTCGGCATGTACGGCGGCACGTTTGCCGAGTACGTGTGCGGGAAGGAGCGTCACTTCGTGCCGAAGCCCGCGGGGCTCACGTTCGAGCAGGCGGCCGCCGTGCCCGTCGCGGGGGAGACCGCCCTCCAGGGGCTCCGGGATAAAGGAGGAATCCGGCCGAAGCAGAAGGTCCTGGTCAACGGGGCGTCGGGGGGCGTGGGCACGTTCGCCGTGCAGATCGCGAAGGCGCTCGGGGCGGAGGTCACCGGCGTGTGCAGCCCGGGGAACGTGGACCTCATCCGGTCGATCGGTGCCGATCGGGTCATCGACTACACCCGGGAGGACTTCACCCGGGACGGACACCGGTACGACCTGCTCTTCGACGTGGCGGGGAACCGCCCCTTCTCGGAGTGCAAGCGCGTCTTGAATCCGGACGGGACGCTCGTCCTCGCCGGACAGTCGGGCCGGAGGACGCCCTCCATCCTCCCTCTGCTCATGGCGCCCGTGGTGTCGCGATTCGGGCGGCAGAAGCGGATCGCATTCATCGCGAATCACAAGAACGAGGACCTCGCCTTCCTGATGGACCTCATGCTCGCACGGAAGGTCACGCCCGTCATCGACCGGCGGTTCCCCCTGCACGAGGTCCCCGAGGCGGTCCGGTACGTGGGGCAGGGACACCCCCGGGGGAAGGTCGTCATCACGTTGGACTGACCTGGGAGCCGGACCAGCGCGAGTCCCCCGCCCAGGCAGGGCATGGCCCCCCGGGGAAGTCCGCCCACCCCAGGTTTAAGAGCCCCCGTCCAAGTTACGTCGGAGAACCTCTGTGGACCGAAGGGAGTGGTTGGCGGAACGGCGAGCCTCAGTCGAGATGGACTACACTCGCGACGGGGCGACGTACGACGATGAGTACGACCCAGTCACAGCCGTCCACCGCCGTTTCGTCGCCCGGCTGATCGACTCTTGCCCGCAGGGCGGGACGGTCCTCGATGCGGCGTGCGGCACAGGACCCTACATGGGCATGGTCCTCGGGGCCGGTCGTCACGTGGTGGGCACCGACCAGTCCGCCGGCATGCTCGGACGGGCCGGAACGAAGCATCCGAGCGCACGCCTCCATCAGGTCGGCCTCCAGGAACTTGCTTTCGAGAAGGCGTTCGACGCCGCGATGTGCATCGATGCGATGGAGCACGTGCCGCCCGAGGAATGGCCCCTCGTCCTGGCGAACTTCCGACGGGCGCTCCGCTCGGGCGGCCACCTCTACCTGACGATCGAGGAGGTCGATCGTCGAGAACTCGACCGCGCCTTCGCCGAGGAGACGGCCGCCGGCCTGCCCGCGGTCCGCGGCGAGGACGTCCGCGAGGGGACCGGCGGGTACCACTACTACCCGGGACGCGAACAGGTCCGCCGCTGGCTCGCCGAGGCGGGCTTCACCCTCGTCGACGAGGCCGACGAGCGGCTCGACGGCTACGGCTACCACCATGTGCTCGTGCGAGCGCCGGAGTATTGACGCTCGGGGACCCTCGCGGCAAGTCCCACCAACGGAACGGATGGGCGCTGCAACGCGGGGAGCCCGGTTGCCCCTTCATATACCCGGGATGTGTATGGCCCCCTGCCCCGAGAGGGGTTCCACAGGAGAACCGGGAAACCATGAAGAAGTTCGTGTACCTGTTCATCGGCGGCACGCCCCCGGCGGACCCGGCAGAGAGCAAGAAGGTCATGGCCGCTTGGGAGGCTTGGTTCGGCATGCTCGGCGGGAGCCTGGTCGACATGGGCTCCATCCTTGGCAACCGGAAGACGGTGGGCGCGCCCGCCGCCACCAAGGTCACCGGATACACGGTGGTCCAGGCGGCGGACCTGAAGGCCGCGGTGGCTTTGGCGAAGAACTGCCCCCTGGGGCCGGGGGAGAGCCTTGAGGTTCTCGAGGCGATGCCGCCCCAGATGTAGGTCACAGGGCGTCGCGCCCTAGCCGTGCCTTCGAGCCTCTCCCTAGCCGACGACATCACCGGTCGTCTCGGCGGGCGCACTTCGGGTCGCACGTCTCGTCATGGGTTTCGCATTCCTCTCGGCGGAGGGCGCGTCCACGCTTCCGTCGGCCGCGAACCCGAGGGGTCGACCGTCAGCGGGAGGGTTGCCGCGGGCAGGCGGAGTTGACCATCCATTGGACGCCGAACTTGTCCTTGAAGCTCCCGTAGTAGTCCCCCCAAGGCTGGTCCGCCATCGGCATTTCGATCGTGCCGCCGGCGGACAGCGCGTGAAAGATCCGGTCCGCCTCTTCCTTCGAGTCCGGATGGATCGAGATGTGGGTGTTGTTTCCGACGACGAGTCCTTGGCCCAGGGACTCGAGGACGTCCGTTCCCATCAGCATGTGTTCCGGGCCGATGCGGAGTCCGACGTGCATGACCTTGCTTTGGTCCGCTCCCGGGATCCTCACGCCTTCGACCGGCATGTCTTTGAACCGGACGCTTGGCGTTAACTCGCCGCCCAGCGCCGCCTGGTAGAAGGGGAACGCCTCCTCCGTGTTGCCGGCGAAATTGAGATACGTGTGCAGTCTTGTCATTCTGGCGTCCCTCCGTCAGATGGTCCTTCGTTGTGCGACGCGCTTCCGGCGGGGAGGAAGGCCCCCGGTGTTCGCTACCCAGGCCCTCTCCACAGGGCTATGACTGTGGCATCTCTCCTTGGTTCTTGGTAGCGCCCATTCTGGCCCTCCTGCTGCTTATTCCGCAGATAACCGTCTCCGTCACGCCTGCCGCAGCTCGCCCGCCTCGACGCGGGCCAACCCCTGCCGTACCAACCTCTGCGCGGCCGCCTCCACGACGCCTCGCTCCGCCCCCAGCTCCTCCGCGGCCCGGGCCAAGTCTACAGAGCCTTCCGTCAGCCGCGTCGCGAGGATCTTCGCAACCTGTTCGCGGAGGTAGAGAGCCTCGAACTCGTCCAGACCTGGGTACAGCACGCCGTGCTTGTCGACGAACTCTTCCAAGCCTCGGTAGAAGAACGCGGCGAAACGTTTGCCCGTACGTCGCTCGGCTTGGACAAGGACCTCCTCGCGGATGATGGCCTGATCCACGCCGTTCGTGAAGAGCGAATTCATGTCGTCCCGGTCGCGCTCGCGGTCGGTGAGCGCCTTGAAGGCGAAGATGTCCTCCGGCGCAGCCGCGAACACGGTGAGCTGACCGCTGGCCATCCACGCCTCCACGCGGGTCCGCATCCGATCCGAGAACTCGAACCCCACGACCTCGCGGACGAAGACGTCCCAAGCAAACCCATCGGCGTTCTCGAGGACGCGGCGCGCGCCCATGCGGCGGTACGGCTCTGGGAGATCCGATGGGTCTGCGTAACCAATCCCGAGGAGTCCGTTGACGAGGGCGTCGCTCTCCGTTTCCGAGTCCACGACGATGTCGATGTCCTTCGTGCTGGCTTTCTGGCCCCGGAACGCCATCGCGGCGCCGCCGATGACGTGCAGTCGCACAGGCCGCGCAAGTGTGTCGCCAAGCCTCCGCAGTTCCGCCTCGATGTAGGCCCGGTCGAACTCTTTCATGCGCCCACCCCGTACTGGCGCCGGTAGCGAGCATGGTCACGCCACGGCAGGAACAAATCGCCGGGCTCGTGCTCGTCCACGTACCGGATGAGCGCCTCGGCCTGCTCCTCAAGGCCGTAGATGCGCGCCTTCGTCATCAGATTCCTCGGCCTGCGCTTCTCGAACACAAGAGCACAGTACGAACGGTTAATGCGGCTCTCCGGCTCGACGAGGAGCCCTTGAAGGATGGCGTCAGCTACGCCAAGGGGACGCGAGGCCAGGTAGTAATAGCTCCCGTGCATGATGACCAAAGGCACGCTGTACTTGGCGAACGCGGACAGCGCAGTGATGTGGACGCCGAATCCGTCCAGCTTCCCCTCGCTCCTGAAGAGGACCTCGGGGCCGAGGGTCCAAAGGGGCCGCGCCCTGGCGTCCACTTCCCGTAGACGTTTGCGGCCCTCCGCCTTCGCAAGTTCCTCGAGCAGGGCCTTCAGTGGGGGCAGGAGTGGGTTGATCGCGTACCGTCCCTTGCGCTTGACCAGTAGCCCACGAGGCCCCAGGGAGCGAATGGTATAGTATACAGTCCTTGGGGTCTTGCCGCAGACCTGGGCCGCGAGCGTAGGGTCGCCGATGCGGTCCAAGACGTGCAGCACGACGGGGCGGTCGCCGTGGAAAACGCGCCCCCAGTCTTGGCGGGCGTGATCGAGAAGGAGGCCCCGCGCTAGGCCGGGAACAGCGGGGGCCGCGGCCTCCACGACCAAGTCTTTGCCCTCGCGGTGGCTCCTTAGGATGCCCCGATCGTGCAGCTCCTGGACCGCTCTGTAAACCGCTTGGTAGGGCAGCGCGTTGGCCTCGGCCAGATGCTTGACAGTCCGGGGCTCCTCAAGGCTCGCGAGGACCGCGAGCTGAGGGGGCAGGGCGGGCATATGTGAAGTCTATGCAAAGCATCATATAAATCATTTTGCTTAGATTTCAATCTCGAGCGACCCGACACCTGCCGACTCTGCGAAGACCCACATCGGGATGTTGGCGGAAGTGAGCCGACGCGGGTATGCTCCCGGCGGGGAGTTCGGCCCCCGGCCCTCGCTACCCACCGGTCCTCCATAGGGCTATGCCGCTGGCATCACTCTGGGCGTCGTCGTCCAAACTCGATCTACCGGTCAGTCAAGCCGTCCGCGTTACGGCTGCGAGGCGAACGAGGTCGGATGTCCGGTACACGGTGAGGCTACCCGACGAGACGAGCTCTCGATCCTCCGTCCAGATTCCATCCGCTTGGAGCACCAAGGCGAGAGCCACGTAAGGAATGTCCTTCGGATCTCGCCCTCCGAGGAGTCTACCGGCCTCTCCAAGTTCGTCGACGTAGTCCGCCTCATCATGCTCCGTAACGTGTCCCCGAAGGATTCTCAGGGCTTCCTCAAGGGCGTCCGTGGTCTGGCCGCTCCGTCTCGCGAGTTCGTCGCGATGCGTTCCTATCTCGCCGAACAGATACTCGGGCACATGCAATTCGTGCCCGCCCAGGACGACGAGGCGTCGCGTCGTGGAATCGCGTAGCAAGGACGCGATGAGGATGTTCGCGTCGACGACGAGTTTCAGGGTCCATCACCTGGACCCCGTCGTCCTCCGCTTCCGATGCTTCTTCCAGACGCCCACCTTCACTGACTTGGCGATCTCGTCCACGTCTTCGTCCGTGAGCTTACTGCCGCTCAGCAAGGCATCGAGCCGACCGAGGTCGTCGAGCTTCTTCACGAGCGCCTGACGGGCCACCTCACTCCATCTGATTTCGGGATGCTTCTTCATCTCCTCGTAGAGGTCGTCGGGGACGCTCAGGGTGAGATTCGTCATTGCCGAATCGTACGTGTGCTCACATACTTAAGTGTTCGCACAGAGGGACCGTCTGCGGGAAACCGCAACTGAGGATTGAGCATGAGGGGCGGGTGTGGGAGTGACCCCAAGTAGGTATGCTCCCGGCGGGATTCGAACCCGCGTCTGAGGCTCGAAAGGCCCCGATCCTTGACCGGACTAGACTACGGGAGCGCGAAGGGCCGGTTAGTCCCGAGGGCCATAAATGCTTTTGCGGCACCGCCCCAAGGACGGGAAGCTTCTTGGCGTCGGCCCCCTTGGGCCGTCCGTGGCCCGGCGGTTCCGGCTGACGACCGAGAACGTGTTCCTGATCTCCGGGATCCTCATCGTCCTCCTGTACTGGGTCGCGGACCTCTACGCGGCATGGTCCTCCGCCCTTGAGGACGCCCACGGAGCGGGAGGGACCTTGGTCACGAGGATGAACGTCATCTTCTTCGCGATCGGCTTCAGCCTCCTGGGCCTCCTCTACGAGCAGCACCCCCGGCTCATGAAGGACGCCCGATGGTCCCTGCGGGTCGCCGTCGGGTACCTCCTCCTCCTCGACGGGCTCGTCCACCTGTTCGCGTTCAACGACCATCTGGCAGAGCCGTTCCCTGCGGCGTTCTTCGGCGTCCTCGCCCCCGTCCAGATCCTAGCGGGGGTCCTCTTCCCCAACGCGGGACCCCGGGGCAACCTCTGGTGGCTCGTCCTCGCCGCATTCCTGGTCACTGCCTACTTCGCGACGCGCGCGTTCGCCGTATGGCCCTTCGGGAAGATCGAGGAACTCGACGCGATGGGCCTTCTCTCGAAGGGCGTCGAGGTCCTGACGATCATCAGCCTCGTCGTCCTCCTGCGACTCGAGCGCGGCTCGGGCACCCAGGCTGCGGCCGGAACCCTCGCAGGCGCGAAGTCCTGACCGCCCGCCCAGGTCAGAGCTCCCCGACCATCTCCCGCGCGAGGAGCCTGTACTCCTGCTCCTTCAGGGCGGACGGATTCGCGGACACGAGGAGGTAGGACTCGTTCAGGACGATCGCCTCGTTGACCCGCTGGAGGAAGCGCTGGAGGGAGGAGAACCCGTTCTGGGAGATCATGTACTCGATCCCCTCGAGGAGGACGACCGCGTTCCCTCCCGCCGACGCGAACTCGGAGACCGCGGAGGCGATGTCCACGAGGGCCGTCGGCTCGACGACGGCCATCCCCTTCGTCTTCTTCCCGGGGCTCTTCGAGAGCCAGATGAACCCCGCGTCGGCCGCGGCGGCCCGAGCGCGGATGTCCTCGGGATGGATCCGGCTGATGCACAGGCCCCGGGACCCAGCCTTCACGAGGGACGCGAACAGCTCGAAGATCCGGTCCGCCTTGGGCTCCCGGACGAGGTACGCGCCGCGGCCCGCGACGGAGGCCCGCGTGGGCGCGACGGGCAGGGCGGGCCCCTCATCCCCCTCGAGGCGGGCGGCCATCGCCTCGACCTCCCGGTAGAGGACGGCCATCTTGGACTTCGCCATCACGCTGAGCTCCGTCGACGAGTACCCGCGGGACGTCAGGGAGCCGATCTCCCGCCACGCGGCCTTCAGGCCCTCCTCGTACCCCTTGAGGAACGCCTTCTTCGGCTCGTCGTCGCCCATCCCTTGGCCCATGGAGGCAACGCGGCCCCCGGGTATTAAGCGTTCGGCCCCTCACCCGATGTACCCGAGGTCCTCGCGCTTGTCCGGCATCTCCGGGGCGGCCTCGATGTCCCGCAGCTTCGAGGTGATCTGGTCGATCTGCTTCGCCTTGTTCTCGAGCTCCGAGAAGGAGATCTCGACGTCCAAGACCTTCGTGAGGACCTCGAGGACGGCCTGGGCGCTCTTCGGGTCCACGAAGTACCCCGACGTCTCCCCCATGAGGCACACCGCTCGTACGTCGTACATCCGCCCGAGGCCCAGGAGGAGCCCGCTCGCCCCGACGATCCCCGCGCCCGGCTCCCCGCGGCTGAAGACGACCCCGTGCTTCTCCATCTCCTTCACGAGGTCGGGGTGGGTCGCGGCCCCGAGGACCCGGGGCTTCGTGACCATCCGACCCATCCCGTACCCGCCGAGGGTGTACACCTCCTTGACCCCGAGCTTCGTGACCTCCCGGAGGATGAAGTCGCTGAGCTCGTACTGCCCCTCCGGGGTGAGGCCCTGGTAGTCCCCCGTGAGGAGGATGAGGTCCTTGCCCGGCCCTCGCTTGACGTAGAACATCTCGTTGTTCACGAGGCGGATCTGTCCGTCGTCCTGGACGAGGACCTGGGGCGGGAAGTACTTCGAGATGATCTCCGCGAACTTGACCGCCTTGAGCTCGTCCTTGAGGTGCTCCGCGGCGAGCTTGCCCACGTTCCCAATCCCCGGCAGTCCCTCGACGAACACGGGGTGGTCGAGCTTCGGATGGTCCAGGTAGCGGATCACGATGTTCTCCATGCGTTCTCACCTTCCCGCTTGAGACGACGCCGGTACGAGCCGTAGCGGTCCTCGGGGGAGTAGCGGGGCGGCATCGGGTTCCCGGCCGGGGCCCCGCAGCGGGGGCACGCCTCCCGAAGGGTGTACGTCCCGCAGTCCCGGCACTTCTTCAGCAGGCTCCGCATCGGCCTCTCACTCCTTCCGATGGAACTTGCCCTGGCCGCCCTTCCCCTCGAGGACCTTGAGGACGCGGCCCGCGGCCTTCTGGATCTCGTCCTCCGCGGTCTTGTAGTCCGGGGCGCGGACGACGAGGCGGTACCGCGGGGCGCCAATGTACTGGACCTTCACGGTCACGCTCTCGTCCGCCTTCGCGGCCTTGAGGAGGGCCTCCCGGAGGCGGACGGCCCCTTCGGGGCTGAAGTCCGTCGCCTCGAGGTACCCGTCGATCGTCACGAAGGGCGGGACGATGTTCTCCCGGGCCACGTCGACGAAGGTCGTGACCCATGGACCTTTGAAGCCCTCGTCCCCGAGGGCGTCCTCATCGAGGACGCACTCCTCGAACGCCCGGTACAGGGTGCCGAAGGAGTCGAGGAGGTCGTACCCGAACTCCTCCCAGCACGCGTCGACCGTCTTCGAGAGGCGCTGGGCGACGATCCCGAGGAGGTTCTCCGCCTTCTGCTCGTTCTTCCACTCCTGGATCTTCTCCCGGCGCTGGTGCTCGTTGACGGCCTTGAGGGAGAGGTCGACCTGCCCTTTGGACGGGTCCACGCGGAGGACCTTGCAGACGACCTTCTGGCCCTCCCTCACGTAGTCCCGGATGTACTTGATCCACCCCGAGGAGACTTCCGCGATGTGGATGAAGCCCTCCTTCCCCTCGTACTCGTCGAGGGCGACGAAGGCCCCGAAGTTCTTCACGTTGGACACGGAGCAGACGACGAGCTCGCCCTCCTCGGGCCACTCGTACTCCTTCCCTCGTGCCCCCGCCATCTACTCGAGGACCCCCAGGATCTCGCCTCGGATCGCGGCCTTCCCGCCCGTCGGCTTCGCGAGGGTCGCGCCGCACACCTGGCACAGGACGACGCTCGCGGCCCGGTCGAAGACGATCTGCTCGTTGCCGCAATCCTCGCACTTGACCCGGAGGAACTGGCTCGACGGCTCGGGGATCACGCGTGCACCTCGACGAGCTCGAACTTCTTGGCCCGGATCCCGACGCGCTGGTGGGCCTTCTTGCACGCCTTGCAGCGGTACCGGAGATGGACCCGCTTCGTGGGCTTCTCGCGGCCCTCGGGCTTCGGCCTCGGGAACCCTCCGTACCCCGCCGTCACCCGCCGGAACCGGCGCTGGCCGCGCCGCAGCTCGGAGCGCGGGCGGTTCTTCACCCGCTCGACCTCGAGGTCCACGTGCTTGTTGCAGTGGGGGCAGTAGCCGCGGATGGAACGGGGCAATTTCATGGAGGGGACACCGGGCGGCTCAACAGAGAGGAACTGCTATTAAAGGGTTTGCGGGGTCCCCCGGACGACGCCGTTCGGAGGGCCCGCGCGAGGGCCGACGGCGCGCGCGGAGGCCGTCCGCGTCGCACGTCGGATTCTCGGACGATAACAAATATATATGGCCAAATTAATAAATGGTCGGGAGATACAATCACGCGGGCGCGCGGACGGGACGGGGGATGAGCCGGGAGACGCGGCTGAGCAAGCGGGACGAGGCCCTCGTGGACCTCCTCATGGAGACGGGGATGGCCCGGAACCTCGCGAAGACCCTCGTGTTCCTGTCCAAGCGGGACGAGACGACGTCCGTGGAGATCGAGAAGGCCACGGGGCTCCGGCAGCCGGAGGTCAGCATCGCGATGCAGGACCTCCGCCGGCGGAAGTGGGTCGAGAAGCGGGACATCAAGAAGGAGGGCAAGGGCCGCCCCGTCCACGCGTACCGGCTCAGCCTGCCCTGGTCCGAGGTCGTCGCCCATCTCGACCGCGAGGAGCAAGCGAAGGTCGACCGGATCGAGACGAACCGCAAGAAGCTCAAGTCCTACGGGTAGGCCGGAGGGTCCGCACGCCCTTCGCGGTCCCCGCCAGGACGAGGTCCGCCAACCCCACGAAGAGGCCGTGCTCCACGACGACGGGGATCGCGGAGATCGCGGCCGCGAGTTTCGCGGGGGAGCGGATGGGCGGGAACCTCGCGTCGAGGATGTAGTTCCCGTTGTCCGTGCGGAGGGTCTCCCCGTCCCGCCGGCGGAGCTCCGGGACGCCCCCGAGGGCCCGGAGGGGCGCGAGGGCCGTCCGCCAGCCGAAGGGGTGGACCTCGACGGGGACCGGCGTCCGGGTGCCGAGGCGGGGGACGAGCTTCGACTCGTCCACGACGACGACGAAACGCTTCGACGCGGACGCGACGACCTTCTCCCGGAAGAGGGCGCCCCCCATCCCCTTGATGAGGTTCAGGGCAGGGTCGACCTCGTCGGCCCCGTCGATCGCGAGGTCGAGCTCGGGATGCTCCTCAAGGGACGTGAGGGGGATCCCGAGGAGTTTCGCGGCCTCCGCCGTCGCAAGGGAGGTCGGCACGCCGCGGAGGTCCGTGCCCCCCGCGACGAGCCGGGCGAGTCCTTCGAGGACGTGGCGGGCCGTCGATCCCGTCCCGAGGCCGAGGACCATGCCCGACTTCACGTGTTTGAGGGAGGCCTCCGCGGCCGCGCGCTTCATCTCGTCAGGCGTGGGCATCGAACGTCTCCGCGGC
>MGWD01000002.1:18338-18845 GCA_001800825.1 Euryarchaeota archaeon RBG_19FT_COMBO_69_17 | reverse complement strand
GGCCGGATAAAGGGTTTCCGCGCCTGTTAACCTTATTCAAGGTTAACTCGAGAGACGAAGGCTCCCAACCCTTTTCCGCCTCGTCCCCATCGCCCCGCCCGTGCGCGTCGCGGTCCTGTTCTCCGGCGGAAAGGACTCCACGTACGCGGCGTACCTCGCGGTCCAGCGAGGCTGGGACATCACCCATCTCCTCTCCGTGCGGCCCGCGGACCCGGAGTCCGTCCTGTACCACGTCCCGAACCTTCACCTCACGCGCCTCCAGGCGGAGGCGCTCCGCGTCCCCCTCGTCGAGGAGCCCGCGGAGCCGGGCGAGGCGGGGGAGCTCGGCGCGCTCCGCCGGATCCTCGGGCGGACGGACGCGGAGGCCGTCGTCGTGGGGGCCATCGCCTCGGACTACCAGCACAGCCGCGTGAACGGGGTCGCGGAGTCCCTCGGCCTGCGGGTCTTCGCCCCCCTCTGGCGGCTCGATCCCAGGGCCCTCGCCCGCGAGTACCTGCGCGCGGGCCT
>MGWD01000002.1:17341-18326 GCA_001800825.1 Euryarchaeota archaeon RBG_19FT_COMBO_69_17 | reverse complement strand
CTCGAGCGTGTCCGCGGAGGGCCTCGACGCGTCCTGGCTCGGACGGCGGTGGGATGAGGGGGCCGTCGCCGACCTCCTCCGCCTCCACGAGACGCGCGGGGTCCACCCGTGCGGGGAGGGCGGGGAGTTCGAAACGCTCGTCCTCGACGCCCCCTTGTTCCGGTCGGCCCTCGAGGTCGTCCGGGCGCAGCCCGAGTGGAGGGGGACCGCGGGGACCTGGCAGGTCCTCGAGGCCCGCCTCCGGGCGAAGGGCTAGCGCCGCCGCATGAGGGCGCGGAGCTGGCGGAAGAACTCCTCGCGGTCCGCCTCCTCCGCGATCCGCCGGCCCGCCCGCTCCGCGGCCGCGAGATGCCGTCGGAGGTCGCCCCTCCGTCCCGCGAGGGCGTCCGCGCGGGCGAGGGCCTCGTACGCGAACGCGAGGGGGAAGTCGCCGATCCCGTGCTCCCGGCAGAGCGCGAGGCACCGCTTCGCGTGGTACGTCGCCGGCTCCGCCCTCCGGAGGACGGCGTACACGTGGGAGACCTGCCACTCCCCGATCGCCACGTTGACCGGGGTCCCGACCTCGCCCCAGTGGTGCCGAGAGGCGTGAGCCGCGTGGACCATCCGATCCGCATCGGCCTTCGAGCGCCGGGGCTTCTCGAGGAGGCGCCACACCTCGTTGAACAGCTCGACCGCGATCGCCCGCTCCCGCCTCGCGTCCCGCCGGCCCATGGGTCCCCGCCTGCCGATCCCCGTGGCCCGGGCCGCCTCCCTCCGGGCGGGAGTGGGGCTGGGCCGATTTGAACGGCCGTCGCAGGCTCCCAAAGCCCGAAGGATACCAGGCTACCCCACAGCCCCAGGGTGCGCGAGCAACCGAGTGGGCCGATAAATAGGTTCCCAGCCCGCCCCCGTCAGGCGCGGGGCCTGCGGGGCAGACGGTCCCAGAGCTCCCTCGCGGCCCGGCGGACCGAGGCCTCGCTCGACATCGTCGGCCGCCATCCCGTGC
>MGWD01000002.1:15512-17330 GCA_001800825.1 Euryarchaeota archaeon RBG_19FT_COMBO_69_17 | reverse complement strand
TCGAGGGCCAAGGCCATCGTCCGCACGTCCCCCGACCACCCGCGGCCCGTCCCGGAGCCGCCCGTCCACGCGTACGCGACCCCTCCCAAGCCGAGCTCGTCGCAGATCGCGTCCGCGATCGCGCGTACGGAGATCGCGTCCTCGCTCCCGAGGTTGTACACGGCCCACGGCGCGCCCGCGGCGGCGACCCCCGCGCGGATCCCCGCGACGACGTCGTCCACGTGGACGTACGACTTCGAGGTGCCGGGGTCCGCCCCGATGATCTCGAGCCTCCTCGGGTCCTTCCCGAGCTTGCGGACGAGATCGTGGACGACCCCGTGGTGGCTCCGCCCCCCGATCACGTTCGCCAGGCGGAACACGATGGCATGGACGCCGAACGTGTGGGCGTACGCGGACAGGAGGGCCTCGCAGGCGAGCTTCGAGGCGCCGTACACGGAGATGGGCTCGAGGGGCGCGTAGTCCTCGGGGGTCGGGACGATGGCCGCCTCGCCGTAGACGGTCGAGGTCGACGCGAAGACGACCCGCGGGACGCGGGCCGCGCGACACGCCTCGAGGACCCGCCACGTGGCGAGGATGTTCTCCTCGACGTGGGGTCGCGTGCCCTCCCGTCCCAGGCGCACGTCGGGGTTCGCGGCGAAGTGGTACACGGCGGACGCGCGGCGCACGAGGGGACGGAGGTCCCCGCGGAGGACGTCCCGCTTCATGAGCCTCGCTCCCGCCGCGAGGGCGGCGGCCGCGTCCTCCCGGCGTCCGGGCCTCAGGCGGTCCACGAGGACGACGTCGGCCTCGGGGACGAGGGCCTCCGCGAGGTGGCTCCCGATGAAACCCGCCCCGCCCGTGATGACGACCCGAGGACGCGCCACGCGGATCCCTCGCGGCAACGGGGACCGCCGTAATCAAGCTTCGGGACGGCCCCTCGTGAGGAACTCGAGGAGGGCGTCGACGGCACGGGAACGATGGGAATAGAGGTTCTTCTCCTTGAGGGACATCTCCGCGAAGGTCCGCGCCTCGCCCTCCGGGATGAAGATCGGGTCGTAACCGAAGCCGCCCTTCCCGCGCTCCGCGTCCGCGATCGTCCCCCGGCACTCCCCGCGGAACGCGTGGTGCTCCCCGCCCTTCCTCAGGAGGAAGACGGTCTCGAACGTCGCGGCCCGGACCCGCGCCCCCTCGAGGAGCCGGAGGATCCCCTTCGAGCCGATCCTCTTGTACGCGTACGCGGAGTAGGGGCCCGGGAAGCCGTTCAGGGCGTCCACGAACAGGCCCGAATCGTCGATGAGGTAGTCGCCGCGGACCTCGTCGTCGAGGACCGTCGCGCCGAACCGCACGATCTTCTCGAGGCTGTCCGCTTGAATCTCCGGGTAGGACCGGTCGAGGTGCTCGATCCGGATCCCCCGCCCGAGGAGCCGGTCGAAGACCTCCTTGAACTTGCCCTCGTTCGTCGTCACGAACTGGATCACGTGTACCGACCCCGGGACTCGATCTCCTTGACCTTCGCGAGGACGGCGTCGGCCTCCGCGCCCAGGACCTCCCGATACCCCGCGAGGACCCCCCTGTAGTACGCCCGCGCGCGGGCGTGCGTGCTCGTGAGGGCCTCCCGGAGGAGGTGTAGGTCGACCCCGCGGGACTCCGGGTCCCGCGCCTTCCCGCCGAGGCTGAAGTCGAGGATGACGATCCCGCCGTCCCGGACGACCATGTTCGACGTCGTGAGGTCGCCGTGGATGATCCCCGCGCGGTGGAGCCGCCCGGCGACGCGGCCCATCTCCCGCGCGAGGACGGCGGCCTGGGGCCCCCCGGCTTCGAGGGCGTCCTTGAGGGTGG
>MGWD01000002.1:14864-15481 GCA_001800825.1 Euryarchaeota archaeon RBG_19FT_COMBO_69_17 | reverse complement strand
TGGAGGTCGATGTCGTACAGCACGGGCACCGCGACCCCAGCGGCGCGGGCCTCCGCCATGAGCCTCGCCTCCGTCCGGATGCGGGTCTTCCGGAGATCGTCATCGAGGGCGGGCAGGCGGTAGGCCTTCGGGAGGCGCACCTTCGCGACCGCGGACCGCCCCAGGAACTCCGCCGTCCGGATCTCGGCCTCCGCGCCCCGCTTGAGGATCACGCCCGCGCGATGCAGGGGCCCCGAGAAAAACCTTCCCCCGCGGCCCGGCCCCCGGGGCCGGGACCTACGCTCCCCGGCGGGCGGCGAGGAAGCGCCCGACCTCCCGGGCGGGGGACGCCGTGGCCCGCGGCGCGAAGTCCTCCGGGAGGCAGCGCGCGTACCGGGGGGAGAGGAACCGCCCCTCGAGGAGGACGATCGCCGCACGGTCCCTCTCGCTCCGGATCGGGCGGCCCGCGGCCTGGAGGACGCGGTTCACAGCCGGGAAGACGTAGGCGTAGTCGTGGCCCTTCCCGCTCCCGAACTTCCGGGCGTAGTAGTCCCGCAGGGCCTCCGACTCCACGGAGGGCGGACTCAGGGGCAGGCCCACGACGACGACCGCGTCGAGGAGGTTGTCCTCGTAGTCCA
>MGWD01000002.1:7328-14759 GCA_001800825.1 Euryarchaeota archaeon RBG_19FT_COMBO_69_17 | reverse complement strand
AGTCGGGCCGCTCGACGAGGAGGACCTTCCGCACGCCGAGCCGGCGGACCCGCTCGAGGGTCGAGTCGAGGAGCCCGTAGGAGGGGAAGAAGGCCGCGACGTTCCCGGGGACCCCCGCGGCGATCCCGACGATCTCCCGCGCGGTGAGGTCGTGCATGGCCGGGGAGCGCCTCGCGTACAGGGTCGTCACGTGGGGGTGGACGAGGAGGAGCCGGTTCTCCCGCGGGAACGGGGACGTGTACACGCGGACGTCCCGGCGCTCGGGCGGGATCCCGAGGAGGTCCGCGTACATCTCGGGCGGGTGGAGGGTCCCCGACATGAGGACGCTCCCGTGGACCTCCCGGAAGATCCGCCGACTGAGCACGCTCGGATCCAGGAGGCGGTACGCGAACTTGCCCTCGGACCCCGGGACCACGAGGCGGAGGATCGCCTCGTCGTGGTCCCGCCACCGGGCGAGGAACTCCGCGACGTCGGGGAGGGTCGTCGTCCGACCGCGGCGGACGGCCTCCTCCGCGGCCCACGCGACCATCTCGACGAGGTCCCCGTACTCGAGCCGCCGTCCGAGGCCGTGGCGCAGCCCCGCGTCGACGACGTCGACGAGCTCCTCCTTGTGGGCGGCCCGCTCCGAGCGGAGGGACTCGAGGTACCGCTCGAGGGACTTCGCGACGGAGGCGAGCTGGTGGCCCGTCTCCGGGTCCACGTCCCGGGCCTCCCGGGCCGCGCGCACGACGTCGCGGAGGGAGAGGTCCCCGCACAGGTGGGAGCGGATCCGGTCGGGGAGGTTGTGGGCCTCGTCGACGACGAGGAGGAGGTCCTGGAGGGGCCTCCCGATCCGCCCGAGGAAGTTCCCGAGGATCTCGCTGAACACGTAGTTGTAGTCGCACACGACGACGTTCGCCCGGGCGGCCGCGTCCATCGCGACCTTGTGGGGGCACACGCGGCACGCGGCGCTCGCGCGGACGAGGTCCTGGACGTGGAGGGGCCTCTGGAGGACCGCCGCGACGACGGGGCCGTCGTCGCGGTTGAAGAAGGAGCAGCGGCGGGTCTTGACCTTGAGGTCGCAGTACTCGTGGAACGCGCGGCCGTGGGGGGGCGCGTCGGGCTGGAGGCACATCGCCTGCTTCGCGATGAAGTCGACGGCCCCGAAGCGGGCGCCCTTCCCCTCGAGGCGCTGGAGCGTCTCCACGGCGATCCGGTGCTGGCTCTGGCGGGACGTCAGGAAGACGACGAGCCGGTCGCGGGCGAGCGCCTCCTCAAGGGCCGCGACGAGGGCCCCCGCCGTCTTCCCGATCCCCGTGGGCGCGTGGGCGAGGAGGTGCCGGCCTTCCGCGTAGGCCCGGCGGGCGTCCTCGAGGAACCGGGACTGGCCGCCCCGCACCCGCTCGAACGGCCAGGGGACGCGGGGCCCCGCCGGCCCGGACGGCTTCGCCTCCGCGACAACGGCCTCCATGGTCCCCCCTCGACGGGAGCGTCCTCCGGGACGCTGGGCCGTGGGATAGGGATGTGGGGGAGGCCCGCGAAAGTACTCCCTTCCGCCTCCCGATAACGGGGGCCGCGAGGTTAAGTAACGCGGGCCGGCTTCGCGGGGCCGTGCCCAGCCGGTGCCCCGTCTGCGGCGTGCCCTCCGAGGAGGCGGTCTGCCCGCGGTGCGGCACAATCCTCGCCCCCGGGAGGGCGATCTGCCCCCGGTGCGGGAAGTTGTTCTCCGGGGCCATCGCCGCTTGCGACGCGTGCGGGTCCTCGATCCGCCCCCGGGTGCCGCCGGCGAAGGCGCCCGACGCGGCCGTCGCCGCGCTCCTCGCGGTCCCCGGGATCACGGAGGCCCGCGCGCGAGAGCTCGCGGCCCGCGGCTTCCGGGACTTCTCCGACATCGTGCGCCTCGCCCTCCCGGAGAAGGCGGTGCGGATGGGCCTCCACCACGCGATCGCGCGGAAGGCCCTCCTGTCCGCGATGGCGCCGGGTGGGCCTGCCGACGAAGCGGCAGGCCCGTGCCCGATCTGCGGGACCCCCTGGCGCGCGGGGGAGGAGGCGTGCCGGGCATGCGGGACGTCGTCCGAGCGGACCCTCGACCGGGAGGCCCTCGAGGCGAAGGTCGCCGAGGTCACGGGCGAGCTCGTGGACCTCGCGGACGACCCCGATTTCCGGGAGATGCCCTCGGACGTCCGGGAGGAGCTCCTCCTCGCCCTCGGGGGCCTCGACGAGGCGGAGATCCTGCGGGACGAGTACCGGCGCCAGATCGACGCGTGGCGGCGCAAGGGCTTCGACGTCCGGCCCCTCGACGCGCTCCTCGCCGGCGACCCGGGGACGTTCCAGGAGCGGAGCGTGCGGCTCATCCGCGCCCAGATGATGAAGAAGGCGGAGAGCGGGTCGTTCCGGTGCCCCCTCTGCGAGGTCCGCATCCCGAGCACGGCGGAGGAGTGCGGGAACTGCGGGGCCCGGTTCGGCTGAGGCGCAATCCTAAATAGCGTTGGCCCCTCCGGAGGGGCGTGCGCGGACCCACCTCCGAGTACGCGGCCCCGCCCATCTACGTGACGCCCGAAGGGAGGAAGCCGGGGATCCGCTTCAGCGGGAGGGAGCTGTTCCAGCTCGCCGTGGCCGTCCTCGCCCTGAGCGGCGCGCTCACCCTCCTGTACGTCCTCCCTCTCCTCCGCGGCGGGCTCCCGGTCGACCTCCTCGCATTCCTCTTCGTCGCGTCCCTCGTCGCCGTCGGCACGGGGGTGGGCCTCCACGAGATCGCCCACAAGGCCGTCGCCCAGCGGTACGGCCACTGGGCGGAGTTCCGCTACTACCCCCTCGGGCTGCTCCTCGCGTTCGTGTTCGCGTTCATGGGCTTCATCTACGGGGCGCCGGGAGCGACGATCGTCGCGGGGAACGTCCGGCCCGACGAGAACGGGAAGATCAGCGCGGCGGGGCCTGCGACGAACCTCGTCCTCGCGGGGGGGTTCCTCGCCCTGGGCCTGGCCCTCGAGGGGGCCGTCACGACCCTCAACGCGGTGTTCCTCGTCTACGCAATCGCGACGAGCGCGGCGTTCATGAACCTCATCCTCGCGGGGTTCAACATGATCCCCTTCCTGCCCTTCGATGGAGCGAAGGTGTGGGCGTGGAACAAGCCCGCGTACCTCGGGATCATCGCGGCCGTGCTCGGGCTCTTCGGGTTCGGCGTGACGCGCGGGCTCTTCCTCTGACCTCAGGACCACGCCGGGCGATGAGCGCCGCGAGGTATCCCGCCCCGAACCCGTTGTCGATGTTCACGACGGCCACGCCGGGGGCGCACGAGTTCATCATCCCGAGGAGGGCGGCGAGGCCCCCGAAGCTCGCACCGTACCCGACGGACGTCGGCACGGCCACGACGGGGACGTCGACAAGGCCCGCGACGACGCTCGGGAGGGCGCCCTCCATCCCCGCGACGACGACGATCGAGTCCGCGGACCGCAGGGCGTCCCGGCGGTCGAGGACCCGGTGGACGCCGGCGACGCCGACGTCGAAGAGCTTGTCGACCTCCACGCCGACGTACGACGCGGTCACGGCGGCCTCCTCCGCGACGGGGATGTCCGAGGTCCCCGCGGTCACGACGAGGACCTGGCCCCCGCGCGGGACGGGCCTCGGGCCGACGGCCACGATGCGGGCCTCCGCGTGGTACGTGACGCCGGCCCGCGGCAGGGCGGCCCGGATTCGGCGATGGACGTCCGGCGAGGCCCGGGTCGCGAGGACGACGTCGTGGGCGGCGTGCATCCGGCGGACGATCGCGACGATCTGCGCGAGCGTCTTCCCGGGGCAGTAGACGACCTCGGGGAAGCCCCGCCGGAGGTCCCGGTGCCCGTCGAGCTTCGCGAAGCCGAGGTCCTCGTAGGGCAGATCCCGGAGCCGCTCGAGGGCCTCCCCGACCTCGAGCTTGCCGTCCCTCAGGTCCCGGAGGAGGGCCTCCACGCGGGCGCGGTCCATCGTCCCCGCCTCACCGGACCTGTTCCCACTTCTCGAGCTCGAGGACGGAGCTCAGGGTGCCCCCGCGCTTGATCTCCTCGCGGATCCGGTTCTCCCGCTCGAGGACGTCCAGCGCGCGGTTCGCCATCTCCGTGGCCACGTCCCGCGGGATCACGACGAGGCCGGACTCGTCCCCCACGATCCAGTCGCCCGTGTGGACGGTCTGCCCGCCGATCTGGATCTCCCCGCCGATCTCCCCGTGGCCCTTCGGCTCCCCTGCGTGGGGGGCCACGTGGCGGCTGAAGCACGGGAAGCCCAGGTCGAGGATCGCGTCGAGGTCCCGGACGGCCCCGTCGATCACGACGCCGGCCACGCCCTTCACGAGGCACGAGTTCGCCGCAAGCTCGCCCCAGACCGCCGTCGGGCCGCCGCCCACATCGATCGCGATGACGTCCCCGGGTTTCGCGCGGTCGATCGCCTCGACGGGCTTCGCCCAGTCCCCGTCCGCGGTCCGGACGGTCAGGGCGCGGCCCACGAGCTTCGTCCCGTGTTTCATCCGCGGGACGAGCCCCACGACGACCCCGCGCTTCTGCATCGCGTCCGCGAGGTTCGGCGTGGAGACCTTCCGGAACGCCTCGACGACGTCGTCGTCGGAGTACTTCCGGTGGAGCTTCGTCGGGACCGCCTTGCGTCCCGCGATCGCCCGCTTGATCGTCCGCGTGGCCGCGGCGACGTCCCGCTCCTTGATGATCGCCCCGCCGACGATGAGGATCGTCGCCCCCGCTTCGAGGGCCTGGACGACGGTCTCCGAGTTCAGCCCGCCCGCGACGGCGACGGGGAGGCGGGTCGCCTTCGCGACCGCCTTGAGCTCGCGGAGGGGCGTGCGGGCGATCATCTGCTCGTCGATCGACACGTGGAGGTTGAGGTAGTCGACGCCGAGCTTCTCGAGCTCGACGGCCCGCTTCGCCTTGTCCGGCACGCGCATGAGGTCGACCATGATCCTCGCGCCGTACCGGCGGGCCGCCTTCACGGCCTCCGTGATCGTCGCGTCGTCCGTCACGCCCATGACCGTGACGACGTCGGCCCCGGCCTTCGCGGCCATCTCGACCTCGAGGGCCCCCGTGTCCATGACCTTGAGGTCCGCGACGATCGTCTTGCCCGGGCAGGCCTTTCGCAGGGCCCGCACGGACTCGACCCCCTCCGACTTCACGAGGGGCGTCCCCGCCTCGATCCAGTCCGCCCCGCCCGCGACGGCCTCCTTCGCGGCCTGGACCGCGCGCTTGAGGTGCATGAAGTCGAGGGCGACGTGCAGGACGGGCTCCATGGGGACGGCCGCTAACCTCCCCCTCCCGATAAAAACGTATCGTACCTCGCCGTCCGCACGCGGGCCGACGCGCACGTCCCGTGGGGCGGGGGCCCCCAACGATCCGGGCCAGTCTGGCCCGAAGGCAGGGACCCCCATCCCCGACTGGCGCCGCCCGCCATCGACGCCCTCTCGCGAACCGGCCCCGGGCGCGAGGATTCGAGGATCCGACGCGCGCTCGCCTGGATCGTCGGCCATGAGCGCCGGGACGGCTCCCTCGGATTCAAGCTCCTCCGGACGCGGGACCGGGACACGGTCCCTTGGGTCCCCCGGGCCACGTGCCGCGTTCTCCGCCGCTTCGCGGAGGCCGGCCCCGTCAGGTGCCCGCGTTCTCAGGGTTGATACTCGTCGCGTCGCCCTCATATAGCGTGGGGCCCGAATGGAGCCGCGGAACGTCCCATGCCCTCGAAGGACCGCGACGCCGGCGGGGAGCGCGAGCGATGCATCACGGGGATCGAAGGCATCGACCACATCCTCAACGGCGGGATCCCGCGGGGGAACACGGTCCTCGTCGCCGGGTCCGTCGGGACGGGGAAGACGTCGATCTGCATCGAGTTCCTCGTCCACGGGGCCCTCGAGGGGGAGAACTCCCTGTACCTCAGCGTCACGGAGCCCACGGCGAAGCTCCTGAAGAACGTGATCCCGTTCGACTTCTTCGACGACCGCCTCACGAAACAGGGGAGGCTCCGGTTCGTGGACCTGCCCCACCTGTACGAGAAGCTGGGGATCGACAAGGCCGAGTTCACGTTCGACGAGGTCAAGCTCCTCGTCGACACGATCGCGGGCCTCGTCGACGAGCACGAGGTCCGGCGGTTCGTCCTCGACTCGATCACGTCGGTCAACTACAGGCTCAAGGATCCCGAGCTCATCCGCGACTTCCTCCTGCGCCTGGAGACCATCCTCAGCTCGAAGGGGTGCACGTCCCTCCTCGTCTCGGAGATGGGGAGCATGGGCGAGGCCCTCCCGCGGGGTGGGGTCGAGGAGGCGATCGCGGACGGGGTCATCGTCACGGGGAACCTCGAGCGCCGGGGGGACCTCCTGCGGACCCTCCAGGTCGTCAAGATGAGGGGGACGTCCCACAGCCGCGCGAAGTACGTCCTCGACCTGACGACGGGCGGGGTCCTCCTCGTGCCCCTCCTCAAGGGCGGCAGCGTCGCGGGAGGCGCCTAGGATGACCGTGGCCACGGAGATCTCCGAGAAGCTCCTGGCCCTCCCCGAGGCCTCCGCCGTCTCGTTGCGCCTCCGGACGGAGCAGTACTTCGACGCGGTCCAGGGGATGCTCGACCTCTTCGCCTCGAAGAAGGACCTCGACGTGATCTACATCACGACGACGATCCCCGCCCAGAGCATCATCAACGCCCTCGAGGTCCTCGAGATCTCGATGGACCGGATCTGGTTCGTCGACTGCATCAGCCAGATCATGATGTCCTCCGCGAAGCGGCATCCTCACGTGATCGCGGTCGAGAGCCCGACGATGCTCGAGAACATCATGCTCAAGGTCGAGTACCTCATGCGGAAGAACCCGAGCCGGAAGGACCTCGTCGTCCTCGACTCGATCAACTCTCTCGCAATCCACAACAACACGAAGATCCTGAGCGAGTTCCTCCACATCCTCGTGAACAACCTGCGCGCGCGAGGGGCCTACACGGTCATCTTCTCGATGCAGGAGTACGAGAGCGACGACATCCGGAACATGCTCGTCCTCGTGAGCGACGAGACGACGGAGATCGAGGAGTGAGCCCGCGGGGTGCCGTGGGCCCTTTATAAGGGCAGGGGAGGCTCCGAGGGCCTCTCCGAGAGCCCGCTGCCTCCATGGACGGGCAAGCCTGAAAAAGTCGTTCTCAGGGTTGAATATTCACCGCGAAACGTTTAAGCGCGCAGGACCCCCCCTAGTGGCCCAGCGGCGCAAGCCGCAGGAGGACAAAACATGAAAGCCATCATCCGAAAGGATGAGCAGGCAGTGTCTCCCGTGATTGCGACCATCCTCATGGTCGCGATTACGGTGGTGCTGGCCGCGGTGCTGTACGTGATGGTATCCGGCCTGCTCGTTGGACCGGGGGCCTCGAAGCCCGTCCTGACGTTCGGGACCCCGACGACATCGAGCGGGAGTACGACGGTCACCATCGCGTCGGTCTCGCAGTCCGTAG
>MGWD01000002.1:0-7265 GCA_001800825.1 Euryarchaeota archaeon RBG_19FT_COMBO_69_17 | reverse complement strand
CCTCTCCGTCGGCGGGACCACGTACACGATCACGTGGACGGACATCGGCGGCGAGGCGACCGTGAACGGCGGTGACTCCTTCGTGGTCACCCGGAGCGGCGGACTGCCCGCCACGAGCGCGTTCACGTTCTTCCTGCTCTGGTCCGACGGCTCGCAGATCCAGTCGTCGTCCTGGACCACGGCCTAGGAACGCGCCACGAGGGCCCACGGGGCCCTCCCTTTCCCCTTTTCTCTCCCCCGATCCCCGCCGGATGGCCATCCATGCGGTCCGACCGTCGTGCCCTCAGCCCCGTCGTCGGGATCATCCTCCTTCTCCTCATCACGGTCGTCCTCGCGGCGAGCGTGTATATGATCGCCACGAGCCTCCTCCCGCACGCGGAGATCCGGCCCTACGTGGCCGTCACCGTCGTCTCCCAGAACAACACCCACGCGACCCTCGTCGTCGCGGACGTCTCCCAGGGCAACCTGGGCCTCGACCAGTTCCGGTCCATCCTCCTCGTGGAGGGCCTCCCGGACCGGGCCTCGGACATCAGTCCCCTCGCCTCCACGGCCCGGGGCAACGTCACGTTCACCTCCCAGGACGCGGTCCTCAACGCGGGGGACCAGTTCCTCGTCGCGATCCAGCCGAACCGGGCCTACGGGCTCCGGATCCTCTGGGCGAACGGGAGCGACCAGGTCGGTGGCATCGACTGGCACACGTGAGGCGGGACGATGGCGGACGTAAGTGCGCTCGTATGGGTCCTCGTGCTCGTGATCGTGATCGAAGGCGTGTGGCTGGCGGGGATCACGTATCTGATCTGGCGGTCCCATCGGACAAAGGCGAAATCGGCGCAAGCCGCAGGGCCCGAGCCGCCTCCTCAGGGGCCCTGACTCGCAACGGATCCGTCCGTGGAGGGCCGAGGGACTCTCACCGCGTCGATCGGAGCGTTGGGACCCCGCCGTCTCGCCAGGCGTCCCGGGTCGCCGCGATGAGTCGCCGCCGGTGTCCTACGGTCCGCCCCCGGAAGGCGGAGCCGCTCGCGGACCGAACGTGGAGTCCAGCGCGGCGAACGCCTCCGTCAGGTTCTTCTGCATCCCGAGCCCATGGGCGTGGACGAACGTGTTCTCCCCCTGGGCGTAGTACCAGAGATTCAGGCGGTTGGTCTCGCCAAGCTTCGCCGGCCCGGTCGTGGACTTCTCCCGACGGATGACCCCGAGCTCGAAGCCGGACTTGCGCCCCGCCGCCCCATACGTCATCCCGATCTTGACCTTCTGGTGGAGCGCGACGCCGGAGTACGGGGCACCTTCCAGGGACGCGTCCTCCTCCAGAACGGAGAAACCACTCCCCTGCAGGGATGCGGCCGCAAGGCCGCGCAGCTCGTCCACACCTCCACGGACACGCCACTGCTTCTGTTGTTCAACCGGCTTCAGCAGACCCGTTGGCATTCTCCCAACCTCGCGATGACATTTCGAGCCTCGACCCGCAGCCGTCGGACTCCCGCGATGACGGGACAGCCCGGCGAGTCCGCCCTCGTCGCACGGGGACGGTGATCCGAGCTTCCTGCCTCACTTCACAAAGCCGGATCGCATCCCTGTTCTTCTGGAGAGTCAGGGTCGGGTTCTCCCACCCCCGCTTCCCCCTCCGAAAACGAAGCCTCGGATGGCCTTCCGAGGGATGAGCCCCCAAGGGCCTCCACACGCTTCTAGTTTGTGCATGAGTCCGTCGGTCCGCGGACGGCCTTTGCCCGGTGACTGGCCTCGGGACCCCGGGGAGGGGATGGGGCCTTCACCAGGTCCACTTGAACCTACCGACGGATCAATTCCCTTCAGGTGAGCCGATTTCTATCGGGGCCGGATTGCCGCCTCAAGACAGTCTGCCTCGCCGCCCTTGTTCCCCTCATGCCCGCCCGTACGGGCGGGCACCTTCCCCTTCGCACGACAACGCCCCGAAGCGAGAGGGCAGTCGGTGAGCCGCCGACCTCACAGGTCTTAAGTACCGACCTTCCCATCGGTTGACTTCGAAGGAGGGGGAGACACGGGCGCCGGCGCGTCGGGCTCGCGAAGGCGTTCCATGCGATGGACGGCCCTCCGTTTTGCCGCCTTCGGGATTGACGTCGGATTGCTTGCCGCGATCCTCGTCCTACCGCAGGCAATCCTCGGATTCGGCTTCGGACTCTCCCTGTTCAACCTTTCCGGGTTCGCAGATCTCTTGGGGATCGAGGCGTTTGTCCTCCTGACCGTCTCCCTCCCGAGCTGGCTCTACTTCATCCTCGGCGACGCCTCAGCGGGAGGTGCCACGATTGGGAAGCGGGCCTTGCGGATGCGGGTCGTACAGGTTGACGGAAATCGAGTTAGTCTGCCGCGGGTCGTCCTCAGGACTCTAGTCAAAATGACTCCTTGGGAACTCACCCACACGGCGCTCCTGGTCCCCGTCCCGCTGTTCGCCGCAGGAGCCGTCCCAACCCTCGAACAGACCATCCGGTTGGCGCTGGTCTACGTAGTCCTGTTCGTTCAGCTTGGGGTCATCATCAAGACGGAGGGCACTCGTGGGCTTCATGATCTCGCCGCCAGGACCCGTGTCCTCAGGCTCGAAGGGATTCAGCATCGAAGTTCCCTGGAGTAGGCGGCGAACCCTCCGCCTTCTCCATCGGGGTTGTTTCCCGGCTCGGATTCGTGCCCACCAGATTCCCAGCGGATGAGGGACCGCAAGCCGATCCTCTTTGAATCCCCCGCTGATTGGTTTTCGGCCCGCCTGAAGGAAACGGCTCCTTTACCACGTCCACTTGAACTCCTCGATGGGCAGGGCGAGGGACGTCGTCGTTTCCGCGACCCGCCCGAACTGGACCATGAAGTCCGCCGCGGTGGCCGCGTCGGGCGCCTCGAAGATCACGATCGCGTCGGGCTTCCCGAGGAGCCCGAGGAACTCGTGGAGCATCACGTTGTTCGGCAGCTTCGGGTGCTTGAAGAGGCGGGTCGCCTCCTCGAGCTGGCCCGGGAGGACCTTCAACATCGTCACGAAGAGCAATGGCTCACGACCGCGATGGCATCCGGGCCTCGCTATTTAACCGTTGACCGACGGCTATCGGGACCCGCCGTCCGCGGCCTCGATCGCGTGGACGCGCACCCGGATCAGGTGGGACTGCGCGACGGTCGTCCCGAGCACCTTGTCGGACCACCGCTGGCGGGGGTCGCCCTCGACGAGGAGCCCCGCGAGGGTGTCGAAGAACGGGAACGCGAACCAGAACAGCTTGGGGATGTTCCGGACGGCCGCCTTCGGGAAGGTCATGGGGCCGCGCAGGGCGCGGACCTCGAGGCCCGCGATGAGCTTCCCGACGGTCCTCCGGGCGATTCCCTCGCACACGACGGAGTACGCGTAGAGGACGACGCCCCCGAGGACGCCGAACACCTCGGGCCGGCGCTCCCCGCCCGCGTACAGGAGGGACCACAGGGGAGCGAACACGAAGAGGAGGTCGATCAGGAAGGCGACGACCCGTTTCGCCCAGTGGATCTGGAGGGTCCGGTTGTGGCCGAGGAGGTCGATCCCGTTCACCATGAGCGCATCCCGCCGCTCCATCCGGTTCTCGATATTTATACGTAGGGCCGCGCCCGCCGTCTTGACAAACTCGGGGGCCACTCAGATCGCCCATCACTCATCACGGGTCAGCGGGCAGCGCATCATCACGGTGGCGCGTGGCCGTACGCCCGCCCCGGGTTTCAGGTTTGCGCCGCATCCTTATCCGGCCTGCGGGGATGGGGGCGCCATGGCGGACATCCGCCTCCTCGCCTACCATGCGGGCCAGTGCGACCCGAAGCGGTGCACGTCCCTCAAGCTCGCCCGGTTCGGGCTCCTGCGGCTCGTCCCGCGCGCGGCCTCCCTCCCGCGGGGGGTCCTCGTCCTCACCCCGGAGGCGGAACGCGCCCTGTCTCCCGCGGACACGCCGCGGGCCGCCCGGTCGGGCCTCGCGGTCCTCGACGTATCCTGGAAGCGCGGGCGGATCCCCCGGGTTCCCCAAGGGGTCCCGCGGGCCCTCCCGTATCTCCTCGCCGCGAACCCCGTGAACTACGGGAAGCCGTTCGTCCTGTCGAGCGTGGAGGCCCTCGCCGCGGCCCTCACGATCCTCGGGCGGGCGGAGCAGGCGCGCGCGGTCCTCGCCAAGTTCGCATGGGGGGGCACGTTCCTCGCCCTGAACCAGGAGCCCCTGGAGGCGTATGCCGCCGCGCGGGACAGCTCGGACGTCGTCGAGGCCCAGCGCCTGTTCACGTGAAGTCGGGCGGGAGGAGGTCCGGGATCCCGTCCCGGATCACGTACGTGTGGTCGCACGCCTTGCAGACCAGGGACCCCTCGAGGATCTCGTCCTTCTCGACCTCGACGGTGAGGGCGAGGTCCCCCTTGCACACGGGGCAGCAAAGGATCTCCATGAGGTCCCGCTTCATCGGCGCCCGGATGCGGCCCCGTCGATTTAACGCCTTCGAGCGCCCGGCGGCCGTTCGCCGGGCGAGCCAAAAACCTCATGCCCGACGGGCCCTTCGTCCATGGAGGCGGAGGCCCTCCAGGGCCGTCCGATAACCCATATATAGCCGATGTATCATCGGCCACGCCTTACCGGTCGGTGCATTCGTGGATGACGGCAGGGGCTGGCTCCGGACCCACTGGCGGACGGCCCTCGCGCTCGTCCTGATCTTCGGGATCTCCCTCTTCCTCCGGTTCTACTTCGTCTACGGCCTCGCGTTCCCCCAAGGCCTCTACACGGGCGGGTCCGACTCGTACTACTGGGAGCGGGCCCTCCGCTACTCGTACGACACGGGAAAGGACCTCGCCTGGGACCCCCTCCTGAACTACCCCGTCGGGCTCCCGAACCCGCGGCCGCCCCTGTTCCCCTGGTTCTCCCTCGCCCTCGGGCGGACGATCGCCCCCCTCTTCGGGGACGCCTGGGAGGCGATCGTCTGGGTCCTCCTCGCGTCCACGGGCCTCTTCGGCGCCCTGACGGTCTTCCCGACGTACCTCCTCGCGAAGGAGGCCTTCGGGCGGCGGGCGGGCCTCGTCGCCGCGTTCCTCCTCGGGGTCAGCGCGGCCCATCTCGGGCGGAGCCAGGCGACGGACGCGGACCACGACGCCTTCACCCTGTTCTTCGTCGTCTGCACGTTCTACTTCTACCTCCGCGCCCTCCGGAGCCTGCGGACCCGCCGGTGGGTCGAGAACTGGTTCTCCCTCCCCTCGATCCGCGCGGGGACGAGGGCCTTCGTCAAGGAGGAGCGGACGGCCATCCTGTACGCCCTCCTCGCCGGGCTGTCCGTCACCGCGATCGCCCTCTCCTGGCAAGGCTGGGCGTACGTCCCCGTCATCCTGCTCGTGTACTTCGTCGCCCAGCTGTTCCTCGACCGGGTGCGGAACCAGGACACGATGGGGGTCACGGCCCTCTTCGGGATCATCCTCGCGACGCCCCTCCTCCTCGCCCTCCCGTGGTACATGGGCCGCGGCCAGGTCCGCGTGTGGTTCGACGTCCCCGCGTACCTGTCCCTCGTCGCGATGGTCCTCGGGGTCGCGTTCACGGTGACCCGGGACTACCCGTGGACCCTCGTGATCCCGAGCACGTTCCTCGCGGGGGCCGCGGGCCTGGGCGTCGGGGTCCTCGTGAACCCCGCCCTCGCGAACGCCTTCGTGAGCGGCGCGGGGTACTTCGTCCAGACGAAGGTCTACGAGACGATCGCGGAGGCCCAGGCCCCCGGGCTCTCCCAGCTCATCCTCTCCTTCGGGTGGTTCACCTTCTACTTCAGCCTCGCGGGCGTCGCGTACATGATTTGGCAGATCCCGCGCCGGCACGAGCCCGCGTACACCCTCATCGTCGTCTGGACGTTCGCCTCGATCTTCATGGCCATGGCGGCGGCCCGGTTCATCTTCAACGCGTCCCCCGCCTTCGCGGTCGCCGCGGGCTTCGCAATCGACATGGTCATCGTCCGCGCGGACTTCGCGGGGATGCGCCGCTCGTACCGGTCGTTGCGGGAGGGGAGCTGGCGCAACGCCCTGCGGAAGAGCGTGAAGCTCCGGCACGTCGTCGCGGTCCTCGCGATCGCGGGGCTCGTCCTCCTCCCGAACGTGTGGTTCGGGGTCGACGCCGCGATCCCCTACGAGCGGAAGGCGGAGTACGACCGCCAGGTCCACGACCTCCTCCCCGGGTTCCTCCAGTCCCCCCGGTACGAGGACACAGCGTCGGGCCAGGGCTCCTTCTACTTCGGGGCCTTCGGGTACTCCCTGCCCCAGGAGGGGGAGTACTTCCCCGCCGCCTGGCGGTGGTTCGCCACGCAGGACGGGGAGGAGGACCCCGCCCAACGGCCCGCGTTCCTGTCCTGGTGGGACTACGGCTTCGAGGCCGTGGACAAGGGGCAGCACCCCACGGTCGCGGACAACTTCCAGAGCGGGTTCGGGTTCGCGGGGCAGTTCATCACGGCCCAGGGGGAGGCCCAGGCCCTCGCCCTCCTGTCGATCCGCCTCCTCGAGGGGGACATCCGGAACCACCGGAACGCGTTCAGCGCGGCCGTCCAGGGGGTCCTCGGGGACGCGGGCCTGCCGCTCCAGGAGACGAGGGCGCCGTTCCTCCGCCCCCAGGACTACGTGTCCGTGATCGCGGACAACCCCCAGGTCTACGGGGCCTGGGACGAGGAGATCCAGCCCTTCAACGCCGTGTACATCTACCTGGCGAAGGTCCTCACGGGGCGCTTCGACCTCGAGGGGCTCGCCCAGCTGTACCGCGCCCTCCGCGGGGCCACGGGCACGGAGATCGGCTACTTCGTCGTCGACGCGAGGCTCTTCCCGATCAGCGCGCAGAACACGGGGATCTTCTACGCCCCCGTGAAGCTCTCGGACCACCGGGTCCTCACCCTCGCGGACGGGCGCACCCTGCCCACGGAGTTCTTTCAGATCTTCGTGACGACGGATCGCGGCTCGGACCTGCCCCTCCAGATCGTCCGGCCCGACGAACAGATCCAGAGCCAGCGGATCGAGTACCAGCCCATGTTCTACAACTCCATGTTCTACCGGGCGTACGTCGGGTACTCCCCGACGGATCTCGGCTCGCCCCAGGAGAAGGGGATCCCCGGGTTCACGGAGGCCCTCCAGGCCGCGCCGCCCACGCCCGCGTGGAACCTCTCCCACTTCCGGGTCGTCTACCGGACCGCGTACTACAACCCGTTCCCGGACCCCGCGAACCACACGGAAGACTGGACCGCGATGGAGTATGCGGACGCCCTGCGCCTCCAGGAGGAGATCGTCGCGGGCCGGGCCACGGGGG
>MGWD01000001.1:125519-136436 GCA_001800825.1 Euryarchaeota archaeon RBG_19FT_COMBO_69_17 | reverse complement strand
CCTCCTCCTCGACGGCGGGATGACCGCGTTCAAAGGGGTCGCCCTCATGGCCCTCTTCGTCCCCTACACCCTCAACCTCGTGATCTCCCAGAGGACGAGCCCCGCCGAGGAGATCGAGGACCGGATCCGGGACATGACGATCGACCTCGAGCTCACGGGGTGGATCTTCGGCCGGAGGATCGAGGTCCGCGCGGGCCTCCGCTGGCTCGTGTTCGGGATCCTGTGGTCCCTCCTCGGCGCGGAGTTCCTCGTCCATGGGGCCCTCGGCCTCTCCCGGGCGTCGGGGCTGAGCCCTTGGATCCTCGGGATCACCGTCGTCGCCCTCGCGACGTCCCTCCCCGACATCGCGGCTGCGTACCACGCGACCCGCCGGGGCTGCACGGACCTCGTCCTCGGGGAGGGGATCGGGGCCGCCGTGGTCACGACCCTCCTCACCCTGGGGATGCTCGCGATCGTGAACCCGGGGCCCGTGGACACGACGCTCCTCCTCCCCGTCCTCGTCGCGACGGTCCTCTCCTCGTTCCTCCTGCTATCCCTCATGCTCGGAGGGTGGCGGATCACGTCCCGCGCGGGAGTCGTGCTCGTCGCGAGCTCCTTCGCGATGGTCCTGTTCAACGTCGTGTGGTGCCACAACGGGCACGCGTGATCAGTAGACCGCACCGCACCGCACGCACGTCATCCTGCCGTCGCCCCGGGCGACGAGCTGGCCGCCGCACTGGGTGCAGAACCGCATCTGGGGCTTGAGCTTCCCTTCCTCGTCCCACTCGTGCTTGGGCCACTGCTGCTGGGGAGGGGCCTGGCCCGGCCAACCGCCCGCGGCCGCGGGCCATCCCCCTGAGGGGGGCGGGGCCTGGCCGGGCGGGGGCGCCTGAGGCGCGGCGGGCGACTGCGCGGGAGGCATGCCCCCCGGAGGCGGCGCCGCGGGATACGTCCCCGGCGGGGCCTGCGGGTACATCGGCGTGTGCTGCATCATCCGGAACTGCTCCTCCATGTAGGCCCCCTGGTCGACCCGCGTGACGCTCGTCCGCGCGAGGCGGTCCGCGTAGCGCTGCCGGGGGTCCCCGTGGGTCACCCCGCCGACGAGGAGGTCGAGGAGCAGGAGGATCCCGTGGATCTTTGTGATGTTCCGGATCAGGGCGCGGGACGCGTCCATGGGCCCGTCGATCGCGACGACGCGGAGGGAGAGGAGCTTCTTCCCGATCGTCGCGCCGATCGAGGCCTCGAGCAAGGTGTAGTAGAGCAGGGCGATGACGCCCCAGAGGAGGCTCCACGCCCACCAGTTCACCCAGAGGAACGGGAAGGGCAAGGCGAAGATGGCGGACGCGAGTCCCAGGAGAAGGCCGTCCACGATGGCCGCGACGAACCGTCGGAACCAGTGTTCTTGCAGGGCGGCGTTGTGGCCGATGAGGTCAAGGGCCGTGGTCAATGAGCGCACGCTCCGGGCGGCGCGATAGGGGTGCCCCCCTCATAAATATATGGGGGAGGAAATCAACATGCCCGCGGGAATCACGAGGGCGTCTCGGGGCGGCTCTCCGTCGGCGGGAGCTCCTCCTCGACCCGCGAGGACCGCGCGAGGAACTCGCCGGGGACCTCCTTCGACGTGTACACGGTCTTCCCCGCCTTGTGGATCACGACGCCGGATTCGCGCGCGGCCTTGGCGTTGACCTCGAGGATCAGGGGGTTGTCGCTGCGCACCCGCCCGGCCTCCATCGCGGCTTCGAACGATAGGCTCAGGTGGACCATCTTCCGGTCCGCGGGCCGGAGCCCTGCCTCGAGGAGGACATGGAGTTCCTCGTTCGTCGTCGGGTAGAACAGGACGTCGGGGATGCCTTCCGTCGGCAGGTCGAGGTCCACGTCGAGGGAGTGCCCATACGTCGCGCGGACCTTCCCGTCCAGGAACTGGTAGCGGCCTTTCGGGTCCGTCTCCACGAGCCCGACGATGTGGTGGGGTCGGAGGAAGCGGAAGCGCTTGTTCCGGATCTGGACCGCCGTGATGAAGTCCCGGAGGTCCACCCAGCCGTGCCCGTCCATCTCGAGCCCGTACCTTTCGGGGAAGTGGCGCAGGACGCCCGCCATCGTCCGCCCGAGGAGCTCGACCTCTTGGTCGTTGAGGAGGAACTTCGCTTCGCTCCCGCAGACCGGGCAGTACTCGTCCCGGAAGTAGCCGTGAGAACGACACTCCTTCAGCAATGGAGTCCCTCCCGACTCACGTTGGTATAAGGCGTCCCGTTATGAACCTTTGTCCCCTTCACGGGGCGCGAGGTCCGCCTCGTGGACGACCTCGAGCCCGAGGGCCCCGAGCCGCTCTTCCCACGCGCGGGCCCCGGCCTTCGACAGGCTCTTGCGATGCACATACGCGAGGGTCGCGCCCGGCGACGTGGCCCGGGCCTCCCCGAGGACGGCGGGGTCCATCCCCTCGAGCGCGTACGCGGGAAGGAGGTGCCCGAACGTGACCCGGCGTCCGAGGGCGACGTCCGTGTGGCGCGGGACGTAGTGCCCGCCCCCGAGGCCGATCGCGACGGGGCCGCCCGCGGGCTCGAGGGCGAGGAGGGTCCGCGCGATGGCCCGTGACGCCTCGACGTCGGCCCACTCCCGCTCCGTGCTCCCCTGCTCGATGTAGAACGTCGGCGCGCCGACGAGGGGCCCGTGGTGGGTCGCCTCGAACGTGACCGCGTACGGGAGGCCCTTCGCCTCGTCCCGGAGGCGGCGGAGGGCCGCCGTCATCCAGGGGGGCGCGGCGGGCGCGAACCTCCCGGGAACCCCGCCGAAGTCCGCCCCGCGCGGGTTCCCGACGGGATGGACCGTGAGGCTCGGCTCCCGGCTCGCCGACTTGTGCTTCGACAGATATACGACGAGCTCGGGCCGCGCCCCGAAGTGGGCCTCGAGGTCCCGGTCGAGGAAGTCCCGGTAGAGGTGATGCTCCGCGATCGTGACGAGCCGCACGTTCCCGCGCCGCCAGGCGGTTCCCGCCCCGAACGGGCCGTCGTCCGTCCACGTCCCGAGGGCGAGGAGGGCGTCCCGCTGGAGGAGGCTCGCCTCGTCCGCCCCGGAGGCCACGAAGGCGCGCATCCGTCGCGGGGATGCGCGTCCTCCCTCTTGGCCCCTTCCTCCGGCGCCGGCGCACAAACTTTATCTCCGGCCCCCGGTTCCGAGCGGCCCGAGACCATGCCCCAGGTCACGTTCCTCGCCTCCCTCCAGGACTATCAGGCGAACCGGGTCCGCGAGATTGCGGACCGCCTGCGGCGGGACCGGCCGGACGTCTCCGTCGACGTGAAGGACCCCGAGGCGAGCCGGCCCCAGCTTGAGAAGCTCAAGCTCAAGTTCGGACCCGCGGTCCTCGTCGACGGCCGGCTCGAGTTCGTGGGGATCCCGCGGTACCGGATGCTCGCGGAGCGGATCGCGAAGTCGGCCGCCCGGTCCGCGGCGCCCGCGCGCCCGCCGGAGGCCGCGGGGCCGAAGGCCTAGGCCGTCTCGTCCCCGGGACGCATTCCCATCGGAACGGGGTCGGCCGTCCCCGCATCTCCGCGAAAACTATAATACGGCGGCGGCCCATCAATTCCTCTCGGTGGACCGCAGGGGTCCCCGGGTTCCCTGGGAACCGTGCGAGGGATCCGGGCCGGGTGATCGGGCATGAGCGCGGAGGACGAGTTCGAGGAGATGCGCCGCGCCCTCCACCGGATGCTCAAGGACGCCTTCGAGGGGAAGCTCGGCGTGTTCCGCGAGCCGTTCATCTTCGGCTTCACGACCCGGAGCCGCGAGGCCCGCGCGGAATCCCCCCGGCCCGTCGTCGACCAGGCGATGGACGCGAAGGATCCCCTCGCGGACGTCATCCTCACGGAGTCCGCGATCTTCGTGACCGCAGAGATGCCCGGGGTCACGGAGGGCCAGCTCCGGATCCATGCGTCGGGCGGGCGCCTCGTGCTCGAGGGGGACGGGGACCGGCGCTTCTACTCCTCGATCGAACTCCCCGCGGACGCGGACCACGATACGCTGAAGTACACGTTCCGGCATGGCGTCCTCGATATCGTCATCGCGCGGCGCAGGCCCGCGAGCCCCTTGTGAGGGGGGGCCGCGGGGCGCCCGGGAGGTGACGAGGCATCCCGTCCGTTCGCAAGGTCGACCAGAAGCTGCGTCGTCTCCAGAGGATCGAGGCATCCTACCGGACGGCGATCAAGCGCGCCCTCGAGCAGTCGAAGCTCGACACCGTGGACCCCGTGAAGGCGAAGGCGCGGTTCGAGAAGGCCCGCGAGAAGTACGAGCGGAAGATCCACCGCCTCATGCCCAAGATCAAGGCCCTCACGGACCTCCGCGCGGAACTCAAGGGCGACCGGGTCGCGAAGGGCTAAGTGCCCGCGCGCCTTGCCGAGCCCCATGGGCGAGGTCGACGACGACGCGCGCCGGAAGGACCTCGCCGCCCTCGGGGACCGGGTCCGGGCGTGCACCCTCTGCCGGCTCCACGAGGGCCGCGCCCACGCGGTCCCCGGGGAGGGTCCCCTGGACCCGCCCGTCCTCCTCGTCGGGGAGGCCCCGGGCCGGGAGGAGGACGCCTCGGGCCGCCCGTTCGTCGGGGCCGCGGGCCGGGTGCTCGACAAGGCCCTCCGCGCCGCGGGACTCCCGCGGGACGCCGTCTTCGTGACGAACGTCGTGAAGTGCCGGCCCCCGGGGAACCGGGCGCCGAAGGCGGACGAGATGGAGGCGTGTCGCCCCTACCTCCTGGCCCAGATCGAGCTCGTCCGCCCGCGCATCCTCGTGACCCTCGGGACGTCAGGTCTCCGGAGCCTCCTGGGCCCGGGGCCGGACCTCAAGGCGGTCCGCGCGAAGGCCCTCCGCCTCGGGGAGACGCCCCTCGTCCCGACGTACCATCCCGCGGCGGTCTTGTACAACCGGACGCTCGAGCGGGGCCTGACCGCGGACCTTCGAAAGGTCGCGCGCATGCTCACGCCCGAGAAGCCGCGGGTGCGGAGCGAGAGCCCCCGGAAGGGGAAGCCGTCCCGGATGACGATCTCGAGTGGCGGGATCGTCGCCGACCCAGAGGGGCGAATCCTCCTCCTCAAGCGGGCCGACGAGGACATCTGGTGCATCCCGAAGGGGACCGTCGAGGAAGGGGAGAGCCTCGAGGCGACCGCGGTCCGTGAGATCCAGGAGGAGACGGGCCTCCGGGTCAAGCTCCTCCGTCCCCTCCTCACGATCCACTACGGTTACTACTGGCCCCCGGGGGACATGAACTACGACAAGACGGTCGCGTACTTCCTCGCGGAGCCCGTGGGCGGTCGGCTGAAGCTCGAAGGCGGCTTCGACGCGAGCCGTTGGGCCTCCCGGCGAGAGGCCCTCCGCCTCCTGCACTGGAAGAACGATCGGGACGTCGTGACGAAGGCGTTCGAGATCCTCGAGGCGTCCCGCGGCTAGCCGAAGAACTCCCGGACCCGCTCGAGGGGCCACGCATTGACGATGTCGTCGGGCGTGAGCCACGCGCGCCTCGCCGTGGCCACGGCGAGGGCCATCGCGTCGAGCTCGGCGCTCGCATGGCTGTCCGTGTCGAGGACGAGCCGGCAGCCCGCCTTCTTCGCTTCCCGCGCGAGCCGGCCGTCCAGGTCCATCCGGTTCGGGTACCCGTTGACCTCGACCGCGGTGCCCGCCCTCGAACAGGCCGCGAAGACCTCTGCGAGGTCCACGTCGATCGGGTCGCGTCTCCCGATGAGCCGCGTCGTCGGGTGGCCGAGGACGTCCACGTGAGGGTTCTCCACGGCGGCCACGAGGCGGGCCGTCATCTCCTTCCGCGGGAGGGTGAACTTCGAGTGGACGGAGGCGAGGACGAAGTCGAACTCCCGGAGGGCCTCGTCCGGATAGTCCATCGCACCGCCGTCGAGGATGTCGCACTCCGTCCCGAGGAGGACCGTGAGGCCCGGGGACCGGGCGTTGATCTCCCGCACGGGGTCCCTCCGGGCGAGGGCCCGGTCCGCGGTGAGGCCGAAGGCCACCGTCGCAGACACGGAGTGGTCCGAGATCCCGACGTACGCGTAGCCGCGCCTCCGGGCCGCGTCGACCATGGCCTCGAGGGGTTCCGTCCCGTCCGTCGCGTCCGTGTGGACGTGGATATCGCCCTTGACGTCGGAGCCCTTGAGGGGCTTCGGCAGGGCCCCCTCCCGCGCGAGATCGATCTCCCCCTCGTCCTCCCGCATCTCGGGCGGGATCCAGGGGAGCCCGAGGGCCGCGTACACCCCTTCCTCGGTCTCCCCCGCGACGGGCTCCTCCCCGCGGAAGACCCCGTACTCGTTGAGCTTGAGTCCCATGGACTGAGCGATGCCCCGGAGGTGGACGTTGTGGTCCTTGGAGCCCGTGAAGTACTGGAGCCCCGCCCCCCAGCTCCGGGCCTCGAGGATCCTCAGGTCGACCTGCACGGTCCTCGGCCTCTCGTCGACGTAGTCCGCGTATTCGAGGAGGACCGTCGCCTTCGTCTCCCCGGCCGCGACGACCTCGCGGACGCCGGGCATCGAGACGAACGCGCGGCTCACGGCGGCCCGGTCCTTCGCGATCGCGAGGATGTCCACGTCCCCCACGGTCTCCCGCCCCCGACGGAAGCTCCCGGCGGCCTCCGCCCGCTCGACAGGGCTGTGGGTCCGCAGGTGGTCGAGAACCCGTGCGACGACGGCCCGCGCGTCCCACAGGAGGGCCCGGCTCTCCCCCTCCGCCCGCAGTTCGATCGCCCGGAGCAGGTTCGCCTCCGTCTTCTCCCCGAACCCCTTGAGCCTCCGGAGCCGTCGGGACGTGACGGCCTGCCGCAAGGTCTCGACGTCCGCGATCCCGAGATCCTGCCAGAGGACGCGGACCTTCTTCGGACCGAGCCCGCGGATCGAGAGGAGGTCGAGGAGGCCCGACGGGAGCCGGGCGCGGAGCTCCCCGTGGAACCCCACGGCCCCCGTCTCGACGAACTCCCTGATCTTGTCCGCGAGGGCGCTCCCGATGCCGGGGATCTCGGAGAGCCGGCCCGCGGCCACGAGCCCGGCGACATCCTCCGTGAGCCCCTCGATCGCCCGGGACGCCCGCGCGTAGGAGAGGGCCCGGAACGGGTCCTCCCCGAGGATGTCGAGCATGTCCGCGATCTCGCGGAACAGGTTCGCGAGGGCCTGGTTCGTCACGGCCCTCCGGCGAAGGCCCGGGCCCGCCATTAGGGTTTCGCGGCGGGCGGGGTCATCCTCACGCGTGATTATCCTGCACAAGCTTTCTATAGAGGGCCCCGCTGTTTCGGCCCCGATGACGACGCCGAAGAAGGAAGGGAGGCTCCCCCTCGAGATCATCGAGTTCTTCAACCAGCCCGGCGGGCACTCCCTCATCGTGAAGGGCCCCGCGGGGACGGGGAAGACGACGTTCGCCCTGCAGCTCACGGAGGAGCTGGGGGAGGTCGCCGCGTCCCACTACCTGAGCGCGCGCGTGTCCGACGAGTCTCTCTTCAACCAGTTCGCCTGGCTCCGGGAGCGCCTCAAGCCCTCGGGGCTCCAGACGGGCCTCAAGCCCTCGGCCGGGGGGACGAAGGTCACCCGGAGCGCCCTCGACCAGCTCGAGGGGAACATCGAGAAGGGGGAGGAGAGCGACGAGGAGCGGCCTGCGGACGAGGGCACGAGCGGGGCCGACGTCCGGGACGGCTTCATCGACATCACCCTCGGTTACGACCTGCCGGAGATCGAGGCCGCGTACGACTTCGTGAACGAGCGCCTCCCCTCGAGGTCCCTCGCCCTCATCGACTCCATCGACGCCCTCGCGGAGCACTACGGGATCACCGCGTCGAAGCTCATCAACGTCCTCCAGCGGGACCTCGTCGAAGGGAGCAAGCAGAACGTCGTGTACGTCCTCGAGGGAAGCGGGGAGACCCGCCTCGACTACCTGGGGGACGGGGTCCTGAGCCTCGCCTCCACGGAGCACGAGGGCCGCCGGCTCCGGGTCATGACGATCGAGAAGCTCCGGGGCCAGCAGGTCCGGCAGCACCGGTACCTCTACACCCTCGACGCAGGCCGGCTCACGGCCTTCAAGATCCCCCTGCGTTCGAAGACGGGGAAGCCGCAGCGATGGAGGCCCATCCCCGACCCCTCCAAGGAGGCCTTGAGCACGGGGATGGCCGCCCTCGACTCCCTGATCGGCGGGTTCGTCCCGGGCCGGGTCCTCGCGTTCGTGATCGCGAACGACGTGCCGTCGGACTACGTGGACGCGCTCCGGACCTCGATGATCTCCAACTTCGTGGCCCTGGGCCGCGGGGTCGCCCACGTCCCCCCGAGGAAGGGGACCGTCGACTACCTCCGGGAGATCGCGGTGCCGTACCTGGATCCGGTGGCGTTCGACGCCCACGTGAGGGTCTTCGAGACCGCGTCCCTCGGCGGGGCGGAGCAGTCCCCGAACGCTCTCCCCCTCGAAGGCCACCAGCCCGAGACGGACCTCAAGTGGTCGAACGTCGAGTACCGCCTGCCCCACTCGGGGCGCCCGTTCCTCGCCCTCATGGCCTTCGACACCCTCGAGAGCGTGTACGGGGAGAAGGTCCTCGAGCAGATGCCCGGGGTCCTCGCCTCCGTCCGCCGGGCTCGGGACGTCTTCGTGGGCTTCGCGACGCCGAAGAGCGTCTCGGCCCCGAAGCTCTCAAACCTCGCCTCCGTCGTCCTCCACGTGGACAGCATCCAGGGGTCCGTCGTCGTCTACGGGGAGAAGCCGTACACGGGCCTCTACAGCCTCTCCTTTGATCACGGCTCCGGAGTCCCCCAGGCCCAGCTCGTGCCGATCGTCTGAGCGGAAGGCCCTGCCGGCAGCCCGGGACGCCCCGGGGAGAGGCCGCGGGCCCCGTTTCCTCCGGGCCGGGGCCGAGGAGGCCAGGAATATGCGAGTATCAAAACCGAGAACCGGAACGAAACGGAATTAACATTCAGACAGAATTGAATCGGCAATGCGAGAAAAGGACATCTCGCGCCTCCTCACGGACGAGTACGCGGAGCGCATCCTCGTCGCGACGCAGACGGAGCCCAGGTCCGTGCAGGAGATCAGCGACCGCTACAACATCCCGATCGCCGCCTGCTACCGGAAGATCCACGAGCTCGAGGAGGCGGGGTTCCTCAAGGTGGCGGAGATCGTCACGACGCCGAAAGGCAAGACGATGAAGCTGTACCGGTCCCTCCTGAAGTCCGCGGTCCTCGTCTACGAGGACGGGACCTTCCGGGTCAAGTTCGACTTCGACTACGAGAAGGACATCAACGGGAAGTGGATCGAGCTCAACAGCTCGAACGGGTCCTGAGGTCCGCCCGCGCGCGCGGTTTCCGCGCGCGTTGATAATCACGCGCGAGACCCAGTTGCTCGCGTGATAATCACGGCCGATAGCTTAAATACGGCCCGGAGGCATCGAGCCGGCACAAAGGCTGCGGGGTCCGACCGTGGAGGACAACAACGGACACACGGAAGACATCCAGGGCGAATCGAAGCTGCTCTCGCCCCTCGAGGCATCCCAGCTTCTGACGGACGAGTACAGCGCGAAGATCCTCCTCGCGACGTACAAGAGGAAGATCTCGGCCCAGGAGATCAGCCAGCGTTACGGAATCCCCATCGCGGCTTGCTACCGCAAGATCCGCATCCTCGAGGAGGTCGGGCTCATCCAATGCGTGGAGCGGATCCTGACCCAGAAAGGGAAGCGGAAGAATCTCTACACATCGTGCCTCCGGAACGCCTACATCTTCTTCGAGAACGGGAAGCTCCGCGCCCGCTTCCAGCTCGCCACCGGCCAGGTCAAGGACTTCGGCGGCGACTGGAACGGCATGGACCTGCTCCGCCAGTGAACGTCCCCGCCCCCTTCCCGATTCATCCCATCCCTTCCTTTTTCTGTCCCGCGCCCCGGGCGCAGCCCTCGACCCGGGACGGGCCCTCGGAGGCTCCGGCCCGCGGAGATTATCACGTATCGTAGCCGAGACTCACGCCAACGCGTTTCATAATCGGAATCCGCGCTCCGCCCCCTCGGGGCAAGCATGCGGTTCGAGTTCCACAAGATCCTGTCCGAAGGCCGGAGCGTCCGGTACGAGTCGGGTCCGGACGATGTGATCCATCTCCACGTGATCGTCACGGCGGAAGAAATCAAGCGGGGCCGCAGGCAGAAGTCGACGTGAGCCGCGGGACCGCGTCCCACCGGCACGCCCGCTCAGACGTTTTATAGGGCCCGCCTCGTTCGGGTACCGATGGCGACCCTGGAGGCGACCGCCCTCTACGAGCAGCTCACAATCCTCCTCGTCCTGGCGACCCTCAGCCACTTCACGATCAAGCGGTTCCGCCAGCCGACGATCATCGGGGAGATCGGAATCGGGGTCATCCTGGGTCCGTCCGTCGTCGGCGCCTTCGGGGTCGTCCTGTTCGACCCGGGTCTGATCGAGAGCTTCGCGGCGCTCGGGGCGATCTTCCTCCTCTTCCTCATCGGCCTCGAGAGTGACTTCCGCGCCATGTACACGAAGAAGAACTTCTTCGTCGCCCTCGGCGGGGTCCTCCTGCCCCTCGCGTTCGGGTTCCTCACCGCGTACTTCATGGTCGGCGTGGACGCGATCGGGTCGCCCGACCCGAACCAATTCGCGATGGCGATGTTCGTCGGCGCAACCCTCGTGGCGACGAGCACGGCGATCGCGGCCTCCGTCCTCCTCGACATGGGGCTCATGCGGGACGACGTGGCCCAGACGATCATGGGGGCCGCCGTCGTGGACGACATCCTCGGCCTCGTCATCCTGTCGATGGTCGTCGGGATGGCGAAGGGCGGCGTGGACGCCGTCTCCCTCGCGGTCATCACCGGGACCGCGGTCGCGTTCATCGTCGTCGCAATCCTCGTCGGGATCTACTTCTTCAGCCGAATCGTCGTGCGCGTCCAGGTCGCGGGGATGCCCCTCGGGCTCAAGCATGGCGGGTTCATCATCG
>MGWD01000001.1:118592-125509 GCA_001800825.1 Euryarchaeota archaeon RBG_19FT_COMBO_69_17 | reverse complement strand
GACGTTCCTCTACGCCTTCGTCTCGGAGGCGATCGGGCTCTCCGCGATCATCGGCGCGTTCATCGCAGGCACGATGTTCTCCTCGACCCCGCTGCGGGAGGACTTCACGGACGGGGCGGGCTATCTCGGGGCCGTCTTCACGCCGATCTTCTTCATCTCCCTGGGCCTCCTCGTGGACCTTCGGGCGTCCATGGCCCAGCCCAGCCTCTTCCTCTTCGCGGGCGTACTCAGCGTCGTGGCCGTCGTCACGAAGGTCGTCGGCTGCGCGATCCCCGCGCGCCTCGCGAAGATGTCCCGTCACGAGTCGCTGTCCGTCGGGTGGGGGATGACCCCGAGGGGCGAGGTCGGCCTCATCGTCGCCCTCGCCGCCCTCTCGGCGGGCGTCATCGGGGACGGCCTCTTCTCGATCATCGTCCTCGTGATGATCGTCGTGAGCGTGGTCCCCGCGCCGTTCTTCAAGCGCTCCCTCCAGGTCGTCGCGAAGGAACGCGAGGAGGCCAAGCGGGAGGAAGCCCCGGAGCCTGCCTAGCTCCGCTCGACGAGCCGGCCGCCGACGACGTCGACGGCCATCAGGGTCTTGATCCGCAGGCCGAGCTCCCGCTCCATCCTCGCCTTCTCGAGGGTCTTCTCGAATACGATGAGGACGTCGACGATCTCGGCCCCGAGGGCCCGAAGGCCCGTGACGATCGCCCGGAGGGTCCCGCCCGTCGAGATCACGTCGTCGACGAAGACGACGCGGTCCCCCTTCCCGACGTTGTTGATGAACAGGTCCGTCTTCGAGTACCCCGTCGTCTGCTTCAGGGAGATCTCCCCCGGGAGTCCGTACCTCCGCTTCCTCACGAATACGTACGGCCTCCGCACCCGGAGGGACAGCCCCGCGGCGAGGGGGAAGCCCATCGACTCCGCGGTCACGATCTTGTCGCAGCGGGACCAGTCCCCCATCCGCGCGAGGCCGTCGAGCACTTCGTCGAGGACCTCGGGCCGCCCGAGGGGAATCCCGTCCGTGATCGGGTGGACGAAGTAGTCGTACTCCCCGAACCTCACGATGGGCGCGTCCGCGAGGCTCGCCCGGAGCGCGTCGAGGGCCATCCCCTCACTCCCGCGAGACGAGGTCCTGGGCGACGGCCTGGGCCTTCTCGAGGATCTCCGCCTCCCCCTTGACCCGGCGCCCCTTCATGAGGACCTGCCCGTCGCAGATCAGGGTGTCCACGATGTTCCCGTGGGCCGAGTACACGACGTTGCTCAGGAAGTCGTGGCGCGGGACGAGCTCGGGCCGCCTCGGGTCGACGAGGAGGAGGTCCGCGAGCCGCCCGACCTCGACGAGCCCCGCGTCGATCCCGAGGGCCCGCGCGCCCCCGAGGCTCGCCATCTGGAACGCCTCCGCCGCGGGGAGGGCCGTCGGGTCCACGTGGGCGTGCTTCTGGAGGAGGGCCGCGACCTTCATCGTCTCGAACAGGTCGAGGTTGTTGTTGCTCGCGGCCCCGTCCGTCCCGAGCCCGAGGACGACCCCCGCCTCCTTGAGGGCGACGTAGGGCATCGCCTGCCCCGTCGCGAGCTTCATGTTCGACACGGGGCAGTGGGCGACCTTCGCGCCCGCGCGCGCGATGAGCTCAATCTCCGTGGGGTCGAGCCAGCAGCCGTGGGCGAGGATCACGTTCCGCATGAGGAACCCGATATGGTCGAGATAGGCGGCGGGCCGCATCCCGTGCCGCGCGAGGCAGTCGTCGACCTCCCGTTTCGTCTCCGAGAGGTGCGTGTGGACGAGGTAGCCCCGCTTGTCCGCGATCTCCTTCATCGCGAGGAGGGATTCCTGGGAGACCGTGTAGATCGCGTGGGGTCCCAGGACGGGGACGATCCGCTCGAGCTTCAGGGCCTCGAGCTTCCGGTTCACGTCCTGCGTGCGCTTGAGCAGCTCCTGGCCCGCGGACGCGTCCCCCATGTCGATGAAGCCCTCCGAGAGAAACCCGCGGAGGCCCATCTCCTTGACCGCCTTCCCCACCTGGTCCATGTGGAAGTACATGTCGTTGAACGTCGTCGTGCCCGACTTGATCATCTCGAGGCACGCGAGCTTCGCCCCCCAGTAGATGTCGTCGGGGGTGAGCTTCGCCTCCCTCGGCCAGATCCGGGTCTCGAGCCACTCTTGGAGCCGCATGTCGTCCGCGAAGCCGCGGAAGAGGGCCATCGAGGCGTGGGTGTGGAGGTTCACGAGGCCGGGGAGGAGGACCTTCCCCTTCCCCTCGATCACGACGTCGGCCTCCCGCCCGACCCCGATCTCGGCGATCCGGTTCCCCTCGATGTACACGTGGACGGCCTGCCCGTCGAGGGTCGCGTCCTTGATCAAGACGCTCACGGGATCAGCTCCAGGGCTCGCGTGAGGATCGGGCGGACGACCTCCGCGTTCCGCTCCTGGGTCTTCCGGATCTGCTCGAACGTGAGGGGGCGGTCCACGATCCCGTGGCAGTAGTTGTCCACAGAGCAGAGGGCCGCGTACGGGAGGCCGAGCTCGCTCGCGAGGGTCGCCTCCGAGGCCATCGTCATCCCGAGGACGTCCCCGAGCCCCCGGAAGAACTCGATCTCCGCGCGGGTCTCGAGCCTCGGGCCCGACGTCTGCACGTACACCCCGCGGCCCCGGACGTTCGCGCCCTCCTTCTTCGCGGCGTGGGTCAGGACCGTCCGCAGGGTCTCGTCGAGCCCCGGGGTCGCGTGGACGACCTCCGCGTCGTGGAACGTCGGGATGGACCAGAACCCGACGTAGTCGTGGGGCACGACGAAGGTCCCGGGCGCGATTGGCTTCTTGAGGGAGCCCGTGGACGCCGTCCCGAGGACGTGCGTGACCCCGAGCTCCTTGAGGGCCCACAGGTTCGCGCGGTGGTTGATCCGGTGCGGGGGGATCCGGTGGTCCGCCCCGTGCCGGGCGAGGAACACGACGGGCACGTCCCCGTGCCGGCCGGCGAAGGGCGGGTCGCTCGGGCTCCCGAACGGCGTGTCGACGGGCCTCGGCCGGCCCGCCTCCACGACGGAGGCGTCCCGTAGGCCCGAACCGCCAATGAGGCCCACGACCGCCTCGGGCACGCGCGCGGCAAGAGGATGTCTCAGAATAAAGCTTCCGACCCCGCGTGGGATCGCTCGACGATCGGCCTGCGTAGGACCCGCACAACCTTCAAGTCCCTCCTGGGGGATAACGTCCGTGTGGAGGGTCACCCCCGGATGCTCGCCTGCTTGCGTTCCCGCGTCCCCTGCGTCGCCCTCGTGGCCATCGCGCTCCTCGTTCTCGGAGTCGCGTCCCCCGCCTCCGCGGACCGCACGACGTGGACCTCGGAGGCGGACTTCGCGGCGGGCATCCTCGAGGCCCTAGACGCAACGTCCGTCCCGGGCAGCCTGCGTCTTGCCTGGAGTCCGGGCTGGGTCAAGTTCGAGGGCAACCCCGTGCTGGGCCCCGGGGACCCGGGGTCCTGGGACGAGACCTCGACGAATTCCCTCTCCGTCGTCTACGAGGCGGGCGCGTATCGAATGTGGTATGCGGGCTGTTCCGGGATCAGCTGCGGGATCGGCCACGCGACCTCCCCGGACGGCGTCGCGTGGGTCAAAGACCCCGCGAACCCTGTCATCGCGGGCGGGATCATTCAGAACCCGTACGTGCTTCGCGTCGTGGCGACGTATCACATGTGGTTTGCGGTGAACACGGACACGATCCGGATCGGCCACGCGACCTCCCCGGACGGCGTCGCGTGGACCGTGGACGGCGGCCCTGTCCTGGAGGGCACCCCGGGGACGTGGGACGGCGCGGCAGTGAGCACGCCGGCGGTCCTCGTCGAGAACGCCACCTTCACGATGTACTACTCCGGGCACGGCGGAAGCTACTCCTACAGCATCGGGAGGGCGACGTCCCCCGACGGGGTGAACTGGACGAAGGATCCCTCGAGCCCCGTGATGACGTACGGCGGGGGGTGGGAGGGTGACCGGGTCCATCCTCTGGAAGTCCTGCGCCTCGCGACAGGATACGGGATGTACTACGTGGGCGACTACTACGCCCCCCAGGTCGGGTACGCGACGTCCGTCGACGGCCGGTCGTGGACCCGCGCCGCTGGGAACCCTGTCCTCCGCGTGGGCACACCCGGGGAATGGGACTCCGCGCGACTCGGGGACATTGGGATCACGGACCCGGGGTCCGGGGAGCGACTCTGGTATGTCGGGGGGAGCGGCGGGTCTTTGTCCATCGGCCTGGCCGACCTCGGGACCACGTACGCGTCGTTCGGCGCGTTCACATCGGCCGTCTTCGACTCGTCTTCGGCCTGGACGACGTGGAACGAGGTCGGATGGAGCGGGACGCCCGCCGCGAACGGCACCCTCGTGGTGTCCGTCCGCTTTGGCGACGCCCCGGACCCGAACTCCTCATGGACCCCGTGGAGCAATCCGTCGAGCGTGTCGCCGGCCCGAATCGGGACCGCGTCGCGGTACATCCAGGTCCTCGTGGCGTTCTTCGCCTTCGACACGTCCCGCACACCCGTCCTCGATGAGCTCTGGGTGGACTACACCCCTCCGGCACCCTACCGGGACCCCGCGCTATGGGTCCTCCCCCTGTTCCTCGGCGTCCCCGCGGTCGTGGGCGGCGTGGCCGCATGGTTGCTCGTCCGTCGACGTCGGGCGGCGCCACGGTAGGGCACCGTCCGCATCCTTAATTGCGGGTTCGCGTTCGGCCGGGGCGCATGCGCATCGTCGAATGGCGGCCGGGACAGGCCAGACTCCTCGCGGTCCTCTGGAACGCGAGCGACTCCGGCTGGATCAGCGGCACGGTCCGCCGGCGGCCCATGACCCCTTCGGAGGCGCGGGAGTGGGAGGGACGCTTCGACGCGGTCGGGCGCTTCCTCGCCCTCGAAGACGGACGGCCCGTCGGCTTCGCCCGGCTCACCCGGTGGTTCTCCTCCCCCGACGCGACGTACGTGATGTGGTTGAACGTCGACCCCGCGTACCACGGCCGGGGGATCGGGAAGGCCCTCCTCCTCGAGACGATCGCCCGGACCCGGGCCCTCGGGATGCCGCGGGTCGACCTCCACACGTGGCCCGGGAACGACAAGGCGCGTCCCCTGTACAAGCGGCTCGGCTGGAAGTGGGTCCCCGGGAGCCACGCGTACCTCCAGAACTACGTCCCGCGCATCCTGGAGTACGGCCCCGCCCGGGGCTTCTTCGCACGACACCCTTGGACGGACGCCCTCCAGGCCGACGTCGCGCGGGACCACGACGAGGACGCGCTCCACGGGGTCGACGTCTTCCGCTACCGCTTCCTCGCGGGAGGGGAGCGGATGGAGGTCGTCGTCAACCGGGCCGCCCGCGAGGTGATGGCCTTCGAGGACCGCGACCTGCGGGCGGAGTCCTGGATCCCCCGCGGCGTGCTCGTCGAAGGGGTCCCGGGCGAGGTCCGCTACCTCGTCCGGAACAAGACGTCGCGGATGGCCCAGGTCGAGATCCGCCCTCACGCGCGGCGGGGAACCCGCGTCTCGCCGCCCATGCGACTTCGCGTGGCCCCGAGGTCCGCGAAGGAGGTCGCCGCTCCCGTGCGGATCCCCGCGGGATTCAAGGACTCTCCCGAGGACTGGGCCGCGCCCGCGATCGCGAGCACGGTCCTGCTCGCTGGCCGCGAGATCCCCCTCCACGCGGGCTTCCGCCCGAAGCCCGTCCTCGGGATCTCTTGGGAGCTGCCCGGGCCGAAGCTCGCCGCCCCGGGTCGGCGTGAGGCGTCCGTCGTCCTGCGGAACCATCTGCCCCGGCCCATCCGAGGGACCCTGCGAGTCTCGGCCCACGGACTCGAGGTGTCGCCCGCGCGCGTCGCCCTCCGTCTGGGGACGGAGGGTCGTCGGGTCCTGCGCCTCCGGCTCTCGACGTCCCGGGCCGAGGCCCGGGCCGCCTCCGTGCGCGTCGCGTTCCGGGGCTTCGGACTCGCGGCCTCGAAAGCCCTCCCCCTCCCGTGCCTCCCGGCCGGAGGCCGCGTCGCCTACCGGGACGGCGATGACCTCGTCCTCGAGACCCCGTCCCTCCGTGTCGTCTCCCGGCCGCGGGGAGGCCAGACGGCTCTCGTCCTCCCCGACGGCGCCTCCGTGGTCCGGAGCGTCTTCCTCTGCGCAGGCCCGCCGTACTGGGCCTCCGACGCGGAGAGCGCGATCTGGCGCGGTCGCCTCGAGGCGGGGCCGGACCCCGCGATCGTCCGCGTCCTCGATTCGAAGGCGCGGCCGGGACTCCGGCTCGAGCAGCGGTGGCGGCTCCCGGGCGAGCGATCCGCCGAGCTCCGGACGACGGTCGAGAACCGCGGCCCGCGCCCCTGGACGGTCCGGACGTTCGGCGAGGTCGGGCGCGGGATCGAGTACGCGGTCGCGACGTTCCCCACGCCCTCGGGCCCCGTCGCCGAGGCCTTCATGGACTTCGAGTGGCCGGACCAGCGGCGGGACGCCCCCCTGGACCGCGTCCTCTCGGAGGGCTGGGTCCACTTCGGGACGGAGCAGGCGGGGGTCGGGGTCGTGTGGCCCTCGGCGCCCGCCTCGGTCCCGAACGACGTCGAGATGGAGATCTGGGGCGCGCCCGTCTGGCACTCCCGCCCCGTGCGGCTCGCGCCCGGGCACCGACGGGACCTCGGCCCGATCCTGTTCGAGTCGGACCCGGACTGGCGTCGGGCCCGGGAGCGGTGGTCCCACCTCGCGGGTCGGCCCCTCGCGAACACCCCGCGGACGATGGGCGTCCAGCACCTCGTCCCCACACCGTCCGTAGTCCTCGCGAGCCCCGCCGCAGACGTGCGGCTCGACCTGGCCAACGTGAGGCGGCGTCCCCTCCGCGGGGACCTGCGGGTCATCCCCGATGGCGTCGCATGCTCGCCTCGGCGGTTCGACCTCCCCGACGTCTCTTTCGATCGGCCCTGGTCCTCGCGCCTC
>MGWD01000001.1:112294-118487 GCA_001800825.1 Euryarchaeota archaeon RBG_19FT_COMBO_69_17 | reverse complement strand
CGGGTGCGGGGGGCTTCCACGGGTCGGGTCCTCGAGAACGGCTTCCTGAGGGCCACCGTGGCCCCGGCCCATGCCGCCTCCATCACCTCGCTCCGCGCCGCGGGACACGAGCGGCTCGTGTCCTCGCACCCGACCCCAGGATCCTTCTCCTGGTTCCGCCCGTTCCATGGAGGCCTCCATCCCTACGTGTACACGGAGGACTGGCCCGGGAACCTCTACCGCGAGCGCGTCGCGGTCGGCCTGGCACGCCGGGGGACGTGGACGGGGGTCCGGCTCCGCGCGGGCGCGCGGCGCTCCGACCTCCCGAAGGGTACGCGGGTCCAGGTCGAGTACCTCACGCGGCCCGGGAGCCCGTTCCTCGCGGGCCTCGTGACGGTCCGCAACCGCGGCCGGGAGCGGCGGACGTACCACGCAGGCCTGATGGCCTTCCTCGGCCACGACGGCCGACCCACGTGCGAGGCCTCCTTCCGCCGCATCGTCCCGCGCGTCTGGCGGACGGGCGAGTGGCCCGCGTGGGCCCTCGCGGACGACGGCTTCGCCGCCTTCCGGGCGCCGGGGGCCGCCCACGCGATCGGCCTCCTCGCGGGGGAGGGTGCGGACCTCGAGGTCGTGGACCTGCGGACCTCGGGCCGCCACGGGATCGTGCATCGAAAGCTCGAACTCGAGCCCGGGCAGGCGGGCTCCGTCCTCCTGCTCCTCGCCGTCATGCCGCGGGACGAGGCGCCCGCCCTGGCCTCCCTCCGCGGCCTGTCGGAAGCCTCCTTCGCCGCGACCCGGACGCGATGAATTTCAGGTCCGATTCTATCGTACCAACGTATAAGAACGGACCCCCGGATGGGACGGCCGGTTCTGATGCGGCCGTGCCTGCCGCTCCTCCTCGGCTTCGAGGAGGACGACCTTCTCAAGGCCCTCCTATTCGGGAAGAAGAGGGACCTCGAGGAGGGGCGGTCCTACCTCGTGAAGGAGCGGAAGCCGGAGCGGGCCCTGGCCCATTTCTACCGGGCCGTCGACCAGGGCTTCCGCCCGATGTACGTGACGCGCCAGCACCCGAACCACATCCAACGGCAAGTCGGCGGGCGTGAGATCCGCGTCGTCTGGCTTTCCACGACCCTTGGGAAGGACTACGTCGACCCCCACAACCTGAACGTCCTGAGCAACCTCATCGCGAACTTCGTCTCCGACGGCCCACGGGCCGTGATCCTCCTCGACGGGATCGAGTACCTCATGATGAACAACGACTTTTCGCGGATCCTCCACTTCCTCGAGTACGCGAACGAGCAAATCGCGGTCCGCCGCGCGATCCTCCTCGTGAGCCTCGACGAGCGCGCCTTCGATCCGAAGGAGCTCGCGCTCACCGAGAAGAACATGGTCGCCCTCGAGTGACCCGTCCCGACGGCCGTCAACGGCTTTATACAGAGCCCGGGCATGTGCGCGGCGCTCCATGTTCGAGATCCTCGACCGGGGCGGGCTCGGCCGGATCGGCTTCTGGACCCGCGAGGGCCACGAGGTCCGGACCCCCGCGGTCCTGTTCGCCGCGACGGCGGACCGGCCCGCGCCGACGTTCGCGGAGTTCCTCCTCACGGAGGAGCGTCGGGACGACCCGCGCCCCCAGCTCGTCCTGGGCGGGAGCTTCTTCGGGGGCCCTCGTGGCTCCGGCGACCTTCCTCTCGCGCCGGGCATCCCGTGGTCTGTCCGGGACCTGGAGGTTCCCGTCGAGGCCGTGTCCGGCGACTTCGCGGTCCTGACCTCGGAGTCCCAGATCTCCGCCGTCTCCGGGGTGGAGGTCGTCTTCCTCGCGAACGGCCCGGAGTTCCTCCGGCACCCGCGGGACTTCGCCTCCCTCGTCGCGCTCGTGCGTCAGGAGCTTGGCCCCGCGAAGCTCCTCGGGGTCACGGGTCTCGCATGCCCCTCGAATCTCGCCGTCCTCGCGTATGCGGGGATCGACCTCGCGGACTCGAGCCGCGTCCTCCTCGACGCCGCGCGCGGACTGTACCACACCGCGGACGGCGTCGTGCCCCTCGAGGAGGCGGATCGCGCGTCGTGCGCGTGCGCATCGTGCGCGGCCGGCGGTGCCCTGAGGGACCACAATGAGGCGGCCCTCCATCGGGAACTCCTCGTCGTGCGGAACCACCTCGCCTACGGCCGTCTCCGCGAGCTCGTGGAGAAGCGTCTCGCGAACGATCCCTGGAACACGGCGGTCCTCCGACATCTCGACCTGCGGCACTTCGATCTCGTCGAGGAGTACACCCCCGTCGCGGGCGGCGAACTGCGGGCGTACAGCCATGAGTCCCTGAGCCGCCCCGAGATCGTCCGGTTCCGCCGGCGCGTTCGGACTCGGTACGCGAAGCCTTCGTCCGCGAGGGTCCTCGTCCTCCTCCCGTGCTCCGCGCGGAAGCCGTACTCCCTGAGCCGCAGCCACCGGAAGTTCCGCGACGCGATCCTCGCATGCGGGAACCCGGCCGCGGTCCACGAGGTCATCGTGACCTCGCCCCTGGGCCTCATCCCGCGGGAGCTCGAGCGCTTCCATCCCGCGCGGGCCTACGACATCCCCGTGACGGGGGACTGGAACCGGGACGAGGCCGCCATGGTCTCCGAGGACCTCCGCGCCTTCCTCGCCGCGAACCCGTACGACGCGGTCCTCGTCCATCTCGGGGCGGAGACCCCAATCGTGCGGGAGGCGGTCCCCGACGCCCTCGTGACCTCGGACGGCCGACCCACCGCCGACGAGGCCCTCAACGCACTCGTACGCGCCCTCCGCGAGGTCGTCGCAAACCTCGGCAAGGTCCCCGGGTCCCGACGATTCGCGGAGGACATGGCGAACCTCGCCCGCTTCCAGTTCGGGGACGCGGGGGTCGCCCTCGTCGAGAGGGCCACGTACCGCGGGCGGTTCCCGGACGTGCGCGTGTTCCGCGGCGACGTCCAGGTCGCGTCCCACACGGGCCGGGGGCTCCTGTCCCTCACCCTCGACGGAGGGCGGATCCTCTCCCAGGCCGACGCGTACTGCGTGGAGATCGAGGACTTCCACCCGAAGGGGAACCTGTTCGCCGTCGGCGTGAAGGGAGCGTCCCCGGAGATTCGCGTCGGGGACGACGTCGTCGTGCGACACGCCGGGCACGTTCGCGCGGTCGGGACCGCGCGAATGAACGCCCGGGAAATGACGGACGCCCGCCGCGGGGAGGCCGTCCACGTCCGCCACGTCCTCGCCCAGGCGGCCTGAGGCTCACGGAGGCCGAGAGTACTTTCACCCCTCCAGCCGAGTACATTCACTCACCTCTCCCAGGTCCCCCGCTTTATACGCCCCCGGCCTTCCGTCCTCCGTGGAACGCGCGGCGATTGACATCGCGGTGGACGACATGATGACGGGAGACCACTTCAGCTGGCAGGACGTCTACGCGTCGTACGGATGCTCTCTTGAGTTGGACGTGTCCGACGACGACGGTTGACGCTCACCCATCCATCCCATCCTGATCGGCGAGGCCAGGGGTCGCCTCCGCGGCCTCGCCATCGTCTTTTATTGCATCTCCTGCGAGGAGAGCGTCGCTGCGATCTGAACGGGACCGTTGCCGAGCCCAACGATGTCGCATTAACCCGGGTGCGCACCAAACCTTAAATCGAATCCCGCTGGTTGTCGCCGCCGCGCAGGGATAGTCTAGTTGGTCAGGACTTCAGCCTTCCAAGCTGATGACGCGGGTTCAAATCCCGCTCCCTGCACTCCTCACGCGTGGGCTCTCGGCTTCGAGCGGGCCCGGGAGCCGTCCTCGTTCACGAGGATCTCGAGCTCGTTGATCGCGTCGACGAGCTCCCCGACGTCCTCGCCCGCGTTCTCCAGGTCCGCGGCGATCCCGCGGATGTCCTCGAGGGTGTGGGTCGCGAGCCATTCGCGGGTCTCCTTGCGTAGCCGGCCGAGGTTCGCAGGTGCCGTGGATGCCATGGAACTCCCATCCTGTGTCCGACGTTTGTCGGTCTCCTATCAGGTTGGAGATATTTAGCGTCACCGTCCCAACGGGCGCGTCTTGACAAAGCCCCATGCATCGGACAGCCCGATTCCTCCCGGGCGACAGCTATAAAGCATCCCTCTCCCATGTCGGTCAAACGTCCGACAGGGCCCCTCCATCGGGGCCTCCTCGGGATGGGATGATAGGGATGGCACTCTTCCCCGGCCTCCTCGAGCGGGAGGGACGGATCCTCGCGAAGGCTGACCGACTCGCCCACGGCGCCTCGTCGTACCTGCAGGCGGGCGCGACCCGGAAGGCGGCCGCGTCCTATCTGAAGGCCCTCGAGATCCTCGAGGGCTCCCCAGCGAACGTGAGCCGTCCGGATGAATGGGCGGACTCCCTCGCCGTCGTCGGGGCGGGCCTCCTTGCGACAGGCCAGGCGGAGGCGGCCCAGGCCGCCGTCGCGCGGGCCCTCGCCCTGAACGCGTCGAACGTCCGAGGCCTCGGGGCCCAGGGGGACCTCTTCGTCGCCCAGGGGCGGCCGGCGGACGCCCTGCCGTACTTCGACGCCGCCCTCCGGACGGACAGCCGCGCGAAGGAGGTCTGGGAGCGGAAGGGTGACGCCCACGCGGCCCTCGGCCAGAGGCCCGAGGCGATCCGCTCCTACGTCCAAGCCGTCAACATCGACCCCGAGGACGTCGACGGGTACGCGCGGATTCTCGCCCTCGTCCCCGAGGACGTCGACCTCTGGGTCCGGAAGGGGGACGCCCATCGCCGCCGGGGCGAGCCGGACGATGCCCATGCAGCGTACGACCGCGCTCTGCGGATCGACGCCGCGCGGAGGGACGCCCTCGAGGGGAAGGCCTTCCTCTACCTGGCCTCGAAGGAGTCGGACCGAGCCCTGCGGTGCCTCGACCGGGTCCTCCAGATCGACGGCGCGGACCCCGACGGATGGAAAATCCGCGGGGACGTCCTCGCCGCCTGCCATCGGACGGAGGACGCCCTCCGCTCCTACGACGAGAGCCTGCGCCTCCGGGACGGAGACCCGGGCACGTGGCTCGCCCGGGCGGATCTCCTCCGGCGAATGGGGAAGAACTTGGAGGCGATCGCCTCCTACGACCGGGCCCTCGCTCTCGCCCCGAAGGCCCTCCCGTCTCGCGAGGGCCGGCTCGAGTCCCTGAGAGCCCTCGCCCGCTGGGAGGACGTCCTCCGGGAGGCCGGGAAGATCCTCGCGGCGGAGCCGCGTCACGTCGTCTCCCTGTACGCCCGCGCCCAAGCGTTCCTCGCCCTCGGCCGGCGGGACGAGGCCCTCACGGCCCTCGACGAGTTCCTCGCCGTCGAGCCGCGGTCCTTCGACGGCCTCGAGGCGAAGCGCAAGCTCCTCAACGCCTCAGAGCGGTGGTCGGACCTCCTCGGGACGTGCGAGGCGATCCTCGCCCTCCAGCCCCACAACGCTCGCGTCCTGAAGGACAAGGGGCGGGCCCTCCTCGCTCTCGGCCGGCCCTCGGACGCCCACGCGGCGTTCGACACCGCGCTCGTCCACGCTCCCGACGACCTCGAGGCGATGCGCGGGCAGCGGGACGCCCTCCGCTCGTCGAAGAGCCCGAAGGTCCTCCTCCGGGCGTGCGATCAGATCCTCGGCAGAGACCCGCGGGACCTCGGGACGTGGCTCCTCAAGGGGGAGGCCCACCAGGCCCTTGAGCAGCGGGAGGAGGCCCTCCAGGCCTACGAGAACGTCCTGCGCCTCGACCCGCGGAACGCGGCCGCGTGGGCCCACAAGGGCTCCCTGCTGTTCACCCTCGAGCGGTACGAGGAGGCCGTCCGTGCGTACGACGCCGCCGTCGAGGTCGAGCCGGCGTCGGCCAGCCTGTGGTACGATCGGGGCCGGGCGCAATACCGCCTCAAGGCCTTCTCCGATGCGGCCGACTCCGCGGAGCGGGCCACGCGGTACGCCCCGCAGGACCGGAAGGCCTGGTACCTCCTCGCGGCCGCCCTCGAGGGGGCCAAGCGCTACGAGCACGCCGTCGCCGCGTTCGACCGCGCCCTCGCCCTCGATCCGAAGGACGTGAAATCCCTCTACGGGAAGGGGACCGCCCTCCAGGCCCTCCGCCGCCACGAGGAGGCCGTCGCGGCCTTCGAAGCGGCCGCGCGGCTCGAGCCCGGCTACCCGCCCGCTTCCCTCAGGCTCGGCGCATGCCTCCTCGAGCTCCACCGGTACGAGGAGGCCCTCGTCGCGTTCGACCGGGTTGTCGCGACGG
>MGWD01000001.1:107446-112272 GCA_001800825.1 Euryarchaeota archaeon RBG_19FT_COMBO_69_17 | reverse complement strand
GCCCTCGGGAAGACGTCGGAGGCGCTCGGGGCCGCCGAACGCCTGACAGCCCTCGAGCCGAAGGACCCGGACGCCTGGGTCCGCCGGGAGCGCCTCGCGCGCGCCGCGGGCCAAGGGAAGGAGGCCCTCGCCGCCGTGAACCGCGCGATCGCTCTCGTCCCGGACCGGACGGACCTCCTCCGGCTCAAGCACGATCTCCTCGTCGCCCTCGGGAACCCCAAGGGCGCGATCGACGTGGCGGACCGCCTCGTGGCCCTCGACCCGCGGGACACGGAGGCGTACCGCTGGAAGGCGGACGCCCTCGAGTCCCTCGACCGGTCGGACGCGGCCCTCGAGGTCCTCGACGCGGCAACCCGCGCGGACCCCATGGACCGGCACCCGTGGATCGCCCGGGCCCTCCTCCTCCAGCGGGTCCACCGGCCCGAGGACGCGCTCGCCTCCCTCGACCACGCCTTGAGCCTGAATCCCGGCGACCGTACGGCCCTCGCGGCGAGGGGCCGTGCCCTCCTCGACCTCGGCCGGGTCGAGGAGGCCCTCCGGACCTTCGAGGACGGCCTCGTCCTCGAGCACGATTCGATCGACTTCCTCAACGGGAAAGCGATGTGCCTCGCGGCCCAAGGCCACTTCGACGACGCCCTCTCGTGCGTTGCCGTCGTCCACGCGCGGGACCCGAACAACTTCGACGCCCACCGGACCCGCGGCGTGTGCCTCCTGAAGACGGACCATGCGGCGGAGGCCCTCGAGGCGTTCGACTTCGCCCTCAAGGGCCATCCCCGCGACGTCCGTCTCCTCGCGGGCAAGGGGGACGCCCTCGTCGCCCTCGGCCGGAACGGGGATGCCCTGCGCGCGTTCACGGAGGCCACGGAGGCGGAGCCGGAGGACGGGGACGCCTGGCGGGGGAAAGGCTTCGTCCACCTCAAGCTCGAGGCGTTCTCCGACGCGGCCCTCGCCCTCTCCCGCGCGACCGCCGTGCGGCCCGGGGACAAGTCCGTCTGGTACATGCGCGGCTTCGCGGAGGAGCGCTCGGGGAACTACGAGGCCGCCGTGGAGGCGTACGACCACGCGATCCGCCTCGACGCGCGAGACAAGGCGTACTGGAACAGCAAGGGCATCGCCCTCCTCCAGTTGAAGCGGAACGAGGAGGCCCTCCGCTGCTTCGAGAACGCCCTCGCCCTCGACCCCGCGTACGAGGCCGCTGCGGAGGGCAAGCGGACCGCGGAGGAGCGGGTCCACCTGTCGCGGATCGACTCCTTCGCGGAGGCTGTCGTTCGCTACGAGAAGCAGATGGGCCGTCCCGCGACCCGCGAGGAGGTCTTCAAGTTCTGCTCCGTCCCCCTCGAGGACCTCGATGAGGTCCTCCGGTACGTGAACGAGCCCGCGACCCTCGCCCCGGACCGGCTTGCGCCCGACCACCTGCGGCGATACGAGGCCGTGGGAGCCGCCCTGCTCCGGCATCCCGTGAATCTCGATGAGATCCGCCTCGCGGACGTGAGCGCGGTCCTCCCGAACCTCGACCTCGAGGAGGCCCGGAGCCTCTGGGGCTACCTCGACTGGGTCAGGGACGCCCACCTGGAGCCCACGCCGGAGTGGCACAACGACGACTTGATCCGCCAGGCTCTCGACCTCCCGAAGGAGGATTGGAACCTCGTGGACCTCGCGCGCCAGCTCCGCCTGGGGCCCTACGAAGCGAAGAAGCTCGAGACGTCCCTCCGGATTTTCGAGGGCGGCGCGTACCGAATCGTCGAGGAGCCCGAGATCCGCCGGAGGGCGAACCCGAAGCCCAGGAAGGCGAAGCCGGAGGTCGCGGGGCCGGCCGGGGCGGACGAGGAAGGCGAGGGCAAGAAGGAGCCCGCCGAGCCCGCGAAGCCGCCGGCCGCCGCGAAGCCTCCGAAGGCCGCCGCCCCGGAGGCGAACGGGAAGCGGTGCACGGCCCACCACGCGGCCGGCGTGGAGCAGCATGCCTGCGGGGCCTGGCTATGCAAGGCGTGCCTCGTCGGGAGCGAGGAGTGCCCGGGTTGCCATGCCTCCCTCGCCCCGCAAAAGTCGGCGGACCGGAAGAAGGAGAAGGACGCGGCCCGGGACTTCAGCCGCCTCTGAGTGACCTCCGTTCCGTGGTTACACGGGAAGCTTCATGGCCCGGGCCCGGTTCCCGCGCCCGGTCCTATGGCCACCGCCCCGCCCCGACGGATGGACTGGCCCACCGCCTGGCGCGCGATGGTCCCCGTGTACGGCCTCGCCCTCGTCCTCCATGCCTTCTTCCCGCTCTTCGCGGCCCCCCTCTGGCTCATCTTCCTCTACTATGCGTACAAGGTCCTCGACTCGGCCCGGGTCGCGGAGTCTCCCTGGTCCGGCCGCGGGAGCCCGAGGCCCTACTTCTACACGTTCCCCGTCCTCCTCCTCGCGAACCTTATCGCCTTCGCGCTCATCCCCCAGGACCCCACGGGCCGGATGGCCCTCACGGCGGCTATCTCGGGGATCGCGGCCCTCGCCCTCGTCGCGATGTTCGTCGCCTGGTCCGCCCCTCCCGGGGTCCGGGACCGGAAGGCCCTCATCCGGCTCGGCCTCGTCCTCGGACTCGGCACCGCCCTCCTCGGTCCCGCAATCGTCTTCGGGATCATCGACCTGTCCGCAGGCGCCCAGGCCATCGCGTTCGCGTTCGGCCCGACGGGGCTCGCCTTCGCATCCGGAGTCGCCTTCGTCCTCGCCGGCCGTGGCGCCCCCCGGGCGCCCGCGGAGCCCGCCCGCCGCAGGCCAAGGCTGTGAGGCCTGCCGCCGTCAGCCCGCGACCGCGAGGAGACCCGCGATGAACCGCTGGGAACTCTCCGTGTCCACCCGGTAGTTGTTGTTCGTCGCGACGCACATCGCGTCGCCCCAGGAGGTGACCGCGACGAGGACCTCTGACGCCCCCGACCGGTGGAACGTCGGCCCGCCGGAGTCGCCGAAGCACGTGCCCCCGCTCCCCGTCTGGATGTTCTGAGACATGTACAGCCAGGCGTTGTGGAGGGACCGGAACTCCGAGTGGGAGATTTCGCGCCACCCCGTGACCTCCCCCGTCTCGTCGGATCCGTAGCCGACGTTCGCGAAGACCGCGCCAGCGAGTTGTCGGGCCTCGGACAGCCGGTCTAGGTATCCGAGCGGTGCGACGACGCCTGGGTCGATCCCCCGAACCGGCTTCGCGAGGACGACCGCCCCGAGGTCGTGGGGATCCGAGTTCGGGCCCCACCAGTACTCCGGGTGGGTCACGTAGGACCCGATGGGACGCCAAGACCTCGGGTCCTGCCAGATGTTGAGGGCGAAGCTGACCCAGATCTTGTCGAGCGGGATCTCGTACGCGGCGAGGGCGTCCGTGCAGTGGCCCGCCGTCAAGAAGACCTGGGGCGCGATGAGAGTGCCCGAGCACCACTCGAGGATCCCGAGTCCGAACCGCCCCTCGAGGTCGACGATGATCGCCCCGACGTACGGATGGGTCGTGTCGAGGACCCCGTACGTGATGGCGCCTGCGGGCGTCGATACGAGCGCAAGTGCGAGCGCGAGCACGAGGGAGACCCGCAGGGCCAGTCGGCGAACCGAGGATGACGACGTCAACACGACCACTCCCTGCAACGATGTGACGGCGGGGGGATAAGGATGGCGGTGCCGTTTCGGCCTATTCGAAGTTCCATCCGTCTCGCTCGCGTAACAGCTTCCGGAGGAGCCCCACGGCCTTCGCGGGATCGAGCCGCACGACGAAGGCCCCGAGGTGCTTGCAGAAGAGGCGCGCCTTCGCCCGGTTCGATCGCCAGTCCACGCAGTCGTGCTCGATCCGGTTCTCCTTGGCGTCGATCCGCACGCCGTACGCCTTCACGGTCCCCGAGAAGAGGGTGGCCGTATCCTTGTCGACGGACACGAGGCCGGGGTCGATCCCCTTCGCGGACGCGAGGCGGTTCCGCCCCAGGAGGACGAGGAGCAGCTCGTCGACGTTCATCCGGTCGATGTCCTTGTCCATCGGGAGGTCGGCCTGGATGATCCCCGCCTCCTCCTCGATCGCCCCGTCCCGGACCTTCACGGCGACGCCGAATCGCTCGAGGGCCTCGTTGATCTTCTTGTCGATGTACGCCTGCTCCTCGGGCGTGTACTTCGCGCGGTTCCCCGGCTTGTTGAAGTACCGCCGCGCGGCGCGCGCGTGGAACGGCGTGTGGACGGGGTACTTCCAATTCGCGGGGTCCGCGTACTTCTCCGGGTCCTTCGGGTAGCCCTGGGGCGGGCCGAGACGGCCGTCCCGCTTCCGGCCCGGCTTTACCGCGCGGACCACGGGACCCGAATCCTCGGCCCGACGATAAGGGTTCGTTGCGTCTCCCCGCCCGGAGCGCGCGGACACGACTCCTTTATGGTCCCGCGCGGCCTCCCTTGGGCGGGGTCACGATGGCGCGAATCAAGTCGGTGAGCGATATCGACATCATGGTCAAGGACCAGCGACGGGCGAGGACGTTCTACACGGAGAAACTGGGGATGCGCGTCCGCTCCGAAGACGCGAAGTTCGGCTACCTGAACCTCGGCGCGACGAAGGGCGGCGCGGACGCGGGGCTGTCCCTCTGGCAGCCTTCCCCGCAGTGGCCTTCGGCGATGTACGAGGAGGGGATGAAGCAGATCGGGGTCGTCACGGGGATCGGGTTCCGCACGTCGGACCTCGCGAGGACGGCGGAGGCCCTGCGGAAGCGCCGCGTGAAGGTCGAGAAGGATTCCGAGACGTTCGCCCGGATCTGGGACGCGGACGGGAACGTCCTGTTCCTGCAGCAGCAGCGCCGGCCCAAGGCTCGGCGGGCGGGCCTCCAGACGCTCGAGTTCGT
>MGWD01000001.1:103747-107436 GCA_001800825.1 Euryarchaeota archaeon RBG_19FT_COMBO_69_17 | reverse complement strand
TCACGGGACGCCGAGCGCTCGGGCGCGTTCTTCCGGGCCCTCGGCTTCAAGGCCAAGAAGATCCCCGGCGAGGAGGGCGCGGAGGGCGAGTCGTTCTCCGTGTTCCAGCTGAGCCGGGAGGGGACGTCGATCATGCCCTTCACCCCGGAGCGTGCGATGTACGAGGACCCCTCGGACTACGACGCGGATATGGCCCATATCGGGGAGAACACGGGGATCTCGATCCTCGTCGACGGGATCTACGATCTCCAGGAGCGCCTCCTGTCCGAGGGGATTCGGTTCCAGGAGAAGGCGGAGAAGCAGCCCTGGGGCGCGATCGCGGCTCGGGTCCTGGACCCCGACGACAACACGTACCGCCTCGTCGAGCCGCTCTAGCCGTCGCGCGATGGCCGAAAGGGATTTCCGGGCCCCCCCGATGCCCGGGGCGTGTCGGCCCGGGCCCTCACGATCGTCGGACTCGGCGACTCCACGACCGCGGGGACGCCGGGCTTCCTCTCCCCCCTCGAGGTCCCGCCCGACGGATCCGGGGATTCCGAGAGCCAGTACGCCCATTGGATGCGGACCGCGCATCCCGAGTGGACCGTCCTGAACCGCGGAGTCGACGGGGAGCGTTCCGACGGGATCCGCGCGCGCTTCGAGCGGGACGTCCTGGGGGAGCGGCCCGACTACGTGATCGTCCTCGCGGGGGTCAACGACCTCCACGAGGGCCGTCCCGTCGCCTCCGTGCAGGCCCACCTCGCCGCGATGTATGCGGAGGCGATCGACGCGGGGATCGTGCCCGTGGCCGCGACGGTCCTCCCGTACGACGAGGCCACACGCCCCGTGTCCGCGGCGATCTGGGAGTTGAACGACTGGATCAAGTTCGTCGCGGCATCCCTCGGCATCCCCTACTGCGACACCCACGCGGCGGTCGCGGACCCCGAGGACCCCACGCGGCTCCGGGGCTCCCCGGACGGCCTCCATCCCGACGTCGAGGGGTATCGGCGGATGGGCGAGGCCCTCGCGAGGGCGATCGAGGCGGACCTCGCCCGGCGGGCCCATCCGACCTCCCGCCCGGACTGAGGCCCCGCGGGTCCAGGCGGTCCGCGGACGATTCCGCTTCGCCTGGACCCGGGCCCGCGCCACGGAAACGGTTATATCCCGGCTTCGCGTGGCGGATGGCACGATGCCCGCAGTCGTCGCAGCGTGGGGTTGCCTTCATGCGACCGCAACGCAGGGCGACTGCTACCCAGGCTCCGTGTGAGCGCGCATCCCTTCTGACGTCGTCATGTAGGGTGAGCGCACGCCCTCTCGGGGCCCCGGGAGGTCTGCCATGGTCGTGATCCGCACCGCGATTCCGAACAAAGGACGTCTCGCCGACGATGCCGCCGCCCTGCTCCGGGCCATCGGCCTGCGTGTCCCGAGCGCGAGCGACCGCAAGCTCCTCGTGAACTCGGGGAAGGGCCGCTACGAGGTCCTCTTCGCGAGCCCCTGGGACATCCCCCGGTACGTGGCCGGCGGCGCCGCAGATGTCGGGATCACGGGGCTCGACATCGTCGAGGAGACGGGGAACCACGTGAAGCGCCTCCTCCCCCTGAACTTCGGCGCCTGCCGGCTCACCCTCGCGGCGCCCGAGGACTCCCCCCTCCGGGCCGTAGACGACGTCCCCGATGGAGCGAGCGTGGCGACATCGTTCCCGAACCTCGTCCGCTCCTACTTCCGGCGGCGCGGGAAGGAGGTCCGCGTCGTGGAGGTGCGCGGGGCCGCCGAGGTCACGCCGAACGTCGGCGCGGCGGACCTCATCGCAGACCTCGTCGAGACGGGATCGACCCTGCGGATGAACCACCTCCGCGCGATCGACGTGGTCCTCGAGTCCCGCGCGGTCCTCATCGCCGGCGCAGACGCGCTCGGCTCGAAAGGCCAGGAGATCCGGGAGTTCGCGTCCGCGATCGGGAGCGTCGTCGAAGCGGAGTCCCGGCGGTACCTCATGGCGAACGTGCCCACCGCGAAGCTCGAGGAGGTCCGGGCGTTCCTCCCGGGGATCTCGGGCCCGACGATCATGAACCTCATCGGGAGGGACGACATGGTCGCGATGCACGTCGTGGTGACGGAGGACGCCGTGAACGGGATCATCAGCCTCCTCAAGGAGGCGGGGGCCACGGGGATCCTCGTCATGCCGATCGAGCGGATGGTGGTCTAGTGCGCACCCTCGACGCCCGCGCGATCCCCGTCGCGGAGGCCGCGAGGGCCCTGGCCCGGAGTCCCGCGGCCCTCGAGAAGCCGACGGCCGTGGCGCGCGAGGTCGTCGCCCAGGTCGCCCGGGAGGGGGACGCCGCCCTGTTCGCGCTCGCGGAGCGGTTCGACGGGGTCCGACCCGCGAGGCTGCTCCTGGGGAGGGACGCCCTCGAGGAGGCCCTCCTCCGCCTGCCGCTGGCCCTCGCGGATGCCCTGCGTTTCGCGGCCCGACAGATCGAGGCCTTCCACCGTCCCCAGGTGCCCGTCGGTTACGAAGTGTCCCTCGGCTCCGTCGGCTCGACGGCGGGACAGACCCCGCGCGCCCTCGACCGGGTCGGCGTCTACGTCCCCGGCGGCCCCGCCGGGTATCCATCGAGCGTGCTCATGGGCGTCATCCCCGCGAAGCTCGCGGGGGTCCGGGAGGTCCTCGTCGCGACGCCTCCCTCGAAGGTCACGGGGTTGCCGCCGGACGCGGTCCTCGCGGCCTCGTCGATCGCCGGAGCGGACGAGGTCCTCGTCGCGGGCGGGGCTCAGGCCATCGCCGGGATGGCCCTCGGGACGGAGTCCGTCCGCCGGGTCGACAAGGTCGTCGGACCCGGCAACGCGTACGTGACCGCGGCGAAACTCCTCCTGGCGGACCGCGTCGGCACGGACGGGATCGCTGGGCCGAGCGAGGTCCTCGTCGTGGCGGACGCGAGCCTGGCCACGGAGCACCTCGCCGCCGAGCTCCTCGCCCAGGCCGAGCACGACCCGGACGCCGTCGCGATCGGCGTCGTCGTGGACGATCGGGACCTCGGCCGGGTGGTCGAGGCTGCGGAGGCGCGCGCGCGGTCCTTCCCGCGATCCCGGCAGATCCTCGAGTCCTTCGCGCGGAACGGCTGGCTCGTGAAGGCCCCCTCCGTGGCCTACGCGGTCGACCTCGCGAACCTCCTCGCCCCCGAGCACGTCGTCCTGGGCGTCGGGCAGGCGAGGGCCTACGCGTACGCCATCCGGAACGCGGGCTGCGTCTTCCTCGGGCCGTCGACGACGGCCCCCATGGGCGACTATTCCGCAGGGACGAACCACGTCCTTCCGACCTCGGGAAGCGCGCGATGGCGTGGCGGTCTCTCCGTCCGCGACTTCGTCAAGTTCGTTTCGTTCCTCGAGGTGCGGGAGGCGGACGCAGGCCCCCTCGCGGCGCCCGCCTCGGAGATCGCCCGCGCGGAAGGGTTCTTCGCCCACGCGGACGCCCTCGCGTCCCGGGTCACGTCCCAGGAGGCGGTCTCCCGATGAGCCGCTCCGCCGTCGTCCCCGCGACCCTCGACCGGCTCGACCTCAACGTCGCGCCTTTCCTCAACGAGGCCGCCGTGGAGCGCGCCCTGCGCGGGTCCCGACCCTGGGACCTCGCGATGTACCCGGAGCCCGGCGTGCCGCGCCTCGAGGCCGCGATCGCCACCTCGGGCGGCGTCTCCTCCGACGAGGTCCTCGTCGGGAAC
>MGWD01000001.1:100602-103723 GCA_001800825.1 Euryarchaeota archaeon RBG_19FT_COMBO_69_17 | reverse complement strand
GTCCCGCGGGGCGGCTCTCTCGGCGTCGTCGAGCCCAGCTTCGGGATGTATGACCACTTCGTCCGTGCGAACGGGATCGCGCTGGGCCGTGCGCGGATCCGGGACGGTCTCCCCGCGGAGGCCCTCGTGTCCCTCCGCGCGGACGCCTACTTCCTCCCGTCCCCGAACAACCCGACGGGGACCCTGTTCACCCGGGAGGAGATTTCCTCGTTCCTGGACCGCGTCGACGCGCCCGTCCTCCTCGACGAGGCGTACGCGGAGTTCGCCCGCCAAGACCTCCGCGCCCTCGCCCGGGAGCGGGGGAACGTCCTCGTGACCCGGACGTTCTCGAAGGCGTACGGCCTGCCGGGGATCCGGGTCGGGTACGTCCTGGGCGCGCGGGAGCTCGTCGCGCGCCTCCGCGCGATCCGGATGCCGTACAACGTCACGTCGTGGAGCGAGCGGGCCGCCCTCGAGGCCCTCGCGGACCCCGGGTTCGTCGATCGCACGGTCGCGTACGTGGAGCGGGAGCGGGACCGTCTCCTCGGCGCTCTCAGGGAGGGCGGATGGCCCGTGTGGCCGTCCCGCGCGAGCTTCCTCTTCGTCGGTCCCCTCCGCGACGGGACCCGCGTCCGCGAAGGCCTCCGGTCCCGGGGGATCGTCGTGAAGCCCGTCCCCTGGCCCGGCGGGGACGAGGGGACATCCCTGCGGATCAGCGTGGGGACGGAGGACCAGAACGCGCGCCTCCTCGACGCCCTCCGGGAGGTGGCCCCATCCCCGAGGTGACCTTCGTCGACACGGGGACGGGGAACCTGTTCAGCCTCACCCAGGCGTTCCGCCGGGCAGGCGCCGATGTCGTCATGACGCACGATCCGGCGGAGGTCCGCCGCGCGACGTGCCTCGTCCTGCCAGGCGTCGCCTCCTTCTCCGCGGTCGCCGAAGGGATCCGTGAGGTGCGGACCGAAATGCTCCGGCGGGTCCGGGAGGGCGTGCCCCTCCTCGGGATCTGCGCGGGCATGCAGATCCTGTTCGCGTCGAGCGAGGAGGGTCCCGGGGCCGGCCTCGGGCTCCTCCCCGACCGCGTGCGCGCCCTGCCCGCTGCCATCGTTCCCCACATGGGATGGAGCCCCCTCATCCCGCGGGACGATCCCTGGCTCCGCGACGTGCCGCGGGGGGCCCTCGTCTACTTCGCTCACTCCTACGCGGCCCCCGCCCAGGCGCGCGGCGTGGTCGCGACATCCGAGCACGGGGCGCCCTTCGCGGCGGCCGTGCGCCAGGGGAACGTCTTCGGGGTCCAGTTCCACCCCGAGAAGAGCGCCCGCGCGGGGGCCCTCGTCCTCCGCGGCTTCCTTCGGGAGTCGGGGGTGTTCCCATCGGCGTGATCCCGGCGATCGACCTCCTCAAGGGCGAGGCCGTGGTCCTCGTCGGCGGGAGGCCCGAGACCGCGGAGCCGGTCTCCGACGATCCTGTCGCCCTCGCCCGGTCGTGGCAGCGTCGCGGGGCGAGGCGGCTCCACCTCGTGGACCTCGACGCGGCCCTCGGCTCCGGGGAGAACCGCGACCTCGTGCGGCAGGTCCTGCGCGGGGTCACGGTCCCCGTCCAGGTCGGCGGGGGCCTCCGCGACGAGGACGCCCTCCGGGAAGCCCTCGCGACGGGGGCCGCGAACGCGATCGTCGGCACGCGGGCCGTACGCGACCCGTCGTGGCTCGAGGCCATGGCCGTCCGCTTCCCTTCGAGGCTCATCCTCGCCCTCGACCGCGACTCCCGCGGGGTCCTCGTCGACGGGTGGCAGAGGGCCGCGGCCGCGGATCCCGCGCGGATCCTCGAGGACGCGAACCGGCTCCCCCTCGGCGGCGTCCTGTTCACGGACGTCTCCGTGGAGGGCCGCCTCCAGGGGGTCCAGCAGACCCGGGATGCGCTCGTCCGTCGGTGCGCGCGCCCGCGGATCGCCGCGGGCGGGGTGAGGGGCCTCGACGACCTCGCGGCCCTGCGCCGCGCGGGGTACGACCACGTCGTCGTGGGCAGGGCCCTGTACGCCGGTAGCCTCGATCTCAGGGAGGCCATGGGGGCCTTCCCATGACCCGCGGCAAGGCGACCGTCCGCCGCGCGTCGAATGAGACGTCCATCTTCGTGGACCTCGACCTCGGCGGGAAGGGCCGGTTCGCGGGGTCCCTCGGGGACCCTCTCCTCACCCACCTCCTGGAGACGTTCGTCCGGTACGCGGGGATCGACCTGCGGGTCGAGGCGAAGGGGGACGAGACGCATCACGTCGCGGAGGACGTCGCCCACACGGTGGGCCGGGCCCTCCGGAAGGCGCTCCCCGCCGCGGGGGTCGCGCGGTTCGGGGAGGCCCTCGTGCCCATGGACGAGGCCCTCGTCCAGGTCGCCGTGGACCTCGTGGACCGGCCGTACTATCGCTCGGACCTGCCCGCCTCCTCGATGGCCGAGCACATCCTCCGGTCCCTCGTCTCGGAGGCCCGCCTCACGTTCCATGAGGTCACCCTCCGCCCCGGGGAGGACCACCACGTCCTCGAGGCGACGTTCAAGGGGTTCGGGCTCGCCCTCGCGCGGGCCCTCGAGCCGTCGACGCGGGGGTTCTCCCTCAAGGGGAAGGTCGCGTGGGAGGAGTCCCCGTGAGTCCCGTGCCGCGGATCCTCGCGTGCCTCGACGTCGACGCGGGTCGCGTCGTGAAGGGCGTCCGCTTCCAGGACATGCGGGTCGTCGGCGACCCCGTCGAGGCCGCCGCGGAGTACGAGGCCCAGGGGGCCGACGAGATCGTCTTCCTCGACGTGTCCGCGTCCGCGGAGGGCCGGGAGACCCTCCTCGGCGTCGTGCGGGACACCGCGGCCACCCTGACGATCCCCCTGACCGTCGGGGGCGGCGTGCGGACCGCGGAGGACGTCGGGCGGCTCCTGAGGTCCGGCGCGGACAAGGTGGGGATCAACACGGCCGCGGTCTCTCGGCCTGAGGTCGTGTCGGAGGCGGCGAAGTCCTTCGGCGCTCAGTGCGTCGTCGTCGCGATCGACGCGAAACGGGAGACGTCCGGATGGCGTGTCCACACCCACGGCGGGCGCAGGCCGACGGAGCTCGACGCAGTCGCCTGGGCGAGGGCCGCGGAACGGCTCGGCGCGGGGGAGTTCCT
>MGWD01000001.1:77829-100592 GCA_001800825.1 Euryarchaeota archaeon RBG_19FT_COMBO_69_17 | reverse complement strand
ACGGGTACGACCTCGATCTGTACCGCGCCCTCCGGCCCGCGGTCCGGCGGCCGCTCATCGCATCCGGCGGGTTCGGGACGTCGGCCCATGCCGCAATCGTCCTCCGGGAGGGCCTCGCGGACGCGGTCCTCCTCGCCGGGGCCCTCCACGACGGGGCGATCGGGATCCCGCGGATCAAGGACGACCTCGAGGCCGCGGGCATCCCCGTGCGGAGGGCGTGACATGGCCGATCCCAAGGAGTTCTTCCCCGTCGTCGCACAGGACGCGGACACGAAGGACGTCCTCATGGTCGCGTGGGGGAACCCGGAAAGCATCCGGCGGTCCGAGGAGACGGGCTGGATGCACTACTGGTCGCGATCTCGGGACCGGCTGTGGCTCAAGGGCGAGGAGTCGGGGAACCGCCAGCGGGTCGTGTCCCTCGTCTGGGATTGCGACCACGATGCGCTCCTCGCCGGGGTGCGCCCGCTCGGCCCCGCGTGCCACACGGGCACCCGGACGTGCTTCGGCGACCCGCCCACGGGGGAGGACATCCTCGGGGAGCTCTGGCGGGTCTTCGACGAGCGCCGCCGCTCGCCTCCGCCGGGATCCCACGTCGCGGACCTCCTCGCCCGCCCCGACGAGGCCCGTAGGAAGGTCGGGGAGGAAGCCGTCGAGCTCGTCCTCGCGTCCCAGGGGGAGGACCGGGCCCATGTCGTGCACGAGGGGGCGGACCTCCTGTTCCACACGCTCGTCCTCTTGTACCTGAAGGGCGTCCCGTTTGACGAGGTCCTCGACGAGCTCAGGCGGCGGAGACGATGACGGCGAAGCGCGCGGAGTTCCACAGCCACACGGTCCTCACGGACGGGGAACTCCTCGGGATCGAGCTCATCCGACGGGCCGCCGCCCTCGGCCACCGGGCCCTTGCGGTCACGGACCACGTGAGCCTGGGGAACATCGAGTGGGTCGTGAGGCAGGAGATCGCGGACTGCGACCTCGCGAAGTCCTGGGACATCCTCGCGATCCCCGGGGTCGAGATCACCCACGTGCCGCCGGACCGCCTCGACGAGGCCGTCCGGGCGGCCCGCCGGGCGGGGGCCCAGATCGTCGTCGTCCACGGGGAGACCGTGTCGGAGCCCGTGGCCTCGGGGACGAACCTCCGGGCCGCCTCGAACCCCGACGTGGACATCCTCGCCCATCCCGGCCTCGTGACCCCCGAGGAGGCGGACCTCGCCCGGGCGAACGACGTCTTCCTGGAGATCTCGGGCCGGAGGGCGCACGCCCCCGCGAACGGGCACGTCGCCCGGGTCACGGAGGCCGCGAAGGCGACCCCCATCGTGGACTCCGACGCCCACGCGCCGGGCGACCTTCTGGCCCAGGACCAGGCCGTCCTCTTCGCCCGGGCCGCGGGCCTGCCCGACCGGCTCGTCCGTACGGCGACGGAAGGGGCCCCGGACGCCCTCCTCAAGCGGCTCGGCCTGCTTTGAGGGCCCCCCAGAGCCCTGGGACGACGTTTTCGCGGACGGTATTTCGCTCCGGAGCCTTTTTATCCCACCTCGAGGAAGCGGGGCCCATCGGAGGGATCCCCACGAATCCCCATCTGCGAGCCTTTCTGGTCACGGGCCTCGTCGGCGCGCTCCTGCTCGCCGGCCTCGCCTGGACGCCTTCCGCCAGCGGGGCACGGAACGTGAGCGCGCTGCTCGTCGAGGAATCCGGTTCCACGGACATGCTCGGCGGGGGCGACTATGTGTTCGTCCGCTTCGGCCTCGACGCGGCCTTCGGCGTCCTCTGGGGCAACGCGACCCACCCGAACGACGTGTACCTCGTCGCGATCAAGGCGCGCTACCTCGGGGTCGGCCAGGTCTACGACACGACGGGCCGTCAGATCCTCACGAACTACCCCGTCCGCTACTGGACCCTGTACGCGCTCCGGCTCGACAACCTCGTCGAGTTCCGGGACAACGACGGGGACGGGATCGCAGACTACCGTCGCGCATGGAACGCGACGAGCGGGGAGTTCGACTGGTACTCCCCCGACGGGGACGCCGTGGAGAAGCGCGCGGACCTCAACGCGACCTGGTCCCGCGGGAACATCACCCGGTCGTCCACCGCGACGAGCCGGTCCTGGGAGTTCAACCTCACCGCGACGAACCTCCCCTACGTCGCCGTCAACGGGACGGTCCCCCCGGGCGCGGTCCTCGACCGCGTCCGCTTCGGCTTCCACCTCAACGCGTCCCTCGAGGAGATCGAGAACGTCACGGTGCCGAACTGGCGCATCACGATCGACACGTCCCGGCCTCGGGACCTCGTCCAGAACGTCACACGCCTCGAGAATGCGACGTTCAGCGGCAAGGTCGCCCGGTACAACCTCAAGTGGGACCAGGAGATCGTGGGCTGGGACTTCGGGGGCGGCGCGAACCGCCGGCTCCTGTTGGAGTTCTGGGCCCTCGTCGGCAACCTGATCCCACCCGCGGCCGCGAACTGGCTCGACCGCCAGTTCGTGTCCCGGCAGGGCGATGATGGCGCGGCCCGGTACGAGTCCGTGGCGGGCTCCCGGACCCTCGACAACCGGACGGGAGACCTCGGGACCGCGGACCGCGTCCGCACGACGAGTCCCTACCTGGAGTTCGGCGGGAACTGGAGCCGGGTCGGCCGGCTGACGTGGGTCACGGACAGCACGGTCGACGGCGTCACGCAGCCCTTGTACGCCCAAGTCCTCGCCGCGCGCGGGATCGTGACCCGCGGGGAGGCGGGCGGGGCCTACGTCGGCTTCGTCCTCCTCGGCGGCCTGAGCTACGCCCGCGGCGCGACGATTCAGCACGACCCGGAGTTCGCGACGGACGTGATCGCGGAGCTGACCGTGCCCGTCGACGAGGGCGCCCGGGTCCTCATCGCGGTCGGCGTGGCCGTCGCGGTCATCCTCGTCGGGCTCCTGGCCTTCGTCCTTACCCGGAAGAAGAAGCCGGAGACGCAACCGCCCGCGAAGCCGTAGGACGTGTCGTGAGGGGCGCGAGCCCCTCCCCCCTCTTGCGCGGAGCCCGTCGGCGTCAGCCTTCGCGCAGGACCTCCCTCGCGATCACGAGCCGCTGGATCTCGCTCGTGCCCTCCCCGAGCTCCGTGAGCTTCGCGTCTCGGAGCATCCGCTCGACGGGATAGTCCCGGATGTACCCGTACCCGCCGTGGACCTGGATCGCCTTGTTCGTCACGAACGAAGACATCTCGCTTGCGTAGAGCTTCGCCATCGCGGCCTCCTTCTTGAACGGCCTCCCCTCGTCCTTGAGCCACGCGGCCCGGTGGACGAGGGCCCGTGCGGCATCGGTCCGAACGGCCATGTCCGCGAGCATGAACTGGACGGCCTGGTGCTCCGAGATCGGCTTCCCGAACTGCACGCGCTCCTTCGCGTACCGGACAGACTCCTCGAACGCGCCCTGGGCCAGGCCCACGGCCATGGCCCCGATCGAGATCCGCCCGCCGTCCAGGGTCCGGAGGGCGCTCGTAAAGCCCTCGTTCTCCGTGCCGAGCAAGGCGTCCGTGGCGACCTCGCAGTCCGTCAGGAGGACCTGGGACGTCGCGCTCCCGCGGACCCCCATCTTGTCCTCGACCTTGCCGATCGCGAGGCCCGGGGTCCCGCTCTCCACGATGAACGCGCTGATCCCGCGGCTCCCCTTCGCGCGGTCCGTGACGGCCATGATCACGAAGGTCCCCGCGACGGGCGCGTTCGTGCACAGGTTCTTCGTCCCCCGGAGGGTCCATCCCTTCGCCGTCCGGACGGCCGTCGTCTGCATCGCGGCCGCGTCGGAGCCGCTCCCGGCCTCCGTCAGGGCCCACGCGCCGATCTTCCGGCCCGAGGCGAGGTCCGGCACGTACCGGGCCTTCTGTTCCTCGGACCCCGCGAGGTAGAGGTTCCCCGTGCACAGGCTGTTGTGGGCGGCCATGATGAGGGCGTGGGAACCGCACACCCGCGCAACCTCCTCCACGGCGAGGGCGTACGAGACCGTGTCGAGGCCCGCCCCCTCGTACGTCGTCGGGATCGTGACGCCGAGGAGGCCGAGGGAGGCCATCTTCGCGACGGTCGCACGGGGGAACACCCCCGTCCGATCGACCTCCGCGGCCACGGGCCGGATCTCCCTTTCCGCGAACTCGCGGACCTGCTGGCGGATCATCTCCTGTCCCGGGCTGAGAGCGAAGTCCATGGAGCCGCCTCGGATCCCCGGAACGCGCCCCGTGCTCTTAGGCCTTCCCCGCCCGCGAGTGGGAGTCAAGCCTTCCGCCTCGATTTTCACGGGCGCACATTTTCGGGGCCGCCGTTAAGTAGCCGGCCCTCCGTGGATGCGGGCACGGGGATCCCATGGACGAAACCCTGCACCGGATCCTGAACGACCTCGTCGCGATGCCTCCTGTGGAAGGAGCGATGGTCCTCACCTCCCGGGGACGGATCCTGGCGGCCTGCATCCCCGGCGGGACGGACGCGAAGTCCCTCGCCCGGGAGTGCCGGGAGGTCCTCGACGCGGGGACGGAGACCCTCGCTCCCGACGGCTCGGACCTCGTCCGGGTGGACCTGCGAGGGACGGGCGGGAGCACGGTCGTCCTGCGCGCGGGGAAGGACGCGATCCTCGCCGTGATGACGTCGACCCGCACGCCGGAATCGCTGAGCCTCGAGCTCTCCCGGGCGGCCGAGGCCGTCCGCCGGGCCGTCCGCTAGACGCGCCGGCGTCGGTCGCCGAGATCGCCGAGGACCCCGAGGGACTCGCGGATCACCTCGAGGGCGGCCTCCTTCTCCCGGGTGACGTACGCGAGGATCTCCGGGAACCGCCCCTGCCGGTACAGGAGGGGGACCTCCGAACCCTTCCCCTTGTCCGCGAACGCCTCAAGGCTCGAGCCCTGGAACTGGCCGTGGTTCATGAGGACGAGGACGGGTTGGAGGTCCAGGAGGGGTTTCGTGTACCAGAAATACTTGAGGCGCGGGGCGTCCCAGTCGACGAGCTTCCACTTCATCGCGCGCTCGAGGACGAACGTGAGGTCGAACCTCAGGCGGTTACCGACGGGTACGAAGTCCCACGTCGGTTCGAGGAGCCCCTTCGCGAGGACCAGCTGGAGGACCTGCTTCTCCCCCCACTCCCACTCCGCGACGACCTGGAACGGGCCGACAGGCTCGAGGGCGTCGCTCAGCTGCTGGTACTGCGCGCACACGAGCTGGTCCTGCTGGGGATCGTCCCCCGTCGTCTCCACATCGAAGTAGAATAGGGTCAGGCCGACGCCCTCGGATCGTGCGTACGCCCGCCGACGCCATAAGGCCTTTGGGCGGACCTGAGAGCCTCCCGCCCCACGGTCGGGGTCTCGTATATTCTCTTTTCAATGGCATGGACAGCGGGCATTAGCGGAACCGGCCCATGGGATAGGGAGAGGAAGCGGGATGGACCGGATCGACCACGACATCGTCGTCCTAGGCTCCGGCCTGGCGGGCCTGCGCGCCGCCCTCGAGGCGTCCCGCGTCAGCCACGGCCGCCTCGACGTCGGGATCGTGACGAAGGTCCAGGCGATGCGGTCCCACAGCGTCGCCGCGGAAGGCGGCACGGCCGCGGTCCTCTATCCCGACGAAGGGGACACCCTCGACGGGCACGTATGGGACACCGTGAAGGGGTCCGACTTCCTCGCGGACCAGGACGCCGTCGAGCTCTTCGTGAACACGGCCCCCGAAGAGATCCGCCTCCTCGAGCGATGGGGCATGCCGTGGTCCCGTCGCCCGGACGGACGGATCGCCCAGCGCCCCTTCGGAGGTCACGAGTTCCCGCGGGCCACGTTCGCCGCGGACAAGGTCGGGTTTCTCGAGATGCAGACCCTCTACGGGGCGATTCAGGGCTTCCCGAATGTCCGCGTGCACCACGAGTGGTTCGCAACGTCGATCCTCTCCGACGGGGAACGGTTCCGCGGGATCACGGGGATCGACCTGAAGTCCGGGGACTTCGTCGTCGTGCGGGCCAAGGCGGGCATCATCGCGACGGGCGGGGCGGGCCGGATCTTCGGCTTCACGACCCACGGCCACCACTCGACGGCGGACGGCCTCTACATGGCCTACCGGGCGGGCCTCGGCCTGAAGGACATGGAGTTCATCCAGTTCCATCCGACCGGGCTCGTCCCGTCGGGGATCCTGATCACGGAGGCCGCCCGGGGGGAGGGCGGCTACCTCGTGAACCGGGACGGGGAGCGCTTCATGAAGCGCTACGCGGAGAGGAAGCTGGAGCTCGCCCCGCGGGACGTCGTGTCGAGGAGCGAGATGACGGAGATCAATGAGGGGCGCGGGATCGACGGGCCCGAGGGGATCCCCTGCGTCGGGGTCGACCTGCGGCACCTCGGGAAGGAGAAGATCCTCGAGCGCCTCCCCCAGATCCGGGAGGTCACGATGAAGTTCCTCGGGATCGACCCCGTGGACGACATCATCCCGATCAAGCCCGCAGCCCACTTCACGATGGGCGGGGTCCACACGGACCTCCGCGGGGCCACGGAGCTCAAGGGGCTGTGGGCGGCCGGGGAGGCCGCGTGCGTGAGCATCCACGGGGCGAACCGCCTCGGCTCGAACTCGACCTCGATCTGCCTCGTGTACGGGCGGATCGCAGGAGTGGAGGCGGCCGCCTACGTGAAGGCATGGCAGGGGGACGGGATCCCGAAGGTCCAAATCCTCGAGGAGGAGGGCCGCATCTACGGCGCGACCCTCCGCGGTACGGGGGACGTGAACCCGTACGACGTCCGGGACCGCCTCCAGGCGATCATGGACCGGGACGCGTACGTCTTCCGGACGGGGGAGGGCCTCTCCCGCGCCCTGAAGGCCGTCCGAGGCCTCAAGGAGGAGGCGTACCGCCAGGTCTCCGACAAGGTGAAGGAGTACAACACGAACCTCCTCCACGTCCTCGAGCTCGACGCCCTCCTCAACGCGGCGGAGATCGTCCTCGTCGGCGCCCTCGCTCGGCAGGAGAGCCGCGGGGCCCACACGCGCCTCGACTATCCGAAGCGGGACGATGTGAACTGGCTCACGCACAGCCTCGCCCACCGCACGGCCGCGGGCCCGCGCCTCAGCTACGTCCCCGTGACGATCACGAAGCACCAGCCCGTCGAGAGGAAGTATTGACATGGTCGAAGGCCTCGTGTCCACGGAGAAGGCGAGGGGCCCCGAGGGGGGCTTCGTCGGCCGGCAGGTGCGATGGGCCCTCCGAAAGCCCATGAACCTCGAGAAGCTCGCCCTCGCGGTCCAGCGCGTCTCCGGCGTCGGCCTGCTCGTGTACCTGTTCTTCCACCTCTTCGTCACGGGGTCCGTGACCTCGGGTCGGGAAGGCTGGGACGGCGTCATGGGTATGCTGTCCAACCCCCTCGCCCACATCGGGGAGGTCCTCGTCGTCGCGGGCGCCACGTTCCACGGCGTCAACGGGGTCCGCGTGATGCTCCTCGAGCTCACGGCCCTCGTCGGGAAGCCCGTCCGGCCCGACTACCCGTACAAGGTCCAGAGCCTCGGGAAGGGCCAGCAGTCGATCCTCTGGACGGCCACGATCATGGCCGGGCTCGCGATGATCGCGGGGATCCTCATCCTCTGGGGGCTCTGACGTGCGCGAGTCGACTCTGCAGCTCATCAACTACGTGATGATCCTCGCGCTGCTCGTGACCCTCGTCCTCCATCTCGCGATGCAGGCGTTCCTCGGCGTGTCGGGATATGAGGAGGCCCTCGCGTACGACACGGCGGTCGCGCGGTATCGGGAGCCCCTGAGCGCGAGCCTCCTGACGATCCTCCTCGTCGCGGCGACGTACCACGGTGTCTGGGGCCTCCGGAACGTCCTCCTCGGGGTCCGTGCAGGGCCCGCTTGGGGGCGCGCGGTCACGGGCGTGACCCTCGTCCTGGGGATCGTCATGCTCGGCTGGGGCGTGCGGACGATCGTGCTCGCCTTCGCGGGGGCCTGAGAGGATGGGCACCGCGATCAAGGGCCGGAGGTCCGGGACGACGACGGTCCTCGGGGAGGTCCCGAGGGAGTCCACAGCCCCGGGCACCGTCCTCCTCAGAGTGTATCGGCACAACCCGTGCGCGGTCGGCGACGAGCCGCGGATGACGACGTTCCGCGTGCCCGTGGCTAAGGGGATGACGGTCCTCGACGCCCTCCTCTGGGTCAAGGAGAACGTGGATCCCGGGCTCGCGTTCCGATACTCGTGCCGGATGGGGATCTGCGGCTCCTGCGGCATGCTGGTCAACGGGAGGCCGGAGCTCGGCTGCGAGACCCAGATCGCGCAGCTCGGGACGGACGTCGTCGAGGTCGCGCCCCTGACGAACTACCCCGTGGTCCGGGACGTCGTCACGGACTTCCAGGATTTCTTCGGACACCATCGCCGCGCGAAGCCCTACCTGGTCCGGAAGGAGAACGGGGAGGGCGCGCCCGTGACCCGGGAACTCCTCCAGACGGAGGAGCAGAAGCTCGAGTACTACCAGTTCACGATGTGCATCATGTGCGGCCTGTGCAACGCGGCCTGCCCGATCGTCGGTCTCGACCCTGAGTTCCTCGGCCCTCAGGCCCTCGCCCAGGCCTACCGCTTCGCGATCGACTCGAGGGACCAGGGCTGGCGCGAGCGCGCGGAGGTCGTCGACTCGCCCCACGGCTGCTTCCGGTGCGAGCTCGCGGGGTCGTGCAGCGCGGTCTGCCCGAAGGGCGTCGACCCGGGCCTGGGCGTGCAGCTCCTCAAGCGCCTCGTGCTCGCCCGCCGGATGGGGCGGCGGTGAACTCCCGGCGGCGGACGTCCGAGGAGGCCGCCCCCAAGATGCGCCCGGCGAATCCTTATTCCGCCTCGGGGCCATCCCCGGGGCCGCGGAGGGGTCTCATCTGGGCCTGATTCGGCATGCGGCATTCGGGCTCCTCCGGAACCATCGGCGGACCCTCTCCTCGATCCTCGGCGTCCTCCTCGCGGTCACGTTCATCGCGGGGACGTTCATCGCGATCGACTCGTCGACACGCGCGACCCTCGAGGCCCTCCTCGACCAGTCCCCTGTGGACATCACGTTCTCCGGGTCCCCCGCGAACGCGACGGAGATGCGGGCGGACGTCGCCGCGGTCCCCGGGGTCGCGGACGCGGTCATATACCGGTTCGCCCAGTTCGGGCAGATCGGCTCGGACTCTTCCCCCGCCGTGACCTTCGCCCAGGTCCTCGGCATCGAGCCCGGCCGCGTGCCGCACGACTATGGGGCCTTCGCCCTCGTCGACGGCTCCATGGACCTCGGGAGGGACGTCGTCGCGCTCTCCATCGACGGGGCCGCTGCCCTCGGCGTCGGGGTCGGGGATCGCCTATTCTTCCAGGGGTGGCGGCAGGACCTGGGCGGGAACTACACGACGTCGACCCACAACGTGACGGTCGCAGCGCTCTTCCGCATGGACCCCGCGAGATCCCCGATCGTCTATCCGGGGACGTACCTGGTTTTCACGCGGCTCGAGGACATCGGGTACTACGAGGCCCAGCTCGGCCTCCCCTCCTTCGAGGCGCAGATCCAGGGAGAGGTGATCGTCGACCGGGAGGCCCTCGTCGATCCCTACGACCTCGAGGCCTCCCAGCGGAACGTCGTCCGGGTCGAACGGGCGATCCGCAACGCGCTCCTCCCGCACGCCGGGTACATCTGGAACAACGCCCTCGCCTCGAACCTCTCGAACTTCGCGGGGGTCATCGGGGCCCAGCGGACCCTGTACCTCGCCCTCTCGGGCCCCGTGATCCTCCTCGGGCTCTACCTCGGCGCCGTCGGGGTGGATCTGAGCCACGCGGAGCGGAGGCGAGAGCTCGCGATCCTCAAGACCCGCGGGGCCACCGGGCGACAGGTCGTGGGCCTTCTCCTCGTCGAGGGCGTCCTCGGTGGCGGGCTGGCCGCCGTCGCCGGCCTGGCGGGCGGGGTCGCCCTGAGCCGCCTCCTCCTCGGCGTCGTGAACCCGTTCTACTCGACCGCCGCGACCCGGTACGATGTCCTGGCCCTGTCCCCCTGGACCCTCATCCTGGTCGTCGTCCTCAGCGTCCTCTTCATGGTCCTCGTCACGTTCCGCTCCGCCCGGCGCACGGCGGGCCTTCCGATCATCGAGACCCTCCGGCACTACACGCCCGGGGAGGTCCGGATCGGGTACAAGCCCACCCTCGACCTCGTCTTCGTCGGCCTCGCCGCTACGACGTACGGGGTCGTCCTTTACAGCCAGGGCGCGGGCGACAACTTCCTCACGTTCCTCGTCGGGAGCCTTTTCTTCGTCCTCCTCCCCTTCGCGCCGATCCTCCTCATCCTCGGGACGACCCGGCTCCTGACGCGGTGGTCGGGCCGCGTGTACGAATGGACGGCCCGCGTGTGGCGGCCCGTCGCGGGGGACCTCGACCACGTGATCCACCGGAACCTCCGGAGGAACCCCCGCCGGGCCGCGAACGTCGCGGTGATCGTGGCCCTGGGGATGGCCTTCGGGATGTTCATCCTCGTCACCGCGGCCTCCCAGCTCGCCTACCAGGAGCGGCAGATCCGCGCGGGGGTCGGGGCGGACCTCCGGATCGGGGCGCCCCCTCCGGACGCGGGGTTCGCCTCGAACGTGAGCGCGATCGACGGGGTCGCCGGCGTGACCCGGATGAGGACCGTGGACGTGACGCCGCCCTTCGGGTATGCCTCCGTGTACGCGGTCGACGTCGCGACCTTCTTCGAGGTGACCCGGCCCGAGCCGTTCTATTTCCGGGAGATTGGGGCCGAGGCCGCGCGGTCGGTCCTCGCGACCCCGGACCAGGTCCTCATCACGGAACAGTACCGGGACGAGGCGTTCCTCGAGGTGGGGGACCGGCTCCCGTTCCGGAAGGACATCTACAACCGGTCCGTGTACGAGGGGACCGTCTTCGTGAACGTGACGATCGGAGGGACCGTGCGGAGCCTTCCCGGGGCCGAGGTCTGGGGCGCTGCGCCGCCCCCCGCCGTGTTCGGCAGCCTGGAGACCCTGGCCCCCCTGCTCGCGGGCGACGCGACGTGGCTGCCCCGGGCGGACCGGCACCTCGTGGACCTCGAGCCCGAGGCCGACTGGCGGGCCGTGAGGGACGCGATCCTCGCCCTCGGGGGCTTCGACCTCACGATCGCGGACGAGCAGATCGAAGAGCTCCGCCTGAATCCCGTGTTCCGCGCGTTCGTGGGGTTCATGGAGATGCAGATCGCGTTCATCGTCGTGATCCTGACCGCGGGCCTGGGGATCATCCTGTATACCGCGACCCTCGAGCGGGATGTGGAGTTCGCGGCGATCCGAGCCCGGGGCGCGAGCGGGGCGCAGGTCGCGAGCCTCCTCCTCGGGGAGGCCTTCTCGATCATGCTCATCGGCCTCCTCGTGGGGGCGGGGATGGGTACCCTCACGGCCCTCGTGAGCACCCAGCTCGTCACCGCGGGGCCGGGGGGATCCGGGGAGCTCCTCGTGCCGCTCCAGATGGTCGTCCCCGCCGAGGCCCTCCTCCTCGTCCTCCTCGGACCGGGGGCCATGCTCCTCACCGCGCTGGCGGTGTCCGCCCGGGTCGCCCGGATGGACGTCGCGCGCGTCCTCAAGATCCGAGGTGGTTGAGACGCCCGAGATCGTGACGAAGGACCTCATCAAGGTGTACCGGGCCGGGAAGTCGGAAGTGATCGCGCTCCGCGGCCTCGACATGCAGGTCGGCGACGGGGAGCTCGTCGCGCTCCAGGGGCCCTCGGGATGCGGGAAGACGACCCTCCTGAACCTTATCGGGGGGATCGACCGGCCCACGGCGGGGAGCGTCGTGGTCGACGGGACCAACGTCGCGGACATGAGCGACGCGGACCTCGTCTCCTACCGCCGGGACCGCGTCGGCTTCGTCTTCCAGTTCTTCAACCTCGTGCCGACCCTCTCCGCGGAAGAGAACATCGAGCTCCCCATGCGCCTCGCGGGGAAGCCCTCCGAGCTCCGGGAGAAGCGGACGAGGGGCCTCCTCCAGCTCGTCGGGCTCGAGAAGCGCGCGGTCCACCGCCCCGACGAGCTCAGCGGGGGCGAGCAGCAGCGGGTGGCCATCGCGGTCGCCCTCGCGAACGACCCGCCGATCGTCCTCGCGGACGAGCCGACGGGGGAGCTCGACACGAAGACGGGGGAGGAGATCCTCGCCCTCTTTCGGAGGCTCAACGGGGAGCTCCGCAAGACGGTCCTCGTCGTGACCCATGACGCCCGCGTTGCGGGGATCGCCCATCGGGTCCTCCAGATCCAGGACGGGAAGATCGTCGGGGAGGCCGCGAGGAACTAGGGCGACCGTCGAGCCCACCACGGGGCCCACATGGGCCTCCGTGTCACGACACGCTTTAGTCTCGGGCCACGCTTACGGGGGCCAACCGTTGCAGGGGATGGACCCGATGCGCGTGGGGATCATTGGAGTGGGGATGACGGCCTTCCGTCCGTCGACCCCGGAGTATAGCTGGAAGGAGCTCATGTTCGAGGCCGCAGCCCGCGCCTACGCCGATGCCGGCGTCGACCCGCGGACCCAGGTCGACTCCTTCGTCACGTGCGCGGAGGACTACTACGAGGGCTTCGGGATCTTTGACGAGTTCGTCCCGGACCAGCTCGGGGCCGCCCTCCGGCCCACGTGCACAGTGTCGGGGGACGGCCTCCACGGGCTCGCGTCCGCCTTCATGCAGATCCAGACGGGTCTCGTGAGCGTCGCTGTCGTCGAGGCCCACAGCAAAGCCTCCGACATCGTGACCCTCGAGGGCGTCCTCGAACACGGCCTCGACCCCATCTGGACGAAGCCCCTCGGGGCCCATCCGTACGTCCTCGCGGGGCTCGAGGCGGACGCGTTCCTCCGGGCCACCCGGACGCCCCGTAGGGCCCTCGACGCGGTCGTGTCGAAGAACCGGCGAAACGGCCTCCGGAACGTGCGGGCGGCGTACGGCGCGGACGTGGACGAAGCCCAGGTCGCGTCGTCTCCCGAGGCGTTCTCCCCCCTCCGGCGGCTCGACGTCAGCGCACCCGCGGACGGCTGCGTCGTCCTCGTCCTCGCCTCCGAGGCGGCCGCACGGAGGTTCCGGGCGGAGCCCGTGTGGCTCCGGGGGATCGGCTGGTCGAGCGAGTCGCCGTCGATCGGGACACGGGAGGGACCGGGTGCGGGCTATGCGCGGGACGCCGCGGCGATGGCCTACCGGCTCGCGAGGATCCGGCGGCCCGCCCAGGAGGTCCAGGTCGCGGAAGTCGACGATCGCTTCTCGTTCAAGGAGCTCCAGCATCTCGAGGCCCTCGGCCTTGCGAAGGCGGGGGACGCGGGACGACGGGCGTTGAAGGGCGACTGGGCCCTCGACGGGCGGCTCCCTGTGAATCCGTCCGGTGGCTCCCTGGGCGGCGGAAACGTGTTCGAGGCGACGGGGCTCCGGGGGACCGCGGAGGTCGCGCTCCAGCTACGAGGCGAGGCGGACGGCCACCAGGTCGACGGGGCCCGCGTGGGCATCGCCCAGGCCTGGCGCTTCGTGCCGACGGCGACGGGGGCCGTCGCGGTCCTGGGGGTGGGCCGGTGAGGAAGGTCGGGGTGATCGGCGCGGGGATGACCCTCTTCCGCCGGAGGCTCCAGGAGACGCCCCCCGAGCTGTGCTACGAGGCGGCCCGCATGGCCCTCGACTCCGCGGGACTCGAGCTCTCCGACATCGGGGCCGTCGTCTCGGGTTCCGCCCCCGACGCGTTCGACGGCGTCCACATGAAGGGAGAGTACTACCTCGACGGCTGCGGCGGGGTCGGCCGACCCTACATGCGCGTCTTCACGGGCGGCGGCACCGGGGTCTTCAGCACGATCGCGGGCTGGTGGCACGTTGCCTCGGGCCTCTTCGACGCGGTCCTCGTCGTGAACGAGGAGAAGATGTCGTGCTGCCAGCCTCACCCCCAGAGCGTCTTCGCTCACATCTGGGACCCCATCCTCGATCGTCCCCTCCAGCCGAACCTCGTGTGGATCTTCGCGATGGAGATGAACCGCTACATGACGGTCCACGGGATCAAGAAGGAGGACATCGCCCTCGTCGCGGTGAAGAACAAGCGCAACGCGGTCGGGCATCCTTGCGCGCAACTCGCGGATCCGAACATCACGGTGGACGACGTCATGCGGAGCGAGGTCATGGCCTGGCCCGTGCAGCGCCTCGACATCAGCCCGCCGAGCGATGGGGCGTCGGCCATCGTCCTCGCCTCGGAGGAGTTCATCCGCCGGCGGCGGATCAAGGACCGCGCCTGGGTCTCCGGCGTGGGCTGGTGCATCGACTCCACGATGTGGACGGACCGCGACCTCGTCTTCCCCGAGTACGTCGCGCGCGCCGCGAAGATGGCGTACAAGATGGCCCGGATCGACCGCCCGCGGAAGCAGATCGACTTCGCGGAGCCGTACGACCCCTTCGACTACAAGGAGCTCCACCACCTCGAGGGCCTCCTCCTCGCGGACAGAGGGGAGGCCCCGACCCTCACCCGAGAGGGCGTCACGGCGCGGGACGGCGACCTGCCGACGTGTCCGTCGGGCGGGCTCCTCGGGGTCGGCAACCCGATCGCCGCGACGATGGGCCAGAAGATCGGGGAGCTGTTCTGGCAGCTCACGGGCCAGGCGGGGACGCGGCAGATCCCCCACGAGGTGCGCACGGGCGTGGCCCAGGCCTGGGGCGACCTCATGCAGTACGGGAGCGTGGTGGTGATGCGCGCATGACGGCGCGGATCAAGCGCTGGCCCGGGGTCGAGCTCGGGGCCGCGGACTTGTACGAGGGCAAGGTCACCCAGACCCGCTTCCGGCCCGACGCGAAGTACGCCTGGTCCGCGGGGGAGGCGATGAGCCGGTTCCTCGAGGAGCTCCAGCGGGGGCGCTTCATCGCGCGGACGTGCACGGGCTGTGACCGCATCCTGTTCCCGCCGAGGATGTTCTGCGAGGCGTGCTTCCGGCCCACGGACGAGTGGCGGTACATCCAGGACACGGGGACGATCGAGACGTTCTCGATTTCGTACCTCGACCGCGACGCGAAGCGGATCACGGACCCCATCCTCGTCGGAGTCGTCAGCCTCGACGGGGCCTCGCCGAAGATGGGCCTCATGCACTACTTCGCGGAGATGACGAAGGAGGAGATCCGGATCGGGATGCGCGTGAAGGCCGTCTGGCGGCCCCCCGAGGAGAGGAGGGGGAGCGTCCTCGACGTCCGCTACTTCCGTCCCCTGCGGGAGGGAGAGGGATGACGTTCCTCGAGCGGACGACGGACCCCCGGCGCCTCCGGCATTGGGAGGGGACCCTCGAGGCGGACTACATCTACACCTCGGGGCTCGCGGGGGAGCGGTTCTTCACGGCCCTCCGGGACGACGGGAGGATCCTCGCGTCCCGCTGCGACGCATGCGACCTCGCGTACCTGCCCCCGCGGCTCTTCTGTGAGCGGTGCTTCGCGGAGCTCGCCGCGTACGACGACGTCCCGGCGACGGGCCGGGTAGAAGCTGTGACGGTCGCCCACGCGGACCGCTCGGGCCGGCCGCTCCCCGAACCCGAGGCCTGGGCCCTCGTCTCCTTCCGCGGGATCCACGGCGGCTTGCTCCACCGCCTCCTCGTGCCCGCCGGCAAGGCCCGCGCGGGACTCGCCGTGAGGCCCAGGATCCGCCCTAGGGCGATGCGGACGGGGACGATTGCGGACATCGAGGGCTTCGAGCCCGCGTAGGCCGGCTCCATGGGGCGGCCTACGGAGGCGCGCCGCCGACGTCCGTGTCGAAGTCTGAAAATGATGCGCAAGCCTTCATTAACTCCCCCACAATATCGGCTGCGAGAATACTGCGAGGGCTAGCCATGGAGCCGGAGGCAAAGACCTACAAGCTCAAGATCTGTCTCGTCGGCGAGGAGGGCGTCGGCAAGACGAGTCTCATCCACCGTTTCGTGTCGGGGGCCTTCGACGAGTCCTATATCCGGACCCTCGGCGCCGTCGTCTCGAAGAAGACGGTCACCCTCGGCTCCGTGAAGGGCCGGCCCGTCCACGTCGACATGATGATCCTCGACATCATGGGGAAGCGGACCTTCCTCCAGCTGTTCAAGGACGCGTACTTCAACGGCGCGAAGGGGATTCTGGCCGTCTTCGACACGACCCGGAAGGCGTCCCTCCGCGACCTGACCCTGTGGATTGACGGGGTGCGTGACAGCGTGGGTCCGGTCCCCGTGTACGTCCTCGGGAACAAGGTCGACCTCAAGGACCGCCGCGAGGTCAAAGAGGAGGACGTCCCGACGGTCCTCGCCTCGTACGAGTGCCCCGTCCTCTATACGTCGGCCAAGACGGGGGAGAACGTCGAAGCGGCGTTCCAAGGGCTCGCGAAGACGATCGTGGAGACGAGCCTCTCGGGATGAGCGTCCCGTGTCCTCCGTGCGACGGGGCCGGGCGCAACGGTCAAATAGGCCCGGGGACTTGAAACCGCCCGTCAACGGCATGGGCGACGGGGACGCGCGGCGGGAGTTCGAGGAACGCCTCCGAGTGTGGGAGTTCACGACCCTTCGGGACGCCCTCGCGAGGCACCCCGAGCGGCGGGAGACGTTCGTCACGACGTCGTCCCGGCCCGTGAAACGCCTCTACACGCCCCTCGACCTCCCGGAGGACGCGGCCGCCCGCATCGGCGTCCCGGGGGAGTTTCCGTACACCCGCGGGATCCACCCGACGATGTACCGCGGCCGGCCCTGGACGATGCGGATGTTCGCGGGCTATGGAAGCGCGGAGGACACGAACGAGCGCTTCAAGTACCTCATCGCCCACGGGGAGACGGGGCTCAGCGTCGCCTTCGACATGCCGACCCTGTACGGCTACGACACGGACGACGCGGAGGCGAAGGGGGAGTTCGGGACGTGCGGCGTGGCCGTCTCGTCCCTCCAGGACATGGAGACCCTCTTCGATGGGATCGACGTCGGGGCGATCAGCACGTCGATGACGATCAACTCGCCCGCGGCCATCATCTGGGGGATGTACCTCGGGATGGCGGAGTCGAAGGGCGTCCCCTGGTCGGACCTGCGGGGAACGATCCAGAACGACATCCTCAAAGAGTATCAGGCCCAGAAGGAATGGATCTTCCCGCCCGAGCCGAGCATGCGGCTCGTCGTGGACACCTTCGAGTTCGGATCGCGGCATGTCCCGAAGTGGAACACGATCTCGATCAGCGGGTACCACATCCGGGAGGCGGGCGCGACGGCGGCCCAGGAGCTCGCCTTCACCCTCGCGAACGGCATGGAGTATGTCCGGTGGGGGATCGACCGCGGCCTCAAGGTGGACGACTTCGCGCCCCGCCTGTCCTTCTTCTTCAACGCCCACAACGACCTCCTCGAGGAGGTCGCGAAGTACCGCGCCGCGCGGAGGATCTGGGCCCGGGAGATGAGGGACACGTTCGGCGCGCGGAGCCCGAGGTCCTGGGTCCTCCGGTTCCACGCCCAGACCGCGGGCGTGAGCCTCACGGCCCAGCAGCCCGAGATGAACATCGTCCGCACGACGGTCCAGGCTCTCGCCGCCGTCCTGGGCGGGGCCCAGTCCCTCCACACGAACTCCTACGACGAGGCGTACCAGGTGCCGAACGAGAAGGCGGTGCGGATCGCCCTGAGGACGCAGCAGATCCTCGCGCACGAGTCCGGGGTCGCGACCACGGTCGACCCCCTCGGCGGCGCGTACATGGTCGAGGCCCTCACGGACGAGCTCGAGGAGGAGGCGTATGCGTACTTCGACCGGATCGCCCAGCTCGGAGGCGTGATCCCCGCGATTCGCAAGGGGTTCTTCCAGCAGGAGATCGCGAACTCCGCGTACCGGTACCAGCGGGAGATCGAGGACCGGGAGCGGACGATCGTCGGGGTCAATGACTTCGTCGTGGACGAGCAGCCGGAGGTCGAGCCCCTCCGGGTCACGGAGGCCTCGTACCGCGCCCAGCTCGCCCGCCTCCGGCGGACCCGCAAGATGCGGGACGCGAGGCGCCACGAGAGGGCCCTCGACCGTCTCCGGAAGGCGTGCGAGGGGGACGACAACACGATGCCCCTCGTCCTCGAGGCGATCAAGGCGAAGGCGACCCTCGGGGAGCTTTGTGACGTCATGCGCGAGGCGTTCGGGGTCTGGGAGGAGCCGCTCCTGTATTGAGGGGTCGCCATGCCGAAGAAGATCCGCGTGCTCATCGCGAAACCCGGCCTCGACGGCCACGACCGCGGCGCGAAAGTCATCGCCCGCGCGCTGCGAGACGCGGGGATGGAGGTCATCTACACCGGCCTGAGGCAGACGCCCGAGGACATCGTGGAGGCCGCGATCCAGGAGGACGTCGACGCGATCGGCCTCTCCTGCCTGAGCGGCGCCCACATGGCCCTCTTCCTGGATGTCGTGAAGCTCCTCCGCAAGCGGAAGGCGGGCGACATCGTCGTCGCGGGGGGCGGGATCATCCCCGAGGAGGACGTCCCACGCCTGAAGAAGGCGGGGATCAAGGCCGTGTTCGGTCCGGGCACGCCCCTCGGGGAGATCGTCGCGTTCTTCGAGAAGGCCGCGAAGGGTGCGTGAGCGCGTGCCCCCGCGAACCCGGCGCGCCCTCCCAGGCATCCGGGATCTCGTCAAGGGCCTGCGGGCGGGGGACAAGCGCGCGGCGGGGAAACTCATTTCCCTCATCGAGGACGACGAGCCCGAGGCCACGGAGGCCCTCGCGGCCCTCCACCCCTTCACGGGGAAGGCCCACATCGTCGGGTTCACGGGCCCGCCGGGCGTGGGGAAGAGCTCCCTCATCAGCCGCCTCGTCCGCGAGTTCCGGGAGCGCGGGAAGCGGGTGGGCGTCGTCGCCGTCGATCCGACGTCCCCCTACACGGGTGGGGCGGTCCTCGGCGACCGGATCCGGATGACGGAGTCGGGGACGGATCCCGGCGTCTTCATCCGGTCCATGGCGACCCGCGGACATGCAGGAGGTCTCGCCCTCGCGACGTTCGAGGCCGTCGCGGTCCTCGACGCGATGGGCATGGACCTCGTCTTCGTGGAGACGGTCGGCGCGGGGCAGAGCGAGGTCGAGATCGCGAGCCGCGCCCACACGACGGTCGTCGTCCAGATGCCCCTCACGGGGGACGCGGTCCAGGTCCTGAAGGCGGGGATCCTCGAGATCGGGGACGTGTACGTCGTGAACAAGGTCGATCTCGGGGACCCGGAGTCCCTCATCGCGAACCTCTCCTTCCAAATCGCGGCCAGGGACGGCTGGACGCCGCCCATCCTGAAGACGTCGGCCCCGGAGGGCCTGGGGTTGCCCGAGCTCGCGGACGCCCTCCTTCGGCACCGGGATTTCCTCGAGACGTCCGGGCTCCTGCGGACGCGGGAGCTCTCCCGGGCGAGGGAGGAGATCCTCGAGAACGCGCGACGGCTCCTCGCCAGACAGGTTCGCGACCTGACGTCCGCGGGCAAGCGGTTCGAGGCCCTCGCGGGGAGGGTCGTCGACCGGGCGATGGATCCTCACGCCGCGGCGGTGGCCATCTTGCGGGACGCAACGCCGAAGCGGCGCTGACCTCCGGGCCGCTCAATCCGATTGGGACGCGAGGTCGGCCCAGTGGTGGAGGTAGTTCACGGCGCCCTTCTCGAAGAGCCGGACGCCCTCGAGGAGGAAGTACTCGTTCGGGGCGTGGATGGACCCGCCGTGGCCGAGCCCGCCGAAGAACTCGCTCAGGTGGAGGGGCGGGTTGTTCGTGAACAGGTACGACGGTCCCGTCCCCGGGTCCGTGGGGACGATCATGGGCTCCCAGCCGAGATCCCGGCACGCTTGGGCCGCGGCCCGAACGCCCGTGGAGTCCATGGGTGAGCGGGACCAGGGGGTCACGTCGACGGCCCGGATCTCAAGGTCCCCGAACCCGCGGACCTCGAGGTGCCTCCGGATCGCCTCGAGGAGCTTCCGGCCGTCCTGCCGTGCGACGGTCCGGATGTCGATCTTCGCGACCGCCTCGCCCGGCGTAATCGTCTTGCAGCCATTCCCCTGCCACCCCGATGTCAGGCCCTGAACGTTGATGGGGCTCGGGCGGAAGAACAGCTCCTCGAGCATCTCCTCCGGGGAGCGACGGGCCTCGCCGCGGAGCCGCTCGATGTTCCCCCACTGACGAGGGAGGTCGAGGTACGACGCGAGCTTCGGCAGGTTCGCCCGTTCCTCCTCCGTGGGCGGGACGACGTCGTCGTAGAAACCCTCGACGGCGACACGGTCCGAGGCGTCCCGCATGCTGTCGAGGGCCCACACGAGCCGCCACGCGGGGTTGTCCACGACGGCAGCCATCATCGAATGGAGGTCCATCGGCGCCTTCGCCACAAGCTCGAAGAACACGCACCCCTTGAAGCCGCACTCGATGGGCGGCGGGCTCGTTGGCGTGGGCTGGTACGCGAACCAGCCGTCCATCTGCTCGTAGCCGAGGAAGTCCTCCCTGTGCTCGTTGACGTATGCCGTGAGGGCGTGGCTTCCGATCTCCTCCTCCCCTTCGATGATGAAGTCGATCGAGCAGGGGAGCTCTCCCTCCACGTCGAGGATCGTCTCGAGGGCGTTGAAGTACGCGCGGAGGGGGCCCTTGTTGTTCTGGGCGCCCCTCGCGATGATCCGGTCCCCGCGGATCTCTGCGGACCATGGCGGGACGACCCACTCGTCGACGGGGTCCACGGGCTGAACGTCGTACATGTCGTACCGGAGGAGCTTGTGGTCCGAGGCCCCCTTGAGCCCGCCGAGGACGAGGGGATGGGACCTCGTCTTCACGACGCGGGCCCAGCCGCCGAGGTCCTTGATCAGTGACGCCGTCAGCTCCGCGGTTTCCGGGATCCCCTCGCCCGTGATGGCCACGGAAGGCTGGCGGAGGTACTCCTGAATCCTCTCGACGTGCCGATCGAACTCCTCGTCGATGCGCGCATGGACCTTCGCAAGCGCGTCCGCTGCCGCCATCGTTGGAGGAACGGCCCTGGCACGAAAAGGATTCCGGCATGGGAAGGCCTCGGGCAAACTCGAGCCAAACCATTTTCCGGCGGCACTCGGATGCCGCTCCGTGGCCTCCGGCTCCCCGGGCGAGGCTCTCGGGCGCGGGACGGCCCCCCGCCGCCCGCCTGCCTTTCTCGCCGCGCTCGTCATCCTCGTCTCCGCCGCCGTGTTGGGCGGCGCCCTTCTGGGGGTTTCCGCGGAACCTGATTCGGACCACCTCGCCACAGAACCCTGGCTCGTCGATCTGGGCGGCGGGCGGTTCGGCGTGGAGTTCCTCACATACGGCCGGACCGCCTCCGCGGTCCGCTACGGCATCGTTGATGCCCACGGGAACTGGCTCTCCGGGCCCCGTGCAATCTCGCCCTCCTTTGGATACTCCACGTACCCGATCCGGGCCTACCTCGTCGCGGACGCGGGGGGGAGGGCCTACATCGCGTGGAACCTGTACGACTCGAATCGCGAGGTGGAGGCGTTCCACTACATCGGCCTCGACGACGGAGGGAACGTAGCAGCCGCTGGGGGACCGCTTGGGTCCACGCCCGTCGTCCGGGACACGTATTCGATCTACCCGCAGACGCCCACGATTCAGCTGTCCGGGGACGAGGTCCACATCTACTGGAATTCGGAGGGCAACCGGACGAAGGTTGTCCTCGATCATGCGGGCCAGGTCCTCGTCCCGGCGGGGCCGACGGCCCCGGGGGACAACGGGACGGGTCTGCCGAGCCGCGTGGCGACGTCGGAGAGCTTCTTCGATTCCTCCGCCAGTGCAGTCGCCTCCGGCGGCGGATCCTGCTACCTGTGGGTCCGCTCCTTCTATACCGGGAGCCCACGATCGCCGGATATCGAGTATGCGCTGAGGTTCCGACGCGTCGACGGCGGCGGTTCCGAGGAGAGAACTCTCTACTCGACCGAGGACGCTTGGTGGCTCTCGAAGACGACGGCGATGGTGGGCCTTCCCCTCATGGCAGGCGGGATCGTCGCGTCCGTGGTAATGGCCTCGGTCCTCTTCGACACGTCGCGCAGACGGAGGACCGAGCCGCGGCCCCCGCTCTGAGCTTGTGCGATGCTCTCTCCGAATGCAGGAGACGGACGCGCCGGGATTTGAACCCGGGACCCGCAGCTTAGGAGGCTGCTGCCCTATCCAAACTAGGCCACGCGTCCGGCGAGGCTCGGTAGGGGTGCCCGTTCATTAAACGTTGCGAGGCGATTCGGCGTGCCCGCCGGGAGGTCTCGAGGACGCCTAGAGTTCCTCGGGGGCCTTCTCCTCGGGCGGGAGCTCTTCTTCGGCCCTCTCGGGGGCGCGCGCCTTGGCCTTCGCCTTCCTGCCCTTCCCCTTCGTGGCCTTCGGGGCCCCCGGCTTGGCGGCGGCCTCTTCGGCCTTTGCCTCCTCGGGTTTTGCCTCGATGGGCGCCTCCTTCTTCTCCGGCTCCTTCCTCTCGTACTCCTCGAGGAAGCGGATGAAGCGCAGGCCCGTCAGTTCCCGCAGGTCCGCGACGACCCGGAACTTCGAGACGAACCACTTCTCGTCCGTCTTACACACGTCCGGGACCCGGATCTCCGCGGCGTCGTCCTTGAGCGTGACCAGGAAGGACTCCGCGAGCCCGTAGTCCATGTCGAGGATCGCGCGGATCCTCTCCTCCGGCGTGGAAGCCTTCTTGGCCACCTTGAACCCGTAGCGGATCGTCTTCCCCGCGAGGGGGTTGTTGAAGTCCACGCGGACCCGGCCCGCGGCGACGGACGTGATGACGCCGCGGCGCCCGCCGATGGACACCTCGAGGCCGAGCTCCGGGTTGATCTCCTGGCGGAGGAACTCCCGCTCCGTCTTGAGTTCGACAAGCCTCGGGTCCCTCGCGCCCGCGGCCTTCTCGG
>MGWD01000001.1:54718-77724 GCA_001800825.1 Euryarchaeota archaeon RBG_19FT_COMBO_69_17 | reverse complement strand
AGACCTTCTTCTCGTCGAGCTTCCCTTCCTTCTTCGCGACTTCGTCGTGGGTCGTGTCGAAGAGGGTCTGCGTCCCGTTCGGGTTCACCGTCCAGCCGTCGTACTCGAGCCAGACGATGTCGCCCTTCTCGATCGTGTCGGAGGCCACACGCTCACCGCTGAGGGTCGCTCCGAAGGGATGCTCTCCCTTAAACCTTGCGGGGCGCGGCGCGCCTCCTCGGGAAGGCCGCGGTCGCTCGATCGTCCGGGGTGGCTCACTTCGCCATGCCGATGGCCACGGAGATCCGCTTGTAGCGGTTCCGGATCGTGACCTCCGTCACCCCGGCGACCTCGGCGACCTCCTTCTGCGTGCACGGCTTGTTGCAGAGGATCGCGGAGATGTAGATCGTCGCCGCGGCGACGCCGCTCGGCGCGACGCCCGACGCGAGCTCGTCCTTCTCGACCTTGTCGAGGATCTCCTTCGCCTTCCGCTGGACCTCCATGTCGAGCTCGAGGCGGTTGCAGAACCTCGCGATGTAGTCCCGCGGGCTCTGCGGGAGGAGCTTGAGCGTGAGCTCGCGGACGAGCGTGCGGTACGTCCGGCCGATCGACTTCCGGTCCACGTTCGACTTCGACGCGATCTCGTCGAGGGTCCTCGGGACCCCGCACTGCCTGCACGAGGCGTACAGGGTCGCCGCGACGACCTCGTCGATGGACCGCCCGCGGACGAGGTTCTTCATCGAGGCCTTCCGGTACAGGACGGCCGCGCTCTCCCGGACGTGCCGGGGGAGGCCCATCTTGGAGGCCATCGTATTGATCTCCGTGAGCCCCTGGGCGAGGGACCGCTCCCCACTCTTCGACGTGCGGATGCGGTGCTGCCACTTCCGCAGGCGGTAGATTTGGGCCCGGGACTTGTGAGGGATCTGCCGCCCGTAGGCGTCCTTGTTCCGCCAGCCGATCGACGTGGACAGGCCCTTGTCGTGGGCCATGATCGTGCTCGGGGGACCCGCCCGCTCGCGGGACTCCCGCTGCTCGGAGTCGAAGGCCCTCCACTCGGGGCCCTCGTCGATGATCATCTGGTCGAGGACCAGCCCACAGTCTTCACACACGACCTCGGCGCGTTCGTAGTCGCGGACCAGGTGGTCGCCCCGGCACTCAGGGCAACTGGTGGTGATCTCAATCTCTCGCACCTTATCGTACTCCTCCCCCAACAGGAGAATCCGATATTGCACCTACGAGATAGGTTGTATATAATCTTTCTTCAACGTCCCGTTTTGTCAACGACGGAAAGGCCCTTCCCGTACGTATCCGCCCTCGCCCGGGGCGGCTCAGGCCCGCATCTCGAGGAACTCCCCGTTCCGGAACATCCGCCATCGGCCCGGGAGGTCCGGGAGGACCTCCGAGCAGACGAGTTGGAAGTCCTCCGTCCGCGCCTCGTGGAGGGTGTAGTATGGGATGCACGTCCGGGCGTCCCGGTGGGCGACGATCCGGTCCCCGTCGAGGAGGAGGAACGTGTACGACTCGACCTTCCGGGGGAACTCCGCGTCGAGCTTCGCCTTGCACGTCGCGATCGCCTGCTTGAAGTCTCCGAGCGGACGGGGCTCGGGCCCGAGGGCCTCCACGAAGCGGTCGAAGATCTCCTGGCTGTCGATCCTGCCGTCCCGCAGGCCGAAGCCCTCGATCTCCCCGTTGTGGCAGAAGAACGCGGTCCGGCCGTCGATCTCCCTGCGGAAGGGGTGGGACCATTGTTCCTTGATCGTGTCCTTCTTCGACGCGCGGCGGACGTGGGCGAGAAGGAGGAGGGGCGGGCTGCACGCCCGGGTGAGCTCCCGCACGGCGTCCTCGTACCTCGGGTCCGCGGTCGCCTTGAGGGCGCCCCGCCGGTAGAACTCCCCGTCCTGCCCGACGCACGCGAGGCCCCACCCGTCCGGGTGGCCCGGCTTCGGGTTCACTTGGGGGCAGCCGAAGTCCTGGAACGACTTCCCCGTGTCCGCCAGCTGTCGGAAGGAGAGGAGGAGGCTCGCGGGGATCGCCTTGCGGCTCACGATCGCGAGCATCCGGCACATGTCAGCCCAACTTGTATCCGATCGTGCGGAGGAAGGCCCTCCGCTCCGCCCTCGCCGCAGCATCCTCGACGCCCTTCGGAGCCTCCCCGTCCACGACCCCGAGGACCCCGCGCCCGCGGGCCGTCTTCGCAACGACGACGTCCACGGGGTTCGAGGTCGCCGCAAAGACGTTCACGACCTCGGGGACGTCCCGGAGGCCCCGGAGCACGTTGATCGGGTATGCGCCCTTGAGGAAGACGATGAAGAAGTGGCCGGCCCCCACGGCGAGGGCGTTCCGGGCGGCGAGCGCCTTGAGGGCCTCGTCGGTCCCCTCCACACGCACGAGGCGCGGGCCCGAGGCCTCGCAGAACGCCACGCCGAAGCCGATCCCGGGGACCGCGTTCACGAGGGCCTCATGGACGTCCTCCGCCGTCTTGATGAAGTGGGTCTGTCCCAGGATTACGTTGAGGCCGTCCGGGTTGTGGATGGGGACAAGCTCCGTCTCCACGGACATGGCCGATGTATCGGGCGCCCTCGATAAAATCCTTGTTGCGCCCCTCCCGGAGGGTACGCTACATGCACGCGGAACGCCCACGAGCCCCCGCTCCCATGGGAGGGGCATGAGCCTCCCCAAAGGACTCTGGGCCGCCCTCTCCGGGGTCGAGGCCCCCGCCACCCGGGAGGACCTCGCCCTCCTCTCCGTGTCCCTGCAGGTGCGGTTCGGCGGGAGGGCCGCGGGGGAGCGGGCCGTCGCGGAGTTCATGGCCGCCCGGTTCGGCTGGGCCGCCGCCCGGACGCGCCGGCGCCTCGAGGGGCTCGTCGACCTCGGCGTCGTCCGCTGCACGCGCGACCTCGCGGACGGCTGGTCCAAGGTCTTCGAGGTCCTCGACCGGCCTCCCGTCCCCGGCGTCTTCGCGGCGGAGATGGGCGCCTGATCCCTACCGCCGCCGGCGGGGCCGCCGGATCCTCTCGAGGAAGCCGGAGGCCCAGAAGGGCCGGTAAGACAGGAGGAAGAAGTCCGAGGCGACGAGGGGGAACAGCTCGGGCGGCACGGTCCCGAGGGACCGGTGGCGGAAGGCCACGATCTCGTCCCGGGGCCGGAGCTCGTACGGCAGGCCCTCCCGCTCGCTCTCCCGCACGAGACGCCGCACGGGGCTCCCCGCCCGGAGGACGAAGTCCCGGTGGAGGGCGGACCCGGTCGGCCGGGCGAACAGGTAGGCGACGGCCTCCGGCGGCTCCAACGTCACGGGGAGGACGTCCTCGCGGAGGGCGAAGCCGACGGCGAAGCCCGCGACGGCTTTCCCCTTCGAGCGCGAGAAGCGGAAGCCGTCGAAGCGGGCCGTCCTCACCCGCCGCCGATCGAAGTCCTCCATGGGCCACTGGAGGGGCCGGCGGATGCGCTCGAACGTCGCCCGGATCTCCGCGCCGCGATCGTCCACGGACGCAGGCAATCGCGCGCGGGCCATAAGGCCTCCGGGCCGCGGCGTTATGTAGCGGGTCCCCCATCCGATGGCGGTGTCCCGGCGCTCCGCGCTCGCGTCCCTCCTCGCCGGCGCGGGCCTCTTCGCGTTCGCCGCCGCGGCCCTCGTCCTCGACCTCGGCGGCCACGACGCCTCCGAGGCAATCGGGGCGCCCGCCCTCTTCGTCGGCCTGTTCCTCGCCGCGGAGGGCGGCCTCGTCCTCTGGAGGGACGCCCAGCTCGCCCGATTACAGCAACGAGGGAATCCCTAAATACGCCCCGGGGGTTCCTCGGCCCCCATCCGGAATAGGGGCCACCATGACCGATGTCATCGATTCCTGCCGGGGCCGCGGGCTCGTCGCGGGGGAGCGCGCCTTCGCGGGGCCCGAGACCCCGGAGCAGCCGCCGAGGGACCGCACGTTCCTCCTCCAGCACCTCCGCCTCGAGGTCCGCGTGGACGACGAGGCGAAGACCGTGGCCGGCGTCGCGACCCACCGCCTCGCGCCGATCAACGACGGCCTGCGGGACGTCGTCCTCGACGCGGAGGACCTCACGATCAAGGGCGTGACGGAGGGCGCGGGGAAGGCCCTCGAATGGGACCACCGCGGGACGGACCTGTCCGTGCGCCTCCCGCGCCCGAAGAAGGCGGGGGAGCCCTTCGAGCTCCGGATCCGGTATGAGGCGAAACCCCGGAAAGGCCTCTTCTTCATGGGCCCCGACAAGGCCTACCCGAAGCGCGCGCGGATCGCGTGGACGCAGGGCGAGGACCAGGACAACCGCTGCTGGTTCCCGTCGTACGACTACCCGAACCAGCGCTTCACCTCGGAGGTCCTCGCGACGGTCCACGAGCGGTACGAGGCCCTCAGCAACGGCCGCCTCGTGAACGTGAAGCACGACGCCCGACGGAAGACGAAGACGTACCACTGGCTCCTCGACAAACCCCACTCGAACTACCTCATCGCCCTCGCGGTCGGCCAGTTCGACTCGAAGGAGTGGACCGTGGACGGCGTCCCCGTCCTGGCCCACGTCCCGAAGGGGATGGGCTCCTACCTCGAGCGCTGCTTCCACAACGTCCCCGACATGGTCCGCTACTACGCGAAGGTCACGGGCCTCCCGTACCCCTGGCCGCGGTACGACCAGGTGTGCGTGCCCGAGTTCACGGCGGGCGGCATGGAGAACACCTCGATCACGATCCTGTACGAGTACTGCCTCACGGACGAGCGGGCGTACAAGGACTACATGCCCGAGAGCCTCCTCGCCCACGAGCTCGCCCACCAGTGGTTCGGGGACTGGCTCACGACGAAGTCCTGGGGCCACATCTGGCTCAACGAGTCCTTCGCGACGTACTTCGACATCCTCTGGTTCGAGCACGCGTTCGGCCCGGACGAGGCCCTCATGCGCTCGGAGGAGGACCGGGACCACTACTTCGAGGAGGCCTCGGGGGACTACAAGCGGCCCATCGTGACCCACCGCTTCCAGGAGCCGTCCGACATGTTCGACCGCCACACGTACGAGAAGGGCGGCCAGGTCCTCCGGATGATGCGGCACGTCCTCGGGGAGGACCTCTGGTGGAAGGGGATCCGCCACTACGTGAGGAAGCACGGCAGGCAGAACGTGGAGACGAACGACCTCAAGATCGCGATCGAGGAGGCCACGGGCCGCAACCTCGACACGTTCTTCGACCAGTGGCTGTACCATGCGGGCCACCCGGAGTTCGAGGCGTCCTGGTCGTGGGACGACAAGGCGAAGCAGGTTGCCCTCCGTGTGAAGCAGACCCAGGAGGTCAAGGACCCCGTCCCCCTGTTCAAGCTCCCGATCGACGTGGAGATCCTGGGGGACGACAAGGCCGTGCGGGAGCGCGTGTCCGTCGAGAAGGCGGAGCAGGTGTTCCACTTCGACGTGGCCCGGCGGCCGCGGACGGTCCTGTTCGACCCCGACAACGTGGTCCTCAAGAAGCTGGCCTTCAAGAAGGACAAGGACGAGCTCCTGTGGCAGCTCGCCCACGCGCCCGCCGTGTGGGCGCGGATCGAGGCGTGCCAGGGCCTCGGGACGTTCCTCGCGGACGAGAAGGTCGTCGCGGGGCTCCAGAAGGCCCTCACGAAGGACAAGTTCTGGGGCGTCCGGCGGGCCGCGGCGGCGGCTTTTGGGGACATCGCGAGCGAGGCGGCCCGAGACGCCCTGCTCGAGGGGGCGAAGGACGAGGACTCCCGCGTGCGGCGCGGGGCGTACCGCGCCCTCGGCAAGATCCGGAGGGACGAGGTCGTGTTCAAAGTCCTCGCCAAGGCCTACCTGGAAGACGGATGGTACTACCCCATGCAGACGGCGGCCCTGGCCCTCGCGGAGACCCGCCACGAGAAGGCCTTCGAGACGATCGTCAAGGGGATCGCTCGCCCTGCCCAGGCGGAGGTCATCACGCGGGGCGCCTGCATGGCCCTCGCGAACCTCCGGGACGAGCGGGGGATCGAGATCCTCAAGGAGTGGACCGCGTACGGTAAGCCGGAGCTCGCGCGGTTCGGGGCCGCGTGGGCCCTCGGGAAGCTCGGCTCCTTCCACGAGAAGCGGCGGGACGAGGTCCTCGAGTACCTCCTCGCCCTGTTCCGGGACCCGAACTACCGCGCCCGCTTGGGGGCCGCGATGGGCCTCGGGGAGCTCGGGTACAAGAAGGCCCTCGGGGAGCTCGAGCGTCTCTCCCGCGTGGAGCCCCAGGGCCACGTCCGGACGGCCGTCCGCGGCGCGGCCCGTATGGTCAAGGAGAAGCACGCGGAGGACGCGAAGCGCCTCGAGCAGCAGGAGGAGCTCGACAAGTTGAGGGACGAGAACAGGGACCTCAAGTCCCGCCTGTCGACCCTCGAGTCGAGAGTGGAGGCCCTCGCGAAGCGCCGACGCTGACGGCCACCCAGGCCCGGGGAGACAGGATTCATACGTCCCTGGGGCGTTCGCCTCCGCCGTGAAGCCGGCTTTCCTCGCGGCGATCGTCGTCGCCGGGGTCGTCGTCATCGGGGTCGTGGCCTGGTCGGCCTCCCCCCGTCCTTCTGGTTCCGCCCAGGACCCGCCGCTTCCTCCGCCGTCCCTCTGCCCGAACCCCTCGGGCCTCTGCGACGAGCGCAACGTGACCCGCGTCGTGGACGGGGACACCCTCGACATCGAGGGCGGCGTCCGGATCCGGCTCGTCCTCGTCGACGCCCCCGAGGTGGATGAGGTCGGCGGTGCGGCGGCCACGGCGTACCTCACGGAGCTCTGCCTCGGGACGGAGGCCCTCATCGACGAGGACTCGTCGCAGATTGGCGACGACCCGTTCGGACGGGTCCTCGCCGTCGCCCACTGCGACGGCGTGAACGCGAACGCGGCGATGATCGCCTCGGGCCACGCGGACACGTTCTTCGAGTACTGCTCCCAGAGCGAGTTCGCCTCCCAGGCGTGGACGGGCTGCGCGTCGCCGCCTCCTCCGCCCCCCGCGAACTGCGACCCGGCCTACCCGACCGTCTGTATCCCGCCCCCGCCGCCGGACCTGGACTGCGCGGACATCCCCTACCGGAGGTTCACGGTCCTCCCTCCGGACCCCCACCACTTCGACGGGGACGGGGACGGCATCGGGTGCGAAAGCGGTTGATCGCGGGCCGGCCCCGCGGCGCCCCGGGACGGAAACCCCTATGAAGGTCCGGCGCATGCAGATTCCGGGTGAACGGGGTCCGTATCAACCGGCGGCTGGGCTCGGGCCTCAAGGCGATCACGCAGGTCTTCCCGGGCCTCGACTCGGATCCCGGCTTCCGCGCGATCTTCAACGACGGGTTGAGGCCGAAGGTCCTTGCGGAGACCCGCGTGCACCTCGTCCCCGAGGACACGTACGCGTACATCGATGACGAACGCGGGAACGTCGTCCTGGGCCTCGAGTACCTCCGCACGGGCGACGAGCGGACCTTGTACCTCGACATCCTCCACGAGCTCGTCCACATCCGCCAGTGGCACGAGGGGAAGGAGCTCTGGGACCGCCGCTTCGCGTACGTCGACCGCCCGACGGAGATCGAGGCGTACCGCGTCGCCGTGGCCTCCGCCCGGGAGTTGGGGATGAGCGACCGGGAGATCTCGGACTACCTCCGGGTCGAGTGGACGAGCCGCACGGAGCACGAGCGCCTCTGCCGGCACCTCGGGGTCAAGAGCCCGGAGTCCCGGGCCCACTGAGGGGCAAGGCCTCAAGAGGTTCATCCGCATTCCGCCGCGCGGTCTTCCCATGACGATCGCCTTCGAGGACTTCCTGAAGATCGAGATGCGGGTCGGGAAGGTCATCGACGTCCAGGACTTCTCGCAGGCCCGCAATCCCTCGTACAAGCTGACGATCGACTTCGGCCCCCTCGGCGTGAAACGGTCGTCCGCGGCGATCCAACCCTGGTACCGCAAGGAGGACCTCCTGGGGCGGGCCATCGTGGCCGTCACGAACTTCGGGCCGAAGCGGATCGGACCCTTCGAGTCCGAGGTCCTATGCCTCGGCGCCGTCCAGTCCGACGGGCGGGTCGTCATGCTCCGCCCCGACGAGGAGGGGGAGCTTGGGGCCCGCATCGCCTGAGCCCGGCCGGGACTTCCTCGTCCGGATCTGCGGGATCCTCTCCCACGGGGACGCCGTCCTGTTCGAGGAGAACCGGAAGCCCGGCGGCGAGGTCGCGTACAACCTTCCCGGCGGGCACCTCGAATTCGGGGAGACCCTCGCCCTGTGCCTCTCCAGGGAATTCTATGAGGAGACGGGGCTCAACGTGGAGGCGGACAAGCTCATGTACGTCCACGAGTACGTCTGGGACAACCGGGGCGTGCGGACCCACGAGCTCGGCTTCTACTTCCTCGTGGACCTCTCCTCCGAGTTCCCGACGCCCGACGCGGACGGCCGCATCCCCCATCGGGAGTCCCACGTGGGGATGAGGCTCCTCCGACTCACGGAGCTGCGCCGCCACCGGGTCGTGCCGTCCTTCCTCGGGGACCTCCTCCCCGAGGACGCGAGGACGTCCTTCGCCCATCCTCCGCGCCACCTCGTCACCCGGGAGGGATGAGGATGGCGGTCGAGGTCCGCCCTCTGCGGCTCCGGGACCATTCGGCCGTCGTGGCCCTCCTCGACGCGTGCGGCCTCCATCCGAGGACCCGCGGGCGCGACAGCCGGTCCGCGTTCGCGGGGCAGCTCCGCTCGAACCGCGCGCTGTACCTCGGCGCCTTCGACGGTCCGCGCCTCGTCGGGATGGTCCTGGGGACCCACGATAGCCGGAAGGGGTGGATCAACCGACTCGCGGTCTATCCCGAGTATCGCCGTCGCGGGATTGGCCGACGTCTCGTCCGCGCGTGCGAGCGCGCCCTTCAGGGTCTCGGGCTCGGCGTGTTCGCGGCCCTCATCGAACCGAGAAACGACCCGTCCACGGCGTTCTTCGAGTCCCTCGGGTACGAGCCGACCCAGATCCGCTACGTGCGGCGGAAGCTCCGGCAGGACCTCTAGGGGATGACCTTCAGCTCCTTCCCGATCTTCTCGTACGCGGCGAGGGCGACGTCGAGGTCCTCCCGCTTCAGGCCCGCGTTCACGATGTTCCGGATCCGGGCCTTGTCCCGCGCGACCATGGGGAAGACGATCGGCAGGGCGAAGACACCCTCCTCGAACAGGCGGTCGCCGAAGCGCTTCGCGACGGCCGACTCCCCGAGCATCACGGGCGTGATCGGGGTCTCGCTCCTGCCGATGTCGAAGCCCAGCGAAATGAGCCTCTTCTTGAAGTACCGTGTGTTCCTCCAAAGCCGCCGGACCCACCGGGGCTCTGTCTCGAGGACGTCGATCGCGGCGATGCATGAGGCGACCGTCGCGGGCGGGTGGGAGCCGCTGAGGAGCCACGTGCGGGACTTGTTCAGGGCGAATCGCCGCAGGTCCTCGGAGCCCGCGGCGTAGCCGCCCACGACCCCGAGGGCCTTCGAGAACGTCCCCATCTCCACGTGGATCTTGTCCTCGACGTGGAAGTGGTTCGCGACCCCGCGGCCGCCCTCCCCGAGCACACCCTCCCCGTGGGAGTCGTCGATGTAGACCATCGCGCCGTAGGCCTCGGAGACCTTCGCGATCTCCGCCACGGGGGCGATGTCCCCGTCCATGGAGAACACGCCGTCCGAGATCACGAGGATCCGCCTCGCATGGCCGTCCGCCTCCCTGAGGCAGCGCTCGAGGTCCCCCACGTCGTTGTGGCGGTAGATGTACCGCTGGGCCTTCGTCAGGCGCACCCCGTCGATGATGCTCCCGTGGTTCAGCTCGTCCGTCACGATCGCGTCCCCCTCCCCCGCGAGCTGGGGGATGAGGCCCGCATTGACCGCGAAGCCGCTCATGTAGAAGAGCGACGCCTCCCGACCCTTGAAGCGGGCGATCCGCCGCTCGAGCTCCTCGTGGAGGTCCATCGTCCCCGCGATGGGGCGCACGGAGCCGGAGCCGGCCCCGTGGGAGCGCGCGGCCTGGGCCGCGGCCCGCTTCAGCTTCGGATGGTTCGACAGGTTGAGGTAGTTGTTCGAGCAGAGCATGACGACCTCGCGACCGTCCACCAGGCTGCGAGGGGCGGAGGGGCCTCGGATGACGCGGATCTTCCAGTCCAGGGCCTGGGCCACGAGGGCCTCGACCTCCTCCCGGAGGAACGCGGTCGGATCCCGGGTCAACGGCCCACCTCGAGGGCGACCTTCCCGCACTGCCGCGAGCGGACCGTCTCAATCGCCATCACGTAATCCTCGAGGGGAAACCGGTGCGTGATGAGGGGCCTCAGGTCGACGTTCCCCGACTTCAGGATGCCCGCCATCTCGTACCAGGTGCGGAACATCCGGCGTCCCGTGATCCCGTAGAGGGAGACGCCCCGGAGGATGACGTCGTTCGTCAGGTCGAGGGACACGGGCCCGTTGAACAGGCCGAGGAGGTGGATCCCGCCGCCCGGGCGCACGACCTTCGTCGCCTGCACGAGGGCGGGCGCCGCGCCGGAGAATTCGAGGGCCTCGTGGACCCCGTCCCCCTCCGTGAGCTCGAGGATCTTGGGGACCGTGTCGCCGTCCGACTCGAGCACGACGTGGGCCCCGAGGCGACGCGCGAGGTCCTTTCGATACTCGTTCCCCTTCTCCACGCCGATGATCTTCGCTGCAGAAAGGGCCTTCGCGATCGCGACGGCCATGAGGCCGATGGGCCCGAGACCGAACACGGCGATCGCCTTCCCGGGCACGTTCGCGTTCATCACGGTCTGCACGGCGTTCCCGAGCGGGTCCTGGATCGTCGCGACCTCGAGCGGGAGGGAGGGATCGTTCCGCACGAGGTTCGACGCCGGCACGGCGACGTACTCCGCGAACGCCCCGTCCCGGTCGATCCCCATGATCCGCACGTTTCGGCAGACGTGGGCCTGCCCCGTTCGGCATTCGTAGCAGCGGCCGCAGGCGATGTGCCCCTCGAACGAGACCTCGTCGCCGCGAGCGACGGTCGTGACGTCCTCCCCGACGACCTCGACGGTCCCCGCCATCTCGTGCCCCTGGATGAGGGGCGGCCTGATCCTTCCCTCGGACCACGCGTCCCAGTCGAAGATGTGGAGGTCCGTGCCGCAGATCGACGCGATCCGCACCCGCACGAGGGCCTCGTCCTGGCGGATCGACGGCCTCGGGACCGTCCGGACCTCCGTCGCCCCCCGCGCCGCGCGGATCTTGACGGCGGCGGTCATCGTCTCGGCCATGGCAGCCTGCTCGACGGCCGTAGAGGCTGTCCGTATTTCAACCTTCTATCGGCATGAGGCGCGAGGTTCGATACCCGACGATGACGAAGAGATACTCCCGCTTATGGAACTCCGCGTCGAGCGCCTCGTCCCCCGTGTCCACGCGGAGGACGGGCGTCGAGGCGAGCTTCCCCGGCGTGCCGACGACGAGGACGTTCCGCGTCCCGATCCTCCGGAGGACCGCGGGGCTCACCTGGAGGTTCCCGCGGCCGAGGATGAAGCCCTGGGCGCCGATCGGGCTCACGACGAGCTTCGCCGGCGGGTGGCGGTCGAGGAGGGCCAGGAGGCCCGCCTCGTTGAGGTCCTTCGCGATCGTCGCGCCGCTGAGCACGGCATCGATCCCGAGGAGCGTCTTCTCGAGCCCGAGCCGCTCCGCGATCGTGTGGAGCGTGGACCCGGGGCCCAGGAGGAACAGGGTGTCCGGCTCCGCCGCCAGGAGCTCCCCGACGTGCTCCGCGAGCTCCGCGAGGACGTCCGCCTCGGAGATCTCCGCGACCATGAGCTTCCCGGCCTGGACGAGATGCGGCTCGATGAGGGTCTTCGCGGTCCCGAAGAGGCGGATCCTCCACTCCCCCTTCCGGTACGCCTCCTCGTCGAGGTCGAGGACCTCCGCATGCCCCGTCCGGAGCTCCCCGCGGAGGAACGCCGCGAGGATCTCCGCCGCGGCCGCGGGGGAGACGGCGAACACCCCGGAGTGCATCTTGACGCCCGCGGGGATCCCAAGCATCGGGAGGTCGCCCACGGCCTCCGCCACGTCCCGGGCGGTCCCGTCGCCGCCGCAGAAGAGGACGAGTTCAACCCCTGCAGAAACGAGGGCGCGCGCGGCCGCCTTCGTGTCCTCTGCGGTCGTGCCGTCCCGGACCCGATGGACGACCTCCCTCGCGTCGGGGGGCACCCCCGCCCCTTCGAGGACATCTCCGCCCATGGGACCCGAGCAGGTGAGCCAGCGGACGGCCATCCTCGGATTCCCGGCGTGGCGGGACCAGAAGGCCTGGAGGAACGTGGCGGCACGGGCCGGCGCCTGGGGGACAGCGCCTGCGGCGCGCGCCTCCTCGACCACGCCGTCCGTGCCCTTGAGGCCCACGCGCCCGCCCATACCCGCGATGGGGTTCACGAGGAACCCGATGCGCTGCACCCCGCGGAGAGGGCCGCGGGTCTATTTCGCCTTTCCGAGGTGGGCCCCCGACCGCGCGTCGCCGGAGGGGCGCCAGGCCCGGGCGAGGCCCCTGGGCGGGGCGACCACGGCGAGGTGCGCGAGGTAGCCGATCGCCGCAAGGGGCAGGAGGACCGCAAGGGACGGCGCGAGCACCGCCGCGGGGACGAGGCCCGCCGCGATCCCGAGCTGGATCACGCGGAGCTCGGCCCTCGTGACGGACCGGAGATCCCGAGGATGGACGCGGGCATGCAGGAGCGCGGCCACAGCCGTCAATCCCGCGCCTACGAAGAAGGAGGGGTGGACGAGGACGCCCACGGCGAGGTACGCGAGGGCGCCTGCGGCCGCGACGGCCGTCGCGTACGTGCGCGCGCCCTCGGATCCCAAGGCGAGGACCGTCGTCCGCTTCCGGGGCGTGGCGGCCGCGTCCGCGTTCGCGTCGAGGTAGTGGTGCATGACAAGCATGGCGGTGCAGACCGCGGCGTGGGCGACCGCGGCGACGACCGCGAGCCCTGAGATCGTCCCCGCCTGGATCGCGTAGGCCCCGAGGGTCGCGAGGACCACGCCGGGGAACCCGCCGAGCCACTCCCCCAGGAAAGGCCGGTAGGCCGTGGACAAGGGGGGCAGGGTGTACGCGACCCCGAGCGAGTATCCCGAGCCGACGAGCAGGAGGAGCCACGGGGGCCGGAGGAGGGCCACGGGCACGGCGAGGAGCAGGACCCCGACAGACGACGCCGCGAAGAGGCCCCACAGCTCCCGCTCGCTCAGGAGCTCCATCTGGACGACCTTGCTTCCTCCGGAGAGGGCCCGCGGGGCCGCATGCCCGTCCGTCCCGCTGCGGGCATCGTAGACTTCGTTGACCGCATGGGTCACCCATCCCTGGATCAGGAGGGCGAGCCCCATCGCCACGGAAAGCCAGGCGAGGTCCAGGCGCCCCGTCTCGAAGGAGGCGAGGGCGGTCCCGATCCCGACGGAGGTGAAGGACCAAAGGAGGACGGGGATGAGGCGGAACTCGAGGAACACCCCGAGGGCGGCCCGGCGCCATCCTCCCGCCATGCACTGACTATTAAGATAGTAATATTAGAAGGTTCGGCCCTCTCCGCGCGCACCCTCAAGTACGGCGGACGCCGTAGGCGGGGGCCTGCATGGATCGGAGGCTCTGGTACCTCATCGCCGCGACGCGCGGGGGGACGAATCGCGCGAGGATCCTCCACGCGCTCCACGAGCGCCCGCGGAACGCGAACGACCTCGCGTCGCTCCTCGCCCTCGACTACAAGACGATTCGGCACCACCTCGACGTCCTCCGGGAGAACGAATGCGTCATGCTCCTCGGGGACGGCGGATACGCGGCCCTCTACTCCTTGTCCCCGCGGCTCCAGGTCCACTTCGAGGACTTCCTCGAGGTCTGGCGCCGCATGGCGCCCCGAGTTGGGGAAAAGTAGATAGCCGACGGAACGGAAGAAGGACGAGATCCCGTGGCGCTCGGCCTGTTCTGGATGGTCAACATCGCCCTCGCCGTCCTGAGTGCGGCCCTGCTCGTCGGGGTCGTCGGGGTGTACGCGCGGAACGCCCGCGAGCTCCGGTCCCCCCTCACCCTCGGCCTCGTCGCGTTCGGCTGCCTCTTCCTCGCGCAGAGCCTCCTGTCGGTCTACGTGTACGTCTCGATGAACGACCAGGGGATGGGCGCGAACGTCGCGGTCCCCATGCTCGCCCTCAACGCCGCGGGCCTGGGGGGTTTCGCGGCCCTGTTCTACGTCACGTGGCGTTGAGGGCCTCCGAAACGACGCGATAATATACGCGCCCGGCCATCGCCCGTCTCCGGAGGATTCGTCTTGGTCAACTACCGCCCTCTCGGGAAGACGGACCTCGAGGTCTCCGAGATCGGGTTCGGCACTTGGACCCTCACGTCAAGCCGGTGGGGCGCGTTCAGCGACGACCAGGCCCTCGACCTCATCCAGAAGGCCTACGCGGCGGGGATCAACTACTTCGACACGTCCCCCACGGAGGCGGGCGGCCGCGGCGAGGCCCTCCTGGGGAAGGCCTTCGGGGACCGCCGGGAACTCGTCGTGATTTCGACGAAGGCGGGCCGCCGGGACGGCCGGCCGGACTTCTCCGCCCCGGGGATCCGCGCGTCCGTCGACGCGAGCCTCGCCCGACTCGGGTCCTCGTACATCGACGTCCTCCAGCTCCACTACCCGGACATCGCGGCGGTCACGGACGCGGGCGTGTGGCAAGCCCTCGAGGCCCTCCAGGCGGAGGGCAAGATCCGCTATGCGGGGCTCGCCCTCGGGCCGGGACCCGGCTGGCTCGAAGAGGGCCGCACGGCGATGCGGGTCCGGGACCTCGCGTGCATCCAGATCTACTACAACCTCCTCGAGGAGGAACCGGGCCGGAACTACTTCCCCGTCGCCCTCGAGATCGGCCAGGGGATGACGATTCGCGCGCCCCACGCCGGCGGCGTCCTCGAGGCGGAGCCCGCGGGGGCCGTCGTGTTCCCATCCGACGGGGACCTCCATCCGAAGGACCCTGCATGGATCGACGTCGCCCTGCGCCGGGCGGCGAACCTCCGATGGATCCACGAGGGGAAGGGCCTGTCGATGTCCCAGGCGGCCCTCAAGTTCATCCTATCCGAAGAGACCGTGTCCTCCGTACTCCCGAACATCTACCGCCCGGAGCACCTCGCCGAGTACGGGGCCGTCTCCGACTTCCCGAACTTCTCCCAAGCCGAGCTCGCGGAGATCGCGGAGCAGTTCCGGAAGGGATTCGGGGTGCCCTGAGGCGTGGCGATGATCCTCGGGTACGTCGACACAGACGATCGGGTGTACGACCTCGGATTCGCGACCCTTCGGATGAGGATCCGAATCGAGCCCGCGGAGGCGGGCGGGAGCCAGGTCGTCTTCAGCCAGGCAGGTGGGGAAGGTGCGGTCGCGTACCGCGTCGCAGCAGAGGAGGACGTCACACTGGCTGTCGGGATGGACCACGGGGGCGACCTCGTCCCCCTCCTTCGCCCCGTCGAGGGGCGTCTCGTCCGCCACGAGAAGGGCGTCCTGTTCATCGCCTCGCCCTCGTCCCGCGACGAGGGGGAACCCTCCTTCTTCCTCGTGAAGGTCCGCGCGATGCCGAGCGCGGTCAAGTTCTTCTTCGAGGACCGCGGGGGGACGGAGCTCGTGTCGATTCCCGTGGACGAGGTCCTCCGCATGGAGACGGTCGCGGACCGGGTCCGCGTGTCGGTCAGCGCTGCCAACATCGCCCTGCCGAAGGAGAAGCTCTCCTACGCGGTTGACGTGGCTCCGGCGTCCAAGGCCGCAGATCTCCTCCATGGACACCCCTAGGCCTCCGGGATCCCCTTGGTGGCCGACCACGGGCAGATCAGGTCGTTCGAAACCCTTATTACAGCGTCATATCTTGGCCGCGTCGGTCACGCCATGTCCTACGACCTCGGGAATCTGGGCCTCGCGGGCGGCAAGAAGAAGAAGACGCTCCTGTACGCCGTGATCGGGGCGGTCGCCGCCGTTGTCGTCGTCGTCCTGGTCTGGGTCTTCGTTCTCTGACCTCGGGCCCGCTCCGAGGGCCCTTGGCTTTCGTGAAGTCCCTCGCAGGACCGCGCTCCCAATCCTGGGAATCACGAGCGATACGGACGGCGGAACCCTCAACCGCCCCCCGGCGAACCCATTCTCCGACTCGACGATGAAGGTCCAGCTCGATCCCGCGACGAAACGCATCCTCCTCGCCCTCCTCGCGAGCCCCAAGACGCCCGGGGAGGTGAGCCGTATCCACGGCATCCCGATCGTCGTCGTCTGGCAGAAGATCCGCTGGCTCCAGGATCTTGGGATTGTGCGCGCGACCCTGTCCTTCGTCGACTCGACGGGCCAGCTCCGGTCGTACTTCGAGGCCGTCCTCCCCGTCGACACGGGCGACGAAGAGCTCGTGATCGAGACCTGACGCGGCCGCTCGCCTGCGCAACGGACGGGGGTGCGGACCCCCCGCCTTCTCGGGGGGCGGGCCTCCCTGAGTGAGTCACCGGAACGCCAACGGAGTGCTCAAAATTTATATAGTCCCGCCCGTATGCTTCGGGCGTCCATTTTCAGTGCTTTTCCGTGGAAGTGTGTAGATGCCAGAGGTTTCAAAGCAAGTCGAGACCGGGACGACGACCGTAGGCCTCGTCTGCAAGGACGGGGTCGTCCTCGCGGCGGACCGCCGGGCCACCGCGGGCACCCTCATCGCCCACAAACGGACGAAGAAGATCTACCGGCTCGACGAGAACATCGGCCTCACGACGGCCGGCCTCGTGGGCGACCTCCAGGTCCTCGCGCGGTACATCACCGCGGAGGTGGAACTCTACAAGCTCAAGCGGAGCATCCCCATGTCCGTGGAAGCCTGCGCGACCCTCACGTCGAACATCCTCTCGGGGAGCCGGTACTTCCCGTACTGGGTCCAGCTCGTGATCGGTGGCTGGGACCGCAACGGGGGGCATGTGTACTCGATCGACGCGGCGGGCGGCTCGCTCCCCGACAAGTTCACCTCGAGCGGATCCGGCAGCCCCTACGTGTACGGGGTCCTCGAGGACCACTGGAAGGACGACATGAGCTCGGAGGAGGGCGCGAACCTCGCGATCCGGGCCGTCACCGCGGCGATGAAGCGGGACGCCGTCTCGGGCGAAGGGATCGACGTCGCGATCATCTCCAAGGACGGATACAAGACGCTCGACGACAAGGAGGTCGAGCGGCGCAAGACAGCGATGAAGCTGTCGTGAACGGGACGGGCCTCGGGCCCAGGCAGTATCGATGAGCATCGAGGATATTCTCAGCGACGCGAGGAGCGTCGTCAAGAAGGTGGTCCCCGACCATGTGGAGATCACCCAGGTCGACTTCGAGGGACCGACGATCGTCATCTACACGAAGAACATGGAGGTCTTCTCGGAGAGCAACGAGCTCGTGCGCCAGATCGCCCAGCAGCTCCGCCGGCGGATCCTCGTCCGGCCGGACCCGTCCCTCCTCGTGTCCCAGGACGATGCGGAGCGGACGATCCGCGAGACGATCCCCGCGGAGGCTCAGATCACGGGGATCTACTTCGAGACGGAGACGGGCGAGGTCACGATCGAGGCCCTGAGCCCGGGGATGGTCATCGGCCGCCACGGCGCCGTGCTGAACGACCTCAAGAAGAAGATCGGCTGGGCCCCGAAGGTCGTCCGCACGCCCCCGATCCCCTCGAAGACCGTGGAGGACATCCGCCAGTACCTCCGGTCCATCCAGGAGGAGCGGCAAGGGTTCCTCAAGCAGGTCGGCCGGAAGCTGGCCCGGGAGGTCCCCTCGGGCGAGAACTACGTCCGAATCACGGCGCTCGGCGGCTTCCGCCAGGTCGGGCGGTCCGCCGCGCTCCTGTCGACGCGGGAGTCGAAAGTCCTCGTCGACTGCGGCGTCCTCATCTCGGAGGACAACGGGTCCCCGTACCTCAACGCGCCCGAGGTCATGCCCCTCGGCTCGATCGACGCGGTCGTCATCACCCATGCGCACCTGGACCACTCGGGGCTCGTCCCGGCCCTCTACAAGTACGGCTACGAGGGCCCGATCTACTGCACGCCGCCCACCCGAGACCTCATGTCCCTCCTCCAACTCGATTTCATCAAGGTCGCGATGGGGGAGGCCCGCAAGTCCGCGTACGAGTCATCCCACGTCCGGCGGGCCGTCGCGAACACGATCCCCCTGAAGTACGGGGAGACGACGGACATCGCCCCCGACGTCCGCCTGACGTTCCAGAACGCAGGGCACATCCTCGGGTCGTCCCTCGCCCACTTCCACATCGGGGACGGCCTGTACAACGTCGCGATGTCGGGGGACATCAAGTTCGAGAAGACGTGGCTCTTCAACCCCGCGGTGAACAAGTTCCCGCGGCTCGAGACCCTCGTCCTCGAGTCCACGTACGGCGGCTATCATGACGTCCAGCCGTCGCGGCACGACGCGGCGGTCCAGATCAAGGACGTCATCCGTCGCGTCCTGAGCCGCGGCGGGAAGGTCCTCGTGCCCGTGTTCGCCGTCGGCCGGTCCCAAGAGGTCATGCTCGTCCTTGAGGAGGCGATGCGGAACCGGCAGATCCCCGAGGCGCCAATCTACCTCGACGGAATGATCTGGGAGGCGACCGCGATCCACACCGCGTACCCGGAGTACCTGAACTCCCAGCTCCGTACGCAGATCTTCCAGACCGGGGAGAACCCCTTCCTGTCCCCGTACTTCAAGAGGGTGGAGACGTCCGACATGCGGACGAACATCTGCGACGACGTGGAGCCGTGCATCGTCCTCGCGACCTCGGGCATGATGTCCGGCGGCCCCGTCCTCGAGTACTTCAAGTCCTGGGCCGACAACCCCCTCCACGCGCTCCTCTTCGTCGGCTTCCAGTCCGAGGGCTCCCTCGGCCGGCGTATCCAGCGAGAGGCCCGCGAGATCACCCTCATGGATCGGGGGCAGCCCCTCACCCTCCCGATCAAGATGGACCTCGAGACGATCGACGGCTTCTCGGGCCACTCGGACCGCCTCCAGCTCCTGAACTTCGTCGGGACGATGGAGCCCCGCCCCGAGAGGATCATCGTGAACCACGGGGAGGAGTACAAGTGCTCCGACCTCGCCTCCGGCCTGTACAAGAAGTTCGGGGTCGAGACGCGGGCCCCCATGAACCTCGAGACGATCCGCCTGAAGTGAGGCCCTCGCGATGTCCGCGGACCCTTACGAGGCGGCGTGGACGCGCGGGACCCCGTCCTCCCTCGTCCTCGCTTTCCTCGGGGTCGCGGGCGCGATATGGCTCCTCGCCCTCGTCCTCTGGGAGATCGGCCGGCCCGACCTCGCCGTCGTCGCGACGGGCCTCGGCGCGGCGGTCCCCGTGATTCTCCTGTTCGGCGGTTTCGACGCGAGGTCCCAGCTGTGGGTCCTCCGCGTCCCGCCCGACGCCGCCGTGGGTCCCGCCCTCCAGGACGCGCTCGCATCGACACGTGCCGCGGACGTCGATGCGGGATCCCTCCCGAGGGGGAATCCCCTCCGCCGGTGCGCGGGCGTACTGCGGCTCGCGGACCCCTTTTGCCTCGTCGGCTGGGCGGGGCCGGAGCGCCGAGTCCATCCCGCGACGCCGCCCCGGGACGGGATCGTCTACGTCCTCGCGCCGCCCGGTTCAGGCGACGAGCTCGCCCTCCTCCGCGGCGCGATCGCCCGCTCCATGCGCTCCCTCCCGTCCTCGGCCTAGGAGGACATCCAGTCGACCCACGCCTGCAAGGCGTCGTGGGCCGCCTCGAGGTCTACGGGCGTCTCCTCATCCCCGTTGCAGACGCTGAACTTCTCGAGGGCGACGCGGTCTCCCGTCTTCCGGAACACGATCCGGAGGCACGGGACGGGTTGGCCCGGCGCCTCGACCAAGTGGGGTTCGAACGCCAAGTCCATGCGGCCCTCCCGCTCCTGGAGAGAGTACCCGCGGATCCGCTCGAGGCCCTCCTTCAGCCGCGCGTACGGGACGACGATCTCCTTCGCGGTCATCCCACTCGACCCAGACGGAAGGGGGCCCGAAGGGCCAAGTATCCTCCGAAAGTACCCTACGGACGACGCCGCTCGGGGCAAGGTTTTTCCCGCGGTCCACCGTACGCGGCGGTCGTGCGGAGGCCTCACTTCGACAAGGTCCAGGACATCCTCGCCCCGGAGGCGTTCGACGCGGAGGTCGACCGCGTCCTCGTGGAGTGGGGCGGCCTCCTGGACCGGGACGCGGCCTCCATGCTCGTCGTGGAGCGCCACGGCCGGAGCGTCGCGACGTTCACGCGGATCGCGGACCTCGAGGAGGGCGCCGAGGCGAGCCTGCGGGCGCAGGTCGTCGGGATGTCCCCCGTCCGGGAGTTCACCCGCCAGGATGGCAGCCGAGGGCGGGTCGTGAACCTCGAGCTCCGGGACGAGAGCGGCTTCTGTCGGTTCCCGCTCTGGGACGAGGACGTGGCGCTCGTCGAGCGCGGGAAGGTCGCGGTCGGAACACGGGTGCGGATCCTCGACGCGTACGTCAAGCGGACGAACTGGGGGCTCGAGGTCACGAGAGGGAAGTTCGGGAGCCTCGTCCTCGAGGAGGCGTGAGATGGACGAGCCCATGCCGGCCCCTTCCCGCGATCCCCCCCCGTCTTGGTCCTACGTGAACTACTGGCGCATGCTCGCGTCGTTCCTGGGGGCTTCGATGGTCCTGCTCGGCGTCGGCGTGCTCGCCGTGACGGGGGCGGGGAGCGAGGCCGCGTTCGGCGCGGGGGTCCTCCTGGCCGTCGCTGTCTTCGTGACCGTGTTCGCCCTGCTCCTCCTGTTTCCCCGGGTCGCCCGGCGGGGCCCCGTCGGGTACCGGATCGTCGTGGAGAGGCCCCTCGTCGAGGTCGAGGGGGCCGTGCGGGAGGCCCTCGAGGGCGCAGGGAGGTCCGTCCATGTGGATGTCCTCGCGGGGCGCACGCGTCGGACCCCGGCTCGCGTCGTGCGAGTGGAGGGGACGCCGTGCCGGTTCCTCGTCGAGGCCGTTTCCCTGCGGGAGAGCGGGGACGGCGTCGAGCGGACGGAGGTCCTCCAGGTGGGACTCGAGGAGACCCCGGAAGGGGCCGCGAAGGAGCTGCGGGATCTCGTGGGGTCGGGCGTCGTCACTCCGCAGCCGGCGGGCCCGTGAAGGACCTCACATCCCGCCCATGCCGGGCATCCCGCCCATGCCGCCCATCCCGCCGCCGTGTTCGTGGCCGCTGCCTGGCCCCGGAGTTGCACCCTTCCTCGACGCAATCACGTCGTCGATTCGGAGGATCATCGCCGCGACGTCCGTCGCGGACTCGATGGCCTGCGTCTTCACGCGGAGGGGCTCCACGACGTTGGACTTGGTCATGTCCTCGGGCTCCCCCGTGAACACGTTGAGGCCCGCGCTCCGGCCTCCCCGCTTCTGGTGCTCGTTCCGGAGCTTGAGGAGGACGTCGATCGCGTCGAGCCCCGCGTTCTCCGCGAGGGTCCTCGGGATGACCTCGAGGGCGCGGGCGAAAGCCTCGATCGCGAGCTGCTCGCGGCCGCCGACCGTCCCCGCGTAATCCTTCAGGTGGAGGGACAGCTCGACTTCGACCGCGCCTCCGCCGGGCACGGCCTTGCCATCCTCGATCGCGACGGAGACGACCCGCAGGGCGTCGTGGAGGATCCGCTCGATCTCATCGACGACGTGCTCCGTGCCTCCACGGACGAGGACCGTGACCGCGCGCGCGTGCTTGCAGCCCGTGACGAACGTCATGTCCTCCCCGCCGATCTTCTTCTCCTCGACGATGTCCGCGCTCCCGAGCTCCTTCTTCGTGAGGTCGTCGAGGTTCGTGACGATCCGGCCGCCCGTCGCCTTCGCGAGCTTCTTCATGTCGCTCTCCTTCACCCGGCGTACGGCGAACAGGCCCGCCTTCGCGAGGTAGTGCTGGACGAGGTCGTCGATCCCCTTCTGGCACAGGACGACGTTGGCCCCGGACGCGACGATCTTGTCAACCATCGTCTTCAGGGATCGCTCTTCCTCTTCGAGGAACTTCTGGAGCTTCATGGGGTCGCGGATCCTGATCTCCTCGCTGACCTCCGTCTTCTTGATCTCGAGGGCACGGTTCAGGAGGGCGATCTTGGCCCCCTTCACGTACGAGGGCATGCGGGGGTGGACGCGCTCCTTGTCGAGCACGATCCCCTGGATGAGGGCCGTGTCCTTCACGTTCCCGCCATGCTTCTTCTGGACGAGGATGTTGTCCACGTCCGCGCGGACTTCGCCTGCGACCTCCTCGACGACGGCCTGGACCGCCTTGACCGCGATCTCCGCGAGGAACGCGGCGCTGTCCCCAACGCTGCGGCCCGACATCGCCGTCGAAGCGATCGAGGCGAGGAGCTTCGCGTCGTCCCGCTTCACGGGGAAGGCGATCTTCTCGATCGCCCGCACGGCCTCCGCGGCGGCCATCCGATAGCCGCTCACGATGACCGTGGGATGGACCTCCTGCTCGACGAGGGACTCCGCGTTCTTGAGGAGCTCCCCTGCGAGGACGACGGCGGACGTCGTCCCGTCGCCGACCTCGTCGTCCTGGGTCTTCGCGACCTCGACGAGCATCTTGGCCGCGGGGTGCTCGATTTCGATCTCCTTGAGGATCGTCACCCCGTCGTTCGTGATCGTCACGTCCCCGAGGGAGTCGACGAGCATCTTGTCCATGCCCTTCGGGCCGAGGGTCGACTTCACCGCGTCGGCCACCGCGCGCGCGGCGGCGATGTTGTTGAAGGCCGCCCCCTTGCCCTTCTCCCGCTCGGTCCCTTCCTTGAGGATGATGATTGGCTGTCCGCCCATCATGAGAATTCCCGTTCGGCCTATGATTGGGCTTCTATATAAGCATTTTTACGCTGGAGCAGGCCGTCCCACCCGCCGAATCAACGTCGAGGGTGGGCGCGAGGGACGTCGGCTCGCCCCGGGAAGGCGATCGGACGCAGGTGGCCCGGAAGGCCTCGACGCTGCCAATCGAGTTCTTCCGCGGCGGCGGCCTCCGCGGAGCCGACCGCGTCGGCGACCGACGCGAGCGCGTAAGAGGCGGCATGCCGCGCGTGCCCGACGACGTGGGCGGTCGCCGCCGCGTGACCGGCCGCCCGGGCCGCCGAGCC
>MGWD01000001.1:24947-54645 GCA_001800825.1 Euryarchaeota archaeon RBG_19FT_COMBO_69_17 | reverse complement strand
ATGCTCCCTCTCACCCACTCCCGTCCGGCGCGAACGGCCCGACGAGGTCGGTCGTCGTCCGGACAGGCACCCTCGAAATGCCGCAGGACGCGCTCCACGCAATCCGCGGCCCAGAGCACGAGCAGGGCATGGTCCCTACTATCCAGGCTCTTCCTTCGTCGTTTCGACAGGGCAACGCGACGAGGGCCCTTGGCGACCGACCTGGCCGCTCGTCGTTTCGTTCGCCGTCGGAGGGCGGTGCCCATCGGGATACCGTTCCGGAACGCAGTGGGCTTGAAGAATCCCTCGATGGTCCCGCCCTTCGTCGAGATGGGCGACGGCTCATGCGATCGGCGGACGCGGGCCTAATCCCGGCCCCGGTTCACTCCGGCGGAGCGGAGTTTTATAAAGGACCGTCCCGTGTCCCGCGCCGCAGGGTGCAGGACGATGGCAGACCACCCCCTCCATGTGACCGACGCCGACTTCGACAAGACCGTGAAAGAGAACTCCTACGTCGTCGTGGACTTCTGGGCGGAGTGGTGCGCCCCGTGCCGCGCGATCGCCCCGACGATCGAGGAGCTCTCAAAGAAGTACGCCGGCAAGGTGACCTTCGCGAAGATCAACAGCGACGAGAACCCGCGGAAGGTCCAGGAGTTCATGGTCATGGGCATCCCGACGATCCTCTTCTTCAAGGGAGGGAAGCTCGTGGACCAGGTCGTCGGCGCGATGCCACGGAACGCGTTCGAGGAGCGCGTGAAGCGCCACCTCGCGTGACGGGAACCGCGACGAAGTCTAGATATACCGAAAGCCCCCTGGGAGACCTCCGACGCCGATGAGCCTCATGGAGATTCTCGCGAAGACGAAGAAGCCGGCCCCTCCGCCGACGGAGACGGCCGTGCCTCTCCCGATGGCCCACAAGGAGCACGAGGGGTCCTGCGGCCCCGGCTGCGCCTGCGGGGAGTCGTCCGAGGGCGGCTGCTGCGGCGGCTGATCCCACCACGCGCGGGCGCGCGCACGTTCCGGAGAATGAGAATCACGCGGGATAATCGTGCCCCGCCGGTTATATACCATCCTGGCCCCTCGATTCCACATCGAGGAGGCAGAGATACGGACCCCTTGGAAGCTTCGAGGCTCGTGACAGACGAGTACTCGGCGAAGATCCTCGTGGCGACCTTCAAGAAGCCGCGCTCCGCGATCGACCTGAGCCGGGAGTACGGCATCCCGATCGCCGCCTGCTACCGGAGGATCCACGCGCTCGAGCGGGCGGGCCTCATCCGCTGCACGGAGCGCGCCCTCACCCAGAAGGGGAAGAGGATCTCCCTCTACATGTCCCAGCTCAAGAACGCGTACATCTTCTTCGAGAACGGCCGCCTGCGGGTCCGTTTCCAGCTCGCGACCGGGATCACGAAGGACTTCGGCGGCGACTGGAAGGCGGTCGACGTCGTCGAGCCAGGCACCTACCAATAACCCCTCCTCCACAACCCACAGGCAGGACCGAGAACCCCTCGTCCTGCCTCTTTCTTTACCCAACGTGTGGGCGGGGCCCTCGTCCGGAGGAGGCCGGGACGAGGCGCTCGACCCGATCTCTGGCGCTTTGACAAACGCTCCCATGCCCGCCATGTCGGACGGTCCGGGCATCCGTCTCATCCGTGAGACGGTTGACAATTCCGACTTATACGGCGTCCGGGAATGGGCCGGCTCGCCATGGACCGCGACCGCATGAAGTACCTCCTCCGCGAGGTCCTCGGCGTCGACGTGGACGAGGTCGTCAAGCAAGTCGTCGCGACGATCGCCGTAGAGCGGGCGAAGCAGGCCCAGAAGCATTCGAAGGACTGGAAGCGGTACATGGGCTCCGAGGGAGGCATCGTGATCCTGCCCTCGCGGGTCACCCAGTTGGGGAGGAAGGAGTCGGAGAAGTGAGGGGACGCGGCCGCACGTTGCGGCCACCCCTCGATTTCTATCGGCCACTGGGCTCCTCGGCTATCCTTTAAATGGGTCCTTTGGATATCCGCCGCGATGTCGAGCTTCCGGGGGAGGGACGTCCTGTCCATCCGCGACTTCTCGCGGGCGGACATCGACACGGTCCTGAAGGCCGCGCGCAAGATGGTGCCCGTCGCCCTGGGCAAGAAGGTCTCACGGTCCCTCGAGGGGAAGATCCTGGGGACCCTGTTCTACGAGCCCTCCACGAGGACCCGTCTCTCGTTCGAGAGCGCGGTGAGCCGTCTCGGCGGGCGGGCCCTGGGCTTCAGTTCCGCGGAGGGCACCTCCGTCCAGAAGGGGGAGACCCTCGCGGACACGATCCGGATGGTCGAGGCGTACAGCGACGGGATCGTCCTTCGGCATCCCCAGGAGGGGGCCGCTCGTCTCGCCGCGGGCTTCTCCGAGAAGCCCGTGATCAATGCGGGGGACGGGGCGGGCCAGCATCCCACGCAGACCCTCCTCGACCTCTACACGATCTGGGACGAGAAGGGGACGATCGAGGGGCAGACCGTCGCCCTCGTGGGCGACCTGAAGTACGGCCGCACGGTCCACTCCCTCACGTACGCCCTCGCGGAGCTCGGGGCGAACCTCATGTTCGTGAGCCCGCCGACCCTCGAGATGCCGCGGGAGATCATCGAGCACGTGAAGGAGAAGGGCCTCACGTTCCGCCTCGCCCACCGCCTGGAGGAGGCGATCCGCGACGCAGACGTCCTCTACGTGACCCGGATCCAGAAGGAGCGGTTCCCGGACCCCCAGGAGTACGAGAAGGTCGCGGGCTCCTATCGGGTGGACGCGGATCTCCTCCGGGACGCGAAGCGCGACCTCATCATCATGCACCCCCTGCCGCGGGTCACGGAGATCTCCCCCGACGTCGACCGGACGAAGCATGCCCTGTACTTCAAGCAGGCCTTCAACGGGGTCCCCGTGCGGATGGCCCTCCTCGACCTCATCCTGGGGGGCGGGTCATGAGGGAGCTCCGCGTCACCCCGATCAAGAACGGGACGGTGATCGATCACATCCCCGCGGGCATGGCCCTCAAGGTCCTCAAGATCCTCGGGATCGGGGACAACGTCTCCTCGACGGTGACGGTCGCGATGCACGTCCCGAGCCACGCGATGGGCTGGAAGGACATCGTGAAGGTCGAGGACCGGGAGCTCGGGGTGCGGGAGATCGACAAGATCGCCCTCATCGCGCCGTCCGCGTCGGTCAACGTGATCCGGAACTTCAACGTCGCGGAGAAGCGCCGCGTGAGCCTGCCCGAGCGGGTCGTGGGGATCCTGAAGTGCGGGAACCCGAACTGCATCACGAACGCGCGGGAGCCCGTCGAGGCGGAGTTCCTCGTGAAGTCGAAGAGCCCCCTGCGCGTCGTCTGCCGATACTGCGACCGGGAGCTCGAGGACATCCCCGCGCACATCGTGTGACGGCCGGCCTTGTCATGCGGTCGTCCAGCTCGACGACTGGATCTGCGACCCGTCGGACCAGAGCAGGAAGAACGTGAACGTGCTCGCGGACGGAAGTCCCCCCGCCGTCGTGATCCTGAACGTGTCCCCTGCGTTCACCGTCGCCTCACCTCCGATGTCCGTCCATGTGATCGCGTACGTCGTCCCGGCGACGCTGACGTTCGAGGCGGTTCCCGCCGGCGCGAGGGCGACCGCGCTGCCCGTCGTCGTGTTCACGCGCAGGTTCACGCGGTAGTTGTCGCGGCCTGCGGACTGCGAGACCGCGGCGACAGGGATGGTCGTGGTCCCGCCCGACGTGGATGGGGTCGCGAAGGTTATGACAGGCTTTGTGAGGGTAACCGTCCAAAAGGCCTCGCCCACGGCGTTTCCGTCCGCCCAGATGAGCAGGAATTTGAAGGCGTGTCCTGCTGGTAGGCCGCCCGGCGCATTGACGGTGATTCGGTCTCCCACCGATAAGGTTGCGAGTCCGTCAGCGTCCTGCCAGTTCACCGTGTAGTCGGTGGAGCCGACCGTGATCGTCGTGCTTGCACGGAGCCAGTCCGCCGTCCCAAGGACTGTGTCGACCTCAAGGTTCGCGCGATAGGCAACGCCTGGGTACGCGGCCGACGCGCCCACAACAGAGAAGGTCGCAGCCCCGCTCTGCGTGAGGGAGGGCGTCGAAAAGGATACTTGCGGCCGGACGGCGGGCGGGACGAACACGCTCGCGACGAAGATCCACCACACGGCCGCGATCACGACGATCGCGACGACGACCGCGACGACGGCGAGGAGGGCGACGGGGAGTCGATCGCCAGGAGGCGGGGCCATGGGAGGCGGCATCCCGGCAGGGGGATACGGGCCGGGGGGAGGCGGCGCTGGGGGAGCCATGGGGGCGGGGGTGCCCATGGCCCTCCCATCCCTCCCGGGAGCTAAAGAGCTTACGAGGGCTCACGGCGTGGACCAGGACTCGCTCGCCTCGAGCACGCTGCCCCCGAAGGACAATGTGAACCGGAAGGACGTGCTCGGCGGGAGCGGCGCGCCGACCCCGCTCACGGTGAACGTGTCCCACACGCCGACCTGTCCGTCGAGGTCCTCGTCCCGCCATCGGACCGATAGGGAGTAGCCGCCGACGCTGACGGGCGGACCCTGGCCGCCTGGCGGGAACGCCGTCGTTCCGGACTCCGTGCCGTTCACCTCGAGCCGGAACCCGTATCGATCAATGGGGTGCTCCTGGGAGACGAGGCGGACCTCGATGGAGGCGTTCCCGTTTCCGAGGACCGCGTTGTCCAGGACGACGATTGGGCCCGTCGGGACGAACCCGCCGAAGAAGCTCGTGAAGAACATGAGGACGATGACCCCGAGGATCGCGGGGATCACGACGAAGGCGACGAGGAGGAGCACGATGAGGGTCGCCGCGTTGTCTCGCGGCCGGGGGACCGGATAGCCATAGCCCGGATACGGATAGGGGGGAGGCGGGACGGGCGCGGGCGGCGCCGCGGGAGGCGCGGAGCTGCCCGCCGGCGGGGGAGGCGCGGGCATGGCGACGCGATTCAGGTCCCGGCGGAAAAGGGTTACGACGGAATCCCAGGATGCACCGAAGTGTTTAAGTGAGCCCTCCAGGATACACGCCCTCAGAAGGGATGGTGTCTCGTTTGCTCGAAGAGACGTCCGAGATTATCGGGCTCCAGGTGTATACCCACAGCGGGGTCTTCCTGGGAAATGTGAACAACCTCGTCGTCGATGTCGACAACGGCGCCGTGGACGGGATCTTCGTGGGGGAGACGAACCCCCTCCTCGTCGAGGGGAGCCGCGCGGTCAGCATCCCCTACCGGTGGGTGCAGAGCGTCGGGGACATCGTGATCCTCCGGTACTTCCCGAAGCGCGTCTCGGCGAAGAAGGCGCCCGCGCCGGCCCCCGCCAAGTAGGCGCAGCGGAATTACATTCGACAGCTTTATTCGGGCGTCGGCCCGTTCGCTCGTCGATGGGCCCCGTGCGCGCGACGACCCATACGGCCTCCCCCGTGCGCTTCGAGTTCGTCGACATCCGCCTCCTCCACGCCCACGAGCGCGTGGACCCGGCCCTCCTCGATCGCACGGCGGACGAGGTCCGGCGGGACGGATTCCTCAAGAAGCCGATCCTCGTGGCCGACGTCGACTACGTGATCCTGGACGGCCACCATCGATACGAGGCCCTCCGGGCCCTCGGGTGCCGCCGGGTGCCCGCGTACCTGATCGACTACCTCTCCGACGTCGTCCAGATCGGGCTGTGGCCCGAGGCTCCGGTCAAGGAGATCACGAAGGAGGAGGTCCTCCGCCGCGGCCTCGCGGACGACCCGTTCCCCCCGAAGACGACCCGGCACACCCTGCGGGTCACCCTCGAGGACGTGTTCACGGACCTCGAGGACCTCTTCTGACTAGGGAGGCTTGGCGGGCGGACCCTCCGGGGGCGGTCCCGCCGGCGGGGCCCTCATCGACCTCCGCCGCAGGACGGAGAAGACGACCGCCGCGGCGGCCGCGACGCCGAGGATCAGGAGGGCCCACGTCAGCTCATCGAGGCCGAGGAACCCGCGGGGCTCGAGGACCTGGTAGCGATAGGCGACGAGATCCGCGCTCCCGAGGGAGGCCCCCGTCCCGTTCCGCGCCTCCGTCCGGACGGCGTTCCCCGCCCGGGGCGCGTAGTGAAGGATCTCGTAGGACCCGTCCTCCCGGCTCTGGCGGATCCGGAGCGCGTCGAAGGGGCCGGCGGGGACGTTGACGCGCTCGAGTGCCTCCGCGACGTACGCGATGGTCACGTTCCCGACGCCCTCGGAATGGGCCGGGTCCGAGACCCCGCCCCACTGGAGCCTCGAGTCCTCCGTCGCGTTCATGACCGCGACGAGCACGCCTTCGTCCCCCACGTCGAGGGGGAAGCGCCACGTGTCCTCGAGGATCCGGAACGTCGTCGTGTTCGTCAAGGTGAACAGGAAAGCCTGGGGGAACGGGTCCGTGTGCACGGTCCCGTTCGCGCGCACGTCGACGAGGCTCCGCACGACCTTGAGGCCGTCCGCCTCGAGCCACTCCTCCCCTGTCAGGCGCCAAGTGCCCGTCACGCGCACCCGCCCGACGCCCGTGTCGAACGTCCCGCGCGCCTCCCCCTGACCGTCGAGGGCCATGCGAACCACGTCCACGGCGATGCCCTCCACGGTCCTCGACTCCCGCGCGAGGGCCTGGGTCGTCACCTGCCCGCGCAGGTAGAAGCCCTCCCCCATCGTCATGTTCGTCGCGTAGGTCCAGGCGTCCCCGGGGAGGATCGTGGGCCCGTCCACCGCGGCGGCCCCGGGGACGAGGACGACGAGCGCCAGCACGAGGGCCGCGACGATCCCCGCCCGCGGGTCCATGGGACTCGATTCGGACGGATTCCGATAAAGGTTCGCTCCCTACTCCGCCCGCTCGCGGACGAGCTTCGAGCGGGGGCTCGGGGCGATCTCGATCCGCCCCCGCAGGATGCGCCGGATCCCCGCCCCGCCGAGGAGCCGATCGAGGAACACGGCGAGGGCGGCGACCTCGGAGTGGGGCTGGTTCCCGACGGCCACGTTCACGTCCGCGAGGTCGAACACCTCCGCGGGGACCTTCTCGGCGCCCACGACGACGAGGAGGTCGTCCCGCGGGATCCTCGGGAGGATTTCGTCGAGGGGTAGCCCGTACATCGTGAGGTGGACCTTCGTCCCCCGCCATTCGCGGAGGACCTTCTTCCACGCCACGCCCGTCTCGATCTCGAAGGGTCCGCCGAACTTCCGGACGACCTCGTGGACGGTCCTCTCGAGCCCCGGGTCCCGCGTGGAGACGAGGACCCGGTCCGCCCCGAAGGCGCGGGCCGCGAGGGCGACATGGGTCGTCACGCGCTTGTCCCGGGCGGGGCGGTGGCCCAGGCGGAGGATCGTGATCACGGGTCAGTCCTCGAACCGCATGATCCGGTGCCCGCGGAAGTCGAGGCGGGTCGAGCGCTTCACGAGGGCCTTGAGCATCGTCTGGCTCACCTTGAGGGCGTCGGCGACGTCCCCCGCGAACTTCCCGTCAGGGCCCACCATGTCGAAGACCTTCGTCTCGATCTTCAGGTAGTCCTTCTCAGGCATGATCGCCGCGTACAGGACGTCGGAAATCTCCTGGACGGGCGTTGTCGCGTTGATGTGGAAGGACGCGTAGAAGGCGTGGTACGCCTTCTCCGGAGAGGCGGTCGCTCCCGTCTGCCACTTCGTCTCCACGAGCTTCATCTTCTCGAAGAACCGCAGGGCCTCGAGGCCCGTGGCTCCGAACTTCTCCTCGATCTGCTTCGCGGTCCTCCAGTCCGCGGTGACCTCGCGGAACACCTCCCGCTTGATCTCCGTGTCGACCGCGCGGAGGATGGGGACGAGCTCCGCGATCTCGCTTACGACCTTGATGCGGTTCACTGTAACGACTCCCGAGGTATCTGGCTCGGGCATTTTAAGGTTAATTCGCGCGCGCTCTCGCGTACAGGGAGCGCGGGGACGACAGCGGAATCGCCACGGTTTCCGATGGCCATCCCTCCCGTCCGCAGGCCGTCTGGCGCGGCGGCTTCGGCCTCCTACGCGGGTCGGAGACCCGGGGCGGCAAAGGTTTTTCCGGCCCGCCCCGGTGGGGACCCCGCTCATGCGCGCGAAGGACCTCCGTCCCGAGAGCAAAGTCGACGTGATCGAGCTCACGATCCGCGAGAAGGGGCCCGCCCGGGACTTCACGACCCGCGCTGGCGCGTCGGGCAAGGTGTGCGACGCGAAGGCCGTGGACGACGACGGGCAGGAGGTCTCCGTGAGCCTGTGGAACGACGAGATCGAGCGGGTGCGGTCGGACGACCGCGTGCGGATTACGAACGGCTGGGTCCGCGAGTGGCGCGGGAACCTCCAGGTCAGCGCGGGCCGCTTCGGGAAGCTCGAGGTCCTAAAGTAGGCCCGCGGCCCCCAGGCCGAAGGCCGTGCCCGCAAGGACGGCCATCGGCACGATCTGCATGAGGAGGTCGTCGTCGAGCTGGGGGATGCGGGGGCCCTCGAGGGGCATCGCGGTCGCCGTCGCGAGGGCCGCGAAGAGGACCTTCGTGGGCCAGGACAACGGATTCGGGACGAACGGGCTCAATGCGGCCTCGATCCCGAGGAAGAGCGCCCCGTACGCGAGGACGGGGATCCCCCGCGTCCACCCCTTCTTGCGCGCGTACGCGGCGAGGGGGTCGATCCACGCCATGCCCATGAACACGGGAACGACGATCTGCGGCTCCCGCACGACGAAGATCCCGACCGCGAGGGCTGCCGTCCCCTGGGCGTACGCGGACACGCGGTTCCCCTCGTAGGGCCGCATCCCGAACAGCTTGACGCCGAGGGCGATCCTCGCAATCTCCACGCAGGCCGCGGTCCCGAGGAAGAGGAGGGTCAGGGCCATCCGGGTGATTCCCCCGCCGAGGTCCTCGGGGATAAGGTAGTACCCGAGGAAGAGCGGGGACGCGACATGGAAGGCCCGCCGGAACGCCACCGCACCGTCCATCCGTCCGCACCCGGACGCTCACTCGCCGAACTCCGTCGAGCGCCACTTCTCGTCAATGCCCTTGAGGAAGAAATACGTTGCCAGCCCGAGGAGGGCGAGGACGAGGGCGATCCCCGAGGCCGCGAAGACGGGGTCCCGGTCCACGGTGAACGACAGGATCGTGAGGCCGAAGTCGGGTAGCATGGAGAGCGCCGTGAACCGCGCGAGGACTCCGGGGTCGAACAGGAAGGAGTTCGTCCGGAGGCCCGTGAGGTACGCGGTCATCGCGACCATGTACGCGGACGTCACGAGGGCGACGGGCAGGGCGAGCCAGAGGAGCCGGAGGTCCCCGTTCAGGGCGGAGATCGCGACGACGAAGGCGACCGTGATCCACGAGGTCATGAGGAAGAACGCGAGGAGCTTCGTCCGGATGAGCTGGGGCACGGACACGGGGAGGGTTGCGAGATAGTCCATCGCGTCCACGTTGTTGAGCCAATTGTAGAGCATGACCCCGAAGAAGCCGACCATCGCAGCGTAGAAGACGCTGTTGAAACCGACGGGCACTTCGAGCCCGTACCGGACGAACCACGCGGTGAAGGAAAGCAGGAGGAGGGGCGTCACGAAGGAGAAGAACATCTTGAGGACGGTCCCGCTCCGCTTGAGGTCCACGAGTTCCTTCGCGAGGAGGGTCCCGTACCGCAGGCGGCCGAGGCGGGCGTCGAAGGAAGACAGCTCCTCTCGCGCGGACGACGCGGGCGGCTCGTAGCGGTCGGGGACCATCGCGACGGCGGCCCCGACCATGGCGACGATCCCTGCGATCGTCCCGCCCGCGTACGCGAGGGCGGTCCCGACGTCCGCGGCGAAGGGCGGGAGGTGGAGGTGGGCCGCGAGGCCCGGGAGGACCCAGCCCGCGGGGATCGCCCGGCCGACCCCGTAGGCCCCGAACAGGACGGACACCGCGGCGACCGTCGCACCGAACCCCGCGCGGCTCCGCAGGTAGACGGTCGACACGAAGAAGGAGAGGGACATCCCCAGGAGGAAGGAGAGGAGGGACGCCCCGAACAGGATCCCGATGCTCGTGACCCGGAAGCCCGTGATCGGGACGGACGCGAGGAGCCCGGCCGTCGCGGGGGCGAGGAGCAGGAGGATGTAGAAGACCGCGTCCCGGACGTACATCCCGAGGAACGTCCGGCGGAGGCGCATGGGCAGGATCCCGGGCATCGTGACGAGGTAGTTCCGGGTCCCGTCCCTCCGCTCGAGGTACTGCCGCCCGAGGAAGCCGAACGCGCCCACGCTGAGGCCGTAGAGGAATACGCTCAGGTGGAGGAGGAGGATCGCGTCCTCGAGAGGCGTGTACGCGAAGAGCCGCTCGCTCGTCGACGCGATCGCGAAGGCGAAGAGGGCGATGAGGAACGGGAACGCGAGGAACATCCGCGGGCTCGAGTAGGACGTGTGGACCCGGTACTCCTCCTTCATCATGAGGGAGAGGAGGTAGCTCATGGCCCGGCCCCGACGAGCTTCAGGAACGCACTCTCGAGGTCGGCCTCGGGCCCGCGGACCTCGTCCATCGTCCCCGACGCGACGAGGCCGCCGTCCTGGATCACCGCGACGCGGTCGCAGAGGCGCTGCGCGATGTCGAGGAGGTGGGAGGCCATGAAGACAGTGCCGCCCTCCGCCACGTAGGCCTCGAGGTGGTCCCGGAGCCGGCGCTGGTAGATGGGGTCGAGGTTGATGAACGGCTCGTCGAGGAACACGAGGGCGGGGTCGTGGAGGAACGCGGCCGCGAGCATGAGCTTCTGCCGCGTGCCCTTCGAGAGGTCCTTGCAGAGGGTGCCCGTCTCCCCGGAGAGGTCGAAGAACTCGATCCAGCGGTCGATCCGCCTCCCGACCTCGTCGACCTTGCGGACCCGGCCCACGAAGTACAGGTACTCCCGGGCCGTGAGGTAGGAGGGCGGCGACTCGACCTCGGGGACGATCCCGACGAGGGCCTTCACGCGGAGGGGCTCCCGGACGACGTCGACGCCGAGGACGGACGCCCGTCCCGACGTCGGGCGCAGCTGGCCCGTGAGGATCCGGAGCATCGTCGTCTTGCCCGCCCCGTTCGGGCCGAAGAGGCCGAAGAATTCCCCCTCGCCGATCGAGAGGTCGATCCCCCGGAGGGCCTCTACGGTCCCGTACGTCTTCGTGAGGCGCTCCGCGTCGATCGCGCGCACGTCCCGTTCGACGCGACCCGCGTTATATGAGTCTTGGCTCCCGATTATCGAGGCCGCGAGGCGCGCTCGAGCTGGCAAGCCTTTTTCCGCCCCGAATCCTTCGGCAGGCCGATGGGCATCGTCCTCTTCGTCTGCGTGGAGAACACGTTTCGGAGCGTGATGTCGGAGGCCCTCTTCAACGCCGTCGCGCCGCCGGGCTGGCGGGCGGAGAGCGCGGGGGTCCAGGCCGCGGACGCGATGAACCCGAACGCGTTCGAGCTCCTCCGGGAGATCGGGATCGAGGCGGCTCCGCGGACCCCGCGGCTCGTGACGCCTGAGATGACGGCCCGGGCGGACCGCGTGGTGACGTTCGGCTGCCTGGACCGGTGCCCGATCGGGGCCGCGGGGAAGGCGGAAGACTGGCCTGTCCCCGGGGCCATGGGCAAGACGCCGGACGAGCTCCGCGCGATCCGCGACGAGCTCCGGCGGCGCGTCGAAGGCCTCGCGTCACACATCCGGGCGGGACGGCTACGACGGGAGGCACGTACAAAAGCTTGAAGTCCGCGGGCCCCGTGGGCTCCGCGTGCGCCCCCTCCTCCTCGCCCACTGCGGCGCAGGCTCGGACCCGCGGGTCCAGGACGCCGCGGAGGCCGCGGCCCTGGCCGGGTCCGGCATCCTGAGGAAAGGCGGGCGGGCTCTCGACGCGGTCATCGCCGCGATCGTCGTCCTCGAGGACGACCCGCGCCTCAACGCGGGCACGGGTTCCCGGATGCGCGTCGACGGGCGGATCCAGATGGACGCGGGGCTCATGGACGGGAGCCTCGAGGCCGGGGCCGTCGCGGGCGTCGAGAGCGTCCGCAACCCCATCCTCGTCGCGAGGGACGTCCTCACGTCCCCCCACGTCCTCCTCGCGGGCCCCGACGCAACCGCGTTCGCCAGGTCGAAGGGCCACCCGCCGTACGACCCCGCGACGCCGGAGTCCCGCGCGAGGCTCGAGGAGTCCCTCAGGAAGATCCGGGAGGGCCACCTCCCAAGGTACGCGCGGAAGTGGAAGTCCATGGATTTCCACGGGACCGTCGGCGCGGTCGCGAGGGACCGGCGCGGGCGGTTCGCGGCGGGGACCTCGACGGGCGGCACCGCGTTCATGATGCCGGGCCGCGTGGGCGACACCCCGATTGTGGGCGCGGGCTTCTACGCAGGCGCCGCGGGGGCCGTGTCCACGACGGGGATCGGGGAGGAGATCATGAAGTGGGTCCTCGCGAAGCGCGTGTACGACCAGATGGCCTCCGGGCGCACGCCCCACCGCGCGGTGGACCGCGCGCTCGCCGACTTCCCGCGCGGCGTGTCCGTGGGGGTCATCGCCGTCGGGAGCCGGGGATGGGGCGAGGCCTGCGACGGGCCCATGGCCTTTGCCTCGACCTCGCCCCGGCGAACCCTTTAAGATTGCATGTGCTATCACGGGCCATGGCATTCCTTGTTCTCGAGGGAGGACCATGACGCGACGCTCCGCGCTCACATCGAAGATCGAGGCCGAGGTGAAGCTACTCCAGCGCCACGTCGCGATGCTCAAGGCGATCATGGAGAACCAACCCATCGGGATCATCCGCCTCTCCGAGCTCCTGAACTTCCCCCAGCACAAGGTCCGCTACTCCCTTCGCATCCTCGAGCAGGAGGGCCTGATCAAGCCGTCCCCCGAGGGCGCCGTGACGACGGACAAACTCCAGGAGTTCCTCGACTACCTCAAGGGCGTCCTCGACTCCATGTCGATGACCGTCGTCGAGCTGAGGAAGAGCCTCGAGTGACAGAGGACGCGCTTCGCGACCGAAACTATTTGAGGGGCCCACCTGTATCGTCGCGCGGGCCGTCGTAGCTCAGTCTGGTAGAGCCCCTGACTGTTAATCAGGTGGTCTCCGGTTCGAATCCGGACGACGGCGCTCCTCCCCGGGACTGGAGTCCGTTGCGGCTCCTTTCGTCCTCAACTGAGGTACCCGTGCGCAGCCTCGATCATCAGTGCGACGACGACCAGGCCGAGCGCGAGGGCGAGGACCTGCCCGAGGTTGAACCGTTTCTGGAGGACCCCCATCTCGGGCCCGTGCTCGCAGGCGGGCTCGTCGAGGTGGGTTAGTATCCTCCGGCCCGTCTCCACGACGAGGACCATCCCGAGGGCGAACGCGGCTAAGCTGAAGACGAGGGCGGCGAGGATCAGACGGCCCCAGGGCGTCCCCGTGAGGAGGAACGCGTCGAAGCGGCCCATGTGGAGGTAGAGGAGGACCCCGAGGACGATCGTGCTCACTGCGGCCATCGGAACATAGCGGATCGCGACGGGGATGAGCTGTCGCATGGTCCTTCTGCGCGCGTCGAGGTCGACTCTCCCCATCGCGCGTCGCACGACGCCGAGGCTGAAGGCCACGGCCCCGATCCACGCGATGCCGGCCAGGATGTGGAGGAAGCGCAGGACGAAGGCGAGGACGTCCGCCATGCCGCCCGCGAACTCCCCTGCGATATAAGTGCGTTATCACGTCAGCGTCACGTCAGCGGCCGCGGCCTGCGACCTCCCGGTATCGCTTCCGGAGGACCTCGAGGTCCGCGTCGTACCGCGCCCGGTGGCGGCCCGCGAGGAGATCCCTCTGCGCCCGGAGGATCTCTCGAGGGATCCGACCCCAGAGTCCCTCGACCCGGGCTCTCAGGGCGGCCTCCGCGTCCTCGACGGAACCGCCGACGGCCGCGACGTCGAACCCGCGGACGGCGCCGACGTACGCGTACACGTGGAGGTTCCCCTTGAAGAAGCACGACGTGTACGGGATCGCCAGGAGGCCCCGATGGGCCGCAGCCCGTTCGAAGTCCCGGACCCGTGCCCGCGAGATCCGTAGTGGCTTCAGGATTTCCGTGAGGATCTCCGCCGTCGCCACGTACTTCGCGTCCTTCCGGTGCGTGTCGAAGATGAGCGGGACGTCGTCCACGACGAGGGTGCCGTAGGAAGTGTCCTGGGTCTCCGCGTCGAAGACGGTGAGCCCATGGTCTGAAGGGATCCGGGCCCGAAGGTCCCGGAGGTCCTGGCTCGCGGCGGTCACCGTTCCTTCACCCGCTCGAGCTCGTACGCGCCGGGGACCGTATGGGCCTTCTTCGCGACGAAGTAGTAGGGGATCGCGACGAGGAAGGCGATCGCGGAGATCGCGAGGGCCGCGAGGACCGTGACGAACACGAGGAGGCCGATCGCGAGGAGGAGGACCGCGAGGAGGCCCGTGATGAAGAGGACGAAGACCCCCGCGGCGAGGAGGACGAGGACGAGGAGGGCGGCGAGCCAGGCGTTCATCGGGATCCCCTCACGTACCAATCCGGAAGGACTGTCCGCCGCTCGACTGGTGGGGCATGTAGGGCATCAGGGCGAGGGCCATCTTCCCCAGGGTCATGGACTGGAGGAGGGCCTTCCCGGGCCCCGTGAGGGTTGTCACGAAGAGGCCTTCCCCGCCGAAGAACGCGGTCTTGATGCCCCCGACGGTCTGGATGTCGTAGGCGACGGACGCCTCCCAGCCCACGACGTGGCCCGAGCTGATCTTGAGCGTCTCCCCGGGCCCGAGGTTGAACTCCGTGAGGTCCCCGGGCGCGTGGATCCACACGGTCCCTTCGCCCCAGTACCGTTGGAGGATGAGCCCCTCCCCGCCGAAGAACACGGCCCCGAGGCGCTTCTGGAACGCGATGTCCATCTGGACCGCGTTCTCCGCGCAGAGGAACGCGTCCTTCTGGAAGATCCACTCCCGCCCCCCGCGGAGGTCGATCGCGGAGATCTTCCCGGGCACCCGCCCCGCGAACGCGGCGATCCCGGGGCCCCCCTGCGTGGTGAACTCCGTGACGAAGAAGGACTCCCCTGTCACCACGCGCTTGAGGCCGGACAGGACGCCGCCCCGTGCCCGCGTCGACATGGACGTGTTCCCGCTCATGTAGACCATCGCGCCCGCCTCCGCCCAGACCATCTCGCCGGGGTCCAACTCGACGTGGACGAACTGGAGGTTGTCCCCCGTGATGCTGTGCCGCATGACCGTCCCCCGGGACGCGAAGCCCGAGGAGGACGTAAAGCCTTCGGCGGAAGGCCTCCGGACGCGGGACCCATGCACGGTTAAATACGCGGGACCTCTTCTCGCCCACAAGGGCCCGTAGCTTAGTCTGGTGGAGCGTCTGGCTCATAACCAGATGGTCGTCGGTTCAAAGGGTCCCGCGCGCCCGCGCACGGGGCCGGGAAATCCGGCCGGGCCCACTCCTTTTCCGGGTCATCCGAGGCGGGTCGTCGCCCGCGGGAGGATCCCGTTCCCCTTGAACAGGAGGTCCCGGATCATGTCCCTCGCCCCGACGATTTTGTCCATGTCCCCGTCCCACTCGCCGAGTTCCCGCGCGTACGCGGTCTCGATGTGGTCGAGGACCCCGCGGACCTTCCTCCGGATCAGGGACGAATCCGCGCCGGAGTACACGACGGCGAGGTAGACCATCCTCCCCCGCTCGATGAGGATCTTGTAGTCCCCGAAGTCGAGGGAGTGGAGCTCCCGGTGTTCGCCGTACCGGAACGCGTCCCGGACGAACTCCTGGACCGCGGTGAGCATGCCGCTGAGGACGTCCTCGTCCTTCTCCTGGACGAGGGTCCGGGAGAGGTGGTACATGAGGACTCCGTCCCGGTACACGAGAAAGACCTCCTCGATGGCCACCTTGTGCCTTCGCCAGACGTAGACCACGGCGACGCTCCCGAGGGCGAGCCCGCCGAGGAGGATGTACACGAGGGGCATCGGGTCGACCGCGACGGCCACGGTCACGGGGAGCGATCGCACGTACCCGAGGACGAGCCCCTCGCTGTTCGTGTAGGCGGCCTCGACCGCGTTCGCGATGAGGGTCCGCGGGGCCACGTTCTCGAGCACGCGGACGTGGAGCTCGAACGTCTCCACCTGGCCCGGCTGGACGTCGGGGAAGGTCCAGTTGAGCTCCGGGGCACCCTCCGCCCGCACGCGGGCCGTGTGGGAAACGATCTCGAGGCGCGCGTCGACGGGGTCGAGGAGCCAGAGGGTCCGCGCGGCCGTGGAGCCCGTGTTCCTCAAGGTGATCGCGTACACGACGGTCCCCCCCGCGAGGACGTCGGGCCGGTCCGCCCGGATCTCGAGGAGGATCGACGGGGCGATCACCGTCACGAGGGCGGACGCCGTGGTCCGGTTGCGGGACGCGCCCGCCACGTCCGTGTAGTCGGCCTCGAAGGAGAGGTTCCCCTGGGTCCGGTCCGCGACGAGCGGCTTTGCCTGGAGGAACAGCTCGAAGGACTTCGGCCCTGGTGCCTGGTCCGTCCAGTGCCACTGGACGAGGGACGTCGCCGCCGTGCGCTCCCCATCGGAGTCGTCGGAGACGTAAACAAAGCTGGCGGGGAGCGAGAGATTGAGCCAGACGTCGCCTGCCGTCCCGCTCCCCGCGTTAGCGTGAAACACCGTGAAGGATGCGACCGTGCCCGCCTCGACCGTGGCCACGTTGGGGCTTACGCTCAGGGTGATCCGGGAGCCGCCCGCGAGGACGGAGTCCGGGGCCACGGCAACGGCGAGGAGGAGGTTCCCCGCGGCGTCGGAGTAGTCGATCCTCCCTCCGACGACGACGGTCCGGCGGTCGGGGACCGTCGGGAGGGCCGTGAGGTTCACGTACACCGCGCGGACGCCCAATCCGACACCGCTCATGGTGAAGCGGAGTTCGGACCCGGCGACGGTCGCGGGCGCGCTCGCGTTGAGGAACGCAAGGAAGGGATCGAGGGTGAGGTTGAGCCACAGGTCCCGGGCCCCCTCGTTCCCCTGGTTCTCGAACACGACGGACCCCGCCACGGGGTTCCCAGCGGCCACGGAGGCCGACAGGAACTGGAAGCTCGCGGACACGATCCGGGGGGCGAGAGCCGTCACGTCAGCCTGGGCGGACCGCTGGGGCAAGGACACACCGTTCTCGTTCGTGTAGTCGAGGGTCCCCGTCGTCGAGAAGACCTCTCCCGGGGTGAGCGAGGCCGTCGCCCGGACGCCCATCGTGAAGGTCCACGTCGCTCCCGCCGCCATGGCCCCGAACGCGAACCGGACGTCCCCGCCCGAAACGGTCGAGATGCCCCCCAGGGAAGCGGACGTGTCCGAGACGTACGACAGGTCCGCCGGCAACGTCAGGTTCAACCAGACGTTCTGCGCGGGGTCCCCCGAGTTCGAGAGGCGAATCGTATCCGTGAGGGACTCGCTCCCGTGGACGCCCGAGGCGGACGGGGTGAGGGTGAGGGCGATGAGGGGGCCACGGAGGACCACGTCGACGGAGGAGGTCCCCGGGGGCCAGAGGTGCCCTTTCTCGTCCGCATAGACGAGGGTCGCCGTGTTCCGGATGAACGCGTCCGTCACCCCGCCCCTCACCTGGACCGCGATGTCGAGCCGGTACGATCCGGGGCCGACGTTCGTCCAGGACCAGTTGTACGCGCCCGTCCTCGCGCCCTCCTCGGAGCTCCCCTGGAACATGACCTGGCTCGGGAGCGTGTCGTTGATCCAGACGCGGGACGCGGACCCCGAGCCCGTGTTGTTGTACCAGAGCTGGTAGTCGAAGCGGTCCCCGCCCTTCGCGGTCCCCGTCGTGGAGACCTTATCGAGGCGCAGGTCGGGGGATCGCACGAGGGCGGTCCCCTCCGCGAGGTCTACGACCCCGTTCCCCTCGATCGCGGTCACCCGCACGGAGTACGTGCCGTTCCCGAGGAAAGGGGAGACCGTGAAGCCGTACAGCTCCCAGGCGGAGGGCGTCGCGGGGTCCGTGACGAGGAGGGTCATCGGGGCCCACGAGGCGACGGCCCCGCCTCCGGGGGCCGTGACGTTGATCCGCGCGCCGACGATCTCGGACGCTCCGAACGGGTCCGAGACGTTCGCGCGGACGACGAGGGCGTCCCGGGAGGACCATAGGGCCGCGGGCCCCGAGGCGTCCCGGAGTTCGAGGGCGTCGATCCGGACGTACGTCGTCGTCGTGAGGTCGAGCCGCGACCGGGCGAACGTCGAGTTCATCGCGAGGACCGCGTCGGAGCCGCTCGTCCCCTGGAACAGGGCCCTCAGGCGCACCCGCTCGCCCGGGGAGAGCGTGTGGTCGAACCCCGAGAAGTCGAAGGTGAACTCCTGGAAGTCGTCCAGGTTGTTCGTCCGCACCGTGGACTGGTGGTACGCGACGGGGACGATCGTCACCCCGTTCCAGTCGATGAGGGTCAGGTTCGTGACGAGGTCCCTCGCGTCGTTGCCCGGGGAGTCGAGGTACAGGGTCACACGGAGGTCCGTCGCCCGGAACGGCCGCGCGAGGGCGGGGGTCAGATCGAAGTTGTAGCTCGTGCCGCGGGAGAGGGTCACGTTCGTCTGCTGGGCCACGCTGCCGACCGGCAGGATCGGCGTGAGGCCGCGGCTCGGCCCCACGGGCCCCGGCACGAGGTAGAGGGACTTCATCTCGATCCCGATCGTCACGGAGCCCGCGTCGGAGCCGCCCGGCCGCCATGCGCCCGTGCCGTTCACGTAAGCGAGGGCCGCGGTCATCGTCCCGAGGGTCCCGGGATCGACTCCAATGGCGATCCGCACGGTGACATCGAAGGAGAAGGCGCCGTTCCCCAGGCCGGTGAAGGTGAGGGCGGGGAACGCGGTCGAGGAGGTCCCCGCGGTGTCGCCCACGTAGACGAGCTCCGGGGATAGGGTCACGTTGACCCACGCGGTCCCCGAGGCCTGGGTCCCCGTGTTGTTGACGAAGACGCGGAACGTGGTCGTCTCCCCTGTGGCCAGGCTCGACGCGGGGGCGACGACATCCACGGAGAGGCTCGTCGCGAGGGGCCTCCCGTGCGTGAGGAAGTACATGTCCGTGGCGGGCGCGACGTCCGTCCAGCCGACGCCGGCATCGAGGACGGCCTTGCCCGGGGCGTACACGTTCGCGAGGCTGTGGTGCCACTCGTAGCCCTCCGCGAGGATGCCCGCGTGGGTCGCGACGATCCAATACCGGACCCCCGACGTCAGAGCCGGCGGCGCGGCGAAGGGCACGGACACGAGTCCCACGCTCCCCGCGGCGAACACGTTGGAGGCTGTGAGGTACCCGGCCGCAGGGACTCCCGCGGCGTCCGCCCGTACCGTGACGTTGAGGGAGTCCGTGAGGGAACCCGTGTTCCGGAGGCGGAGGGTGAGGTTCACGAGGACGTACGTCTCGGACGCGACGAAGGACTGGGCGACGCTCTGCCCTGCGTGCACGTCGAGATGGTTCGTGCCGTTGACGACCTGGTTCCACTCATGGGGCGTCTCCCCGAAGGCGGCCGCCGGCGGGATCGCGAGGGCGAGGAGGACTCCCGCGAGGAGGAGGAACGAGACGACTAGGGTAGAGGCAGGCAGGCGACGGCTCAATCGGCGGCCTCGTGAGAAGGGTGGCCCGAAGGGGTAAAGACCCCAGCGTCCCGGTTATCCACCCTGATAATTTTTTTCGGCCAGGGGAGAGGCTTTTTCTGCCGCCGCGGGTTGGGACGCGTGGATGGAGGACCTCGGCCTCGACCCACGCGTGATGGACGCCGTGCGGGAGCTCGGGATCAGCTCCTTCACGGATCCCCAGGTCCGCGCGATCCCCCGCATCCTCGCGGGCGCCAACGTCCTCCTCGTCGCGCCGACGGGGATCGGGAAGACGGAGGCCGCGGTCCTCCCGCTCCTCGACCGGATCCTCCGGGAGGGACCCGACCCCGTCAGCGTCCTCTACATCACGCCCCTCCGGGCCCTGAACCGGGACATGCTCCGCCGCCTGACGTTCTTCGCGGAGCGGCTCGGCGTCGACGTCGCCGTCCGCCACGGGGACACGCCGCCGTCCGAGCGGGCGCGAATCACGAAGACGCCGCCCGACATCCTCGTCACGACGCCGGAAACGTTCCAGATCCTCTTCACGGGCCGTCGCCTGCGGGAGCAGCTGCGGAACGTGCGGTGGGTCGTCCTCGACGAGATCCACGAGCTCGCGTCGGACGAGCGGGGGGCCCAACTCGCCGTGGGGCTCGAGCGCCTGCGGGACCTCGTCGGGCGGGAGTTCCAGCGGATCGGCCTTTCCGCGACGGTCGGCAGCCCGGAAGAGGTCGGCCGCTACCTCGTCGGGATGGGCCGGGACGTGGAGGTGATCCGGGCGGACGTCCCGAAGGGACTCCGGATCGGGGTCGAGATGCCGACGCCCGAGCCGCAAGACGCGGAGGCCGCGGACCGCCTGCGGGTCCAGCGAATCCAGGCGACCGCGATGCGGCGCTGCCACGAGCTCATCAAGGATCACCGCTCGACCCTTTTCTTCGTGAACACGCGCGACACGGCGGAGTTCCTCTCCTCCCGGATGGCTGTCTGGTTCCAGGATCCCACCCTGGGCGTCCACCACGGGAGCCTGTCGAGGGACGTGCGCGTCCAGATGGAGGACGATTTCAAGGCGGGGACCCTGCGGGCCCTCGTCACGACGTCCTCCCTCGAGCTCGGGATCGACGTCGGGACGGCGGACTTCGTCCTCCAGTACAACAGCCCCCGGGAGGTCTCGCGCCTCGTCCAGCGGATCGGGCGGTCCGGCCACGGGGTCGGCGAGGTCTCCGACGGCCTCATCCTGGCGACGAACGAGGACGACCTCGCGGAGGCGTGCGCGATCGCCCGGCGCGCCCTCGCGGGGGAGGTCGAACCCCTCGTCGTCCGAACGAACAACCGGTCCGTCCTCGCGAACCAGGTCGTGGCCGCCGCCGTCGCGGAGAGGTTCCTCGACGCGGGCCGCCTCTTCGACACCGTGCGGCGGAGCTGGCCCTTCCGGGAGCTCCCGAGGGCCGAGTTCGACGCCGTCGTGGAGCAGCTCGCGTCCCTCCGGGTCGTCTGGTCCCGGGACGGCCGGATCGGCAGGGCCGGGCAGAGCCTCCCCTACTTCTTCGAGAACATCTCCATGATCCCGGACGTCCGCACGTACCGGGTCGTCGACCTGAGCTCCCGGCGGGTCATCGGGACCCTCGACGAGTGGTTCGTCGTGGAGAGCGCGAAGCTCGGGGAGGCGTTCAGCATGCGGGGGACCGCGTGGCGGGTCGCGGACATCAAGGAGGACCACCTCCTCGTGGAGCCTGTCCGGGAGATCGGGGACGTCCCGTCGTGGGTCGGGGAGGACATCCCCGTCCCCTACGAGGTCGCCCAGGAGGTCGGGCGCATCCGGCGCGAGCGGGACCTGTCCGCGTACCCCGTGAACGAGGCGGGTGCGAAGGCCCTCCGCGAGTACGTCGACTCCGCGAAGGACGCGCCCGTGGCCACGGACGCCCGGGTGACGATCGAAGTCTCCAGGGAGATCCTCGTCGTGAACGCGTGCTTCGGCTCGAAGGTCAACGAGACCCTCGGCCAGCTCATCTCGACCCTCATCAGCGCGCGGTTCGGGGAGAGCGTGGGCGTGCAGACGGACCCCTACCGGATTGTCCTCGAGGTCCCTCGGTCCCTCGACCCCCAGCGGGTCGTCGAGATCCTCAAGCCGGAAGACCCGGACGCCCTCGAGCCCCTCCTGCGGGTGATCCTGAAGAACGCGTCCGTCCTCCGGTGGTCCTTCGTCCACGTCGCGAAGAAGTTCGGGGCCCTCCGGAGGGACGTGGACTGGGAGGCCGTCTCGATCCCCCGCCTCCTGAAGGCGTTCGAGGGGACGCCCCTGTTCGAGGAGGTCCTCGACAAGGTGTTCTGGGAGCGGATGGACCTCCCGCGGACGGCCGCGGTCCTCCGCGACATCCGGGGCGGGAGGATCGAGGTCGTCGTCACGCGCCTCACCCCGATCGGCCGCGCGGGAATCGAGGGGGGCCGGCTCCTCGTCTCCCCCGCGCGGGCGGACCACGCGACCCTCATGGCCGTGAAGGCGCGCCTCGAGAAGGAGACGGCGAGCCTCCTCTGCCTGAGCTGCCGGATGTCCTGGCGGCAGGCCGTGTCGGAGGTCCCCGCGAAGGTCCTGTGCATGAATTGCGGCGGCCTCATGATCGCCGTCGTCCCCGGCTACGAGAAGGATCGCGTCGCGGCCCTCGACCTCGCCGCGCCGAAGGACGAGGACCGCCCCCTCGCGAAGCGTCTGTTCACGAGCGCAAGTCTCGTCATGGCCCACGGGCGGAAGGCCGTCCTAGCCCTCATGGGGCGCGGGGTCGGGGAGGACACGGCCGCGCGGATCCTCCGGGGGTACCACGAGACGGAGGAGGACTTCCTCCGGGAGATCCTCGGCGCAGAGGTCCAGTACGCCCGCACGAAGCGGTTCTGGGACTGACGCCCTCCTCGTCGGGACGACAAAGAAAGGGAGCCCCGCGGGCCATCGGGAGGAGGACCGCAACGTCCCGCCGGGCTCTCGGTGTGGGCAGTCTATGGTGTGAGGGAGAGGCGAAAGACGAGAAAGGACTCCGAACCGGAAGCCGCGTTCCCGCCTCCCTCGCAAAGCGGTGTGCCCCCGGGTCTGCCGCCCGGGAGCGGTCCACGAATCGTGTTCTGGATATTTAATCGTTGTCCGATTCCGTCATAGTATCTAGGGGCGTGGGGGCATTTCCTCATCCGTTCGCTGCCTCCGATTAATATTCGGTCATCCGGATATTGGTCGGGCGCCCCGGGGCTCTTCGGACCCGCTGTCCCGGCCCGCCGGGATGTCTCTCATCTCCGAGACGCAGGTCGCAACGTTTATCGGGTCTCCTTCGCGTCGCTTCCTCGGTCGTCCCCTTGCCGGATGAGAAGACCCTCTCCTGTCCCGTCTGCGGGGCCGCGAACCGTGCGGATGCGAAGAGCTGCACGGCCTGCGGGATGTCCCTCCTCCGCGCCGCGACGGAGCGCGGGGTTGACGACCTCCTCAAGGACCTCCTCGAGCCCGTCCCCGAGCCCGCCCGGACGCCGGAGACCCTCGACCTCGACGCGGAGATCGTGGACGGCCTCCTCGACTCGATCCTCGTCGAGGACAAGGCTGCGGAGATCCGGATTGAGTGTCCTCTCTGCGGGGGGGAGGTCACCGCGGACGCGGGCCGGTGCCCCCACTGCGGGGCCGAGTTCGAGGACGTCCGGCTGCCGCCGGAGCCCGCCGATTCGGAGTCGTCCGCCCCCTCTCGGGAACCCGTGAGGGCCGCCATCCTCCCCGAGCCCCCGGCGAAGCCGCCGAAGAAGGGGACGCGGGGAAGGACCCCGGCCGAAGAGATCCCCGTCGCGTCCGCGACGTCGGAGACCCCCCACAACGCCGCCGTCCTCCTGTCGGGCCGTGCAATCGACGTCATCGTGCTCGCGACGGTCGGCAGTCTCGCGGCCGCCTTCGTCGGGTTCCGGATGTACTCCTGGTCCGCGTTCTCCTCGGACCCCAGCCCCCTCCTCGCCTTCCTCGGGATTGCGGCGGGTGGGATGGCCGCGGGCGGGGTGCTCTTCCGGGTCTCGACGTCGGCCCTGACCCAGGGGGACCGCCTCGTCAAGCAAGGGCGGTATCAGGAGGCCCTGGGCCATTTCGACCGCGCGATCCGGATGGGCCACCGCCCGTCCAACGCGTGGACGTCCCGGGGGGTCGCCCTCAAGCGTCTCGGCCGTCTCGACGAGGCCCTCCGGTGCGAGCAGATGGCGACCCGGATCGACCCGGTGAACGAGATCGCCTGGTGCAACCTGGGGGACGTGTACTTCCGCCTCGAGGACTACGCGAAGGCCCTCGAGTCGTACGACCGCGCGATCAAGATCCGCCCGAAGTACGCGATCGCGTGGAACAACAAGGGGGCCGCCCTCGCCCGCCTGAGCCGCTTCGAGGAGGCCCGGGAGTGCCACGACCTCGCCGTCCAGCTTCAGCCGAAGTACGTCGCGGCGTGGTTGAACCGCGGGGAGGTCCTCGCCCGCCTCGGGGACCGCGAGGGCGCCCAGAAGTGCCTCGAGCGCGCGCGGGCCCTCGGCGCGTGAGCCCGGATCCACGGGACGTGACGGCGCCGAGCCCCCTCGTCGCTTGGGCGGGGCCCATCGAGATGGATCGCACCTACGAGTACTACCTTCGCACGCCCTCGACGGGCGGAGCCAAGCGTTAAGCCCCCGCGGGCGTTCGTCGGCCCGATGGGCAAGGCGTGGATCAAGGCGAGGAAGCACGACCGGTACTACCGCGCCGCGAAGCGCCAGGCGTACCGATCCCGCGCGGCGATCAAACTGTCCCAAATCGACCTCCGGTACGGGATCTTCCGGGACGGGGACGTCGTCGTGGACCTCGGGGCGTCCCCGGGCGGCTGGTCCCAGGTCGCCCGCGAGCGGGTAGGCCCGAAGGGCCGGGTCATCGCCGTCGACCTCGCCTCGATGTCCCCCATCGAGGGGGTGGAGCTCCTCCGGGGGGACTTCATGCACCCGGACGTCCAGGTGCGCCTCTTCGAGATCCTCCGAAGGCCCGCGGACGTCGTGATGAGCGACATGGCCCCCCGGCTGAGTGGGAGCCGGCCCTACGACGTCGCGCGGTCCCTCGAGCTCGCGGACGTCGCCCTCGCGTTCGCGGAGCGCGCCCTGCGGCCGGGCGGGACGTTCCTCGTGAAGGCGTTCCAGGGGGACGGGTACCGGGGGTTCCTCGGACGCGTGAAGAAGTCGTTCGAGGCCGCGAAAGGCGTGAAGCCGACCGCGTCCCGGAGGGAGAGCGCGGAGATGTATGTCCTCGCCGTGGGGAAGCTCGGCTGAGCTCCGCCGGGTCCGTCCGACTCGCGGCGCACGTCCTAAATAGCCGCGCCTCCTTCCTCGCCCCGTTCCCATGGTCCGCACGTACGCCGAGGCAGGGGTCGATCAGGACGAGAAGGGGGCCCACATCCGGGCCCTCGTATCGGCCCTCACGTACCGCCGGCGCGGCCTCGGGCGGCCCCTCACGCGGATCGGTCACTTCACGGGGCTCGTGGAGTTCGGGTCCTACGCGCTGAGCCTCTGCACGGACGGGGTCGGGACGAAGCTCCTCGTCGCGTCGGAGATGCGGAAGTGGGACACGATCGGGATCGACTGCGTCGCGATGAACGTGAACGACATGATCTGCGTGGGCGCGGAGCCCGTCGCGTTCGTGGACTACATCGCGATCGCGGACTACGACCACGAGATGGCGCGGCAGATCGGCGTCGGGCTGAACCGGGGCGCGGAGCTCGCGAACGTCTCGATCATCGGCGGGGAGGTCGCCGTCCTCCCGGAGATCGTCCGCGGATTCGACCTCGCGGGGACGTGCTTCGGGCTCGTGAAGAAGCGGGACATTGTGGACGGCCGGTCCGTCCGCCCGGGGGACGTCATCGTCGGCCTCCCGAGCTCGGGGATCCACTCGAGCGGGCTGACCCTCGCCCGGCGCGTCCTCCGAGACTCCACCTTGACCGTCTTCGACCCCGTGGGCGGCGGCGGACAGAGGTGGGGACCGACCCTCCTCGAGCCGACGGCGATCTACGTCCGTCCGGTCCTCCGGGCCCTGCGGAAGGCGAAGGTCCACGGGATGGCCCATATCACGGGAGGCGGCCTGCGGAACCTCGTGCGCCTCAAGGGGAACGTCGAGTTCGCGATCACGGATCCCATCGAGCCCCCCCTGCTCTTCCGCGAGCTGCAGGCCCTCGGCGGGATCGACGACCGGGAGATGTACCAGACGTTCAACATGGGGATGGGCTTCGCGATCGTCTGTCCTCCGGAGGACGCGAAGGACGTCCTCCGCGTGCTCCGACCGGACGTGAGGGCGAAGACGGTCGGCGAGGTGCGGAAGGGCCACGGGGCCAGCCTCGGGCCCCTCGGGCTCTCGTGGGAGACGTACTGAGTTCGCGTGCGGCCTCGCGGATGGCGACCGCGTGTGGCAAGCATGCTAACCATGTGGGCGGAGGCTCGCCCTTAAGTCCTCCCGCCTCCTCGCACTCTCCATGGCGGTCGACCTCCTCGCGGTCCTCTTCGACATCGACGGCACGCTCGTCGAGACTCTCGACCTGATCCTCGAGGCCATGAACGGCGCCCTTGCAGAGCTCGGCGAGGGGCCCCTCCGGGCCGACGAGCTGCGCCCGCTCATCGGGATGCCCGTCGCCCGCCAGATGAAGATCCTCCGGGATCTGGAGGGCCCCGTGGCCGACGTGATCACGGACCGCTACTACGCGCGTTTCACGGCCCTCGTCGAGAATGGGGTCCGGCTCTACCCGGGCGTCCGGGAGACGTTCCCCTCCCTCGCCGGCCGGCGGATCGGGACGATGACGACCCGCCGCCGGGCGAACGCGGTCCGCATGCTCGAGGTCGGCGGGATCGCGCCGTACTTCCGGGCGATCGTCGGCGGGGACGAGGTGTCCCACCCGAAGCCGGCGCCGGACCTGCCGCGACATGCGGCGCGGGCGATCGGTGTGCGACCCCCATCCTGCGTCATCGTGGGCGACGCGCCCGTGGACATCGAGGCGGGCCGAGCCGCGGGCAGCTGGACCGTGGCCGTCGGGTACGGATATGGGGATCCTTCGGCACTCCGGGAGGCGGAGCCCGATCGATTCATCGACCGATTCAAGGAGCTTCCGCAGGTCCTCGCTCGGTTCGATGTCCTCGGGCCGAAGGCGTGAGGCACGACGCACCGGACGGCAACGGCTTATCTGCCGAGCCGATTCCCGGGGCCAAAGGGGATCCTCATGCCCGGCCTCCTCGACGGTGTGCACGTCCTCGATGTCTCCCGTGTCCTCACGGGGCCCTACGCATCCATGATGCTGGCGGACCTCGGGGCCGAGGTGATCAAGATCGAGATGCCCGGCCGCGGGGACGACACGCGTGCCTGGGGCCCTCCGTTCCAGGGCGGGGAGAGCGCGTACTTCCTGAGCGTGAACCGGAACAAGAAGTCCGTGACCCTGAACCTGAAGGCACCGGAGGGCCGGGAGATCCTGATGAAGCTCGCCGCGCGGTCCGACGTCTTCCTGGAGAACTTCGCGCCCGGGGTCGCGACGCGCCTCGGGATCGACTACGACGCCGTGCGCGCGGTCCGCCCGGACATCGTCTATTGCTCGATTTCCGGATTCGGCCAGGACGGTCCTTACCGGGATCTGCCCGCGTACGACATCATCCTCCAGGGGATGGGCGGGATCCAGGCGATCACGGGGGAGCCGGACCGTCCGCCCGTCCGCGTCGGCGTGGCGATCGCGGACATCGCGGGCGGCATGTTCGCAGCCTTTGCGATCGCCGCGGCCCTCGTGCGTCGCGAGCGGACCGGGCGCGGGGAGTACATCGACGTCGCCCTCCTCGACTCCCAGCTCGCCTGGCTCACGTACATGGCGGGCTACTACTTCGCGGAAGGCACGGAGCCCGTGCGTGCGGGCTCCAAGCACCCGCAGATCGTCCCTTACCAGGCGTTCGAGACGTCGGACGGCTACGTGAACGTCGCCGTGGGGAACGATGCCCTCTTCCGTCGCTTCGCGGAAGCTCTCGGGCGCGCGGACCTCGCCGAGGACGCGAGGTTCGCGACGAACCCAGAGCGCGTGAAGCATCGCGGGGACCTCGAGCCCATCCTCGAACAGATCTTCCGCGCGAAGCCGACCTCGGAGTGGATGCCGATCCTGAACGAGGCGGGCGTCCCCGCGGGACCCGTCTACCGGATTGGCCAGATCGCCGCGGATCCCCACGTTCGCGCCCGTGGGAACGTCCTCTCGCTGGATCATCCAACGGTGGGCCCGATGCGGCAGTTCGGACCTCCGTACCGGCCGCGCACGGATCGTGGGGGGCATTCGCCCCCGCCGCGGCTCGGGGAGAACACAGACGAGATTCTCCTGTCCCTCGGATACAGCTCGGAGGGAATCAGGCAGCTGAGGAAACTCGGGACAGTCTGACCTCGATTCAAGCGACGCACCCAACCACCTCTTTGACATCCTCGCGGCGGTGCGTCTTCACTCGGCGTGTGCCAATTACCATCACGGATTCGGCAGCAACACTTCCCATCCAGTCTCGCGGCTGGTTGTCGCTGTCCGGATAGAGGCATATCGAGCACCTCTTGCGAATGGGCACACTTTGTCCACAGACAGCCAGTTCCCCCAAGGTATGCGCTCATCAGCAGGGAGCCCTTAAGGCCCCCTCGGCCGAAATGGAACATTCGCCGCAATCTTGAAGTAAAGCATCCACGATGCACCACCGTGGAGGGATGGACGCTGTCAACGGTCGTCGTCGAATCGCGGGATGGGCGTGCCGAAAGGAGCGCACCAACGTCGCGGATGAGGCTCCGGCTTTGTCTCAAGTATTTCGCGATGTTCGCCGCCTCCGTGATGGTTCTCACGGCCTTCGCCGGAGTCTCCGAGGCCGCCGGCACCGAGGGCGAGGACTCCCTCGCCATGCTTGCGGATTCCGGGGGAGAGGTCTTCGGACCGGGAGTGGCCGTTGAGAGCCAGCCCGACGGACAGGCTCGGGTCCGCTATCTCCCGACATACCAGCGATGGGACGGCGCCTGGCGTCCGGCGTCGGTCCTCGATCGAGCGGCCGGCGAGTGGCCGTATCTCGTAGAGGAGACTCGATCAGAGATTCGCGTCACGAGGCTCGGGCACACGTTCACGCAGGCGAAGATCCCGGGGGCCGTCTACGGGTTCCAGCCTCTCGCGATTAAGGAGACGTTCGTCCTGTCCGAAAGTCCGACGAGCGCTATCGTCCAGGTCCCCTTCTCCGCGTCGCTCTCGATGGACACCGGAGCCGCCACGGACATCGGAGTGGTCCTGCGAGACGCCTCCGGGAGGGCGGTCTGGAGGACGGAGGCGTTCCGGGCGTGGGACTCCTCGGAGAGCCCACAGACGTGGAACAAGCCGGTCACCACCCTTGCGTACGTGGATGGCCGTCTACGGATCGGGCTAGACACCGCGATGCTCGCGGGCGCGACGTATCCGCTGTACGTCGATCCGACATGGAAGCTCAACGCGACGATCGGCTGGGGTTCAAGCACATTCCAGGACGCCGTGATGGACTGGGGCGATCACAAGGTCAAGCTCGGCTGGCTCGCGGACAACTTCGACGACAACACGAATGAGATCTGGACCGTGACAGGCGGCAGCCTGACTCTGAGCGGAGGTCGAGCGACTCTGAGCGCGAGCGCGCTGATCACTGCCGAAGGATCATGGTCGGATCTCCGACTCGGGAGCACGGTGAACTTCGCCCGGAGCGCTGTCCTCACACAGTTCTTCCGCTATCAGGATTCCCAGAACCGCTACGCCCTCGAAATCGCCTATGGCAGCCAGAGTATCAAGCTCAAGAAGATGATTGGCGGCTCCACGACCCTCATCTCCCCTTCGCTGAGCGTGTCGATTTCCACGAACACCGACTACAAAGTCAAGATTGTGGCTCATGGCAATGACTTTGAGATCTGGTGGGCAGGTTCCCGAATCTGGACCGGCACCGATGGGAACCCACCCGGGACGCCATTGACCGGGAAGATCGGCTTCGCATTGGCGGGCAAGGCCACGGCCGGCTTGGACGACGTCCGGGTGTGGGACACGGAAATAGGGAGCATGACGACGGCGGTCCGTCACTCCACGCAATTCCCGCAACTCATGCGCACGGTGCACACTGGAGGGACCTACGCATGGGTCGATCTCCAGATCTTCGCATCGGATGACAACGTGACGTGGCGTGGCCCCCACTATGTTAAGGCTGGGGCCGAGCCGAGGATATCCGACGCCGAGGGTTACTTCATC
>MGWD01000001.1:14691-24922 GCA_001800825.1 Euryarchaeota archaeon RBG_19FT_COMBO_69_17 | reverse complement strand
ATCGGGCTCGCATCGATCTTCGGGCCACCGACGATTCGACCCCGTCCGTGTCGGAACTCGCCGTTTTCGAGGGTGGGATAGCCCCGTCCGAGAACTCCCAGCTCCTCGGCTATGAGCCCTGGCAGTACTACGCGGGAGGCATGGTCAACGTCGTGAACGGTAACCTCTTCCTCCGGGAAAGAGACTTGAGCCTTCCGGGCAAAGGCTGGGCCCTTTCTCTTGACCGGTCATACAACAGCCTCAGCACCGTGCCAGGCCCTCTGGGAACCGGCTGGACCCACTCATACAACATCTACCTTACCGCAGGCTCGGGATTCGTCGACTTCACGGACGGCGACCGGTCCACACACCGGTTCGATGACCTTGGCGGCGGGGCGTTCGCCTCACCCCGCGGACTGGGAGGCACGAAGCTCATCCGAAACATGGACGGAACGTACGCGATGTTCGTGAAGGACGGCTCGAAATGGTCGTTCTCCTCTGCCGGGAAGCTCACGGAAATGAAAGACCGAAACTGGAACAGGCTCTCCTTGACATACAACGCGTACGGACAGCTGGCGAAGGTCGCCGACGACTCTGGCCTCTTCCTCCTGTTCGCATACGGCGAGGACGGCAAGCTTGCCGCAGTGGGAGACCACAACGTCACGCAAGGGTACGGCGGCCCGACGGCCCATGCAGGCAGCTGGTCGAACGGGCAGAACGCGTTCGCGAACGACGGGCTCTGGGCGAGCACCTCAGCCGTCTCGGCAACCCACCGATACGGCGGCTACTCAGTAGGCCACCCCTCCGGTTCGATTGTGACGAAAGTCGAAGTCTGCCTCAAAGGCCACGCGGACGCCGACGACGACATTGGGGTGAAGGTGAGCGCCGATTCGGGTGTGACCTGGAGCACTGAACAGATCGTGAATCTGCAGTACCTCTTCGACAACCCGTTCCTCACGTGCCTCGACTTCACGGCTCACCAGCCTTCCTGGAGCTGGATCGACGTCTCCACCGAGCTTCGCGTGGAGGTACGCTACGTGAAGGTCGGAGGACAGGCAAGCTCCATTTATCTCAACTGGCTACCCATCCGCCTGACCTTCACCGCCCGCGGGATCGCGTACGACTACACGGCGGGAGACTTGGCCTCAGTGTCGGACCCGTTGGGGAGGCAGACGTGGTACCGATATGCCGGCATGCTCGAGAAAGCGATTGACCGTGCAAACCGGTCGCTGCGGTTCGTATCCAGCTGGGGCATGGTCGACGAAGTGTGGACCGGCGAGTACGATCGCTCGATGGACGCAATCAAGTGGGAATTCCTCCAGTATTCGCTCACGTATACCAGCTGGGGGCTGCACAGGACAGACGTGAGGGACGCCCTCGGGAATCTGACGAGAATCACGTACGATCGCCTCGCGGGCCGGCCGACTGACATCGAAGGGCCACTCGCTGCCTTGGGCATCGGCTGCTCGTGCATCGGTCAGATGGGTGGCGAGCGGTGGATCATCGAGTGGGACGGGGAGCACAACTGGGTGGCCAGGGCCGACGCACTCGGCGGGACGACGACCGCCACCTACGATTGGCGCGGCAACGCGCTCCTCCGGACAGACGCCATGGGGAACTCCACGGAGAGCGTCTGGAACAACCGCGATGAGCTCGGCCTCTTCGACTCCACCCTCGGCACGCTCCGAAACGAACGCGGATTCCTCACACGGTTCGAATACGATCTCCCGGGCAACTTGGTCAAGATGACGGATGCCCTCGGCAATGTAACCCGGACGTTCTACGCCTTCGGGGGTTTCGTCAACAAGACGGTGGACGCACGTGGCTTCAACAGGACATTCGGGTACGACTCGCATGGATGGCTGGCCAATACCACGGACCCGCTGGGCCACGTGACCCGGCAGGGCTACGACGCGCTGGGGCGGGTCGTGACTTCGACGACCTCGACGGGCCTCACGATCCGGCGGTCCTACGCCGTGAACGATCGGATCACCTCCGACTCGAACTCCTTGGGCTTCACGACCCGGTACGAGTACAACGACCGGGGAGACATGATCGCCGTCGTGGACGCGAACGGCAACCGGACGACGTACGAGATCAACGTGACCTGGGGACGCACCCAAAGGATGGTCCCGCCCACGGGACACGCGACCGAGTACGCGTATGACATCCTCGGCCGCCTCGTGGAAACGAAGGACCCGAACGGGAGAATCTGGAGGTACGAGTACGACGCGTTCGGACGAAGGACGACCGAGACGGACCCCCTCGGCCAGGTGACCCGGCTCAGCTACGATGCCGCCGGAAACATCGCGACCCGGATCGACGGAAACGGGAGGTACACGAACTACACGTACGACCCCCTGAACCGACTCATCCGGGCCTCGTACCAGGGCGGGGACATCCTGACGTACGGATACGACGCGGCGTCCAACGTCGTCTTTGAGGGGGGATACGGCTTCACGAAGGCGACCTCGTACGACGCCCTGGATCGCGTGAGCTCGATGACGTTCGACTTCGGCCCCTTCTCGCGCACGGTCGCCTACACGTACGACGAGACCGGAAAGCGGAGGACGATGGTCTACCCCGACGGCCTCACGCTCACGTACACGTGGGACGCGGACGGCCGCCTCGCGAGCATGGGGGTTACCGGCCAGACGTGGACGTTCCTCTACGACGCCGAACACCGGAGGACCGCAGCGCGGCACCCGAACGGCCTCGAGCTGAACGCGACGTTTGACGACGCGAACCGCCTCACGTCGGTAAGGACGAAGCACCTGTCCAACGGGACGGACGTCGAGAACTACACGTACGCGTACGACAAGCTCGCGAACCGGAAGACCATGGGCCAGATCAACGGCACCCAGCTGGGGTACGCGTACTCCGACGACTATGCCCTGACCGCGACGACGTACGAGATGGGCGCCACGGCGGACTACAGCTATGACCCGAACGACAACCGCCTGTACCGAAACGAATCCGCCGGTTCCCAGACGAAATACCTCTACAACGACGACTCCTCTTTGGACCGCCGAGAGGTCCGCTGGCTCGGGGACCTCCGAGTGACGAATGACTACGCCTATGACGAGAACGGCAACCGCGTCTGGAACCTGGAGAACATCATCGGACGCGGGCTGACGACGTACACGTACGAGTACGACCTTGAGGACCGCCTCGTCCGGATTCTCTCGGACTCCTACGAGATGGTCTCGTACGCGTACTTCAACGACGGATCCCGCGTCCGGCGGACGGCCTCGAGCGGCTCGACGTACTTCCTGTACGACTTCCAGGACTTCAACGGGTACGCGGACATCATTGCGGAGTACGACTCGGCCGGCATGCTGAAGGCGCGTTACATCCACGGGCCCGGAATCGACGAGCCCCTCGCGAAGGAGTACGCCGGGCAGTGGTACTACTACCACGCCGACGGCTTGGGCAGCGTGACGATGCTCACCCGCGCCGACAAGACGGTCGCGAACCGGTACGTGTACGACGACTACGGAGCGTTCCGTTCCCGGACAGAGGCGATCCCGAACCCCTACGCCTACACGGGGCGGGAGTACGACTCCGCGGTCGACCTGATCTACTACCGCGCAAGGTACTACGACGCGATTACTGGTCGGTTCCTCACGCGGGATCCGCAGGGCATGGACGACGGCCCGAACGTGTACACGTATGCGAGGAACAACCCGACGAGCCGGACGGATCCGTCGGGCACCCGGTTCAGCGACAAGGATCCCTTTTTCAACCCGTTCGCCCCGGATCCCGGCGGCCCCGGCCTCGGAGGCGGGGACAAGGCCGACTGCAAGGTGGGGGAGCAGGGCCGTGGACACGGATACGGAAAGTGCAAGGACAGAGGTGACGGAAACCCACCCCCTCCACCGCCGCCTCCGGCAGCTACCCCGCCGCCTCGAGATATCCAATGGGGCCTAGTGGTAGCGGGAATAGCACTTCTGGCGGTTTGCCTGATCTTTCTCTGGTTTGTTGCACCTTTCATCATGGGGTTGCTCGCGACGATTTGGAGTGCGGCCCAGGCGGCGACTGAAGCATCGGTCTTTGCATCGTTGTTGTTTATCGGCGGCGTAACCGTGGGAATGCTGTTCATAATCCCATGTGGTGGGGCTGTATGGTTAATACTGGTTGGGTTCAACTTCGTATGACCGCAGTTAGTCCTGTGTCTTCTTCGGCTCATGTGACGTGCCATGCGGGGTGGTCCAACTGAAAAGTGTCAACATCTTCCGGGCCCTGATACTGCTCTTCGTCGGCATCGAGGTTGTTTTCATGATCGCGCTTTCTAGACTCAATCTCTCCATCATCTGGTTTGTGACCCTGCTATCCGCGTCTGGCATCGGCTTCGGAACAGTGGTTGTTGTCGCTCTTGCCCGGATTCTCGGCGTCCGGCTCAGACACCCCGATTGATAGTCTAGGACGTGGGGCGGATCCACCAAACCGATCCAACACGGGGCACACAGTCCTGGACGGTCACGATGGCGGTCGGACGAGATGCCGTTCGTACACTCGTAATGAATCCCCTCCTCGATTGTCGCAACGGAGTTTGCCTCGGACTCTGCTGCGGAACTCACTCCCGGAGCGGCCGAGTCACCCGAAATTGGGTGGTCCTTGACGACGACGCTCAACGCGTTCGCCGGTGGTGATTCGGGGAGGTCGCTCAATCCATCCGGAATCGAGACGACTGTATAGTTTGTCCGTCCTTGGGGAAGCCAATTCCACTGAGCGCTAACTGGTCGCGACGATGTCGAAGTCTGCGAACATCGCGTAGGTTAGTCGCCACGTGCATGCAGGAGCGCCCGCCGGTGGAGACGATGAGTACCACCGTGGTCTCGGTCACCCGGAGCATGTAGTTTCGTAGACTCACTGTTGGTGCCGAAAAGTCCTCTAATTGGACGCCCGGTTGGAGTTTGGGCAGTGTCTCCGGTCAATCAGCAGATCCGGCGGGTATTCGGCATGACCTTCGACCTGGCTCACTGAAGCCTGACGCGGATCGTCGAACTGCCTCCCGGACATCTGCGCGAAACCATGGAACGAGACGGTCCGGATGTCGCCGAAACAGAGAAGTCGAGGAGCCCAGTTCTTCGTTGTGTTGCGCGTGGGCGAGGCGGCTGATCGGGGGCTCGCGTCCCCAAGGCTTTTACCCGTGTCTAGCCTTTCGCGGACATCATGGCCGAGCCGGAGGTCGCGGACAAGCTCCTGCCGCTCGGCGAAGCCGTCGCGAAGTTCATCCCCGACGGCGCGCGCCTGAGGTCCTGCGGGATCGGCCTGCGCAAGCCGATGGCCCTCACGTACGAAATCATGCGCCAGCGGAAGCGCGACCTGACGTACCTCCTGAGCGGCTGGACGGAGGACGCAGACCTCCTCATCGGGGGCGGCTGCGTCGCGAAGCTCGAGGGATCCTACCTCGGCCTCGAGGCGTTCGGCCTCGCGTACTGCTACCGCCGGGCGATCGAGAAAGGCGTCCCGCGGGAAATCGCGATCGAGGAGTACAGCAACTTCTCGATGACGATGCGTTTCATGGCGGCCTCCATGGGCCTGCCGTTCATGCCCGTGAAGTCGATGCTCGGCTCCGACCTTCTGAACATCGAGTCGTTCCTCCACCCGAAGGCGGTCGTCCTCGACGACCCGTTCGGCACGAAGGAGAAGGTCGCCCTCGTCCCCGCGTGCCACGCGGACGTCTCCGTCCTGCATGCGCAGCGCTGCGATGCGGAGGGCAACGCGCAGGTGTGGGGCCAGCTCGGAGACGACGTGTGGGGCACGATGGCGGGGAAGCGGATCCTCCTGACCGTGGAGGAGATCGTCCCCACGAAGGTCGTCCGGAAGGACCCGAACCGGACGATCGTCCCGGGTTTCCGGGTGGACGGGATCGTCCCCATACCGTTCGGCGCGCATCCGTACCAGGTCCAGGGCTGTTACGACGCGGACGCGGCCTTCCGGCGGGAGTATGCGGAGCGGAGCGTGACCCTCGAGGGCTGGCAGGCCTGGGCGGACGAATGGGTGTACGGCCTCGACGGGCACGAGGCGTATCTGCGGAAGCTCGGCGAGGAGCGGCTCGGGAAACTCCGCGCGAAGCGGGCGATGAGCGGGCAGGTGAACTATGGCTACTGACGCGCCGCCAGAGGCGCCCACGCCCGCGTCGGATCGGGACTACAAGCCCACGGAGCTCATGGCGATCTGCGCGGCCCGCGAGATCAGGGACGGGGAAATCGCATTCATCGGCACGGGGCTGCCCATGCTCGGCGGGATGCTCGCGAAGGCGACCCACGCCCCGAATTGCGTGATGGTCTTCGAGTCCGGGGTCGTCGACGCACGGCCGAAGCGCACGCCCCTGTCGATCGGGGACGCGTGCCTCGTGCCCGGGAGCGTGATGCTCGGCGGGCTCACGGAGGTCTTCGGCCTCCTCCTGCAGCCCGGCCACGTGGACGTCTGCTACATCGGCGGCGCGCAGATCGACCGGTTCGGGAACCTCAACACGACGGTCATCGGCGACTACCGACGTCCGAAGGTCCGCCTCCCAGGGTCCGGCGGCGGGAACGACATCGGGTCCCTCGCGAAGCGTACGATCATCATGATGAAGCAGGACGCGCGGAAGTTCGTGGAGAAGGTCGACTACGTGACGACACCGGGCTGGGTCGACGGACCCGGCGGCCGGGAGCGGGTCGGCCTCCCCCGCGGCGGGCCGTCCGCGGTCATCACGGACCTCGGCGTGTACCGGTTCGAGCCCGACACGAAGGAGATGATCCTGGAGTCCACCCATCCCGGCGTCACGGTGGATCAGGTGAAGGCGAACGTCTCCTGGGAGATTCGCGTGCCGGCCAGGGTCCGCACGACGAAACCGCCCACGAAGCGCGAGCTGCGGATCCTCCGGACGAAGCTGGACCCGGAAGGGATCTTCCTCGGAGGTGCGTGAAGTCTTGTCCCCGCGGCACACGACGAGACGGGCCCGTTCGAAGGGGAGGCCGGCGTCGAAGCTGTCAGCCGCGCGGGTGTCCACCCCAGACCGGACGGTCGCCGTGGGCCGCACGGGCGGCGGCCTTCCCCTCGACGTCGTCGTGGGACCGCCCGAGGACGCGATCCGCCAGGCGCTCGACCGCCTCGGTTTCCCCGGGGAGCCGCCCTTCACGCGGGGGGTGCACGCGACGATGTACCGCGGCCGCCTTTGGACGATGCGGCAATACGCGGGCTTCGGGACGGCGGAGGAGACGAACGTCCGGTTCAAGTACCTCCTCTCCCAGGGGAACGAGGGCCTCAGCGTGGCCTTCGACCTCCCGACCCAGATGGGCCTCGACTCTGACGCGCCCCTCGCCCACGGGGAGGTCGGAAAGGTCGGCGTCGCGGTGAGCACGCTGGACGACATGCGCACCCTGTTCCGCGACCTCCCCCTCGACCGGGTGAGCACGTCGATGACGATCAACGCGACGGCCCCGATCCTCCTCGCCCTGTACGCCGCCGTGGCGGAGCAGGCCTCCGTCCCCCGGTCCGCCCTCCTAGGGACCGTCCAGAACGACGTCCTCAAGGAGTACATCGCCCGCTCGACCTACATCTACCCGCCGAAGCCCTCCCTGCGCCTCGCCCTCGACGTGATCGACTTCTGTGCCCGGGAGATCCCGAAGTGGAACGCGATCTCCGTGTCCGGGTACCACATTCGGGAGGCCGGCGCGACCGCGGTCCAGGAGCTCGCGTTCACCCTGGGCAACGGCATCGCGTACCTCGACGGCGCGGTCGCCCGCGGGATGGACGTCGACGCGATCGCCCCCCAGATCTCCTTCTTCTTCAACGCCCACGTGGACCTCTTCGAGGAGCTCGCGAAGTACCGCGCGGCCCGGAGGATGTGGGCCCGGATCATGGCGGACCGGTACGGCGCGAAGCGTCCGGAGTCCCTCGCCCTCCGGTTCCACGCGCAGACCGCGGGGGTTGCCCTCACGGCCCAGCAGCCGGAGAACAACGCGGTCCGGGTCGCGATCTCGGCCCTCGCCGCGGTCCTCGGAGGAGCCCAGTCCCTCCACACGAATTCGATGGACGAGGCCCTCTCCCTTCCGTCGGAGAGAGCGGTCCGGCTCGCCCTGCGGACGCAGCAGATTCTCGCCCACGAGTCTGGGGTCGCGAACTCGGTGGACCCGGCGGCTGGGTCCTACGTCCTCGAGGCCCTCACGGACCGTCTCGAGGCGGAGGCGGAGAAGATCCTCGCGGAGGTCGCCCGGCGGGGCGGGATGCTCCGGGCGATCGAGACGGGCTGGGTCCAGCGGGAGATCGCGGACGCCGCATACCGCTTCCAGCTCGAGCTCGAGAGGGGCGAGCGGGTCGTCGTCGGGGTGAACGCGTTCCAGGAAGGCTCCGGGAAAGTCCCGGCCATGCGGCGGGATCCGAAGGCGGAGACCAAGCAGGTCGCCCGAGTGAAGGCGTTCCGGGAGGGGAGGGACGCCTGGAAGGCGGGGCGCGCGGTCCAGGACGTCGCGAAGGCCGCCGCGGCGGAGGAGAACGTGATGCCCGCGATCCTCGAGGCCGTGAAGGCCGGGGCGACCCTCGGGGAGATCTCCGACATCCTGCGCGAGGTGTTCGGCGTGTACCGCCCGAGGCACGACGCATGATCGGGAGGGCCCACCACATCGGCATCGCGGTGCGCGACCTCGAGGGTACGCTCGCCCGGTACCGCGCCCTCGGCCTCGTGCCGACGTCCGTCGAGGACGTGCCCCCGGAGTCCGTCCGGGTCGCGTTCCTCGACGCGGGCGGGGTGCGTCTCGAGCTCCTCGAGCCCCTCCGTCCGGAGGGGGCCGTCCATCGGTTCCTCGAACGCCGAGGGGAGGGGCTCCACCACCTCGCCTTCGAGGTCGAGGACATCGTCGCGGAGCTGGCCCGCCTCGGGGAGGAGGGCTTCCAACTCGTCGACGAGGGCCCGCGGCCCGGCGCGCACGGCCGTTCCGTCGCGTTCGTCCATCCGAAGTCCCTCCACGGCGTCCTCCTCGAGCTCGTCCAAGAGGCGCGTCCCTGAGCCCACGGCGCGCGGCTCCCCGGGGAACGTTGAAATATGTTCGCGTGCGTCCGTCGCGCCGTGGGAAAGGACGAGATCCTCGCGAGCCATCGGCAGGTCGTCGGCCGGAGGATCCTCCACTACGACGCCCTCGAGTCGACGAACGACGCGGCGAAGGAGTTCCTCGATGAGGACCTCGAGGACGGCCTCGTCGTCTGGGCCGATCGCCAAGCCGCGGGCCGGGGGCGGCATGGTCGCGCGTGGGCCTCCCCTCCGGGCGGCCTCTACTTCTCCATGGTCCTCCGTCCGCCGTCCGCGGACGCCCAGGTCCTCGGGCTCGTCATGGGCCTTCCCCTCGTCCAGACCCTCCGGCACTTCGGGGTCCTCGCGGGGCTCAAATGGCCCAACGACGCCGTGTATCAGGGACGCAAGATCGCGGGGATCCTCTCGGAGGGGGTGCATCGGGGGGGCGCGTTCTTCGTGGTCGTTGGCGTGGGCGTGAACACGAACGTGGACCTCGAGCGCCTGCCCCCCGACGTCCGGGAGAAGGCGACGACGATGAAGCGCGAGGTGTCTCTGTTCGTCGCGAACGAGGACTTCCTCGACTACTACCTGGGGAAGGCGGACGAGTGGTACTCCCGGTACCGGCACACGCCCTCCCCCTTCCTCGTCCGCGAGGTCCGCGGGCAGTGCGTGACGATCGGGAAGCGCGTGTCCGTGGAGAGCCCGCGGGGCCGGATCGTCGGCCGCGGCCACGACCTCGCGCCCTCCGGCGCCTTGATCGTGATCGACGATTCCGGGACGAGGCACGAGATTCTCGACGGGACCGTGGAGCACTTGACGTGAAGCGCGGGCCGCCGGGCGCCCGGGCACTTCGGTTCGCTCGAGGTCCCCGTGGCACCGAGCGCGCGGCCGTCGCCACAATCCTTTTCCCATAGGCGGCTCCTTCCGTCACCCGGGTCAGACCATGGAGCGCGGGCCGTGGGCGAAGTTCGGGGTGTCCGTCGTCCTCGCGATCGTCGTCCTCGGTCTCTTCTCGGTCCCCCTGGGGGCCTTCCCCGCCCTCGGCTCCCTCCTCGATCCCACGTCGGGGGTCTGGACGACAGCGCCCGGGGCCTCCTTTCCGAGGGACGCAGAGGCCCGAGTGCCGGGCCTCTCCGCCCCCGTGACGATCGTCCGCGACGGCTTCGGGGTTCCGCACATCTACGCCGGGAGCGAGGCGGACGGCTGGTACGCCCTCGGGTACGCGCACGCCCAGGACCGGCTCTGGCAGAT
>MGWD01000001.1:11225-14646 GCA_001800825.1 Euryarchaeota archaeon RBG_19FT_COMBO_69_17 | reverse complement strand
CGGATCCCAAGGCCTCGAATCGGACCGCTTCTTCCGCACGATCGGGCTGAACCGGATCGCGCGAGCGGCGGTCGAAGCCCGGTCCTCGGCGGGGGAGCTCGACGCGGTCGCCCTCCTGGCGTACGCGGCCGGGGTCAACGCGTACATCCGCCGCGCGTCCCCCGCGGAACTTCCCCTCGAGTTCAAGCTCCTCGGGTACACGCCGGACCTTTGGTCCGAGGAGTCCTCGATCACCCTCGGAGCCCTCCTCGCGTTCGGGCTCGCGGGTGCCTTCTACGAGCTGGAGTTCGGCCTTCTCGAGTCGGCCCTCGGCCCCGCTGCCGCGGAGGAGTTGTTCCCCCTGTATCCGCCGGGCACCGTCGACCCGATCGACCCGCGGCCCCTCGTCGCGGACGCACGCCTCCCCGCGATCGCCCCGGAGGCCGCCCGGGACGTCCTCCGCAAGGTCCAGGCCGTCCGGCCCTTCGTGCCCCGCTTCGACTCTGCGGGGAGCAACAACTGGGCCGTCGCCGGCGCGCGCACGTCGACGGGGGCGCCCCTCCTCGCCGCGGACCCCCACCTCTCCCTCCAGCTCCCCTCCCTCTGGTACTGGGCCGAGCTCCACGCGGGACCCATCCACGTCCGCGGGGCCACCTTCGCGGGCGTCCCGGGGTTCTTCTTCGGGACGAACGGGCGGATCGCGTGGGGCGAGACGAACACGGGAGCCGACGTGAACGACTTCTACATCGAGACCTTCAACGAGGACCGGACCCAGGTCCTGTTCCGGGGCGCCTGGGTCAACATCACGCGCCACGCGGAACCCATCCGGGTCCGAGGGAGCGGCGTGGAGCCGTTCGAGGTCCTCGAGACGGGGCACGGACCGGTGGTCACGGAGCTGGGCCAGACCGTCGCCGTGCGGTCCACGGTCTCCCTGTTCGAGACGGAGCTGAAGGCGATCCTCCTCGTGAACCGGGCGGGCACGTGGGCGGAGTTCCGGGATGCCCTCGCCTTCTGGAAGGTCCCCGCCCAGAACTTCGTCTACGCGGACGTCGGGGGGAACATCGGGATCCGGTCGAACGGTTGGTTCCCCATCGTGAACGGCACGCTCGCGCCCCGCGTCCCGCTCAACGGATCCTCGGGGAACTTCGAGTGGACGGACTGGGTCCCCTTCGACGCGTACCCGGAGTCCTTCAACCCGCCCGAGGGGTTTGTCGCGAGCGCGAACCAGGTCCCCGCGACGGACCGGTACGCGTACTACCTTGGCACGTTCTGGGACGAGGGGTACCGGGCCCGGCGGATCCACAACCTCCTCCAGGCGGACGCGAACGTGAGCCTCGACGACATGCGGGCCTTCCAGCTCGACGTCGGGGACGAGGCCGCGGCCGCCCTCGTGCCGCGGATCCTCGTGTCTGCGGTCCCGCGCAACGCGACGGACGACGCGGTCCTCGCCCTCCTCGGGGCCTGGGACTTCCGGATGGACGCGAACGAGTCCGCCCCGGCCGTGTGGGACGCGTTCGTCTCCGCGTACTTGGAGGCCACGTTCGGGGACGAGTACGCGGCCGCGGACGTCTCGGACCTCCACTTCCCGCAGTTCCACGTCCTCGAGGAGATGACCCTACGCGGTCCCACGCCGTCATGGTTCGACGACGTGTCCACGCCCGCCGTGGAGTCGAGGGCCGACATCCTCCAGCGCGCGTTCGAGGTCGCCGTGGACGGGCTCACGGTGGAGATGGGCCCCGATCCCGGGTCCTGGACCTGGGGGGTCCGCCACGTCCGACGCATCGACCACCTGTCCGGCCTCGCCCCCCTCGCCCGCGGACCCTTCCCGTCGGAGGGGGACGGCTTCACCCTGAACGTCGCCCGCGGTCTCGTCGCGACGAGCGGGCCTTCCTGGCGGCAGCTCCTCGATTTCTCGGACCTCAACGCGTCCCTCGCGGTGTACCCGGGCGGTCAGTCCGGGAACCCGCTCAGCCCGAACTACGACGACCTCCTCGGCCTGTACCTGCGCGGCGAGTACGCGCCGTTCCGCGGCGCGTGGTCCTCGGCGGACCTGCCCGCCGGGGCGGTCGCCTCGATCTTGCGGCTCCTCCCGGGGTGATCCCATGACGAGGCCTCGACTCCCCGAACTCCGCCTCCGGACCGTGTTCTTCCTCGCGTTCGCGGCCGCCCTCCTCCTGCTCCTCGCGCGGACGTGGCAGCTTGCGTTTCTCGCGGGGTTCCTCGCGGGGATGTTCAGCCCGCGGGCCTCCCGCGCCGTCCTCTTCGGCGGCCTCGGGGTCGCCCTCGCGTGGGCCGCGTACCTCGCCTACGTGTACGTCGTCTCTCCGGCCGCCGCCCTGAGCGCGCTCGTCGTGGAGATCCTAGGACTCGATGCGAGCATGGGGTTCCTCGTGCCCGTCCTCACCGTCCTCCTCGGGTTCCTCGTGGGCGCGGTCGGGGGCCTCGTCGGGTACACGGGCTCCCGCGTCTTCACGTGGCGGCTCGCGCCGTCGGAGCCGGGCGCCCCGAAGGCTTAATGACGGCGGCCGCCGTTCGACGCGACCATGGCGGTGGACGACCGGGTGGCCGAGCTCCGGCGCCTGCGGGCCCGGGCGCAGGAGGGCGGCGGGCGGGACCGGCTCGAGGCGCAGCGCGCGAAGGGAAAACTCACCGCGCGGGAGCGGATCGAGTCCCTCCTTGACCCCGGCTCCTTCACGGAGACGGACGCCTTCGTCGAGCACCGGACGACGGACTTCGGGATGGACAAGAAGCGGGTGCCGGGGGACGGCGTCGTCACGGGCCACGGACGCATCGACGGCCGGACCGTCTTCGTGTTCTCCCAGGACTTCACCGTCTTCGGCGGGTCCCTCGGCGAGATGCACGCGAACAAGATCGTGAAGATCATGGACCTCGCGATGAAGGTCGGGGCTCCCGTGGTCGGCCTGAACGACAGCGGCGGCGCCCGGATCCAGGAGGGCGTGATCAGCCTCGGCGGGTACGCGGAGATCTTCTACCGGAACGTCCTCGCGTCCGGCGTCGTGCCCCAGATCAGCGCAATCCTCGGTCCCTGCGCGGGGGGCGCGGTGTACAGTCCGGCGATGACGGACTTCACGATCATGTCGAAGGGCTCCTACATGTTCATCACGGGCCCTGAGGTCGTGAAGGCGGTCACGGGGGAGGACGTCACGTTCGAGGACCTCGGCGGGCCGCAGGTCCACAACGAGAAGTCCGGCGTCGCCCACTTCGCGGCGGAGGACGACCGCGCGGCCCTCCGGCTCGTCCGGCGGCTCCTGAGCTACATGCCGTCGAACAACGTGGAGGACCCGCCCACCCTGGCGACGGACGACCCTGCGGACCGGCGGGACCCCGAGCTCGCGTCCCTCGTGCCCCGGGAGCCCGACCGGCCGTACGACATGCGGGACGTGATCACGCGGGTCGTGGACCGGGGCTCGTGGCTCGAGGT
>MGWD01000001.1:9199-11214 GCA_001800825.1 Euryarchaeota archaeon RBG_19FT_COMBO_69_17 | reverse complement strand
TGGGCTTCGCCCGCCTCGCGGGGCAACCGGTCGGCATCGTCGGGAACCAGCCGAGGGTCCTCGCGGGGACCCTGGACATCAACTCGTCGACGAAGGCCGCGCGGTTCGTCCGATTCTGCGACTGCTTCAACGTGCCGCTCCTCACGTTCGTCGACGTCCCCGGCTTCCTGCCGGGCACCGCCCAGGAGTTCGGCGGGATCATCCGGAACGGGGCGAAGCTCCTCTACGCGTTCAGCGAGGCCTCCGTGCCCAAGGTGACGGTCATCACCCGGAAGGCGTACGGCGGCGCGTACGACGTGATGTGCTCGAAGCACATCCGGGGGGACTTCAACTTCGCGTGGCCGTCCGCGGAGCTCGCCGTGATGGGCCCCGAGGGCGCGGTCGCGATCGTCTTCAAGAGGGAGATTGCGGCGGCCCCGGACTCGAAGGCGAAGGAGGCGGAGCTCGTCCGCGACTACCGGGCGAAGTTCGCAAACCCGTTCATCGCGGCGCGCATGGGGTACCTCGACGACGTGATCGAGCCTCCGGACACGCGACCCCGCGTCATCGAGGCGTTCGGCGTCCTCCGGACGAAGCGGGAGACCCATCCCGCGAAGAAGCACGGGAACATCCCTCTGTAGGGCGAGGTGGCCATGGTCCGCCGGCTCCTCATCGCGAACCGCGGGGAGATCGCGATCCGGGTCGCCCGGACCGCACGGGAGATGGAGATCCGGACGATCGGCGTGCACTCGCAGGTGGACCGCGGGGCCCTCCACGTCCGGGCCATGGACGAATCCCTCGAGATCGGGGGCCCCCGCCCCGCGGAGAGCTACCTGGCCATCGAACGCGTGATCGGGGCGGCGCAGCGCTCCCGCGCGGACGCGATCCATCCGGGATACGGGTTCCTCGCGGAGAACCCCGCCTTCGCGGCGCGGTGCTCGGACGAGGGGATCCTCTTCGTCGGCCCGCCCGCGAAGGCGATGGCCCTCTCGGGGGACAAGATCGCGTCCCGCCGGGCGATGGCCCGCGCGGGGGTCCCCGTGACCGCGGGGATGGACCGCGTCGTCACGAGTCCGGACGAGGCCCGTGAGATCGCGGAGGGCCTCGGGTACCCCGTCCTCTTCAAGGCGACCGCGGGAGGCGGGGGGATCGGGATGTCCCGTGTGGACTCCCCGGACCGCCTCGCTGCGGCCTTCGAAGCGGCCCGCGGGGTCGCCCTCGCGAACTTCGGGAACCCGGACCTGTTCCTGGAGAAGTTCGTCCCCCGCGCGCGGCACGTGGAGGTCCAGGTCGTCCTCGGGACCCGCGGGACGGGCGTGCACCTCGGAGAGCGGGAGTGCAGCGTCCAGCGGCGCCACCAGAAGCTCGTCGAAGAGAGCCCGTCCCCCGCGCTGTCCGCGAGGATGCGGGCGAGGCTCGGCGCCCTCGCCGTCAAGGCGCTTCGCGGCATCGGCTATCGGAATGCGGGGACCGTGGAGTTCCTCCACCACGGTGGCAAGATCACGTTCAACGAGGTCAACGCGCGGCTCCAGGTCGAGCATCCCGTGACGGAGGTCCTCACGGGGATCGACCTCGTTCGTCAGCAGCTCCTCGTCGCGTTCGGGGAGGGCCTCGAGGTCTCACAGTCCGAGGTCGTCTTCCACGGCCATGCCCTCGAGTGCCGGATCAACGCGGAGGACCCCCTCCGCGGGTTCCTGCCCGCCCCCGGGCGGATCTCGGGATACCGGGAACCCTCCGGCCCGTGGGTCCGCGTGGACAGTGGAGTCGCCGCGGGCTCCGACGTCCCGCCCTTCTACGACCCCCTCCTCGCGAAGGTCATCGTCCGGGGCCGGTCCCGCGCGGAGGCGGTCCGCCGGATGGGACGGGCCCTCGAGGAATACGAGATCCGCGGGGTGCCCACGACGATCCCCTTCCATACCGCCCTCCTCCGCGAGCCCGCGTTCCTCCGGGGGGACCTTTGGACGACGATGGTCGAGGACCTCCGGATTGCGGAGCGGATCCGGGGCCGGGGACCCTGGGAGGAGCGGGTCGCAGCT
>MGWD01000001.1:7553-9189 GCA_001800825.1 Euryarchaeota archaeon RBG_19FT_COMBO_69_17 | reverse complement strand
CCCTCGCCTCGGGGCCGGGAATCGACGCCTACGCCCGGCGCCTGGACCTCCGCCCGCCGGCGACGGCCCGCTGGGCGCTCCTCGGCCGGAGGGAGCAGCACGCAGGAGGTGCCCATGCGGTTCCGGCTCGTCGTCGATGGTGAGCCTCACACGGTCGAGGTCGAGAGGGGCTCGAAGGGCCTCGAGGTCCGCGTGGACGGCGCGAGGTACGCGGCGCGGGTGGTGGGCTCCTCGGGGACCGCGGACGTCCGCATCGGACGGAGCCGCCATCGCGTGGAATTGCGAGGCACCCGGATCCTCCTCGACGGCCTCCCCCACGAGGTGTCCGTGGACCTCGACGAGACGGGGGCGGCAGGCGCGTCGGGCGAGCGAGGTCGGGAGGGGCGGGTCCGCCACGAGGTCCGACCCCCCATGCCGGGGCGCGTCGTGCGAATCGCCGTGGCCCCGGGCGGGAGGGTCCGCAAAGGCCAGCCCGTCGCGGTCCTCGAGGCGATGAAGATGCAGAACGAGGTCCCCGCGCCGTGGGACGGCGTCGTCGTCGAGGTGCGCGCGCGGGAGGGCGAGACGGTCAGTCCCGACGACGTCATCGCGGTCTTGGAGTCTTCCTGACGGACGGCGTCTCGAGGATGTGCCGCATCTTCTCCTTCTTCGTCCGCAGGTACCCTACGTTCGACGGCTTCGCGGGGACCTGGAGGGGGATCCTCCGCGTCACGCGGACTCCGTACGCGAGGAGAGCCTCGATCTTCGCGGGGTTGTTCGTCATCAGGCGGACGGAGCGGACCCCGAGGACCCGGAGCATGCACGCGGCGCACCGATAGTTCCGCATGTCGTCCGGGAAGCCGAGGACCGCGTTCGCCTCGACCGTGTCCAGGCCATGGTCCTGGAGGTGGTACGCGGCGACCTTGTTCGCGATCCCGATCCCCCGCCCCTCCTGGGCGAGGTACAGGAGGACACCGTCCCGGGCCTTCCCGATCTTCCGCATCGCGGCGTCGAGCTGCTCCCCGCAGTCGCAGCGTTCGGAGCCGAAGACGTCCCCCGTCATGCACTCGGAGTGGAGGCGCACGAGGACATCCTCGCGCCGGGCGACGGCCCCCTTCACGAGGGCCACGTGCTCCTCCCCCGTGTACGGGCACACGAAGGCGTGGATCCGGAACGTGCCGTAGCGGGTGGGCAGGCGGGCGGACGTCGTCAGGAGGACGTCCTCGCAGAGTCTCGTCTCGCGTTCCGGCATGTGCGTCCGCTCGGACGGGGCCGCGTTATATAAGAATTCGCGTGGGAACCGATTTCGTGTTAGCCCCGCGCCAGGTGGGCCGCGAGGATCGCCGGCGCGGCCCCGAGGGCCGTCGCGGTCTCGAGGACGACCCCGCGCCCCGTGAGGTCGAAGTGGTATCGCCCGAGGCCATACACCTCGCGGTCGTCGAGGCCCCGCGGGCCGAGGCCGAAGACGAGGAGGAGCGAGGTCCCGTGCCGCAGGAGGCCCGCGAGGACGGCAGGGCCCGCGGCCTTCTTGGGGTCCGGGCGGTCCGTCGTGATCACGACCTCCCCGAGCTGGGGCGGGAACCCCTTCTTCGGGAAGGGGAAGGTCAGGAACCGACCCGCGGCCGCGAGCTCCCGGAGGTACCGCCCGCCCTCCCCG
>MGWD01000001.1:2200-7527 GCA_001800825.1 Euryarchaeota archaeon RBG_19FT_COMBO_69_17 | reverse complement strand
CCCCTCCGCGTACGGGAAGCCGAACGTCGCGAGGTTCGCGTCGAAGGCGACGGCCACGGGGCCCGCCCGGGCGAGGGCCCGGCGGTGGGCCTCCGCGAAACGAACCCGGTCGTACGAGTTGTACAGGCCGAGCGTCATCCGTCCCCGGGCCATCCGGGAGCCCATCGTCGATACGTTATTTTGAATTACCCCCGCGCGATGGCCCGTCGCCGCCCATGGAGATGCTCCTGTACACGATCGACGGGGGACGCCTCGCGGGGCTGCCTGGGCCCGCGTACATGGAGTGGGACATATCCCGGCTCCGGAAGATGGGTTATTCCGTCGTCGTGAGCCTCGAGTGCGAGCGCCTCAACACGTTCGAGATCGAGGACGCGGGCTTCGAACACCGGAAGATCTGCGTCCCGGATTTCACGGCGCCGACGTTCGAGCAGATCGACGAGTTCCTCGCCTTCGTCGAGGAGAAGCACCGGGAGGGAAAGAAGGTCCTCGTCCACTGCTACGCAGGCCGGGGGCGGACGGGGACGATGCTCGCGGCCCATCTCATCCGCCAGGGGATGCACGCGGACGCCGCGATCCGGGAGATCCGGGAGAGGGCCCAGGGCGCGTACGGCTCCCTCCGCGGGGTCATCGAGCCGGAGCAGGAGGAGACCCTGTGCCAGTACGAGCGGCGCCTCCGGGGCCCGTGACGCGCGTCAGCGGAGGGAGACGAGGGTCTCTCCCTCCCACGTGTACGTCCGCTGCTTCCGCTTCTTGGGCACCCCCTTCTGGAGGAGGTAGCCGACGAGGAGCGGCAGGCCGATCGTCGCGTCCACGTGGCTCTGGGCCATCTTCGCGTCCTTGTGGAACTTCCCCCAGGACTGGCTCTCCTCGAACGTGCATCCGCTGAGCCCGCCCCACTGGGGCACGTCCGTTGTGATCTGGGCCGCGTACATGTGCGGGTTCTCCGGGTAGCCCATGACCTCCAGGATGACCTCGATCTGGGAGATGTAGTTCTTCGGGGTGCCGCCGCCGACGTAGAACACGCCCGTCCGCGGGGACTTCTGCTTGACCTGGGCAATCTCGTAGTTGTCCTTGATCGAGTCGATCGCGATGGGCGCCTTCCGGGCCTTCGCGCGGTCGTGATGGTGCTTGGCGAGGGCGATCCCGATTGACGAGTCATTGAGGGCCGGCACGAAGTACGGGATCCCCTTCCGGTAGCAGGCGCCCACGAGGGAGTGGGGGTCCTTGGACGCGATCTTCCCGAGCATCTCCATGAACTCCCGGGAGCTGTACGGCCTCGGCTCGAGGGAGTCCGCGAGGGTCGCGATCTCGTCATCGCACTCCCGGAAGAGGGACTCGTCCGCGAGGGTGTCGTACACGCGGTCGAGGAAGTGCTCCCGCAGGACGAGGTCGTCCGCCTCGGGGCTCGTCTTGTAGTGCCGGTGCCCGTGGGCCTCGTAGAAGTCGTGGTACGCGATCGCGCCCGTCGTCACGACGACGTCGACGAGGCCGAATTCGACCATGTCTCGCATGACCTTGCGCAGCCCGCCTGGGGTGAGGGCGCCCGCCCCGCCGAAGAAGACCGTGCACTGGGGGTCCGTCATCGCGTTCTCGAGGACCGCGGCGCACATCCCGAGGGTCCGGGCCTGGAACGAGATCCCGCGGTAGCCCTCGACGAGGTCCGCGATCGTCTCCGTCCGCTCCAGGTCGAGGTGCTGGATCGGCGTCTGGGTGAGCTCTGCCTTCGTGGGCTTTCGGGCCATGGGGACCGCCGCGCGGGGAATGCGCGGGCGGAGAAAAGAGTTCGCCTCGCTCAGTCCTTCTTCTTGGGTCGGGAGCAGACCGCGTACTCGTCCCCGTCGAAGAACACGTCGAGGTCGGGGTTCTGCCGCTGGATCTCCTGGATTCGTTGCATGATGTCCTTGAGGGTAATCGTCTCGTCGTTCGGATCGATGCGAAGGTGGACCCGCTTCTCCATCGACTGCCCCAAGGACCCGCGCCCGGACGTCGGATCTGGGCCGACAAATTCGGAGGACTGTATAAATACGTTCCTACCCGACCGTCGGAGGCCCGATTCGCGTGCGCGTGTCCCGCGGGCCCGCGGCGCGACTCGTCGGTCCATGAACACGTCGGTCTATGATACTGTGATTGGAACGATTAAATACCGTCGTCCTCGTAGCCACGGTTCGACCGTATCCCACGGCTCGGTCGAGTGAGCCATGGTCCTCGAGGAGCGAGCGCGATGGCGGTGAGGCCGAAGGCCGAACCAACCGTCTCGCAGGCGTGCCGCGTCTGCGGCGGCGAGGTGAACCCGCGGGGCGAGTGCGTCGTGTGCGGCACGAAGCAGTCGGAGCCCGCGCCTAGCCCGGGGGCCGATGCCGGCCTGTCGGCTTGGCTCAGGGGCGAGTCTGGATCGAACGGGCTCACCTCGTGGCTCGGCGCGCCCCTGCCATCGGCGGCCGCCGCGGGGGACATCGAGGCGCTCCGCAAGTGGCTCTCCGGCGAGGAGTCCGCGTTGCAGGAGTGGCTCGGGACGGGCGGCGGGCCGGCACCGTCCGGCAAGGCGGCCCGCGCCGCGGACGCGTCCGCGGAGGACAAGGTCCGGGAGCTCCGGGCGAAGGCCTTCGAGGTCGACGGCCTGCGTGCGGAGCTCGGGGCGATGCGCGCGACCCTGGCGAAGGAGCTCGCGAACTTCCGCTCGGGGAAGTTCGACCCCATGAAGTACATCGAGGAGACGGCGAGCCTCTCGAAGCAGCTCCAGACGGAGATCGCGAAGCGGAAGGAGCTCGAGCAGGAGATCGAGCACATCAAGAAAGGGTCCATCGCGGTCATCAAGTACGTGAAGGCGCAGCAGCTCAAGGCGGGTCCGACCGCGGACCTTCGGAGGCGCCTCGAGCACGAGCTCGCGGAACGGAAGCGATTGGAGGCGGAGCTCGTCCAGCAGCGCGAGATCGTCGACGGGCTCCGCAAGGCCACGGAGGCGGGCCTCGGAAAGCTCAAACCCGACGAGCGCGCCCTCCGGAAGCGGGAGCTCGACCTCGCGGAGCGGGAGGCGGCCCTCAAGGCGCAGACGGCGACCCTCGCCGCGTCCGCCGCGACGGCCGGGGAGGGCGGTGGGGAGGAGCTCCGTCGCCGGCTCGAGGAGGAGCTCCGGGCGAAGGAGGAGGAATACCTCAAGAAGGAAGAGGAGCTCAAGAAGCGGATCATCTCCCTCGAGGAGGCCGTCAACAAGCACAAGATTGAGGACCAGCTCCGCACGGAGGCTCAGGCCCTCGCGGGCAAGCCGAAGGGGGAGATCGAGGGCGTCCTCGCGAAGAAGGAGCGGGACATCCTCGCGAAGGAGAAATCGATCCTCCTCCGGGAACAGGAGATCCAGCGGCTGCAGGAAGAGGTCCAGCTCAAGGAGGACGAACTCCGGAAGCTCAAGGAGCCCCTCACGTACAAAGAGGAGGAGCTCCTCCGGAGGGAGGAGGACCTCTTGTACCGGGAGAAGATCCTCCAGGCGGAGCATCGGAAGGTCCAGGAGGCGAAGACGCTCGGCGGCTCCACGGAGGAGGTCGAGCTCAAGCAGCGCCTCGAGGAGCTCAAGGGGCAGATCAACCAGAAGGAGGAAGAGGTCCGCACGAAGGAACGGTACCTCTCCCAGAAGATGGAAGAGCTCCGGATGCGCGAGCAGGGGATCGTCGAGGAGGAGATCGAGGCCCGGGAGCAGGAGCGGCAGATCGAGTTCAAGCAGGAGAAGGTCAAGACGGGCATCCCGCGGCTCGACGACCTCTTGTTCGGCGGGATCCCGTTCGGCACGAACGCCTCCGTGTACGGTCCCGCCTACGTGGGGAAGGAGGTCGTGCTGAACATCTTCATGGCGGAGGGGCTCAAGAAGGGCCTCCCCGTGGTCTGGGTCCTCACGGACAAGGGGCCCGGGGACATCCGGGAGGAGATGACGTTCGTCCTTCCCTCCTATGAGGAGTATGAGAAGATCGGCCTCGTCCGGTACGTGGACGCGTACTCGAAGTCCATGGGGGCGGACACGTCGGACCCTCACTCGATCTACATCGACGAGCCCACGGACCACCAGACGATCCTCAAGGCCGTGGACGGCCTGGCGTCGGAGCTCAAGAAGAAGCACCAGACGTACCGGCTCGGCTTCCGGAGCGTGTCGACCCTCATCGCGTACCTCGACCCCACGACGACGTTCAAGTTCCTCCAACCGTTCGTGGGGCGGCGGAAGCGGGACAAGGCCGTCGCGATGTACGTGATCGAGAAGGGGATGCACGAGGAGCAGGAGATCCAGATGCTCGGCTCCCTCATGGACGGCTCCATCGAGTTCAAGGTCGAGCAGCTCAAGTCGTTCATGAGCGTGAAGGGGATCTGCGACGTCCAGTCGAGGGGATGGATTCGGTACACGTACACGAAGAGCGGGGTGTCGATCGGGTCCTTCAGCCTGGACCACATCAAGTGAGCGGGGCTCACATCACTTCGGGGCCGCGCTGCTTGGACGGCTTCCCGGGCTGCGGGATGTTGACCTGGGGGATCGGGATCGGCGGCGGGAGCCGGAGCTCCCGGGCGAGGAGGACCGCCTCCGGGATGCAGTTCGTCATGATGACCGTGTGGATCTCCGTCGCCGCGTCGGGGGGCATCTGCCCGCCCGCGGACCAGCCCTTCACGAGGGCCTTCGCATCCCCCTCCCACACGACGGTCCCCTCGAGCTGGATGAGGCCGACGACCGCCTCGGCCGCACGGTAGTTTGCGGTGAACCGGAAGTCGATCGAGGCTTGGCGGTCCCCAATCTCCGTGATGAGGGTGACCGTCGAGTTGTGGTCGACCCGGAGGTTCGCCCAGCGGTCCGTCGTCTTCACGAGGCGCTGGCCGTCCACGCGGGCGAGGTCGAAGGAGCGGATGGGCATCGAGGGTTCCTGCCCTTCGAAGGGGACCACGCTATTTGAACCTTCCCGGGCAAGGCCGGAAACGGTAATCGAGGGGAAGCCTATGTAGGCAGTGGTGCCCGTCGCGTTCCTGGAGTGCTCCTCCTGCGGCCTCCATCTCGACATCCGACTCCAGAACACCTGCACGTGCGGGGGGGTCCTGGTCGCGAGATACGACTGGGCTGACCTGCAGCCGCAGGACTTGCTCCCTCGAACGGATCTCTGGCGGTACTCACCGCTGCTGCCTCTCGAGCTCAGTCGTGCCGTACCTCGGGGGGAAGGGGGTACGCCCCTGCTCCGGCTCGTCCGCTTGGGAGGTCAACTCGGGATGAAGTCCCTGTATGCGAAGGACGAAGGGCGCAACCCGACCGGCACCTTCAAGGCGCGCGGGATGTCCGTGGCCGTTGGCATGGCCAAGGCTCTCGG
>MGWD01000001.1:1835-2146 GCA_001800825.1 Euryarchaeota archaeon RBG_19FT_COMBO_69_17 | reverse complement strand
ATCATGGCGAGCGACGGACCCTCGGAAGCCCTCCACGACGCGCTCGCTTTCGGCGCGATGGTGTTCCTTGTAGACGAGGCGCATTCGGACGGGGGGATGATCGTACGGGACGTCGCAGCCGCGACGGGAGCATTCGACCTATCCACCCTCCGAGAACCCTACCGGGTCGAGGGGAAGAAGACGATGCTGTTCGAGATCTGGGATACCCTCGGCGGCATGCCAGATTGGATCGTGTTCCCGACCTCGGGGGGTCTGGGAGTCACCGCGATATGGAAGGCGATCCATGAGCTTCGGACGCTCAAGTGGCACGA
>MGWD01000001.1:1151-1774 GCA_001800825.1 Euryarchaeota archaeon RBG_19FT_COMBO_69_17 | reverse complement strand
TTCGAAGAAGGGAAGGGGACCGCCGAACCTTGGTTGACTCCGACGACGCGAATCGCCGGGATGCGAGCCCCTGATCCCCGCTCGGCCCCGTTCGTCCTCCGAGCCCTCTACGAGAGTCACGGAGCAGCGGTCGCGGTCGACGACGAGGAGATGCTTGCGGCCGCTGGCCGGCTCGCTCGTCAGGAGGGAATCAGTGCGTGTCCGGAGGGCGGCGCGACCCTGGCGGGACTCCAGTACCTCCTCCGCGATGGCACGATCTCCCAGTCGGATCGGGTCGTGCTCATGAATACCGGATCCGCACGAGATCCGCTGGGTGCGCGATCCCATCCTTCCGCGCCTCTGGTCAGATCGTCGGGGGAAGTCCTAAGCGCCCTTGACCGCACTATGGATGCCTCTTCGACGAACCGTTAAATCGGGGACCTCCGATAGGTACGTTCGTGGTCTGGGTAGGCGTCGACGACACCGACAGTCTCAGGGGCTACTGCACTACGTTCCTCGCGACGGAGCTCGTCTCTGAGCTCACAGGGGACTTTGACCTCATCGGCTATCCGCGGCTCGTGCGCCTGAATCCCAACATCCCTTGGAAGACGAGAGGGAACGGTGCGGTTGCGTTCCGAATTGGC
>MGWD01000001.1:0-1130 GCA_001800825.1 Euryarchaeota archaeon RBG_19FT_COMBO_69_17 | reverse complement strand
CTGATCGGCTCAATCGGCGGACGCGATCAGCTCGCCTATCCGCGTGGGGTCCCCACCATCCCCGATGAAGCTCTTGAAGCGCGGCTTTCCCGCCTGGTTGAGCGTTGGTCTGATCTCGAGGCGGAAGGCACGAATCCGGGTCTCGTCCTCCTCCGACAGAAGCCTGCGCCTGCGCTATACTGGGAAGCCGTGCGGGGCATCGTACGCATGAATCAGGCCCATCGGGCCGTCAGGGGTCGCGGTCGAGCGGTCACATGGAAATCGGGTCGGGGCATCATCGGCGCCGCCGCTGCGTGCGCGTGGCGACCTCACGATCGGACGTGGGAGGTGCTCGCCTACCGGCACTCATCCCGTTGGGGAACGCTTCGACAGATCAGCGCGCCCTCCGTTCGCCAGATGGACAAGAGGTTCCCGTCCACCTTCAACAACTACGACTATGAGAATGAGCGTTTGGTGATTGCCCCCTCCACGCCGTGTCCAGTACTGTTCGGGATTCGGGGGGACGATCCGGACGTGCTCCCCGCAGCAATGCGGGCGATTCGCAGCGAGACTCCCGAACGATGGTTGCTCTATGAGACGAACCAGGGGACCGATGACCACGTCATTCGGGGCTCGACGGCTGAACCAAGGACAGCAGGGATCTTCACGGGGACCGTTCGTTCATGGCCCTGCACGATTCGCGGCGGACACGTCGTCTTCCGGCTGGACGATTGGGATGTCGCGGCCTATGAACCGTCGAAGCAGTTCCGGGACACCGTGCGCCGCCTCGCACCGGGGGATCGTGTCCGGGCGATCGGCTCGCTTCGTGAGACCCCGCGAACGGTCAACCTCGAGAAGCTGCTAATCGAACGCCTATCCTCGTTGCAAAGGAAGGTCGGGAATCCTCGATGTCCGGCCTGCAGAACGCGGATGAAGTCGACGGGCCACGACGCGCCTTATCGATGCAGGAAATGCGGTCGCCGTCGGGATCGCGGCGATGGCCTGTACGCGACCCTTCCCCGGGACGTTTCGCCGGGATGGTACGAACCCCCAGTGGGATCACGTCGTCACCTCAGCCGTCCGCTCCGACGTGGGCTCCGGTACGCCCTCTCTCCCCGGCGCGGACGCTCGTAGGCTCAGGCTGCGTCCCT